>JAVYME010000001.1:0-13530 GCA_038736825.1 Candidatus Iainarchaeum sp.
TGCATGTTGAAGGCTTTCCCCCAAAAACAATATTAAAGGCTTTGAGCACCACAGACCTTGAATTGAAGCCATTGCTGCCCCCTGACAAGGATCCATGCGAAAGAATAATAGACTATTATGGTGGAAAAAAAGACGATCCAACCACTTGCCTTTACTTTGAGGGACCCCCAAACGAGGGACAAATGTACAAGGACCTGCAAAGAATGTATCCCAATAAAAGCAAGGAATTCTTGATGACAGAGCTTGCAATCCAAAAAGCTCGCTTTTTCACAATGCCAGGCAACGATATAACCCAGTACAATATTGTTTTCGGCATAATGCTCACAGCAGCCGCTTGCTTTTTCACATGGTTCTATTTTAGGAACATTTACAAGCGCAGAATCCAGGAAAAAATAATGACAATAGAAACAGAATTCAAGGACTCTTTATACATAATTGCTTCAAGGCTTGGGGAAAACAAGCCCTTAGAGGAAGCAATAAGGCATGCAAAAGAATTCCTGCCAAACTACATTATTTCAGACAGAATTTTTGGCAGAACCCTGGACAACATTCACTTGCTTGGCATGCCCATAGACTCAGCAGTGTTTGACCCACGCTTTGGCTCGCTAGTGAACATTCCATCAAACACAATCCATGTTGGAATGCGCTTGGTGATAGATGCAACAAGGCTTGGAGTCAACATTGCAGCAAGAACACTGGTGTCATTGTCACTCCAGCTTGACAATCAGGAAAAGGTTGCAAAAATGCTCAAAAACCTGGTTGTAGACTTAACCCAGATGATGAGAACAATGGCAATAATAATAACCCCCATAGTGCTAGGCATAACCACAGCGCTTTACACAGTGGTATTGCGCACTCTCTTAAGAATCGCCACTTCCGAAACAATGTCAGGAATAGAGGAATCAAGCAAGGCAGCACGGGAAGCCGGAGCCTTTGGAGGCTTCACTTCAGGCAGTTTTGCAAAAGCAGAAGCAGTAATCAACATGGTAACCCCGGAATGGTTCATAATAATCATTGCAGTTTACGTGATTGAAATAGTGTTCATTGTAATCTATTTCACCACAAAAATAGAGGAAGACAACGACTTGCTCATGAAAATATACCTTGCAAAATACCTTCCAATTGCACTAATAATGTTCGCAATATCCGTAACCCTTTCCAATCTTCTCCTCAACTCCTTTGGAGTGGTTGGAGGATGAAAACAAAAAAAAGCGAAAAAGGCATGTTTTGGCCCTTCAGGCTGCTCATTGCAGTAATCATTGCATTTGCAACCCTAATCATAATTCTTAGCACAATAAACTATTTCCACCAGTACAGGCTCAAAGTCAGCTGGCAAAGGTTTTTGAACGCTTTTGAAGATGCCTACAATGCCCCAAGCACTCCAAGCCAGCCGGACAAAGGCATAAAAATAGAAAAAGACCTCGTGTTTGGCACAACCACAATTTCCTCAATAACCCTGGCACAACAATTCAACATGCCAGAGGAATGCATTACCTTTCAAGCACCAGGCTATTCGCAAATTGAAATCTTAAACTCTGGAAAAACCGCAAAAATCTCAAGGGAAATCAATTCAGCAGTATACTTTCAATGCATTGTTGACGAAACAGACACTGCCTGCAAAACACGCTGCTATATTTCCTTCAGCCTTCCGCCGGAAATCCCCTAAGGACAAAATATTTTAACAAGTAACACATAATCTTAGCATGGAACAAAACACTTTCAGGCTGGCAGCATACGCTATAATTGCAGCAGTCCTGCTCTACATTTTCTTCTTCCACTTCGGCCCGCAATACATCTGGAAGGAAAAACCAGAACAAGTAATCCAAAACCAGCTCAAAACAGCGGAAACACAGATAGGGCATTACTCGCACCAAAAAGGAGAATTCCCAAAAGGCTTCACAGTAATGGCAGACGGCTATGAATCCCAGTCAAGAAACGTAAACTTTGAATGCAATTACGATGTTTTCTGTTGCCCGAAAGGCGAGCCCTGCAATAAAGCAATAGAATGGGACAACAACATGGAACGCCGCTATTTTTCCTTCAAACAACAAAAGCCAGTGGATGTATCAGCAAGATGCAGATACGAAGAAATATACATTTGCAAAGTATACCTTGGAAAAGAACCCGCACAAGTAAAAATAACAGAAACCGCACTATCAGAAAAAACCCTGGACTTGTCCCAAAAAAGAACCACCACAATAAACTACAGCATAAAAAACACTGGCCAAAAAGAAATGGTTGCAGTGCAAGCAAAAGCCAAACTCTACAAAATCAAAAGGCTTCCATACGGGCTTGAACCGGAAAAAACACTCGTACGCGAATTCAAAGGAGAAGAATTCGCGCTCGGCATCGGACAAGAAAAAAGCCAAGAAATAAGCATAGCAATAGAGGAAAACGGCGATTACCAGATAGAATTAACAGTGGAAGAAAAAACCGATCGCACAAACTATGAAACAAAAAAACTGGACTTGAACGCCACAGGACTGGTGGAAATCGGGGCATGCATTCCAGGCCCAATGGAAAAAGAATATTTTTCAGAAAAAGAATGCCGTTACTATTTGCCCTGCGAAGACTGCAAAAGCATCCTGGAATGCGAAAGAAAATGGCGGGAAAAATTCTCAAACCTGCAAGGCTTTGAATTCGAATTAAAAAAATACGATGACATAAAAGGCAAAATAATAATGCAAGTGCCAGGCGAACACAGAAGGGAATGCACGCGCAACTGTTACCCAGAATACCAAGTGCTGCAACAACTAGCAAGATCAAGAAAACCCATAGACTTGGTTTTCGTAATAGACGCTTCAGGCTCCATGAGCGACGACATAGATGAAGTGCGCGGCGTAATAGAAAAAATACAGCAAGAAATAAGCACTGGCTGCAAAATAGGCGAAGACCAAGTGGGAGTGACACCAGAAGAATGCCTGCAAATAGGCTTGTATGTTTTTGAAGGCTCTTTCAAGGACTGCTGGGAAAACCCGCAAAACCCGTTCTTTGCAAACTGCTTGAAACAAATGCGAAGCACCCCCCTGGTCACACAATACGATTCCTATGCATATGTTGCATGCTTGAACGCTGAAGCAAACTTAGTCGACTTCTATAAAAAAAAATGCCCAAATTATTCAAGCCCACAGACACAGGCAATGTGCCAGAAAATTTTAACAGAAGTTGGAAGCGACACCCTGAAAAAAAACATTGATTCAAGGATACCGCAATCATGCAGGGAAACAACCTATTTCCAAAACCCCTTGAATGCAACCCCATCACTTAACGGCGTACAGTCAGACATAGGATATATTCCAATAACAACAGAATTTGAAAAAATAAACGAATCCCTTGGAAGGATTATTGCCTCACAGGGCGTCGAGGCATGGAGTGACGCACTATACTTTGTAATGGCTTCACCTCAAATGAACTGGAGACCCAACTCTGAAAAAGCAATAATCCTGATAACCGACACTGCAGACAACCCCAACGGAATCACCTATCTCACTCCAGAAGGGCCTTACACTGAAACAGAAGGCTCAGAGAAAAGCTTGCAGGAAACAGCGCTTCTCGCACAAGAGAAAAAAATAAGGGTTTTTTCGCTGGAAGGAAAAGGCTGTGATGCTTTTTCAAACGAAATCAAAACAGCACTCAATAATTACCTTTCAAGCTTTGGTTTAGAGTCAGCAGGAGGGTACCCTGAAGTCTGCCCTGGAACAGACCTTGCAGCAATAAGCAATTGGACCAATGGCAGCCACATGCAATACAATCAAGCAAGCGATCTCCCGCAAAAAATACTGGACATTGTAAAGGACGAAGTGAGAAGAGCAAGCGAAAACCATGTCTTGAAAATCTGTGGAGAAAACGAAGCACCGGAAACCTGCAAGGAATACTGTGCACTGCCATGGGAAAGCAAGTGCCAGGACTGCTCTTGCTTTAAAGAATTTGATGGAAAAATTGAAGGTTACAGGCTGCTTGACCTAGCACTAATAATTGATGCCACTGGAAGCATGCAAAAAGAACTCCAGACAATGAAGGAAAAAATCGGAGAAATACTAGATGCCGCGCAAGCAGAATGCAAAAAAATCGGTGTAAAAAACTGCCTTAGTGTTTCCACAAGGTATGTGTTCGGCGGGCCAACCACAAAAAACCAGCCTTTTTCAAGCAACATGCAAGCAATAAAAAACAATATTGCAAGCGCCACCGCACTTGGAGGCGGAGACCTTCCAGACCCATGGGCGGGAGAAGCCCTGATTTCACTCAAAGGAATAATAAGGGAAAACAAAACAGAGCAATGGAGCCCGCACTCCAAAAAAATAATGGTGATAATCACTGACGCTCCAAACAATCCCGACGAAATAGTCTTTGAAGACTATAGAAGAACAGTAAAAGCCACTCCAGCCACAACAGGAATAGACAGCGTGATAACAGAATTAAGAGACACCGCAAAAAGAAACGGAATAAAAATTTTAGGACTTTACAGCGAAGACAATCCAGCCATTTCACCAAAAACACAGCTTGAATGGCTTGCAAGGGAAACCGGTGGAAAAGCAGTCAATTACACAAAAGGACAGGATTTTTCAAGCGAAATCACTTCACTGATAGTGCAAGAAATAAAAAGCGAAAGCGAAAAATCATGGTGCACTCCAGACCAGTGCAAGGTTTGCGCGGAAAGAACAGAGGATGCAGCCACAGTGCCACTTGAATGGGAATACAAGCTGAGCTGCACTGAAGACACAGAAAAATGCATGACTGTAATGACCTGCTATCCAGCCGAACTTTCCTTCACTGAATGCATTAAAAAATGGACTGAAACAGTTGTTGACAAAAGCACTCCATTATTGCAAGACCAGGAAAAAAAATGGCTTTACGCTGAAGGCATAAAGAAAAAAAACGGCGTGAAAACAAGCGAAGAAGACTGGACTGAATGCGATCTGCCAAAAATAACAGAAACCTGTGGGGGCAGCACAGTGAAAAGAGGCGAATACAGGCCAGTGCAAATAGGTCCGTATGTGAGCCCAAGGGAAAACTGCACGAGCAATGAAGACTGCGAAACAATGGATTGCAGCACAAAACAATGCCCTGAAGGCCAAACTGCAAAAGGCGAATGCAGTGCCAGTGGAAAATGCGAGTGCACTTGCAGTGAAGAAATCGGAAAATTGCCTTCTACAGCCAGTGAAATTGAATGCGTTGAAAAACTTGCTGAAACCGATAACTGTTATTGTGAAACAGGCAATGAAGCACTGGAATACGCTGACAGGGTGCGAGAAGGCGGAAAGCCAGTGGACTTGCTATTGGTTGTTGACGCCACTTACAGCATGCAACTTGAAGGAAAAGCTCTCGTGGAAGCATTCAGTGCACTAAACGAAAAAATGAAAGAACCCTGTGTTTTGGAAGACGGAAAAGCCTGCCTTGCTGTCGGCATAATAACAGTTGGAGGTTATGCAGCCCAGCGTGAAAAAAACCATTTCGTGAAAATTTCCGGTTCAGGCTTTCCCGTCCTTGAAAAAGGCTTGGGAGCAATAAGCATTTCCCATCGCTCGGAAGACATTGAAAAAATGCTTTCCTCTCTTGAAACCATTGGCTTTGTTGAAGAAGAAGAACCCTGGGCTGACGCCATAGCATATGCTTTGAAATCGCCGGCAATGGGTTGGAGAGAAAACGCAAAAAAAGCATTACTGCTTATTGCAGGTGAACCAAATAATGCTTCAAAAACAGCGCTGGCTGAAGCAAAAAACATTATTGCCTCCAGCAATGCATCAGTTTATGCGGCTGTCAAAAACATGTCAACTGGCGGAATGTCGCCAGAAAAAGACGCACAGGCAATAAGTGCAAAAAAAATATCCCCTTATTCCATTCAATTAGCACTAGACTATTCAAAAATCCAGTTCGATGATTCAGGCAAACCCTTTACAGACATACTCAAAATATTCTTGAAAGACATTGCAGAAGAACAAATATTGTTTGCAAAGAAAACCCCAAAATGCGCTCCAGAAAAATGCACTGAATGCAAAACCGCCGGATAAAAAAATTGGAGGGATAAAAAAATGTTGAAAAAAAACTGTTTTCTTTTGTTTTAGCCTTGCTTTTTACTGCTGTCACAGTAAATGCAATTTACACTGAATTTTTGCTTGCATTTTATCTACAAAACCAGACAGCATTTATAAAAACTGCAATTTTTGAAAACCAAATGGAAGAAATTGATAGGGCTTTCAGCCTTGGAACCGATCTTTCCACACTAAGAAGAAACGCTCAAAGCCCGGAATGGATTAAAGGAGAAAACGCGCTTGTCACGCGAATTAAAACCGAAATGCCTGCAACAGGAATAGGGTACTCCATTCTAAGAGACGGAATTGAATTAGACGGCGTGAGCACCACTTTACGCTTAGGTGACACCATTTCATTCAAGCCAAAAGTGGAAATTCCCTCTGATTGGACACAAGTCGGCGGAGTCATAGGCACTCCACCAATACAATTCCTAGCAGACCAAGAAAGAGACTCACTATACCTGAAACTCTTGCAAAAATTCAAGCAAAACTATCCCACTGGGCACCACTTCAACCATGTCTACAACTATATAGCCTTGGGAGCACAAGAAAAGTTTTCAACAAACCGCACAACCTTCAAAACCACAGAAGACAATTACCTTGCAAGCAACGGATTTCCAGCATACATTACCCCAATAGCGGATGGAAGAAAAGCCGGAATCCAGATATTTTGCTCAAACAATTTGCGAAGCGAAACCCTTGAATGCATTGGCAAAGGAGAAACACTGGAATGCACAGTAAAAAAAAGCGGTTTGGCAGAAATAAGCTTGGAAAAAAACTGCTTTGTGCATGTTGACAAAATAATTTATGGAAACGAGGCAATAGACGCTGGATGGGTTTCACAGTTAGGCAGTCTTTCAGACAACACAACATACTATCCGCTCATGGTTTGGGGCAGCTATAAACTGGAATTGCAAGTAATTCCAAAAGGAAAAATTCCACCAGTAGCGGAATTAGAATGCACGGTTTTAAGCAAACCGCAACCACAAAACCCTTTGGGAGAAATAGAATGCAATGCATCACAATCCTATGACCCTGATGGAAAAATAGAAAGATTTGAATGGGATAAAGACAAAACCGCTCCACCATTGCAAGTAAAATACAGAAGAAAGACTGCTTCAGAAGCTGCCGTAACACTGCGAGTCTATGACAATGACGGACTCTATGGAGAAAAAACCAAAATAGTTTATTGGGAAGGCGAACCAAAAAAACTGGAATTGTCAGCAGAATACAATGCTCCTACAAAAAAAGCAATGATTTCACTCAAAAACTGCCCGCAAGGCACCACCCAAGCATTCATAGACATAGACTTATTGCAAGAAACAGATGCAAAAAAAACCCTTTCAGTTCTAGAAAAGCAACAATTCCATGCGAGCAAACCACTGCAGTTGGACCCATAACCGCAAAAGGAGCATGCCTGGTAACAGCAAAAACCACTGAAACCACAAAACAAGCAGTTTTCACTGCAAACTAACAACAAAAAATACTGCAAAAAAAAAACAGTTAGCCTTAAATATAACCTGAGCAGTCATTATCATTGGTTAAATGAATTTTTTAGGGGTGAAGAAAGTGTTTTTTTTGGGACAAAAAGGACAAGCCTTTTCTACATTCAAATTGTTGATTGCTGCAATTGTGGCAGTAGTGATACTGGTTATTTTGCTTTCAATTTTGGGCATAATAAATTTTTCGCCCAGAAACCAGCCGATTGTGGGTGCAACTGATGCTTTAAAGGAAGCATACCAGACAAAGACTCTTCTTTACACTAGCCGAGAGCCAGTGACTTTCACAAGGGATAACAGTATTATTACCAGCATGGCAATAGTGGAAAGAGCAAATGTTGGGTTGGCTGAAGACCAAGTGTGCTTGAGTTTGGGAGAATTGACAGATGCTGCCTCATTAGCTGGGTTTAAAGGAAATGATGAAGGCGCTTGGAAAAAAATAGAATACACTGCTGGCGGTCAAAGGAACGTAAAGTTTGCAGTTCTATGCATGGAGGGAAAGAGCATTCCAGACCAGGTTGGAAGCGACCAGGTTGGAAGCGGCAACACCTATCAAGATATAGACGAGGCTTGGGTTGAAAACTGCCCTTGCGTGAAGGATAAAACCATTAACAAAGACATTTGCTGCGTTATAATGCTAAAGTATGCAAGGTAAAAAAAAAAACAGAATGGAACAAAATGGTTTCAAAAAAACCCGCGGGCTTTTTTCAAAAAGCCCGTTCTTTTTTTTATCGCGGCCTTGAAGGAATTGCAGTTGAAGAGTTCAGGGAGAAGGCTGGCGAAGAGGCAAAAAAATCTGCAAAATTTTTGTTTTTAGCCTTTTTCTTTATTTTTGCCCTTTTTGTGCTTTCAAGCCTTGTGCCATTGGAGTGGAGTGAAAGGCTTGTGGCAAACACTGTGCTTTACGGCTTGAACTCGCAAGGCTTGAAGGGCAGAATTGAAGCCTCTCCCACTGGAGATGCTGTCCTGATATTATTGGAAAACGGTCCAAGAATAGAAATATCGTATCTTTGCACTGGGCTTTTGGAAACAATATTGCTTGCTGGAGTTATTTTAGCCTCTGCAGGCATTCCAATATATAAAAGAATAATTGGTGTGATTGTTGGAGGGATTGCTGCAATGGTTTTAAACCTTGCAAGGATTTTCATCACTATTTTTTTCATTTACAATTCTGGCATTGAAACAGTGGAATTCATTCACGATTTTTTTTTCCGTGCCTTCCTGTTTGTTTCGGTTTTCTGCATTTATGCTTTTTGGTTTAAGTGGGCGACAGGCGGTTTCAGTGAAAGGCAGTCTGTAAAAAAAAAAACAGGTTGAAGCCGGGATTAATGAAAAAGTATAATAATAACTATTGAGCATTAATTAACTGGCTCTTCATTGCAATCAAGGGATTCAAATATGGGTGTTTCTGACTCTTTGAGCGGTATTTACATTAAGGCAGAGGATGCCTGGTACAAGCTGGTGGACTCGCTTTCAGAAAAAGGCATTCCATTATATGCTTACACTGATTTTTTGGACAAGCGCGGCATTCCAAGTTTTCCTTTCACAATTGCCCTCATATTCATTTTGTTGGCGCTTGCAATTTTTTTCCTTGCAGGAAACAATGTAGAAGTGAACCTCAGACTGCGCTTTTCCGACGAAGAAGGAAATCCAGTAAACGATGTTTCAGTGTCTGTTTCATATGATAGTGGCACAGCAATAGGGAGCCAGAAAATGGCAAGCAATTCCACTTGGACTATTAAAAACGTGCCAATGAACTCTAAAATTGTTGTTTCTCCGAGAAAAGAGGGCTTTGAACCTCCAAAAGAGCAAACCATTGTTGCTGACGGGCGAAAAGAACACCCTCTTTCTTTTTCCTTTAAAAAACCGCGCACTTACATTACCGGCTTACTGCAAGTGAAATCTTCCACTGGCACAACAATAAAGAACGCTGAATGCCTTGTTTTGACTGATGAAAAACGCCAAATAAAAGGCTTGCAGGTTGAAGACAAGATTTCTTTTGCCAACGTGCCAGCCGGCATTCCGGTTGTTTTGACTTGCAGTGCAAGTGGGTATGAAAGCATAGATGAAGAGGAAGTCATATTCAAAAAAGACACTGTTTACTTTGTTTCAATGAATCCCAAAACCGCAGGTCTTGAAGGAAAAGAGCGCGTGAACGTGCTTTTCAGGTTGCTTGACAAGGAATCAAAAGAACCAGTGGGAATTGCCAAAATCAGGATTTTCAAAGAAGGCGATGAAAAGCCATTGTTTGAGGATGAAACAGATGAAACAGGAGAGTATGTTGCAGAGATTTTAGCTGGAACCATAATAAGGGCTTCAATTGAAGCCCAAGGCTATATTTCAAAAAACACTGATCCTGTCACTGTTGTCAAAGAAATGCCTCCAATAATTGTATTAATGGAATTGGGTGGCAGGACTGTTTCTGTCACAGTTGTTTCAAAAACCGGACTGCCAGTGAATGACGTGATTGTTTCATTGTACACTGAGGACGGCGTTCTAATTGAATCCAAAAAAACCACTAGCGGGCCTTTTGGCGGAAACGCTGTTTTTGCAAACTTGGATCCAAACAAAACCTATTACCTTACTGCATACAAGCAGGGTTTTTTGCCAAAGCGCGTCAAATTCTCTCCATCAGAAGAACCTGACTTGAAAATAGAGCTTGAAAACGCAAGCCCGAGCAATTCTGCAAGGCTTACTCTCACGGTTTTGGATTCAGAGGGCTTGCCTGCAAAAAATGCAAAAATAAGGTTTTATGCATTAGAGGGTGACAAAAAGGTTCCGCTTGGCATTCCACAAATGGAAACAGACATGCAGGGAAAAGTCAGCGTTATAGTGCCAGAAGGCAAACTGTTAGTGGAGGCAGAAACAGACACTGAAATCCAGAGAAAAGAGTTTGACATCAAGGCGGGCAATGATGTCACTGACACGATTTCAATGGAGCGCAAACCCAACCTTGTGGAATTAAAGTTTTTGGATGACGAGGGAAACCCGATAAAGGGCGACATCATAATTCGCTCTAAAAGCGGGGAAATTCTTTTCAAGGGGCGTCCCTCCAAGGACGGAACAGTGGTTTTTGACGCAAAGGGCAATGAAACCTTTGACGTGGAAGTCACAACTGATAACGGCAAAAAGTTCACTGAAGAGGTTAGGATTGGGGGAGAAAAAAAAGCCACTGTCACAATTACAACAACTGAAGCAAAGCTTTTCCCAAAAATAGAGTTTGCTGGAGTGTTTGACGGAAAAGGGCAAAAAGTGGAAGGCATTTCAAGAGGAGAATTTTACTGGCTCAAGTTTGTTGTTTCCTGGCAGAGCAATGAACAGGCAGGCGTTCACATAAGGCTTGGCGAAGACGAAAAACCCTTTGCTGAATCCATGGAATTCGGTGTTTACGGGTTTGATGCTGTTGCCAGAAGGTTTTTTTACGGGAAAAGCTATCAGCCTCCCTTGGGCACAAGGGAAGACAAAGCCAATTCTGGAACCGCGGGAGAAAAAAACAAGTTTGTTGAATTGTATTTTGACCAGCCAGCGGACCAGCAAGTGATAAAGGTTAAAGTGAAAGCCAACGAAATTGGCACTGCAACAAAAATGCCTGTTTATTTCAGGGCTTGGGTGAAAGCAGGCACTCAATATTACAGGGATCCCGAAGACAGCGAGCTTGAAAAGGCATTGAGCACAAACACCAAGGCATCCCTTTACGCTGCCACCAAAAAAGAAGAAGTCAAAATCTTTTCCTCAAAGCCAAAGTGCGCTGAAGGAATATGCATTGAAGCCTCCTTCTTTGATGATGAAAGCAGAGAGCAAAAAAGCCAGGATTTCAGGGCAGTGATTGGAAGAAGGTATGCAATAGAGGCAAGGGTTAGCGCTGACGCTGTAAAAACCGTGGAATTGACTGCAGAAACAACAGAACAGGAAAAAATAAGGTTTTCAGAATTCAGGGAGGGCACAAGCACTCTCTGGCCTGATTCAGGCTATGACAAGCAAAGCGTTTCAATAAGCGGATTGCGGGTTTCAGAGTCAACCACTGCAAGAGCAAGAGCCTATTTTGAGGCAAAAGCCCAAGGCACTGGATATATTAAAATAACAGCAAGAGAAGGCGAAAAACAGGCAGAGCAAAAGTTTTATTTCAAGATAACAGGCATAAGGGAAATGGATTTAGTGCTTGCAGGCAATGGTTCCATAAAACCGGGTGAAAAGCTCTCACTAACCTTAAAAGAAAAAGAAACCGGTTATGCATTGACAGACGCACAATTCACTGTTCTTTCCGGTGAAAGGCCTGTTCTTTTCTTTAAGGGAACAGGTGAGGAAGGCAATGGCCTTGACGGCAAATATCTTTTGGGAACCGAAACACTTGGCCCTGGCGCTTACAAGTTGATTGCTTCAAAGCGCGATTACCAGGACAAGCAGGCACAGTTCACTGTATCAATTGAAAACATTTTGACACTGGAAGGCGAGCCAGAGTTCTTCCTTGACAAAGCCAAAACACAGGCAACCTTTCCACTTACAATAAAAAACAATGTGGCAACAGCAAAAGTGGAATCCCTTTCATACGAATTTTATCCTCAAAAAGGCTGGCTTGAAAACTTTTCGCTTGAAGTGCCGCTTCCAAGCGGTGGAATAAGAGGCGGAGGCTCAGTCTTTCCAGTGCTAAAAGCAGCATACATTGGAAGCGAGCCAAATGCAAGCGTTCACGCTGAAGGCGAACTCTTAATCAGGGGAGTTTTAGACACTGGCTTGGTTGCAGAGGCAAAAACCCAAGTGAAGGCAAACTACAACAAGCCAGTGCCAAGCGAATGCCTTGAAATAAAGCCTTCAACAGTTGAAGCCTCCATTCTGGGAACAGCGAATTCAACCACAACAGTTGAAATTACAATAGAATACAAAGCCTCGGAAAAATGCAGGGACGCTTTATTGCTTAAAACCAGTGCAGAGCCAAAGCGAAAAACCGAACAACCACTGAAAATAACAGCGCCGGACATAAAAATTTCCCCAGGGGAATCAAAAACAGTGGCAATCACTATAACAAATCCAATTGAAAGGCAAACAGAAGGAATGCAGTCAGCGGATTACACTTTAACAATTGAATCCGAAAAAGTAACCAAGAGCGCTTTGCTGAAAGTCTACTTTGTAAACCCGTATTTTTCGCTTCAAACAAACGACAACATTCCCATTTTTGCAACCTTGGGCGAAGACGGCAAAGTAAGAGGGCTTGCCCCATTATACATAAGCAATGTTGGCAGGAAAACAATTGAAAACATAAAAGCAAAAGAAAGCGGACTCATCACAAAAAAACATCCCTTCAATGTAAGAATCAGGCCTTCAGAGATTGCACTTGCGCCGCAAGCGGAAGCAATTGCAACCCTGAAAAGCGGGGAACAAATAACACCTCCATGGATTATAGAAGTAACATCCGATGCAGCAACCTATGAAAGCGAATACGAAATATACATTGACATTAGCGGCACAATTGACGGCAAAAACTATAATCCAATGAAAACCATAAAAGCAATAGTAAAAGTCTCCATTTCGCAATGCTTAAAACTGATTTCAGCCGCAGGCGGCTTGGAATTCTCAAGCCCGGACAGCTCGCAAGGAGTAATATCAAAAAAAGTAACATTGAAAAACCAGTGCGGGGAAGGACTCAGAAACATAGAAATCCTGCCAGCAAGATTTGGACAAAACGAGATATCATTATACAGAGCCAATGCACTCAACAGCCTTGGCATTGGCGAAGAAGCAGAATTCCAGGTAAGGCTTACAAAAAGAAGCGATTACTTCAACCAGTCAAACCCTGAAACAATAATTGCAAGAGGCTTGCTTGAAAACAGCCAGGAATTCATAGAATCAAACCCGTTATCCATAATAATAATGATAGGACAGGTTCCGGAAACAGCGCCAGGCCCATCATTTGACGAAGTACAAATACCTGTCTGCGAATCCGACACCAAAGAAATCAAAGCCGTAAGGTTCCCTCAAACTGCAAGAGAAGCAGAATGCGAAAGAGC
>JAVYME010000001.1:13540-42697 GCA_038736825.1 Candidatus Iainarchaeum sp.
GACGCAGTGCAATTCTCAGCATTCCTTGCAAAAAAACTCCTGCAAACAGCAAAAAGCGCGCAAGACAAAATGCAATCCAAAAACTTTAACGCAGAAGCATTCGGGTGCCCGCAAACCTTTTGCTCTTTTGCAACCCTTGGCCTTTCAGCGCCAGAATACACTGTTTATTTAATGAACGACTTTGTCTCTGCAGAGGCAATCCAAAACGGTCTTGCCGATGAAGCCAAAAGCCTTTCAAGCTATGCAGTTTCCTTTAGAGCAGAAGAATTTGACGACATTCTCTCCAAGACAACCTCTTTCAGTCCATTCAACATTTACATGAACAAACCCATGCAAGGCTGCGGCAGATACAAAATCAAAATAAAGGGAGCAGTGCAAAACGCATCCAATGCACTCCAAAAAGACAACCTCATATTGTACGTGCAAATAACCGAAGACAGAAAAGTAACACCGGAATGCACCAACAAAATACAAAACATGATGAACTTCCTTCCAGTGGACACAGGACTGACAAGCAGCAGAACCCTTGCAAGCTGGCTTGGAATGGTGCAAACAGACGAAAAACTCCAAAAAGTCGGAGAAGACTTTGCAACAACCCTTTTTGGCTCAAGCAAGGGCAGGGTTGCAATGAACACAACATCCAACAAATTACACTTATTGCTCAAAGAACTTGAAACAGGCACAATAATGAAACTATCCATAGGGCAAGTCAGTGAAACAGACGCAAAACCAAACACCATCACACTGGAATTAAACGCAATGTTTGACCAGCCAGACGAACTTGTAAGAAACGAAATCGCCACCAAAGCAAAAGAAGGCTTGAAGGCAATGGCACAAGGAGCATTCGCCTTGGACGCATGCATTGGAGAAAGAGAAGACTATTTAATGATAAGCAAGTTTGAAAAACTCGGCGAACTCACAATAACAGGACCCACAGAAATGGCAGTATATTATGACATGAAAAACTGCATAAAACTCAAAGCCCAGGGAACAATAAAAGGCGAAAAAATAGCACTAAAAACAAGCTTTAACGACATAGAAACAGCAAACCCGCAAGACAAAGCCGGAATAAAAGCAGCATGGATTGAAATAGAGGAAAGCGGAACAACAAAAAAAATCACAGAATACTCTGCAACAGAAACTGGAACACCAATAGCGCTTGCCCCGGTTGCAGGAAAAGAAGGCTTGAACGAAAAAGAATTCCTTCTCTGCGCTGAAGGAGACAACGGGCAAGTATTCCAAGCAATAGGAAAAAAACTGAAAGTAAAGGCAAAAAGCGTTTCAATTCCAATGGCAAAAGACACAGAAGGCGAAATCCGCGTAAGAGAAATGACTGGATGGCATGAAGTCAAAATCAGCACTTGCGGAATGCACCCCTACGCAATGCTCAAAAAAATATCAGAACAAGCAACAGAAGTCAAAAAATCCGGCAAAAAAATAGAAGCCTACACAGTGCTCGTATGGAAAGGCGACCCAGAAGAACTAACACTAAAATCAATGATTGCAGCATGGCGCGCCCACAAACTCAAGCAAACCGAAGGAGAAGAAGACGAAGAAGGAAAAACAATGGAGCAAAAAATTGCAAGAGCGAAAACATACTCGCTTTGGGTATACTTGGGAGCCTGCTCAGGAATGAACCTTGCATGCAACCTTCTTACAAAAGCTTTTTTGGGGCTTCCAATTGCACTTCCAGATATTTTGTTCAACTGCGGCATTCCGACAATTGCTGGCTTTTTCGGTCCACAGATTTCCGGAGCATTCGGCGGATTATGGGAAAAAATAAAGACATTTTTCACCGGAGGACCCGTGGATGAATGGGCAGATGCAGTTCAAGAAGGCACTACTGGCCAAGGTGATGGCGGAACCCAAGCTGAAGCAACAGAAGATGACCTGTTAACAGGAGCCTTTTTCGGCATAAGTTTTAGGGGTCTCACAAGATTTATTGCTCCAAGCAATAGGGGGGCCTTTACATCAGCCACAGCAGCCCAGTCCGCAATAAAAGAAACAGCTGAAAGCATTGCAGAGGATGCAACAAAAAGATGGGCGGACAGTTTCATTAAGGGAGCAGTGCAAGAAGATGCTTTGAGGAGCGCCTTAAAATCAGACTTGGAGACACGCCTTACTACAAGGCTGACAAGGGCTGCTGAGGAAGCTGCCAGAAAGGGCTCTTTTAAAATAGCAAACCTTGGATTGGATGATGCTGCTAATGCTGCTTGGGCTGAGTCAAGCGAAAGCATGGTGAGAAGGATTGCTGCAGACCCAAGTGTTGTCAAAAACTCTGTAATGGGAAGCCGCCTTCAAAAAGCAATATCTGGAAGTGTTGATGACCTAATAGATTCTTCAACCATTGCCCAGAGGGCAACCAAAAATCTCAGCATTAAACCAGGCGCTGGCAACATGTATCAAAACCCAGCCTCAATGGTTGACGAGCTCACAACCAAAACAATGAGTGAACTGGATGACTTGTTAAGAGCAAACCCCCAGCTAAGAAGCCAAATAGAAGGAGCACTAAGAAAACAGTTAAGCGAAAGGCTTGGCTCTAGTACTGCCATGCAAGCAGATGATCTAACCAGAGTAGTCAACCAATCCATTAACAATGTTAAAGCACAGTATGCTGATGACTTGTTTAGTGCAACGAGAGCCAATATTGACGATCAAGTTCGCGCAATGTTTGAAAGCCGGCCTGCTGCAAGCACGGAAGTGCCAAGAGGCGGACGCATAAAAAATTTTATTGCAAGACTGAAAGATCCGCGGTTTTGGAAAACCCTTGGAAGAGGCATAGTTTGCGGAGCAATTTCAAACCTTGCTGGTTTGGTCGCAAAACAATGGTTCCTCAACTATTATTTAGGTGAATTGCATGCTGAGGCTGAAGCTGGCTTGGGCTTTGATTTCACTGGGCCTTTGTCCAATTATGAGGGCTCTGAAGTGTTCAGAAAGTTTAAGCCTTACAAGATAACCATTGACAGGAAAGAGAATGGCAATGTGCGGGTTTCAATAGAGGATTTAACTGTTGAAACTGATGGCGAAAGCGTTGATGAAAAATTAAAGGCAATGGGTGAAGCGATTGCAAAGGATCCTGCAAGCTATTGGAAAGAGGATTGTGAAGGGCAACTCAAGCAAGGAATTGATGAGTTGATTGGCTGTCTTGCTCCGGATGCTGAATCCGAGGGTGTTACCACAAAGCAAGTGCTTGCATATTATGCCAATAATGCTGATATTGCAGCCAATTGTTTTTCAGAAAACCCAGAGCAAAGACTGGATGAAGCGCTCTTAATGGCTGTTCTTTTGACAAAACCCGAAAACATTTCAAATTGCTGCATTGAAGGCGGTGAGTGCATTAAGAGTGACTGGTATGAGGCGAGCAAGGGTGAAAGGCAGAGAACAATAGGTTGTGCTGCAACTCAATTGAGGAGGGCAATGTCTGCTGGAAGCCCAGAGGAAACAGTGAAAAGCCTTGCATTAAACCTTGAAGGCGAAAACCTTGAAAACTATGCAAGGGAAGTGCTTAAAACATACAATGTTTGGAGAAAGTTTGACATTTGCAGTGATGGTTCTTGAAAAAGGGTGAGTGGGAAAAGTGAATGAGCGCGCCTTCAATCTTTTCACTGCGCTTTTAGCCCTAATACTCATAATTTTGACAGCAATTCTTGTTTCCAGCATGGTGCAAAGCGAAAGCAATGCCAAAACCATAATTGCCAAAACCCTGGATCAAAGCCGCATAGAGTCAATGTCAAGGCTTTTGAGGGCTGACGCATTCCAGTCATTCAATTTTGCGACAAGAGACCAGATGGAGGACTGGTTCAGCAAGCCGGACAATGTTATTACAGTTTCGGATTTCAATAAGTGGTCTGACTGGAATGCAATCGTGGACGAGTTTGCAAACGACAAGTTCAGGCAGTCAGAAGTTTTTGCTGGCTATATTGCAAGCAATCTTACAAGCCTGACTTACAAGACAGGCGACAAATATGCTGGCTATGAAATCAAAGTGGAATTTGACCAAGCAAAATTCAAGGAAATCCTGAAATCTGTTTTAGAGAAAAGCTATAAAGACAAGGATTTTTTTCAAATAATTGACTGTGATGGCACTCCACAGGGATGCCCTAACGGCAGTTTTTACTTGAACTTAAAGTTTTCCAAGCTCGACCAGTCCCTTTACGAGCAAATGCCGTTAGTGCACGTAAAGCACATCAGTGGCAGCACTGAAAGAAGAGACCCGATAATTCCAAAAAACGATTTAAAGGTTTACATTCCATTAAGGGTTTTCAAGGCACTCGCAATAACAAGGGGTTTCATGCACTCGAGGCTGGACTGGCAAATGAATTCTCAAAACGATTTCGGATATTATTCGCCGAGAATGCAAAACGAAATAGATTCAATGGCTTTAGGGTTTTGCGATTACGGTTATTGCCATCCAAGAACCAATCCCTATTATCCTCCAGACAAAAAATCCATTAGTGGAAAAAACTGTCCTGACTTTATTGCAAGCGGTTCTTATTACAAGACAATTGGTGAAACAAGAGGAGAAACCTTTGAATACGAGGCAGGCAACGAAAAAAACACTGAAGACATATTGAAAGACTTGCTTATAAAAAGATTGTGCGCTCTTTCAAGGGAATTGCTCGGCCAATACGATAATCCTTCAAGCCCGTCTTTTGCAAAAGACTTTGCGGTTTCAAAATCAATAGTGTTCGGACAGCCGTGTTATGTGAAAGTTGACAGGGCAAGCATTGAAACCACTTCCATTGAATCAAAGGAAATCCTTTTGTCAGCTGATGACAGCAAGCTTGACAAAAGCTTGCCATCGCTTGTTTTTAATCCAACAGATGAACCCAATCAATTCGGGGTTCCAAGCTCTCCCTGCCCTTATGATGCAGTTGGATTGCTTAGTGAAAGCCAGCGCACTGGAATGTTTTGGGATGGAAAGGAAATCAGGAATTGGAATTATGGAAAAGCAACATGCACTGAAGATTCAGGAATAAGCGGAAAAACAACTTGCACTCAAATCACAATGGTGAGCCTGATAATAACTTACGAGGAAAAGGATGCAAACTATAAAGTGATAGACAACAGGGATGTGAAAATAAAAATAAGGACTTTTGATGCAAATTACACTCCCTTCAATCCAAAAAGGGATATGGGGGATCCTTCCCAGGCTTCAGGTTGCCTTTTCTCAGGCCCGTCGCTTGCAGAACAACAATGCCATAGGGAAGGCTGGCAGTGCTATGTGCCAGCCTCCAGCATTGCTGGCTGTTATCCTTTGAGAAACCTGCCTTGAATGCAGGCAAAAATGCATGGGAAAATATTATAAATAGGAATTCGTTATAATAAGAGAAAGAATAATATAATTGGTTGCCGGCAAAAAAAAGAATTTTCTTTAAAGCAAAAGAAATAAATAAAGAAAGAGAGCAATTAATTTGGGTAAAGAAATAAGTTAATGGAGTGGTTTGATGGCTTTGGAGGCATTGAAAGAAAAATGGGTTGCTTTTTCTGACTGGCTTGAGGAAAAAGGCATTCCAGTGCCATTGTTTTTTCTCCTCATACTCCTGCTTGTTGTTGGAATAATATATTTTGCCTTTCCAGAACTCTTTGGCGTGGTGGCTCCACCCAAGGATGCAAAGCTGACAGTCACAGTTGTAGACAGTGAATCCAATGCATTGAAAGACGCAATAGTTAAAGTAGTTGAAAACAAAGTGCAACTCGGCGAAGAACAGAAAACCAATTCCGAGGGAAAAACAGAATTCATAATTAAGGGGGGAGCAGGCAAAACAGTGACAGTGATTGCAAAGTATGGCGAAGTGGAAGGCAGCAAAGATGTAAAACTCTCTGAAACCAGCAACAATCCAAAAATAACCTTGAAAGTCAAACCAGCAATTGCTTCCTTTTCAAAAACCGTAAGGTTCTTGGACAAAGACGGCAGCATTATCAGAAAAAATGTTTCTTTTAGCGCTTTATGCGAAGGCAACCCTTCATTCTCAAAAACACAATTGCAGACAGGCAGCGGCGAATACACTCTTTCAGAAATTCCAGGCGATTGCGGCAACCTTAAAATCAGCGTGTCAGAGGTTGGCGGTTCAGTGAATTTCAGTGAAGGACAGTTCAGGGGCGCAGTCAGTGCAAGCATAGAGCCAGTGAACGTGAAAATAATAGAAGAGGCAAAAAAAGGCACAATAATTGTTTACGTGAAAAAAAAGGACGGAGGCGATTTTGATTCTTCAAAAAATTGCAGGGTTTCACTTGAAGCAATTGAAGGCGGAGACTATGTGCCATCACAAACCACAGAATCAACTGGTTCTGCGAAATTTGAAAATGTGACGCCTGGAACATATTCTGCAAGCGTTTCCTGTTCAGGCTATAAGGCAGTGCCATCCACAGACAAAAAAACACTGGCTCCGGGCGGAAAAATCTCTTTCGATCTTTACGTTGAAGACGCACAACAGTTTTCAGTGAAATTCCTTGTATACGAAAAAGGAAACAAAAGCAAAAAAGTTGAAGGAATCGCCCTCGAATTAAAGGATTCAGCCTCAAAATATGTTGGCTCTTGCACCACTGACAAAAGCGGAGTCTGCACAATAATAGTGCCAGAAAACAAGCAATACACTTTATATGCAAAAAAAGGAACCATTGCAGTAAAGCTTTCAGACAACACCGCAAACAAGGTAAGCCCCAGGGATACAGCATACGAATTCTATTATGATGCAGCACTGGAGGAAAACCCGAACATGCTGATTGTCACAGTAAAAGAGGCTGACTCCAAAGCACCAATTGAAGGAGCAAAAATAGAATTGTTTTTTGCAACAGGCGAACTAATAGGGCAAACAGCAAACATAACCGGTTTTACAGGGGCTGATGGAAAACTGGAATTCGCTTCAGTGCCAGCAGGCTCTTATTTCATTCAAGCTTCAGTCAGCACCTTCCAGCCAGGAAAAAGCGGAACCTTCACAATAGAAGAAACACAGGAAAAACCAAAAGAAGTATCACTCGAACTAACAATCCCAAAAGGAAATTTCTCCATTGCAGTGGTAAACTCTTCAAACCAGGCAATGCCAAACGCTTCAATAAAGGCAGTCAACATTGTTGACGGCGCCACAATCAACACAGTGAAATCCGACAAGGATGGAATGGCCAAAATGTCAATCAGGGCTGACAAAAGACCTTTCTTTATAGTTGAATTGCCAGGCTATCTGCCTTTTGTTACAACAATTTTCAGGCCTGTTGCTGGTGTCACAACAGAAATCAAGGCATTGCTTTTAGAGGAAACCTCTGCGCTTTCAGTCAAACTTGAAGGACTTTACAAGGAAAACGCTCTGGTAAAGGATTCAGTTGAAAGCGGGCAGGCTTACACTGCAAGGCTTTTGCTTGTAGTGCCAAACAAGGGTTATGCTTCTGCTGGAATCCATTTCAGGGCTGGAAGCGATGAAGAAGGCAAAACCACCCTGGCAAGCGATGACATTATTGCAGTTGGAGCTGTTGAAAGCGTTGCGCAAAGAATTGTTAGAAGTGTTTCTTATTCGCCACCCAATGGTGCTGCTTCAGACACTGCAAAACTCGCTGGAGCCAGTGAAGCAGCAAAATGGACTGAAATTGAATGGTTGCTTGGAAAAAACGGTTTGCCGGAATTCGGAGTGTTCAGTGCAACAGTTGAGGTTTTAATAGATGCAATGGCAACAGAGGGCGATCTTGCAAAAATCTCTTACCGTGGGTGGGGTGCAAAAACCACTTATGACCGCGACCCAGTTGACAGTGTTTTGGGCACTTCAGCAAACGCCAGCACAAAACAGGGATTGTACGCAAAAGCCTACGATGTGGTTTATTCTTTAGGGCAAGCCAATTTATGCCTTGAAGGCTATTGCCGCATTGTTTCAATAGAAGACCTTGCAACCAAATCAAAGGTTTCTGTTTTCGACAAAGCCTCTCTCAACATTTCTTCAGCTTACAGGTTGAACTTTACAATCAACAAGCAAGCAGCAACTTCAACCAAAAACGCCAAAATCAGCATTTCAGGCAAAGAAAAAGGCTTAAGGTTTGGAAATTACAGTGTAAAGGATGCATTGGGAGGAACCACTCCCGGAAAAGCATCAGGGTTTTCAATTTCAACAGACATTGGCACTCTCGACCAATACAAAACCATTTCAGGCTGGATTGAATTTGAAACAGTGAAAAGCGGTGTAACCAACCTGGTGATTGCAATAGAATCAGAAAAAGGAATTGAAATGCAGCAATCAATTGCAGTCACTGTCCAGCCAGGCAAAACAATGAAAATAGACTTTGTTCCAAAAGAAATAATTCCCGTGCTGGACAACCAGATGGTTTTCAGAGTGTTTGAAGAAACAATAGTGGAAAGCGAGGAAACAGAAGAAGGAGAAAAACCAGTCACTGAAAAAGTACAAGTTGGAGTGCCAGAGGCAAGCATTTCAATTCTCTTGGATGGCATTCCAATCGGCGGTGGCTTTACTGACTCAGAGGGAATGTTTCCCTTAAAAATAGAGGCACCAAAAGCAGGCTCAAAAGTAAAAGTTTCAGCCGCAAAACCCGGATACAAGCCAGTGGAAAGAGAAATACTAATAGATGACAAAATCATAACCGTGATTCCGCCAAAAATCTCGCTTGACATGATGGCAAACTCTGGCCAGAGCGCAAAAATAAAGTTTTCAATTGAAAACGGAAGCGCAATAACCTTAAAAGTGTCATCTTTAACTCTTGCAAAAGAAATAGCGCCATACCTGCTCATAAAATCCCCAGAACAGCTTGTGGGAAAAGAAATAGAGGCAGGCAAAACCCTTGAGGCAGAACTCGACGTGGAATTAACCAAAGAAGGCATTAACACTGAAAAACCAGTGAATTTGGACAGCAAGCTTTCAATTGAAGTGGAAAGCACTGAATTTTCCAGAAAATGGGTTTCAGACTTGGGAATTGCGTTCAGAATACTTTTAGGACAGCAAACCGACAACAAGGACTGCCTTTCAATAACCCCGACTGAATGGAAGTTTTCCACTTATGGAGCAGACAAAAAAATCACCCTTGAAGTAAAAAACAATTGCACTGCAAACAGCAAGCCTGTTTCCCTAAAAGACTTTGAGGTTGCAATTGCTTGGGCTGACGAAACAATGCCAGGCGAGTTCAGGCTTTCAAGCGATTCTTTCACGGAAGAGGGAAAAACAGACATTGCACTAAGCGACGCCTTTGCAAAAATTTCCAGCACAATTCCAGCAGAATTTGAAGGAACCCTTACACTCTCATTCAAGCCCTCGAGTGCAACAAAAAGCGCTGAATCAAACCCAGAAATCTCTTTCAGGGCAAAACATGTTTCAGAAAAAGGAATTGAAAAACTGAAAGCCAGCGTAAAGGTTTCCTTACTGGTTAACAAGCTTGCAGAATGCCTGCAAATAATCAAGGAAAGCGAAGAAATAGAACTGAAAACCCTCCCATACAATTATGGCTGGGGCATAGTGCAAGACTATTTCGACAAAGACCCTTACGCTGAAACCACGGGAACAGGGCAAGGACAACAAAACCCGTACTCCAATCCGACAACCCAATACCAGTCGCCATGGGGCACCACTTACGGTTATCCTCCATGGAGCACTCAAACATACCAGTGGCAGACAAGAGACGGTGAAGCAGAGGAAGGCTCTTTCAAGCTTGAAAACTCTTGCAAGGAAGCAGTGCAGGTAAGCCTTTCCACAAGAGCCGGCCTGGAAATAGAGGAAAAAGAATTTGAAATAGCCTCAGGTGCTTCAAAAGATGTTGTTTTCACTCCAACCACCAAAATCGGAAAGTTTGAAATAAAAGTCAGGGCAAAACTGAAAAGCGAGTCCGCTTTCTACAAGGAAATCGGTTCAGTGAAAGTAAGGGTTTTAAGGTTTGAAGAAATTTCAGAAAAATGCAAGCCAACAGTTGAACCAACATATTTCACTGCAACCTTCCTTGGATGGCAAATGAGCGCTGGCAGAATAATAAACAATTGCGTGGACTTGGGTTACAAGCTGAAACCCCTTACAAGGGAAAGATTCCACTGCTATAAGCCACCCCAGGGCACAGACATGACTGGCACCTGCCCACTCATAGAAGCAGTGTGGAGCCAGAGCCCGGTAGTGCAAAAAATAAACGAAGACCAAAGCATTGAAGTGCTGGAATTCGGTTTAAAATTCAACCCCAACATTACAGAACAAATGCAAATTCCAATGGAAGGCCCGATAGAGAAAAGAGTTGGAAAACTAAGGATTGTGTTCTCCAATCTTGCAAACTCACTCATTTCACCCGGAATAATCAGCATTCCAATCCTGACACCAGAGGGAAAAGAAAAATTCATTCCAAGAGAAGTAACCTTTGAAGACCCCTTTGAATGGATTGGCGTTATAGGAATGCTGATAAACAGCGGAGACCCAGACAAACTGCCAGAAGAATGCATTTTCAACAAAAACTATTTCGTTTTGGAAAGCTGGGGCGCAGAATGGAAAGAATTGAAAGACACTCATTTCACAGAAAACAGGTTTGCCTGGAAAGAAAAAGTCCCAAAAAGAGAAATGGTTTTGCCCTATGCAATCTCAAACGATGAAGTTTTAGACAAAAAATATTGTGGTTCCACTGACAAAATCCAGTCAGTAACACCTCCAACCCTTGAAGACAGTGAAAGCGGTCTCAGGCTTTCATTCAACATCACAGAAAACGGCCATCACGTGGTAATGGTTGTGGACAGAAGCCAGATGGCAACAAAGTGCGCAAAAATAGACAGAACCATCACTCTCACAGTGAAAAGAGCCTTCTATAAAACCGATGCAGCTGAAGTGAAAATGCCAGTGAAACTTACAGTGTTAAACAAAGGCGTAACAGCATACACTGCTGGATGCGAAAACCAGCCACTTGAAGCAAAACCAAAACCAGACTGGGCTTCAAATACAGCCTGCACAAGCCTTGAAACAGGACCGGAGGCTTTCACAAAACTTGGCTTTGACAGGATAAAATTCAACTGGCGTGCAGGCGAAATACCTGCAAATGCATGCGATCCAATAATTGCAGGCACCACCACAGCAAACCCGAAATACATTTTTTGCGATGCAGTGCAGTTCTCGCTCGCATTAAGCAAAAAATTCAATGAAACAAGAGCACTGGCTGACAAAATCTCGCAACAATTGCAGGAAGACCCCTTAATGTCAAAAACTGTTTCAGTGATAGCGCAGGACAGCGCGCTAGTGAAAGAAATCAATAGCACGCCTGGAAAGCTTTACAAGATTTACAAAAAACAGCTTGCAGTGCACGACAATGAAACAGGCAAAGACTATTTGTTGTTCCTTGCAGAAGACACTGTTGACGGCAGTGTTTCCCTGCTTGCACCTCCAAAAAAGGCAAACGCAGTCGGCTGTGACACTGCCAAAATCCAAAGCGATTTAACTGGATGGATTAACGCGCTCTCAACCGCAAACGAACAGTCAACAGCGGCTTCTCTCTCTTCAATTCCGCAAAAGTTTGCTGGAATGCTTTCCGCATGCTATGGAACAGACATTGATGGCTCCAACGTGATTGCAATAATTCCAAAAACAATTGACAACAGCATGGCAGCAAACCCTGACACCAAAATACTGTGGGAAGGAATGCAAGGAAACATATTTGAATTCGAGGAAGGCTCAGGCAATTCCTATCTGGGAATTGATGCCTACATAATGACTTTCGAAGAATACAAAAAAATCCACTTGGAATTGTTGGCGCAATGGACTTCAGCGAAAAGCGCTGGAGAAGAAGATCCCACGCTGGTAGTGCAATTAGGTGGCACTGAATTCAGTGCTCTCTCCTCAGCATGGGTTAAGTTCTTGAACAACTTGAACAATTCAGGCATATCCTTCCAGATAGGCTTAAGGAACAGGAAAGCCATGAGCGAGGCAAGAGAGGCGTTTGTGAGAGACAAGGCAGCAAATGCAATCAGTGCAAGCCTTGAAAACCTTGCAGGTTCAAAGGTAACCATGGCAAGGCTGATAAAGGACAATTATTCTGAAACCTTTTTGAAGGACTTCACTTCCTATTACAAGGACACTGGGTTCAGTGCAGACCAAATCAAATTCGAACTCTATGACTCGTATTCTGCCGCCAGCGGCTTTGAAGGCGGAGACCAGCTATTGCCGGTTTTACCGGATTCAGGCGAATACTATTACAGGATTGAACCAGTGATTGCCCTCAACCTTTCAGGCGACAATTATTCGCTTGTATTGAAAAAGATTGTGGTGAAAATGGCATTGAACAAAGGGCTTGTGGAATTGAGCAATTCAGAGGGAAAGGTTTACGATTTGAATCCGTTCTTTTATTTGCCTTTTGATGGCGAAGTCGGGCAAGGGAATACGGCTGCAGACTATGGTGTTGGATTCGCTTCAGATGTTGGCAGCAAAATCTTTTATTCAAACGAATCGCAAAACAATTGGTTTGCCGCAGTTCCAAGAATGCCTGGCATAATCACTCTCACTCCCAATTATTCAGACAAATATGACAAAGTGCGATCCGGCTCAGTTCTATCCATAAACCGCACAAAAGGCACTTTCAATTACACGCCCTCATACCCGGTTGCAATTAAAGCTGAATGGGATGGCGGCACCAACAACACAATCTTTTACAGGTTAGCGCCAGCCAGTTATGGAGACATCAGCAAAATGAACGAATTGTTTGTGTGGTGGCAGGGCACAGAGGCAAGATCTGATGCCTTCAAGGAAACAGAGGGCGATCCGTTTTGCGAGGGCTGGACTGAAAAACAGCGCGCAGCAAAAGTAATGTTCAACAATGTTTCTCCATGGAATTCACTTGCATTCATGCCGGCAAACGCGGGCGCTTTCAGGTTTGAATTGTTGTGCGCAAAACAACCCACTACAATTACAGCCCAGCCATTTGAAAGCGAACCTGTTTCCACTGCCAAGACAACCACTTCAAGCGGGGGCTCTGTTGCATTGGTTGAGCAAGCTGGAAGGATTGTTGCAATCCAAGACTATATTGACAGAATCCCCAAGGGAGAGATTTGCATAAACAAAGGCCGCGGGTTTGCAAGTGGAACTGTTGCCACACTGGATTTGAGTTGGAACACTTATATTCCGGGACTGACAGAAAATTTCATGCCGCCACCGGGAGGAAGCTGAAACTAAAAGTTTAAAAAAAAGAATAATAATAAGAGATTAATTAAGGAAAGTTAATTAATAAATATGGATGGATTGTTGCGGTGAACCAGTCAATGAGCTCCCTGAAAGACTTGTACTATCATTTAGAAGACAGATATTATGAAGTAATAGACAAAATAAGCGCTAAAATTCCAATAAACAAGATAACCGATGCAATAGACAAAGTCTTTCCAAGCTTTGCATTGCTGCTCTTAATAATTGCCGCTCTCCTCTTATACTTGATATTCATTTTCTTGCTGCCAGTCATTTCAGCCAAACCAGGAGTCCTCTCGCTAACAGTAAAAGACACTCAAAAAAACCCGCTTGAAGGAATAATTGTAAAAATAACCTATGGAAAAGAAACAACAGAATTCAAAACCGACAGTGAAGGCAAAATCCCTGACTTCAATGTATTCATTGGAGACACAGTCAAAAAAGTCTGGATTGAACCCGACAAAGAAGACTACAAATTCAAAACCCCTTCAAGTGGAGAAATCTCTGAAATAAAAATAGAAAAAGAAAGAACAACCCTGTCCTTTGTTTTGGAAGAAATAATAAAAACAAAAGAAATAACCATTAAACTAATTGACTCCAAAACAGGCGGGCTTTTAAGCGACAAAAAAGCCTATGCTGACATTTCCTGCACAGACCCAAGCCTTAAAGCACCAGGGCCAGTGACAATTGAAAGAGGCGTTCTAACAGTAACACTGCCAATTAACTGCATTCCCAGGCTGGATGTAAGAATGGATGGCTACAAGCGATGGAACAACACCATTGGGCCTGACGGAATAGTAAAACTTGAAGCCGAAGAACCCATTGTGCCGCCTGAACCAAAAACAGGAGATCTCACAGTAAACCTTTACTATGACAAGGACAAAAGCAAGCGCGTCACCGAAGAAATAAAAGTCAACCTTTACATGGTTGAAGAAGGCGCAATAGACAGCAGTCCAATAGACAATAAAACCACTTTAAGCGGGCAAGTGCAATTCAAGGAACTCCAGCCAGGGCAATACAAAGTGAAAAGCATTGCAACAGAAACCCTGACAGGCGAAGAATCAACCACAATTTATGTAAACGCAGGCGACAAAAAAACCACTTCTTTATACTTGAAAGACAGAATCATTGGCTATATAAAACTAAAAATAATTGATGAAACCTCTGAAGCTCCAGTTAAAGATGCAAGGCTCACCCTCAAAAAAGGCCTTGTGGAAGTGGAAAGCGGGCTTACAAAAGAAACCGGGGAATACACTTTCAGCCTAAAAGAAGACACTAAATACAATCTCGTCATAGACAAGGAAGGCTATTGCCTAACCAAGCTTTCAGAGCTAACCAAAGGCAATGACATAAAGCAAATAAAGCTCAAAAAATACACTGGGCTTGCAAGCCAGTGCGGTGGCGCACTCATAGTGAAAGTGCAAAACGAGGCAGGGCAAGGCATTCAAGGCGCAATAGTAATGTTGTTTGACAAGGAAGGCTATTACACTGGAACCCAGAGGACAACCGACATAAACGGAGAAGCAAAATTCACAGGCATTTCAAACGGCACATACAAGGCATTCGCTTATCGCGGATACAGCAAGGGCTGGAGTGAAACAACAGAATACAATGTAAGGGAAGGCGCAGAAAAAGACCTTTTAGTGACCATGGTGATGCAAAACGGCACACTCAATGTAAAAATACTTGATTTGGACAAAAAACCATTACAGTACTCTTTCATCACCCTCAAAAAAGCATTCAATGATGAAAAAATTGCTGGGCCAAAAATAGTGGAAAACGAAGACGGCACAATCTCGTTTGACGTCATTGCAGGCGAACCAGTGTTCTTTGTAATCCAAAAAGAAGGCTATTCAACGCTTGTATCACAACCAGTAACCGTGGAACCAGGTGCAACCAAGGACTTGAACTTCATGCTTGAAATAATGCGCATAAGCGGAGAAGTGAAAGGCGAATTCTTGGGATTGTTTAAAAACAACAAGAGAGTTTCAATTGCAGGCGCAGGAGAAGAATACACAGCAAAATTCAGGCTTTCAATGCCTGAAAACGCTGGCTATGAAAAAGTCGGATTGCATGTAAGAACAGGCTATTCAAGCAAAATGGAATTAGACCACATTTACATAAAAGAAGAAAAAGTTCCAGGCAATCCAAACATTTTGAAAGGCACCTCTTTTGACAAAACACAGGGAATAAACATAGACTCGCAGTTTTTGAGCGCTGACGGCTCAAAATGGATGAACTTTGAATGGTCCAATTACACTAAAGGGCACATATACTTGGAACTAATAATAAAAGTCAGGGACACAGCCAAACCGGATTCTGAACTTCCAATTTTTTGGCGCGCATGGGGCAAAAAAGGAAACCAGATTGCAAGAGACCCAAAAGATGTTTCTCTTGGAACAACAGAATCACCGCAAGACCTTTACGCAGACGCTTACAAGAAAACCTTCCAGGTTGGCACAGAAACCCTTTGCACTGAAAAATGGTGTTATTCGGTAAAAATTCTAGACATAGAGGAAGACCTGGTGCGCTCCATAGACAACACGTATTCTGCAAAAGTCGGCAGGCCTTACAGGCTTTCCTTCAGCATTCTCAACAACAGCAGAAGTGAAACCGACACATTCCACAACGTGAGCGCAAAAATCTGGAATCCAGAGGAAGCAATAGAATTTGGCAAATACAATTTCACAGGCGAACTATCCATAGACGGAAACGCGCAAGGCAGTGAAACCCCAAGCGCAATGATTGGCACTATTGCCCCAAACAGAGAAGTAAGAGGCACTCTTTACTTTACACCAAAAACAAGCATTTCCTCCACATTAAGGATTAGACTGCATGACCCGGACAGGCATGAAAACATATTTGAAAAAGAAATAACAATAGAAGTGCTTGCAGCAGAGCAATTCAAGATATTGTTTGAAAAAGACGGCGAATACGGTGACACTCCGCCAACACTGCCCAGCGGCATAGAAAACGAAATAAAGGTAAAAGTGCAAAGGGCTCGCGACGGGCTTGAAGTGAGTGGTGCAACAGTAAAGCTTCAAAACAAGTTTGGCGACACTCTTTCACAGACAACAACAACAGGCTTTGGAATTGCAATAATAACAATTCCAATCCTTGCACCAGGGCAAAAACTCTTTGTGGTTGCAGAAAAACCAGACTATCAAGCACTAAAAAAAGAAATAACAGTTGACACTTCAGTCCTGGAAGTGAAACCAGACAAGGTTTCATTCAATTTGAGCGTAATAGACTTGCTCCCTGACACAAAAACAATCGCGTTAACCAATTTAACCCAGATGGAATTAACCCTTTCAGACATCAAGTTCACAGGCGACTTTTCAGGCTTAGTGGACGAAGCCAAAGCAAATGAATGGCTGCGCACAGAATACCTGGGCAAAAAAATTCCATCCAAGGAAAAAATTGAAATTGCCTCCAAAGCAGAATTAAGCGATTTGGGAAAAATAACCGAAACAAGCCAGACACTCAAGGGAAAAATAGTCTTCACTGTTTCAGCAATGGGGCAATCATGGGTGTTCCAAACAGAAACAACAATTGCAATCGCCCTTGGAGGCGAAGTCGACGACCCCAACTGTTTCACAGTAGACAAAGCATCCTGGCAGTCAATAACCCAAGGAAAAGAAACAGCCACAGACATAAAAATCTCCAATTCTTGCACTGTAAAAGGAAAACCAGTTGAACTCAAAAACATTTCAGCAAAAATTGAATGGAAAAGCAACCGCCTTGGAGATGTATGGGTAAAAATCCAAGACATAGCAATAGCCCTCAAAGGCAATTACCCGAAAATCATGAGAGGCTCGCTTGAAAAAGAAAGCGACATGACCGGAATGATTTCCTTCATTCCAGATGCGGGCATAGTTGGCACAGCAGAAGCAACAATCACCTTCACAGCAGAACACCCCACAAGCGGCGGAAAACAGATTTTAAGCGATTCAATGGACATTTCAATAAAAATAATAAACATGGCAGGCTGCTTGAAGTTTGACAAAGACTTAATCAAAATAATGGAAGGAGAAGAAGGCGCTTTCACCATAGAAGCCACAGAAAACTGTGGCGGCAATGTAGACCTGCAATTGGACACAGAACTCATGACTTCAGCGAAAAAGTTTTCCTTGAAAGTAGGCGAAACAAAAGAAATAACAGTGCAATCCCTTGAAAACTATCCAGGCGCATACCCCATCTATGTTTTCGCCAAAGGACCAGGGCAAAGCGAATACAGTTTCACAAAACTTGTAAGAGTAATAATAGAAACAGAGGGATGCATAAGGCTAAGCCAGTACGAGTTCGACATACAAGACTGTGAAAACAATCCCTATGACGGATTCGACACCGCCAAAATAATAAACGTCTGCCATTCAAAAACAGTCAACGCACAAGTTAAATTCAGCGAAAAAGACTGGCTAAAAGCATTCTTGAACTCTTGGCCTTGGGCTATAGGCGGCTTCCTATACGGAGGCTTGAACGCAATGAGCCAAGGCAAAACCTTTTGGGGCACAGACAAGCCTGAAACAACTTGTTCAAAAACAGGATTGCAGTATTGTTCTGGAAAAATGATGTGCAAAAACGACAACATAAAACAGGTTGGCAGCGTAATCTGCTGCGCTTCAGAATGCGTTACCGGAGAACAAGGCAAAACCTTGAGGGACGAAATGTGCGAAAAGAAAGGGTATATTTATTGCGCTACAGGCAAATGCGTTGGCGAACCAGTGCCAGTGAGCGGAATATATTGTTGCAAAGGCAAATGCCAAGACCAGTTTGAAATAGAAGAATTCACCAAAATCTGCAAAAAACACGGCTTCCAGTACTGCAAAGAAGGAGACGAATGCTCTGACAAATTTGAATGGGTTGAAGGAGTGCACTGTTGCACTGGAAAATGCAGTCCACCGGAAAAAACCCCGCAAACAATGGCTTGCTCTGCAAAAGGCTTGAAATTCTGCAATGAATCCAATGGCTGGGTTTGCCCGAGCGGTCAAGAAGTAATAGACGAACAAAAACACGTAAAATGCTGTGCAACAGACTGCATAAGGCAAGAGGAAAAAACCTGGGTTTGCAAGGAAAACGAAACCTGTCCAAGAGGCACAAAAGACAAATGCCTTGAACCATGCACTCCGCCAGTGCAAGAAATGACAACCGAAGACGAAAAATGCAAATCAGAAAGCCCCAATTACGATTTTTGCCAGAAAGGAGAAGCATGCCTTAGCGGAACAATCAAAGTGCAAGGAATAGATTGCTGCAAGAGCATGTGCGTTGACCCAACCAATCCAGACTATTACAACCAAGCCTGCAAAGCCTTTGACTCCAGTTACAGGTTTTGCGATAGCAGAACAGAAAAATGCTCGGTAACCCCAAAAACAATAACAGATCCAGCAACCAAAAAACCCGGACTGGAATGCTGTCCAAAGGAATGCACTCCACTGGAACCAGAAGAAGAAACAGAAGAAGAAGAGGAAGAAGAAGAGGAAACACCACCGGTTTCAGAAGACCAATCCCGCACTTGCCTGCAAGCAGTGGGAATAATTGTAGTCGTCAAACCAGATGGCTCAAACTGGAAAGTGGAAGAAATATGCAGCAATCCAGAAGAACCGGTTTTCAGTCATTACTGCCATTTAGGCAAGTGCATGACAGGCACTGAAATCTGCAAAACCACAAACGGTTACCCCAACTTTTGCAATATAAGAAACGGTTACACTTGCCCGGAAGGCCAAGGCGTATGGTTAAAAGAAAAAGAAGGATGGCAATCACACTTGTGCTGCAAACAGGAATGCGTAAAACAAACACCAAAATGCGTTGAAGGAGCAGAAAAAGGCTATGAATGCTCTTCTGACGGAAAAACACTTTTAGTGAGAAAAACCCACGCGGATTGCAGTGAATACACTGAAACATTTGAAGATTGTTCAGCCAAAGGAATGCAATGCAAGGGAACCGAATGCGTTGCCACTGAAACAAGCAGGGGCGCAACACAAGATTATGCAACGCTTGACGCACAATGCAAAAGCTTTGGCTATGGCGAGTACTGCCCGCAAGGAAACATTTGCGAAAAAGGCGGTTGCTCGAGCTGTCCAAACACTTACCCGATAAATGTCTCCTCAGGACTATCCTGTTGCGGTACAGGCAGGTATTGCAGCATAAGAAAACAACAATTCAGTCCAACAACCACTTTGACACAACAACAAATCTGTGATGGTGCAGGAATGGGTCCGGCTTGCACAACTGAGTGCAGTCCCTGCACTGGAGAAAGTTGCGGAATGCCAATAAAACCACAAACAGCCACTTACAATGGTCAAACCGCCTCTTGTTGCCCTGCAGAAACAGTTATTAACGGCAAAATAGCATCCTATAATTGTGTAGCCCAAACAGCAGTCCAGCCACAATTGCCTTTCATGCCTGTTGCGCTTGCAACTGCTGGCAGCCTGCTGGATTTGGGTGGCTCCCTCTTTGGAACGCTGAACACTGCAATAAATTCAGTGCTTGGCATTGACAATCCATGGATGGGTGCTTTGGTGGGCACAATTGCCGGCACATTCTATAATTATTCACAGCAAAAGGAAGGCGTGCTGCCCTACATGACAACCGCGAGAGACTTGAACGTTTTGTCAGTGAAACTGTTCATTCCAATGGGTTTAGAGGAAAAACCTGAAACACAAATAATTGTGGAAACAGGCACTGTTTCGAAAAAACCCAACAAGGATTTCCCGTTAGGGCAAGAGGAAACAGAACTAGTGTTCAAAAACAATGGAATAAAACAGGAAGAACCCTACAAGCCGATTTTCCGCACCTTTAAAGTGGAAGGCGAAAAATACGATTACAACACAGAATTCGAGGTTAAAATGGAAAAAGACGCTGAAAAGCTCAAAAAAGGGCAATTCCTTGAAGTGAAAACCAAGGAAGGCTTCACTCAAAAATTCCACTTGCAATTCAATGCTTATTGCGCTAAAGAAACCCCGCCAGTTGTCCAAGAAGAGGTTTCCTGCATGATTGGCGACATGACTGGAATAACCGGGCCAAATGCAGTGCCAAAGGTGTTGTTCAAATGGGATTGGTCAAGCATTAAGGAAAACACTTGCGATGAAGACGGAGAAGGCATGTATTGTGATGCCACACAGTTCTCCATAGAATTACTGAAAAAAATCAACCAAGTGGACACTCTTTTAAGGGGACAGTCTTTCGCTTGCCCTGAAATTGAAGGCGCTGTAAGCGACAAATCACAGCCATTAAGCCAAAACGACAAAGATGTTGGGCTTACCAGGATAAGGATTGCAAAGGACGGCAAAAATGCAAAAGTGATTGGAACCATTGAAAGCAACAATCAAACAGAAATGACTGTAAAAGGCGTTATTTCGCTCACAAAACAGGGCACCACTTCAATAATTGCATGCCCTGAAGCGCCAAACGGCGAAAAAGCAGTGCAGGTTACAAGCAGAGAGGAAATGGATTGCACTTTCAGCAGCCTGCAAGACGGCATTTACACTGCAAGCATTCAAATCCTGCCACAGCTTTCAACCTGCAAAGCCGAATGCAAGAACGCAGAAACAGCCAATGACAGAATCGAGGTTTTAATGGTTATTGGCTCTGGCGCTCCAGCAAAATGCGAGCCTTATTCGACTGCAAGGCTTGGAGAATACGCAATCGCAAACCCAGGCAATGCCAACCTCAAAAAAGCAGCGGATTTAACCAATTTCAAGGCAAACCTTATAATGGACGGTTATACCACTGATTTCAGAAACGACTTTGACGAATTCGCGCACAAAAACGATTTCTTTAACACGCCATCCTATTACAAGGGCGACACTGGCTTATGGAAATACTTTAAAAACCCAGACTTAATGCAATTCGAATCACCATTCCTGAGACCAGAATCAGGATACTTGTTGAGCGGAAAATACCAGGTAAGCATTGAAATAGAATACAAGGATTCCTCTTGGTCTCTCTTCAAGGGAACAGAGCCAAACGCAAAAATAAAAGTAAAACTCAACAAGCTTGTAAGCACTGCTCCAGACTCGCCATTCTATTACATGCCATTCAATGGCCTCATTGGAGTGGAAAGCAATAATGGAAGGCAAGGCTATGGCGTAAACTATAGGCAGGACTCTCTTGCAACAATAAACGTGAACGAGGACCCAAAACAACTCATAAGGACAAGCACTATTGCCATGAGCTCAACCATACCTGGCGCTTGGGTTTACACTGCAAAAAGCAACAATTTCCGCACCCTCAACAATGACAAGCGCGGAGTAGTGCTTGACGTTGAACGCTCTTCCTCAGAATCAAGCATTGTTTTAAGCCCAAGCAATGCAACCCCGCTCATCCTAAAAGTCTCAGGAGGCAAATCCGATAGAGCGTGGGCTTTCTATTCAATGACAATAGACGGTGAACCCCAAATAACTGGCTCCAGCCTTACAACTTGGACTGGCTTTACCAGGGGTTGCAGGGATTTCACCGACAAAGAAATAACCGAAACCTATATGAACCGAAAAGACTTGCATGGCGGGATTTCCAGCGAGCAAACCTGTGCGCCAGTGCAAAGAAAAAGCGATTACGGCCTTGAATGGTGTGACGTGAAAAGACAAGGCAATGTTTTGCTGAAAACAGTTCTTTTCACTCCACAAGGCTCTGAAGCATTCATTGAATTGACAGACAGCCAGGACGACGCAGTCTTTATTGCTCCAGGCACTGCTGGAGGCAAAAAGGTTCACTTGAGCGGCATTTATGCAGGACGCATTGAATCCATTGAAAAAGTGTTCGAACTAGTAAAAGCAGAGGACATTTGCGTTGCCGGTGTCGGCAATTCAGCGAAAACAGTCTTTTTCTGGAACCCGAAAGTGATAATAGAAAAATCATTAAAGCAATACATTGACAATGCAACCAATGAATGCATTCTGCCCAAATAACGCGCTTCAAAAAAAAGCCCTAAAAAGGCTTTAAAAGCGCACTCAGAAAAGATTATTAACTTTGAGCGCGAAAATTATGACAGCATAAAGCTGGGCTTGCAGCTGGAGATAGTGAAAAATGCCATTAAAGGAAAACATTGAAGACTTGGGTTTTACAATAAGCGAGGGATATGCAAGCTTAAAGGAAAAAACACGGATTCCACCAATCGCAATAATTGCAGTTTTAGTGATTGCAATTGCAGCCTTTTTTTATTTTTCCCAGCAACCAAAACCGCCAATAACAACACCAACTGTTGCAACAGTGGGTGCAACCTTTATTTTCAGGGACAATTTTGAAAACCCAATCAACAATCTTTCAGTCACAATAACAGTGGACAAAAACTCTATGTCGAGAAAAACAGCTGATGGCGGCAAAATAGCCCTTGAAGTGCCAGAAGAAGCCAAAATAAAAATCAGCGTTAACGATCCAGACTATGAGGCTTTTGAAAAAACATATTCGGCTGGAAAAAAAGGCTTAAAAGAAATAATAACACTAAAACTCCTCAAAATCCCGCCAGAAAAAAGAGTGCTTCGCTTTGAAGACGAAAAAGGCCTGATAAAAGGCAAAAAAATCACAGCAATAATAGAATGCAAGGACGGAAGAAGCTTTACAGCAACAGACGAAGACATGGACGGCATAATAGAAGTGGAATTGCCGCAAAACTGCAAGGAAATAAAAGTGAGAGCGGAAGTGCCAGGCTATGAAGCCCTGGACACTGGCAGTTTCAGTGGAAGCGGAACACAAACCATTACCTTGAAAAAAATTGAACGCCCAAAGGGCTCTGCAACCATTAATGTTGTAAAAGAGGACGGAAAACCGCTCACAGGAGTGGATTTCACCATAGTGCTTGAAAAGGAAGGCGAAAAAATTCCAGCTTCAAGCCAAGGCTATGCAAGCGTTCACTTTCCAGATCTTTTGACTGGCACATATGATGGCACATTCATTGAAAGCACTGGCGAATTCGTTCCAGTAAACCCGGCAGAATTGCACGGCATTGTAATCCAAAAAGGCATGTCAACCGAAAAAACAATAAAGGTTTCAAGAACAGTAAAGGGCACAATCACTGTTTCAGTAAAAGACAAGGAAACAAGCCAAGCAATAGCCAACGCCAAAGTAATCCTTTCAACTCAATCCGGAAAACTTTTGGATGAAAAAAACACTGGGGAAAACGCTGAAAAAGTGGTTTTCAGGCTTTACGAAAAAGGCAGTTATTCCATTACTGCAAAAAAAGAAGGCAAAGTTAATGAAGGCTATTTTCCAGCAACCATTGACGTGAACGACCTCAACACGGAAATAACAATAGAACTGCAAATGATAAAACCAGAGCTTTTGGGAAAAGCCATAGTGAAAGTGAAAGACGAAGACGGCTTGCCAGTAATGGATGCAAAAGCAATGTTTCGCTATAAAACCACTGGCGCAATAGTTCCCTTGAATGGAGAAAAAGACTATGTTTTAACAAACTCTGAAGGAATAGCAGAATTCCAGCTAGGGCCAATTGAAAAAGAAATATACGCTTATGCGCTCAAATACCCTGCAGAGGGCGGCAAGCCTGAAAACGCGAAAAAAATCGATCCATTGAAACTCAACGAGTTTGAAGTGAAAATCTCCATAGGCAACAGCACTCTTTCAATAAAAACCCTTGACACCAGCGGAACACTTTTAACTGAAACCTTTTTTGAAGCCTTTGACCAGTCAAATGTTTCAGTAACCCAAGGAAAAGTGCCAGTCCCGCAAGGAGAACTCGAATATTCAATAAAAGCGGACAAAAAAATCTATCTTGTTTTTTCAAAAAACGGGTACATGGATTTCCAAACAGAATTGTTCCAGTTATGGCCTGGGGAAAAATTCCCAATCACTGCAATAATGCGAAAGCCTGGCGAAATATTGCAGCCTGAAATTTCCTTTACTGGGGCTTTTGAAAACGGAGTGAAGGCTGAAAGCCTGAAAGCCGGCAAAACCTATGAAATGAAATTCATGCTCTCCTTTCCAAACAATACAGAGCTTTCAAGCGCTGGCTTTCACTTTAGGGCTGGAGAAAAGCAAACCCTGAAAGAAGAACAAATATACATTTCCACAGTGAACGCTCCAAATGCAAGCTCGATAAAAAAAGGCGCAACCTATAAACCGCCAAAAAACGAGGCATTTGAAGAGCCTGCAATGGATTCAGCAAAATGGGCGAGCATTGAATGGGTAAAACCTGCAAGCGGGGTATACAATGTTTCAATAGAAGTGCGCATAAAAGAAGCAACATACCCTAATTCAAAACTGCCAGTGTACTATCGCGCTTGGAGCGTAAAAGACACCAATTTTGCTCGCACTCCACAAGATGCAGTGCTTGGCGGCAATGCTGTTTCCCCTTCAAAAGACGGATTGTATGCTGAAACCTTTTCACAGGTTTTCTTTGAAGGCTCAAAACCGTTTTGCGACAAGCCGTTCTGCATAATGGGAGAATGGCTTTACGACAAGCAAGAGGATATTTTCAAGCCAAAACCCTATTCCATGCTGGTTTTAGGCGATTACAATTACATTTTCACCCTTGTCAACAACTCCAAGGAAACCTATAATGAAACAAGATTGCTGTTGAAAAACGAAATGGCAGGCGAAGAAAAACAGGACTTGATGGTAAAATCCTTCATTTTTTATAATGCTGACAAGGCTTTTTCTTCACAAAACGTGAATGATTTCTCTTTTTCACTGTCATCCCTAGGCAATTTCACATACTCTAAAGACATAAACTTGAACCTTTCCCTTTTCCCGAAAAACACTGCAGACACACAGTTTTTAGTGCAATTGGTTGGCGACAAACAAGTTGTTTTTGAGGAAAAAATAGGCTTTAGAATTACAGCAAAAAGCGAACTATTGCTGGAGGCAACCCCTTCAAGCATTGTGCCCTTTGAAGAAACAATCCTTAAAATAAAAGCCAAATCCAAGGACAACGGAACAAACATAAAAGGAGTGCTTGTCAAGGCAACACGTGAAACCCCAGACGGACTCTTCCAGGTTTTCGCCAAAACAACAGACAATTCAGGAGAAGCAACATTCCAAATTCCAGCCTCAACACCACTCACAAAAATAAAAATTGAAGCTGAAAAAACAGGGTTTGCCCCGAAAAAAATGGAAATAATTGTGGGAAAGGAAACAATTGACTTCAAGCCAAAAACGCTTTCATCCTCACTTCAAACCACAGGCAAAACAGAGGAAACACTGCCCATAACCTTTTCCAACAGCACTGGCACAGAATTCGCATTAAAAAAAGCAACCCTTAAAGGCAATTTCAAGGGAATCCTCAACGAACAAGCAATAGCCACCTATCTCGCATCCTGGACAAACACAAAAATTTCAGCAAAAACCAATCAAGAAATTCCATTGCTTAAAACAGTGCTCTCCTCAAACGCTGAAGACTACATGAAAGGCACTGAAACCCTCAAAGGAGAACTCGAAATAATAGTGTGGGCGCCAAAATTCCTTGCAGAATACTTGATTTCAATTCCCTTAACAGTAAGCGTTTCAATGGGCGGCCTTCCTGATAATTCGCCATGCGTCAACATAGAAGGCATTGACGTGCCCAACTGGCAGGCAACAACCGCAAACAATCGCGCTTCAACAGAATTCGACATTTACAATGTGTGCTCCAAAAACGGGCAAAAAATAAACGTAAAAAACCTGCAGGCAATGCTTGAATGGGAAAGCGATTCCAAAAAAGCAGGCACAATAGAACTCACAATTTTCAATGCAGACGGCGCTTCAGTCACAGAAGTGCTAAAAGCAGGGGAATGGATTACTTTTTGGCCGGAAATGGGAAAAGACATTTTCGGTTCATTCCATGCAATCCTCACCTTTACGCCAAAAACAGGCTATCTCAATGAAACAGCAAAATTCAAGGTATTTTTTGACGCGGAAACAATGACAGACAATGGCTTGCAAAAAGTAAACAATGGAAAAGTGAAAATCAGTGCAAGCATTCTCTCACTCAACCTGGATGACTGCATTTCAATGCCTGGCGCTGGAGAAAAAGTGGTTCTTGGCGCAGACAAGGATGAAACAACATTTGAATTGGATGCAACAAACTGCAAGGCAGATGTAACAGTAAGGCTTTGCCCTGGAGACCCTAAATGCAAGGGCGGCACTCAAGAAGGCGGCATAAGAGTCACACCAATGGAATTCACTCTCACAAAAACAAGCCCAAAGCAAAAAATCACAGTTTACAGAGAACAAATCCCAGGCTTGTACGGAATTCCAGTTCAAGCAAGGCTTTCAAGCACTTCCTTCCGCACAGTGCGCACAATCGATTTATTGGTTGAACCAGAAAAAAGCGAATGGTTTGCATTAAACAGGTATGAAGCATTGCTCAGCAAGGAAACCGACTGGAAAGACACAATAGAACTGAAAAACAGTGCGCCAATGGATTTAGTGGAAATCACTGCAAAATTTTGCGATAAATGCAAGGACCCACAAAACCCTCCAAAAGAATGCGTTTGGAACTATGTTTTGAAAAAAAAGCCAGAGCAAAGGCCAGAGCGGTGGGCTGAAGCACTAACCTGGGGGCTAACAACTGCAGTATCCTGCTGGTGCCTGTTAAACCTTGGAACCTGTGTTGAATCAGGTGGCGCCATTATCAGCAAAATACTGCCTTTTGAAGCAGAAGAGGATTATGGTCAGCCAATAGCATATTTCAGCCAAAAACCAACACCTGAAACAAACAAAAAAGAGATTACAGCCAATTTCCTCTTTCCTGGGCCATGGGATGCAATAATATGCGGGGGAGTTGGCATTGTTGTTGGAGTTTTTACTTTCTTGGGAGGCCCAGAATGCAATGAAAAAAAGGATGTTACAGAAATATTGCGCGATTATATAGTGAAGGTTGGAAATGATCCGAACAGAAAGCTTTCACTTGAAAGCAATCTCTTCAATGCAGTTTGGCATGACACAAACAGCAATTGGGAAACAGCAGGAATAGAAAAAGTCCCAATAACAATTGTCAACACTTCAAAGACAGCCAAGACAAGCCCGACATACGATGTTTTGTCTGTAAGCGCAACAGAGCACATTCACAACGATCCAACCCATAAAAAGCCGAAAATGATAATGGAAACACCAAACTTTTCAGACTTAAACATACCTGACACTGAAACAAGAAAGTATGAACAAAAGTTCCACATGAAATTCACTACAAAAGAAATGATTGACTTTGAGTTGCCTCCACTTGAAGACTTTTACTCTTGTGTTGATGGCTCCAAGATTGGGATTACTGGCAAGGATGCAAGACCAAAAATAAAATTCAACTGGGACTGGAAGGAAAACAGCGGGATTTCCGCAACAGATTGTGATGCAACAAACAAGGACGGCATTTATTGTGATGCAACACAGCTTTCAATTGCAGTAAGCAAGAGAATCCACAAAATAGAGGAATTCCTTGCAGCAAACGGCAACAGCCTCAAATGCCCAAACAATCCTCAAACCTCTTATTCCAGTGCAGTATTGGAAAAAATAAACAAAGAACAAAGCATGCATGAAGTCGTAAACGGCAAAATTGGAATGAAAAGCATTTCAGCCACAGCAAACAGTGATTCTGGAACCGTTGCAATATCAGCAATAATAGAAAACAAGAGCTCTAACAGCGCCACTGCAAAAATAATAATGGGATTGAGTGGTCCAAACAATTATTTCAATCACTGCCAGCTGGAAGTCACTGTTCCAGCCAATGGCACTACTCCTGCAAAGTGCGATTTCACTGGCCTTGAAAAGAACAACTTCACTCCATACATTTCAACTGCATACATTGCAGAAAGCAGTGCTTCAGAAATAGATGACACTGAAGTCAAAACCGGCTTTTTCCTTTCAAACCCATTGCAAGCTACAGAATGCTGGCTCCCATTTTCAACTCAAAAATTCCAAGGTTATCCTGTCATTGAATACTTTTTCAATAAAAGCATTCCCAACTGGGAACAATACTTGCAGCAACAGTCTGTGAACTGGCCTGCTGGCTGGCCTGGTGCAACCGAACAGGAAAAAATCGCTTATTTGCGTTCTTTGTTTGAGTTCAAGGCAAACCTGATAAAGGATGGTTATGGTGCTGATTTCCAGTCAGACTTTGCCGCATATTATTCTGGTTCCACTTTCTTTGATGTGCCTTCATGGTTTTATTCTGGTTCAAGCAACCAGTTGTCAGATTATTTCAGGGACCCAGAGAGATTGAAATTCAAGCAAAAATATTCAAGTGAGGCAATACTGCCCGGGCCTGGAACTTACGAAGTTTACATTGTAATTGATTTTGGCGCTGGCAATTGGAGTTTGTACAAGGATGGAAAACCCAAGGGCAAAATCACTGTTGAATTTTACAAGGCAAGCGATCCAATAGTGAATTCTGCCTTTTATTATTTGCCTTTTAACGGGCAAGTGGGATTGCAAACCCAAAACGGAAGGCAGGATTATGGCTTGAATTATTCAAACCAAAACGAGGAAATTCCAATAAAGGGCGCTCCCTATGATGTGCGCACTGTGCCTTCAAGTGCTTCAAAGGCTTTAATGACACTGCAAACAAAAAAACAGCAAGACTTAAAGCAGTTGAACAGTTCGCCTTCCACTAGAGGCAACCTGCTGGCAATAGAAATCCAGGGCTCTAATCCATTGCTTTCCTTTTCTCCAAGTTATGCCACTCCGGTTATATTAAAGGCGTCAGGTGAAAAGGGCAAGCCTTTTACCTCACAATTCACTTTGATTGAAAACGGGCAGCCAGTCATTGCAGGCAACAATCTTTCTTTTTGGACTGGGCTTGGAAAATGCGCTGACTTTTCAGGAGTGCCAATTAGAGAGGCATTTGATGCCTTCCCGGACTCGCGTTCTACGGAAAAATCTTACAAGATTTCATGGGATTCAATTGCTTATGGCGGAAACCTCTATCTTTACTCTGTTTTTTACACTCCGCTTGCAGGCGCTTATTCGATAACCGCTGATTCCCCAAATTCCTATTTCATGTCACCGGATTCAGGAGAGGCGAAAACAATCGAGGTTTCTGGAATAAATGGAATGAAAAACAATTCTCGCTCTGGAAATGACCCTGTTGCCTCAATTGAAAGAATCCTTGAAATGG
>JAVYME010000001.1:42707-157382 GCA_038736825.1 Candidatus Iainarchaeum sp.
AGCGTTTGCGTAACCAATTCTGGTTCAAAGAGCTCGTTTTGGTGGAATCCAAAAGCGTTAAAGGATTTCAAGGGCTCAAAGCTTAGCATTACAGAGTTTGAGTTATCGCTTTTGCCTGGAAAAACCTGTATTGGACCAGAAGACTAAAAAAAAAAGCAAACCAATTTATATAAGGTCAGGCTATTTTTATTTCATGATGGCATTGTTTGGTGCTTGGATTTTGCTTTTTTCATTCAGTGAATTGTTCAGCGACTTGAATCTTGCATTGAAACTGTTTGCATTGCTGGCAATAATTTCTTTTGTTTACTCGCACTTGGGAAAAGGCCCTGTTTCCCTTGCACTTATTGCTGGAATCAGTGTTTTTGTCTTGTTTGATTACTGGAAGTTTTTTGGCGGAATATTTTTGCTTTACACTTTGCTCACTCTCGGCATTTCCGGCGTGCTGGTTGACTTTTTCTTTGTCAGCAACATGAGTGCCGGCCAAGAAAACCCGGACATGGATTCCTTGAAAATGGCTCAACGCGCTCAAGCCCTTCAAGCAGCAAACGAAATGCACCACCATGCTGCAAGCCAGAGTGGAATGCAGTACAGGGTTCCAATGCCGCCTCCTGGAGGCAGTGCTGGCCCTCAAAGGCCTGGACCGCAAAGGCCTATGGGGAGATAGTTTTTAGGTTGGTTTGAATGCTTATCCTAATAATATTGTTTTTTTTTGGAATATTGCTCTTGCTTCCACCGGTTATAATGCTTTTGTTTCCAATAGCCAATCTTTTAATGCGCATTCTTTTAGCATTCCTTATTCTTACAACAGTTAGAGGCTATGTTGGCAATGGCGCTCTATCGCTTGTAATAAGTGGTGCCTTGATTTACTTGCTTGTAATAAAATGGGGTTATGTGACTGCATCGCTTTATGTTTTCTTTTATGTTTTGCTGGCTTTCCAGTTCTTGGGAGTGATTGTTTGGGGAACAAACAGCCTTATTAAGCCGCGCCGTTAAAGGTTTTTTTGAAAAAAAGCTCGCTGGAGGTAACAGAAAAGCATTTATTGTTTTAAACCCTTTATTTTGTGGGAGCAAAAAAATGCCAGGCGATCTTTTTGCAAATGTAGCCATTGTCCTTGGCTTGATATATCTTATCTGGATTTATTCCTGGATAAAAAAACAGCTTGGTTCTGCAAAAATTGCCTTGCTCTTGTCAGTAATCATTGTATACCTTACATTTTTCCAGTTTCCAGAACTGATTTGGGTTCCAGTTATTTTCTTTTTCTTGGCATTCTTTTTTTCTGGAATGTTTGAAAAGGTTGGAAAAGGCGAAACAAAAAAAGACTTTTACAGGTATTAGGGGTTTGAATGGACACTCTTACAGTGCTTGTTTCAATAATATTGTTAATGCTTTTTGTCCAGTACGAGCAAACCTGGCTTGTATTGGGCACAGTTCTTTTAGTGATTCTTTCCACTCGCTCTCTTTCCACAACCTTTGTAATGCTAATCGCTTTAGGAGTGGTTTTTATTACAAAAGACGCCATTAAAGAATTGTGGCCCCTGGTTATCTTTGGCTTATTGATTTTGTCGCTTGTAATAGAATTTGGAAAAAAACCACAACAACCAGAATATTATGCTCCAGACTTGGGCGGAATGGGTGGAGACATGGGTGGACTGCCTGGAGGAATGGGCGGGCCTTTTTAAGCATTAAAGCAGCCTAAAAATCGGGTGAAATGTTTTGCTGGCAATCGCTTTATGCTTGTTTTTTATAGCAATAATTCTTTTCGCATTAAACCAGCCTTTTTTTTCCCTCTTGTTTTTTTTGAGTGGATTGTTTGTATTAGCTGGAACTCTATTGCACAAGGGCGGAAAATATTCTGCAAAAAAGATAAAGCAAAATGCTTCCAAAATTGCTTCAGACATGCAAAAAGCCACTCCTTCAAGCCCAGAGAACGTTATAGGCGAAGGCTTGAATGTTTTGGGCAAAAAGGCAGGCGATGACTTGTGGGAGCAAAAAAAGAGTTGGGCAGTGGAAACCAAGAGTGTTGGCATAAGGGAAAGACTTGGAACAAGCTCAAAAGCATTAATTAAAAAATTTCAAGAGATTTTCAAATAAAAATTGTTTATGGCAGCCTGGCTAAAATTTTTCTGTCCACTTCAAGGATTTTTTCCATTAAAGCGCGCGTGGCAGCAGTCATGGCTTTGGTTTCCTCTATTTGCACTCTAAGCCTTTCAAGTTCTTGCATTAAGGCTTTTGTGTCCTCTGATGCTCCAGCCCAAAGCTTTACGGGCTTGCTTGCAATTGCTTCAAGGGAATTGCGCATTTCGCTTATTTTTTTTTCCTGTTCTTCTAGAGCCAGCTCGGTTGCAGCCTGCTTCATGGCGGTTTCCTCAATGTGTTCCGCAAACCTGTCCGCTCCTGAAAAGGCTTTTTTTCCAAAAGGCTGTTCTTGAAAATAGTTTTCAGCAGGATAAGGCTGTGGTTTTGATGGCAACTCTTTTATTTTTTTTATTGCCTCAATTGTTTGCTTTTCCCTTATTTGTTCATTGGAAAGTTTGTGTTCAACAATTCGTTCAGGAACATCCCTTGGAACAGGCTTTGCTGGTTTTCTTTCTTCGTCTTCAAAGGCAGCGCTCAAGGCAGCTGCCTCTTCCTCGCTGAATTCACCCAAGTCCTCTTCAGGAAGAACCTCTTCCTCTGAAGAGCTTTCAAAAACCTCTTCTGCTTGAATTGTTTTTTTTGCCTCTGGCTTGGCTTGAGATTGAAATCCAGTCACAGGCGGCTTTTCAATAGAAGCGCTTGGCTTGCTGGAAAAAGTTGCACCGGAGGCCTTTGCCATGAACTCTTGAATTTGCGCATCATTCAAGCCAATGTCTTCCAAAGTGCTTATTATAATTGAATCCTCTAAGCCGGCGTCTTTCATTTTCCGGATTGTGTCCATTACAACTTCTTCGTCAACCATTCCCTGCTCACGTTTCCCCGCGCTAAAAAAAAGCGGATATATGATTAACCATATTGTTATTTAAAAAGCTATTTAAACCATGGAAAGAGGTCTTAAATGTTGCCAAAACACCTTGAAAAGCTTTAAATTATTCAAAAACCACTGTGGAAAGGTTTAAATTAGTCAGCCTTGTCTTATTTAAAGGAAAAGGCTGGTTAAAAATGGATTTCAAGCTCAACAATGGCCCTTGGACACAACTGTCATCAGGCTCAATGCAGGGCCATGAAGTGGAAATTTACGCCAACCCTGACAGCCTGGTGCTTGCAATGGTTTTTGACTCAGAGGAAGGCGTGCACAAGGGCGCCCTGCTTGAATGCTATAAGGTTTTCCATTGCAAGGGCAACATAGAGGCATTCGTTGAAACCCTGCCAAGAAGAGCTCTAACCATAACAAAGCACACTGCAAAGGAAACATTCAAGTTTTTATTGCTGGATTCAGGTTCAACCTATGCAAGCTATGACGAAGAATCCTTTGTAAGGGAAACAGATGCATTGATTTCCAAAATAAAACCCTTTTCTTCACTAGTGCAAGAAGTGAGCTCTGCATACGATTTAGACTTAGTGGAACTCAAGAATTGCGCAGACCAAGAAAAACTCGCTTTTTTCACAATTCCCATAATCGGCTTGCTTATTTCTCCGGCAGTGAAAAGAAAAGAGGAAACCCTTAGAGTGGAACTCGGGCACGGAGAAATAATGCTTGGAATAACAAAACTGGGCACAATAGTAAAAGAGCCATTTGATTTTTTTGAAAAAACAATAGTTTGTGGAAACACTAAAAGCGGGAGAATGCATGCCTTTCACATACTCATTGAAAGCACGCTTTTGTCCAACATGCCAGCCATAATAATAGACTGGGATTCCTTGTTTGCAGGATTGCATTTTCCAAACGAAGAAATTGCAGAACTAAAAAAATACAATGTTGGCTTGGATCCCCTTGGGTTTCCCATAAAAGTCTTCAAGCCGGGAACAGACTTAAAAGCAGACCTTGAATTCTTGGATCCAAAAACATTCCTGGCAGCCTTTGGCTTGCTGGACAAACCGCAAGGAATAATCATAGAACAAGCGTTTGCTCTGGGAAAAAGCGCGGACATCTTCCAGCTCATTGACAGGGTCAATGCAATCCCGGAAGGCGAGCACGTCACTCCATTCAAAAAAAGAGAGGCTGCAAGAATCCTCATGCTAATAGATTCAATTTATCCAGGGCTTTTCACTGGCACAAACCCGATAAAAGAAATTGCAGAAGGTTGGCTGAAAGGAATAGGCAGAGCCAACATTTTGGAAATGGAGAGAACAGACATAAGGAAAAACCTTTTAATATTGCAATCCATTATTTCAGGAGTGCTTGAATTCTTTCGCTCTGCAGGCAAAAGCGAAATGCTCAAAGCAATGGTTTTCGTTACAGACAGCGAAATCGTTGTTCCAGCATTCAAGGCAAACGCTGCCCACAAACGCATTGCACTAGACATTTCCCAGTTAAGAGAATACGGTGTAGGCTATGCGCTAGAGTTAAGGGACAAAGTAAACCTTGCAAAAGAACTAAAATCGCAAGTGCAAGCAGCAATAACCCTCATAGAAAAAAACGATGCCGGCGTAATAGTTGAAAGACGCAAAAACTATCGCGTGCTATTAAGGCCTGGCTTGAGCAAGTGCACAGAACTAAGGATTGAGGAAGCAAAAGCCCTTACCCCAGTAAAAATTTGAAAACCCTAAAATTCCAATTTTCAGAAAAACTCAGTCCAGGGTGATTTGCCTGTCCTTTTGCTGTTTTTCCATTGCATTCTTGACAATGTCCTTTACTTGGTCGATAGTGGCAAGATTCAAGGGATTGATTGAATCAACAATATAGCGCAATTCCTTGAGCTCTTCAGAGCTGACAAACTTTCTGTTTGCATTCGCAATGGAAATATTCAGTTCCTCAAACTTTTTGTCCATTGCGTCAATTCTTTTCTGGAGCTCTTCAAACCTCTTTAAAACAGATTCCGGCACCTCTTGTGTTTCCCTTTGCTCAGCCAATTCCTTTATTTTTTTGTTCAAAACAATCAGGTTTCTTCCAAGGATTTTTTCATTCCTTGTCAAATGCCGCATTTTCTGGGAAATAATCGAAATCGCGCTATTCATTGCCTTGACATCCTCGCGCAACTGCATTAACAAAACCGAGGCTTTCACTGCATGCGGTCTCTCGCGCTGAACTGGGCTCATTCTGTCCCCGCCAAGAGGCCTCATTTCAGGCGGCATTCAAAAACACCAAAAAAAATTCCTTTTTTTACACTCAACCATTATCCCGCTTGGTTTTCATGCTGTCAACAATGGCTTTTTCTGCCATTTGAACATGCATTCAACAGCCTTATTATTAGGTGCTTCAAGTTTAATAAATTTGCCCCTTAAATAATAAGTGGTAAAAAAATGGCTGGAAAGACTAAAGGCTTGCTCTTGGACACAGACTATCTTGCAGGAGAGCAATCAATAATCAGGCTTTTTTTTTCCACAAAAAACGGAAAACTGGTTTTAAAGGACTCATCCTTTGAACCCTATTTTTATGTAATGGTTTCAGGGAACCCTGAAAACTGTGCAAAGGAAATAATGCAGGGCACATTCAATGGAGTGAAACCTAAAAGAGTGGAAATTGTTGAAAAAAAACCGTTTCCTGGAAAAGAAACCCAAAAAGTGCTCAAAATAGCCTTCAATTCAACCAAAGACGTAAAACAGTCAAGGGAAAGCATTCGCGCACTGCCATTTGTCCTCCACAAAAGGGAATACGATATTCCGTTTTCAAAACGCTACCTCATAGACAAGGGCTTGGAGCCATTATGCGAATACGAAATAGAATTTGATGAAAAAAACATGGAACTAAAATCCATAAAAAAGAAAAGCGATTCAACGCCGGCATTGCGCATAGGGGCATTTGATTTTGAAACAGACTCTGCAGGCAATTTTTCAGACCCAAAAAAAAACCCTATCCTGCTTGCAAGCTATGTTGACAGCGAAGAACAAGTGGTTTTTTCAGAAAAAAAAATAGAAAAAGAATACGTTGTCCTTGTAAAAAACGAAAAAGAATTGCTGGAAAAACTCATAGAAAAAATCAATTCCAAAAACCTTGACATAATAACCACTTACAATGGCGACAACTTTGACTTTCCCTACCTGCTTGAAAGAGCAAAACAGCTTGGCGTGAAAACAGGGATTGGCGCAGACGGTTCCGAACCAAAAGCAGTGAAAAAAGGCTTGGAGCAGGCTTTTGCAGTAAAAGGAGTGCAGCACGTGGACGCATACCAAGTGCTAAGGGTTCTCTCGCGCTTTGGAATAGTGAACCTCATAAAATTTGACTTGGAGTCAGTGGACAAAGCCTTGTTTGGAGAAGAAAAGGAAAAAATCACTGCAGAACAAATAGTGGAAATCTGGCACACCGGCAAAGGACTGGAAAGGCTTGCAGAATACAATCGCAGGGATTCAGAGGTAACATACCGCATAGTAAAAGAATTTTTGCCTGTTTTTGTTGAAATAGGAAAACTGGTTCACCAAACCCTTTTTGATGTGACAAGAAGCGGAGCCTCACAACTGGTTGAAGCCCTTTTAATAAGAGAAGCCTTCACGCAAAACGTTCTCGTTCCAAACAAGCCCTCAGAGCAAGAAGCACGCATGCGAATAATGCAAACCTATAAGGGCGGTTTTGTACGAGAACCTGAAAAAGGATTGCATGAAAACCTTGCAGTCCTGGATTTCACTTCCTTGCACCCAACCATAATGATAAGCCACAACATTTCACCAGACACAGTGGACTGCGAGCACCAAGAATGCAGGGAAAAAAACATGAGCCCTGAAAACCACTGGTTTTGCACCAAGCGCAAAGGCTTCATTTCATCCATTTTAGAGCGATTATTCAACAAAAGAATAGAATTGAAAAAGGAAATGAAGTCATTGAAAAAAGGCTCACAAGAATACAATGCGGTTTTCGCTCGCCAGCAAGCCCTCAAAATATTGCTCAACTCTTTTTATGGCACGCTTGCCTTTTCACACTTTCGCTGGTATTCAATGGAAAGCGCAATGGCTGTCACTGGATGGAGCAGGGAATACGTTCAATGGGTGGCAAAAGAAGCAGAAAAAGCCGGCTTCAAAACAATCTATAACGACACAGACTCTGAATTCTTGAAAATCCCTGAAGGCAAAACCCAAAAAGACGTTCAAAAATTCCTTGAAAAAATAAACTCTGAGCTGCCAGAAATAATGAACCTCGAACTTGAAGGCTTTTACAAGCGCGGCATCTTTGTAACAAAAAAAAGCAGTGAAAGCACTGCAAAGAAAAAATACGCTTTAATAGACTATAACGGCAACCTGAAAATAGTTGGCTTTGAATACGTGCGCAGGGATTGGGCAAAAATAGCAAAAGAAACCCAGCGCTCAGTAATAGAAGCAATACTCAAAGAAGGCAGCCCAGAAAAAGCAATTGAAATAGTGAAAAAAGCAATCAAAACACTAAAAGAAGGAAAAGCAAAAAAATCCGACCTAGTAATCTATTCCCAGATAAAAAAAGCAATTGGCCGCTATGAATCCGTTGGACCCCATGTTGCTGCTGCAAAAAAAGCGATTGCCTTGGGAAAACCGCTTGAAGAAGGCTCAATGATAGGATACATTGTAACGCGGGCTGGCAAAAGCATTAGTGACAAAGCACAACTTGAAGAATTTGTGGCTGAAGGAAACTATGATGCCGATTATTACATTGAAAACCAGGTTATTCCAGCAGTAATAAAAATCATTCGCGAATTAGGTTATAGCGAGGAAGACTTGATTCACGGAGGCAAACAGTCAAGCCTTGGAGCGTTCGAGTAAAAAAAACTGCATTTAATGGAGTGGTTTAATGGACAAAAAAGAAATAGAAAAGCACTTGAAAGCAGGCGAAATCGCTTGGGAGGCACAACAAGAGGCAAAAAAAATACTTCAACCCAATTGCAGTCTTTTCGAGGCAGCTGAAAAAATAGAGGAATTCATAATCAAAAAAGGCGCTAAACCGGCTTTTCCAGTCAATTTGAGCCTTAACGAGGAAGCAGCACACCACACTCCAGAATGGAATGACAAACTGTTATTGCGAGACAGGGATCTCTTAAAAGTGGACATTGGAGTGCACGTTGAAGGCAGGATTGCGGATTGCGCTTTTTCCTTAAACCATGACGGGCGATGGCAAGCCCTAATAGAGGCAAGCGAGCTAGCCCTAAAAAACGCTTCAGCCTTGCTTGAAAAAAACCCTTCTCTTGGAGAAATCGGTGCAGAAATCCAGAAAACCATTGAAGGCAAGGGCTTTAAGCCAGTGCAAAACCTTACAGGGCACTCTCTGGAATTATACGCACAACACGCTCCTCCAAGCATTCCCAACACTTATAAAAACGATTCAAGGAAAATAGAGGAAAACAAGGCTTTTGCAATAGAGCCTTTTGCCACAAACGGTGACGGCTTTGTGCGGGACAGCATGGAATCAGGCATTTTTGAAATAGACGAGCCAAGAAACACAAGAAACCCGCATGCAAGAAAAATCCTGGAATTTGCAGTGGAAAACTATAAAACCCTGCCATTTGCTGAAAGATGGCTTGCAAGGGAAATGAAGTTAAGCGAATTTGAATTGAAAATCGGGTTAAGGCATCTTTTAAGGGAAAAATGCATTAAAGCATTTCCAGTGCTAAAGGAAAGAAAGGATTGCATGGTGTCACAAGCAGAGAATAGCTTTATAAAGAGCGAAAACAAAATACTTACCATAATTGCTTTGAGGAAAAACAATGCTGGAAGCCCTGAAAGCAGCGGTTAAAAAAGAAGTGATAGTTTCAGCCATGGGATTGTTTGTTGGAATCCTGTTATGGGCTTATTTTTTGAACGCTTCAGGGCTTTCCTGGCAGGATTTTTTGGAGCCAAGCATTGGGTCGCTCAAAACAAAAATTTTCAACACAAACTTTTACCTGTTCCTTTTATTTTTCGCACTATCACTGGCTTTTGCCTGCCTTGCAGCATTCAAAATGCAGGCAAAAAGCGCAATCACTGTTATTTTAACTGGTTCAATGCCGGCAACAATACTGGCATTCCTTACACTGCCATTAATTGCAGGCTACAAATTCCTTCTCGCATTCTATGTGCTGGCATTATGCGCTCTTGCCCTCACAGTAACCATAAAACTCAAAGAAATAAAAAAACTCACAAGAATTCGCTCTTTCAGTGCAGGAATCGGAACCTTCACCCTTTTGCTTGCAACCGGTTTCTTCATTGTTGGAATGTTAGAAATAATGCCCAACCAAAAAGAATACCTGTCAAAATTAGAGGACAGGCTTGCATCCGGAATTACCGGCGGAAACCTGACAGAAAAAATGGTTGGCGCAAACTTTAAAGCCCAATACCAGCTGTTGTGGACAATTCATTCCTCTCCACAATACCAGGAATTGCAAGACGTTGACGACAAGAGAGTAGTGAACTTCAGGGATTACTTCATTAAAACAATTGGTGCAGTCTACGAAGCATCCGAAAACCCTGCAAAAATCATTGCAGACAGCAACATTGCAGCAAAACAAGGAATGCTTGACACGCATTCAATTCTTGAAAGCAGTGTACCCTACTACAATCTCTTCTCAAAATATTTCTTCCTCTTTTACCCGTTCATGATTTTCACAATAATAATCTCCATAGGCAACATTCTTTTCAGAATACTCGGAGTGCTTTTCGCACTACCACTCTCAACAATCTTCAAAAACACTTAAAAACAATTGAAAAACATTTAAAACACTGCCCTGCACTATTAATTACAGTGGCCCCGTGGTGTAGTGGATAGCACAGTAGCTTGCGGAGAGCCTTTTTGTGAAAAAAAATAAAATGCATAAAAAAAAATAGCACTCGCAACCAGCTGCTGACCCGAGTTCGATCCTCGGCGGGGTCAATGAATTGAAGAAAGGACGGCACAAGGATTCAAAGAACACCTCCTGAAAAAAAAAAGCTTTCGGAAAACAAAGCACGGGGACTGGGCTGGCACAAGGGCTGACAAGGACTCATTCAACTTGAGATGGACAGCGCAATTGCTGGACCGCAAGGCAGTTGTGGAATCCGGGGGCTTGACCCACGCTAAGGGGCTAGATGCAACCTGCAGACCTACCGCAAAGGAAGAGCAATTAAGGAAAATGAGCTTCACGCAACTGGCTCGCTGCAATGAACCGCTTTGGGGCAAAGTTGTGCTGATAGCTGCAATGTTTCGCACAAAACCAGAATGAGCTACCCAAAAAAAAAACAGTAGACGACACCTTCAAAGGACGCAGAATAAAAAGGCTGCAGTGAAAAACGCACCTTAACCATTCTCACATGGAATGTCAGATATTCCTTCTGGTCCACTCTTCTGGCATTTGCAGTTGCTGCAAAGCCCGATACAACCAAATCTTCCGCCGTCGCATAATGCTATTAGCGGGCAATGACCGGTTTTTATTCCAAGGCAGTCACAGTGCTCCCGTATTCCGCTGAAAGCATTCCATCTGCCGCATTCAAAGCCTACTGGAATGCCTAAAAACCAGATGACAAAAAAAATCGCAAACAAAATCGCAACCAAAACAATCAAACGGCGCTTATGCTTTTTCAGCATATCCAAAAAACCAAGTTTTTCCGCCACAAGATAACCTCCGTGAAAGTTGTATTATACTGGACATTTCAAGTATAAAATACTTTGCTTTTTGTTCAGGAGAAAAGCCGACTCTTCCAAAATCATCAAATTAAACTAAAGCATAGTCTTTGCATGCACCTGAACCTGTTGGCCTTGCATTCCCAGCAAGAGGACAACTGTTTGCGAAAGTGCCTTCGCGCCTACACCGTGCTGCCCAAATACTGCACAAAGCCAGACCAGCGAAACCAAAAGGCGGTTGAAATTGTTGAAATACTTCAAAAAATCAATTTTCGGCTAAGAAGAGAAATAAGCCAAACTGGCGCAAGAAATGGGAGCAAAAAACAGGGTATCCTCTCAAAGGAAAAACTTCAGAGGAGTGGACTCGCGGCAGAGCATCCATTCCCCTTATTGCAATAAAAGCGCTGGGAACCCTCGGGTGTAAAAATTAAGCTGACAGAATCCTAGAAAAAACAGAATATATCTCCAGCACAACTGGGGAAATAATTCGAATACCAAACAAGTTATCGTCAGATATCTTATATTTATCCGGTCTAATTTTGGGTGATGGAAGTCTCCCAATGAAAAAAATAAAGCCTGAAAACGCTTTTCGCTATGAAGTGACTATTACAAGCGGGAACCGTGAATTTCTAGACAAAAAAATTAGCCCTTTGTTCAAAAAAATATTTGAAACAAAGTTTGTTTCGATGCGGTTCTCTGGCCATTTTGGCAGTGCTTGGACAATGGTCAAAAGAAACAAGGCAATATTCCGCTTTTTTACTCAAATAATTGGATTGCCAAAAGGCAGAAAAGGCAAAAAAGGAAAAGTTCCGCAGATAATCAAAAAAAGCAGGCCGAGAGACGTTCTGCCGTTTATCGCCGGCCTTATCGATAGCGATATTGGAAAACACGGTAGGGGAATGGGAGCAACCTTTAGAAGCAAAGAACTAGTGACAGACTTAATGGAGCTCTTTAAAAAAATCGGAATAGAAACAAAAAACTACAAAACATATTATAAGAATGGCCAATATCCACAGTATGATTTCACAATTCCAAAAGGCCAAATAATACAGTTAAAAGGCTTACTGGAAAAAACTTATTTACCTAAAAGAATAGATAGACTAAAAACGCTTTACACTCTTGCAGGAGTTCGGGAGCGGTCAAACCGACACGGTTCAGGCCAGCATTCTCTTCATTTGAGTGGAGGTGTTGGGAAACGCCGTGTGGCTTAGTGCCTTCGGGGGTTCGAATCCTCCCTCCTGCAATCCTGATTAAAAAACAGAGCGTTTTCAATGACTGGAAAAATTCCAGCAAAAACCTTGGAGTCATTGCTTGACGCGCTTCCAGTAGAAATCAGTTTTGTGGATGCAAAAGAAACCGTGCAATACTTTAACAGGGATGGTGCAAGGATTTTTCCACGCAACAAATCTGTTATTGGAATGAAAGTGCAAAACTGTCATTCGCCAAAAAGCTTGGAGAAAGTGCAAGCAATACTGGATGGATTCAAAAAAGGCACTCTGAACAAAGTGGAATTTTGGACAGACTTGCAGGGAAAAAAAATCCTCATAAGCTATTTTCCCGTAAGGGACAAAAAAGGAAAATTTTTGGGCACTCTTGAAGTCACGCAGGACATTACAGAAATCCAAAAACTTAAAGGCGAAAAAAGACTGCTGTGAATTTCACTTTTTAGCCTTTTTCTAGTCCGGCTCCTCCCTGAATTTCAAAAACACGCAGTAAAAAATGAAGATTATTGCAAATGAAAGAGTAAGTGCCAAATCTTTCAAATAAAGGATCATCATCATAAAAGCCTGCATTTGGTCCTGCAGGCTGTAAAATAATAATTTTGTCAGGGGTTGTGCAAATAATACAGCCAAAACAAGCAAAAAAGGCTCTTTTTTCCTTTCGAAATGCAGGATAAAGGAAAAAAATAAAAACAACTTGGTGATGCTGATCCAAGTGGAAGACTGGGCAAATTTCAAAACAAGCGAGTAAAGCCCAGCCACTGGGTTGGAAAGCAGGTAGGCAATAAAATACTTAGGGTAAGTGGAATCGGTAAACAAAAAAGCATAGGTGCCATAAACGAAATCCTCAACCATAGGGTTTATCAAAAAAGCAAAAAGAGCAAGCAGTAAGCAGCACAGCAAAAAACCTTTCTCGAATTTTCTCAGGAACACCGCCATGGCCCCCAATCCATGGAAGACAAAAACAAAATAGGAAAAGACTGATTCAGTGATGACAGCCACCAGCAAGCCAGCCAGTCCACCAGAAATGTCAGCAACCGGGTATGCGAAAATATAAAAACCAATTAAAAATGCCGTATTAATAACGAATATTGCGCTTGCAACAGGAAGGAACTCGGACAGCCTTTTCACTTCAAGCCATCTGAACGCAAAAAAATAAAACAGTAAATCGAAGACAAGCATAAACAAGGGGCGCCACTCGAGAAAAAAAGGATCATTAAATAGGTTGGTGTAAAAAAAAAGTGATGCCAAAAAAACCAAAGACAAAAACAATAGCAGTAAGGCAAAATAAATTACAGCAAGAATCCAGTGCTTTTTCTCAGGCACCAGCCTTGACTTCCAGATATTGAAATACTCGATGAAATGCGAATGCGATTTTTTCAGCCTGTCTGCAATAATGGATTCCACATTAAATATACTAAATACCAATATAAAAAAACTTCTTCAACCAAAAATAAAGGAATAAAAAAAGCGTGATACACTTTACCAGTGAGGTGTTGCTTTTGAGGGCACTTTTTGCCGTGGCTTTGGTTGCCATGATTGCTGTTTTTTTTTCAGGCTGTACTGAAAAGAAAACTTTTGAATGCGAAAAGGATTCGGATTGCGCTCTTGGCTTCAACCTTGATAAGTGCTGTTCTTGCATTGAAGCCTTTCATTTGTCCGAATTCTCTTCAAACCAAGGCCCTGAAAAATATGATGCTGAAAAGGATGATTACAATAAGGGTTACCCATTGAAAAGAAGAGTGGATTGCGGGAACATGCGTTGCAAGGAGTGCCCAGATCGTCGGATGCTCAAAGCAGTCTGCGAAAACAAGAAATGCACTCTCGCTCTCAAAAAATCACCACCTCCTCTGCAAGAAACTCCCAAGCCAGAGTGTTACCAGCTTGAAGTGACAATCCGCAAAGAAATGGAAAAATTGAACCATTGTGAGAAGGCAGAAGACTGCGCTGCAAAATACATGGGCTGCCCTTTCAGCTGCCATGTGCTCGTAAACAAGGCTGAGGACACTTCTACAATAGAGCAAAAAATGAAGGAATACAATGCACAATGCGAGCCATGCCAGTATGACTGCGCAGGACTCCCGAAAGACTTCAATTGCCTGCAAGGAAAATGCGTTCCAGTAGGTATGTGCAGGGGCTATGAAGGCGGCATAATGAGCAGAGAGGAAATTGAGAACTGCAACTGTCCTCCTGGGTTGGAGAAATTCAGATGCCTTGCGAGTGCTTACTGTGCAACCAATTCAATGAAGGAGTGCAATGCTCAAGAGGACTGCCCTAAAGGCGAATCCTGCATCTCGGAAGACGGAAAAAAGTGGTATTGCACTGGCAGGCGCTGTGGTTGCTATCACAATGATCCAAAACATCCCGAAATGCAAATGTGCGTTGACTGAAAAGCCATAATGGCAGAAACCTTTTTTAACCAAAAAAGCGTTTTTTTCTTGCATGGATTTGACGCCAGCAAAGGCACTGAAAGCAATCGGTTTCTTTCTGGTTTTTGCTGGCTTGGTTGTGGCGCTTTTCGGGGTAAGCAATTGCAAGTTCAGCTTAAATGGCACTGGCTTGGACTGCTTTGCCAAAAAGGCCTTTATTGCAATCGGCTTGTGCTTGGCAGGCACAATAACAGGCTATTATGGGGAAATACTTGAAAGGGAAAGCGAGAAAGAAAAAAAGAAACCCTTTGTTTTTCCATGGCCAAAACAAAAACAAATAAAAAGCCATGCAGGAAGAAAATAATAGTATGAGCGCAAAAGGCGATTGTCTTCATCTGCCCTGATTCTGTTGATTTTAATAGCGCTCGCTTTGAAAATGGCTACGGTGGTCTAGTGGTCTAGGATACCGGCCTGTGGAGCCTGTGACCCGGGTTCGACTCCCGGCCGTGGCCCTTTTGGTGATTGAAAAATGGTTTTTCAGACTGTTCGCGGCATGCAGGATTTTTTGCCTGAGCGCGCTCGCAAAAAACAGTATATTGAGTGCGTGTGCCGCAAAGTATTCGAAAAATATGGCTTTTCGCCTTTGGAGACACCAATAGTTGAAGAATTCGCATTGCTTGCTGCAAAGGGTTCCGGCGGGGCAGCAATAGAGAATGAAATTTATTCTTTTGAGGATAAGGGTGGAAGAAAGCTGGGCTTGCGTTTTGATCTTACTGTTCCTCTTGCAAGGGTTGTTGCTTCAAACAAGGCTTTAAGGCTGCCTTTTAAGCGCTACCAGATAGGCAGAGTCTATCGATATGATCGCCCGCAAGCGAAAAGGTACAGGGAGTTCACGCAGGCAGACATTGATATTGTTGGTTCAAAGTCAGTGCTTTGCGAGTTCGAGTTAATGGCTGCAACAATTGAAATAATGCAAACCCTGGGGCTTGACTTCTACATAATAATTAATTCTCGCCCTTTGCTTGAAAACCTTGCACTCGCATGCAGTGTCCCAAAAGAAAAAATCGCAGAATGCTTTCGCGCAATCGACAAAGCCGAAAAACTGGGCTGGGACGAAAGCGAAAAAGAACTGAAAAACGCAAAAATTGAAACAGAAATAATCAAATTCCTGAAAGAAAACAACCTGGAAAAAGCAGAAAAAAAAGTGAAAGAAAAAAACCTTGACTTGAAAGGATTTAAAGAAATAAAGGAACTCTTTGGCCTGCTCAAAGAACAAAAACTGGAAAAATTTGCAAAAGCCGAATTAAGCCTTGCAAGAGGCCTCGAATACTATACAGGGCTTGTTTTTGAAGTAAAACTGGAAAAAGGCCCCAGCGTTGGCGGAGGAGGCCGATACGACAAACTCATTGCATTATACGGGGGACAGGATTTGCCGGCAACAGGCATTTCTTTCGGCATTGAAAGGCTGCTGGATTCTTTGGAGGAAAAAATTCCCACTGTTCCGGAAACCAAGGTTTTGGTTGTGCCTGTGAACAAGGCATTCAATTCAGGCGCCCTAGATTTAACCCAAAAAATTCGCTCTTTAGGCATCAACACAGAAATGGACTTAATGGAAAAAGGAATTGGAAAAAACATAGAGTACGCTGAAAAGAAAGGCATTCCCTTTGTGATTGTCATCGGAGAACGCGAATTGAAAGAACAAAAATTTAAGGCAAAAGAACTCAAAACAGGAAAGGAAACAGAAATTGCTTTCACAAATTTGCCACTCCTCAGGGAACTGATTAAGGATTAAAAAGGGTTGCTGGGCAAATTACTTGTTAATGCCCATGTAGTTCAGTGGCAGAACGTCACCTTGGTAAGGTGGAAGTCGGGGGTTCAATCCCCCCCATGGGCTTTGTAATTCGCCTTATTCGGTTCAAGTGCTTTTGGTTAGAAAAACCGATCATCGACACCCACTTCTCAAATTGTTTGTGGCCATAAATTTCAGTGAAATAATTCTGCCTGTTTTTTCCTTTATAAAGAACGAAGTACTTTGACAGAATTTCCTGAATTTGTAATGTCAGATTCTTGCTTACCACTTGCAGAGTTATTCTCGGATATGGTTCAGCATACGCTTTTCTTTGGTCAAAGAACACGCAGCCGTCAGTGTCAAATATTCCCCTGACTGTCGAAAGGATGTTCTCTTCGGAAGAATTTAGTATTTCTTCTGGAATCTTGACAGAATGGCACTTTAAACCTTTAGGAAAGCCGAATCGCCCAGTAAGCAAAACGTAGAGTTGCTTGGAGTGAAATCTCATTCTAATGGCTCTCTTATCAGCAACCCTATAAAAGTGCGGTTTGAAACCACCGAAAAGCCCGCAAATAACGCCTGCCAAATACCCCAAATACTCTTTATCCAAAACACTATCGCCAGCGATCTCAACAAAATAATGCCGCCCGTATTTGTTTGCGAAACCGTCGCCGATAAAGGCGCCAACAAACTCGCACAATGGCTTTGACAACGGCAGATTTACAGCAAAATTAGCTTTATCCTTTTCCATCAAGAGCCTGAGTTTTCTTAGCTTTTTTCTGCCCTGCTTAAGAATTCTCGGATGGAGTTCCAACGTTGTTTTGCCACCCAAAACCGCGCCCCAATTGGAAGACCTTCTTATGGAGTTCTTCTTGAAATAGTCCAACTCGTTTTGAGAGCAGTCTTTGGAAACCAGTTCAAACAAAGTGCACGGGACAGTGGACTTTCCGTATAAAAAATTCTGGAACGTTGTTCTCGGCAAACCCATCAAAAAACGCAATTCTTCCCAAGTCCTTGCCCCCTTTAATTCCCTCAATTTGAGAAAAAACCGCTTCCTTGCTTCCGCACTCTTGAATTCAACCCTCTCTTTAGCCATGCAAAAAAAAATACTTCAAGAATTAAAAAAACATAATCAGGGTTCGCTTCCCCTGAACACAGGTTAAGCCAAAGGCTTTTTTATAGAGAAAGCGCTTGCCAAAAAAATGAAGAGAGAAAGCTATTGCTTTCTCTCAAAACCCATCTTTTTGCCCTTCTTTTTTTCCAAAAACATTTTTTCTGGAGTCAAGCGGTATTTTTGGCCGACAATAAAGGCTGCAACAATCAGTGTTATGCCTAAGGCAAGCAGCCAAGGGAATTCTATTGCTCTGGCTTTTGTTTCTGGCTGTTCTGTTAGAGCACTGGTTGTGTCAGCTGAAGGAATTCCTTTTTCGGAATTTGCACCCAAAGGCATTTCAGGCTCTGGAGTGGATTGCACTTTAAACTGTTTTCCAGTAACCGTGTCTGAAGGTTTTCCTGCAATAAGATAGGATTCCTGCATTGTTTGTGGAAAAATCGCTGGAAGAAAGGACAATGCCAACAGCATAATGCCAAAAGCAAGCAAAACAGAGGAAATCACGACTACAATGCGTTTTCCGCTGTCAGCAAACAATTCTTTGCCTCGGCGCGACAAACGGTAATAAACCCATTTGTCAGTGTAATTGTCTGCTTTTTCCACCAAATTGGCTTTCATTAAAAGTTCAAGGTGCTCGTGCATTGTTGACTTTGAATGCCCGAGCTTTTGAGCGAGCTCGCTCACAGTATAATTGCGCGATTTAAGGTTTTTCAAGATTTCAACGCGGGTGGGCGAGGCAAGCACTTTCAATTCGGATTGATCGAACTTTACCTCGTTGGAATCACTCATTTCAAATACCATACAAAAATATTGTTTTTTTCCTTTTATATGTTTTTTCCTTTTGTTCGGTTGCAAGAGAACACTTAAAGAAAACAGTTAAAAACACTTAAAACATATTATTTTGTTGCCGGAGCTGGATAAAATGCCATTGGATGAGCGCATAATTGAAGCAATTGCAGAAAGATACATTCACGACGGCATGGTTTTGGCAGTGGGCACTGGCCCGCAAAACCTGGTTTTTTTAAAACAAATAGCGCTTAAAGCCCACGAAAAAGGCTACCAGTTAAGCATTGTGCCAACTTCAGTAAAGATTGCAGAGGTTGCTGCCTCGCTTAAAATGAAAATTGCCTCAATAAACACTGCAGACATAGACTTGTCCATTGAATTTGCAGACATAATAGACAAAAACTTTAATTTTATAAGCAGGCTGACCACTTCGCTTGTAAGGGACAAAATGGTGGGACAAAGCGCTGCAGAAATGCTGGTTATAGCAAAAGAATCCACCTACGTGAAAAGGCTTTATGGAATAATCCCCTATGAAGTTGACGTTTTCGGAGCAGTGCACTCTCTGGTCAGATTGGACCAGTTTGGAAAAGCAAAATTTCGATTGAACAAAAACGGGGAAAAATACTTAACCGAAACAGGCAACTACATTATAGACGTGGACATAGACAAAGTCTACGACCTAGAAGATTTGGAATACGAAACAAAAGAAGTTCCAGGCGTAATAGAATCCGGGCTCTTTATTGATTATGCAGACCGCGTTCTATTATACAATGAAAAAATCCACTTAATGAGCAGAATCGGGCCAGAGCTGCAAGCAAAAGAAGAATGAGGCTTAAAACTCTTTTTATAACAAATTATTAGCTGCAAACAAGAAAAAAAAGCCAGAGTAGCTCAGCCTGGTTGGAGCGTTCGACTCATAATCGAAAGGTCGCGGGCTCAAATCCCGCCTCTGGCATTTTTTTGGAAAAAAACCATGGCTGCTTGACCTTTTAAAGCCCCATTACAGCAGTGTTTGCCATTTATTCAAAAGCTTTCCATTGTTCGCATGTTTATTAAACTGTTTGATTCTAAAAAGGAGAAGAGAGAATGAAAAAAATCAAGGCTGTTGGAATTGCACTCATAATTGTGGGTTTGGTTTTTGGCATTGAAGGCACTGCAATGGCCTACCTTGGGGTACAGGTTTTGGGCGAACTCAACAGTGGGCTTGCTGGAATGAGTGTTTACGGTTCTGAGGCAGAAGCGTTGGGTTTAAAGGAAGCATACCAGTTCTTTCAAGGCATTTTCACTGCAATAACCGCTTACTCCATGGTGAAAACGCTTGCAGGCATTGCCTGCATTATTTTGGGCTATTTTGCATTAACAAAAGAAAAAGACTGAAAAAAAGCGGCCTTGGAACTCATAATTGCATTCATTCTTTCCAATGGAAAGTCAGAGCTCAGCCTGTTCCTCATCGGCCAGCACAAGGATTTAATTACGTTGTTTTTAAATTATTTCTTATTCTGCCATTTGCCCCGGTAGTGTAGCGGTCAAGCACGCCAGCCTCTCAAGTTGGCAACCCGGGTTCGAGTCCCGGCCGGGGCATTAATGCAAAAAATCTTTTTGAATTTGGCAGAGCCTGCTTTTCCGCTTCCAAAGCCTATTCAAAAAAAGCTTTGCGCTTTTCTTGGCTCCACTCACAGGTTTCCGTCAAATTATTGTGATCTCGAGAAGGCAATAGCTGCAGAATATGGTGTTAGGAAAGAAAATGTTTTGCTGGCAAATGGAGCGCACGAGGCAATAGATGTGATTGCAAGGGTTTTCGGAAAACGCACGCTTGTGTTCACTCCTTCTTATATTGAATTTGTTTTGGCGCCTGAAAGAAATGGTTTTAAAAGTGAAACAGTAAGCGCTTTGCAGGGAAAAAAATTTTTGGTTAACCCCAAACACTCAAAACTGAAAAAAGCCACTCTTGTTTTTTTGGCAAACCCAAACAATCCCTTTGGCTATACAAGCATTAAAACAATAAGGGAATTGCTTGAAAACACCAAAGGAGTTGTGGCAATAGATGAAACCTATGAGTGCTTTAAGGGAAAAAGCATTGCTTCACTGGTGCGCAAGCACAAAAACTTGCTTGTAATAGGCTCTTTCTCGAAATCCCTTTCACTGGCTGGACTGCGGGTTGGTTATATTATTGGTTCAAAAAAACTGATTGAAAAAATCAAGCCAAAGCTTGTCATGTTCAGAGTGGCATCAATTTCAGCAAAAGCCGCTCTTTTATGCCTCAAGCAAAAAAAGCATTTTGAAAAGAATGCAATGCGAATAGTGAAAGCAAGAAAAGCCTTTGAGGACTGGCTTGAAGGCAAAGGCTTTGATGTTTATCGAACAGACAACAACAATGCTTTAATCAGGTTTTCCTCTGCAAAAAAGGCAACTGATTTCACAAAAAAACTTGAAAGGAAGGGAATAATTGTATTGCAGGGAAACGGCATAAGCACTGTTGGCTTGAACCAAAGGTTTGTGAGAATCACAATTGGCTCTCCAAAAGAAATGATGGCAGTAAAAAGCGCTATTTTGGGTTTTTTGCGCTAATCCTTGCCTTTTTGTTTTTCTCCAAAAGGCGCTTGGCTTTTTCAGTGTAAACCTGGCAAGACCAGCAAATCCTTTTCTTGTCCTCATCCGACAATGGTCTCTTTATCTCTGCTGGTACTCCAGCCACAAGCACTCCGGACGGAATCTTTTGGCCTTCCCTGACAACAGAGCCTGCCGCAATAATGCACTCGTTTCCGATTTCAGCGCCAGTGAGAATTGTTGCATTCATTCCAACAATAACATTGTTTCCTATTTTGCAACCGTGAACTATGGCGGCATGCCCCACAGTGACGTTTTCACCAATTTCCACTGCATTGTGCAAAACACAATTATCTTGAATGCTTGTGTTGTTGCCAATCCTTATGCTTCCCTCATCTCCTCGTATAACTGCATTTGGCCAAACAGAACAGTTCTCTCCAATTTCTACATCACCCTCAATTACAGCGGTTTTATGCACAAAAGTTCCCTTTCCAATCTTCATTTTCCCACCAAAAAAGCCAGAAAGCATTTTTTCAAGGCAGACAGTAATGCTTTTAAACAGCGAAAGCATTATTAAAATAGTTTTAACTTTAAAGGAGGGCTGTTATGGACGAGAAAATTGGAGGATATGCCTTTATAGGAGGCACAATAATAGCAATATTAATGGGCTTACTCATTGGCATTATGGGCGAATCAGTTGCCTCACAATCGCCTTGGAGCTTTTTGCCATTGGTTTTAGTTGTGCTCGGCTTGCTTGTAGGCTTTCTCAATGTAGGCGACAAAGAAATCACTCCATTCCTTATTGCAGCAATTGCACTAATGTCAACAGAAAACGCTGCAGCCACACTAAAATTAATTCCAATTGCCGGAGTAATTCTTTACTACAGCATTCACTATTTAGTGGCTTTCGCAGCACCAGCAGCACTAATTGTTGCCTTACTGGAATTCTCTAAACTCGCCAGCAAAAAATAAAACATAACAGCTCGGCTGCCTGAAAGCAGCCGATGCCTTTTTTTATTCTTTTTTTGATTGCTAGGGATAAGCATGCCTAAACAATTAAAAGAAAACAAAAAAAAAGTGGAAAAAAAAAGTTTTTTGGCAAGGCTTAAGGCTGAACCACTGCTAGCCTTGCTGGTTGCAGTAATAGTTGTGCTTTTGATTGCAAATGTTTTTTTTGCGCTTTCTGCACTGGGTTTTTTCAAAAAAACAGATTTTGCTGAAAAAAGGCTTTTGGAGGCAAAACATTCAGAATTGACAAAAAATTTTGCCCAAATTGAAGCGGATTTTCCAGGAAAGGCTTTATTGGACAAAAACACTCTTGAAAGCGCTTTTCTTTACAATTTGTATCAATCCTTGCTTGAAGACGTGCAATTCTTTAAAAAACTGGAAACAGAAAACTATTCTTTGGGAAGCATGGCTGAAACTGAAAGCCAGGCAAAAGAGGCTTTTGCAAGAGAGGCAGCAATAGAGTTTGCCTTTCAAACCATTGTTTTGCTCAACACCTATCCTGCAGCCGAACAATACTGGCAGTATTTTGAAAAACACTACGAAGAAGAAATAGGACTGGCTGAAGAAAAACTGCCACAAATAAAGCCTGAAGGGTTTGTTTCATCTGAAATAAGCTCTGAACTCATAGCGCAAGCAAGAATAAAAAAGGAAAGCATTGAAAAAGAAACAACACAAATTATTACCGCATACCTTGAATTGAGAAAAAAAGCCTTTGAAAAGGCATTAAATGAAAAAAACAATCTCAGGGCTTTCGTGGAAGCAAACAAAATAATTGGATTGCACGAATTGTGCGGTGGAACCTAAACTCAAGAATATGGGCCCAACAACCGCAAAAAATCCTCTCTTGAAACCATGAAAAAATCCTTGCAAGCCTTTAAAACAGCAGTTTCCGGCAAATTAAACCAAACCCTGGAAAAACCCCTGCCTTCCACTTCACTGAAATAATCCTTCATTTTTTTGTAGTGCTGTTGGTCAATGCCGCCCCTTGCATTCCTTCCAGCCAGAAAGCAAAACCTGTAAAGCTCTTGTGGCTTATGGCTCTCATCAAGAGAAATCTCTGGAAAAAGAGCGCACTGCTTTGGCCTTACAGGGTAAATAGAGCAAAGGTTTTTTTCATTTAAAAAAACACAGGTTCCATTGATTCTTTTAAAGGCAAGAAATGGCAATACCAGGAAAAAATCAGGCATTTCCCCAAAAGCAGATTTCACTTTTGCCTCTATGCCTTCAGGCACCAGTCCACTGAAAACAACAATGCCTTCAGCCTTTCTTTGCATTGGAAAAAGGTCAGCGAACAAAACACAATACTCTCTCACAAAAACCGCTCGCGGCATTCTTGCAAAAAAAGCAATTTTTTCCAATTCACTTGGCAAAACCGTAATCCAATAACGCTTACAGCATTCAGCCATGCACTTTTCAGCGCACTCATTCATAGAATAATTAAGGGCAAAAAAGATTAAAGAAACAGGCTATGGGAAAAAATAAATACTTACGCTTGCACTTTTCTATATATTGCTCTACGCCTCGATAGCACAGTGGTAGTGCAGCTGACTTGTAACACAAATCCAGAAAAAAAGAATGCTAAAAAAAAGAAAGGCTTTTGCAATCCATTCAATCAAATCACCAAAAAAAGAGCAAAAAATATGCGAAAAAGCGTGAAAGAAATCAGCAGGTCGTGGGTTCGAATCCCACTCGAGGCTTATGAAAAACACAGCCATCCAAATAAAAAGGGCTGTTTCAAGGCTTGTGGACAGCGGAGCACACTTAAGCGTTGCATCCTCCACTGAATTCATTGCAAAAAAACTGGGTTTAAGCGAAAGATGGATAAATTACACTCACGTGGAAGTCAGGAACAGGTTAAACGAACTAGAATACAAGAACACGCCCTACAATGAAAGAATACTGTTTTTGCCCCACTGCCTGCGCAACTCCAAGGAATGCAAAGCCACTTATACAGAAGAAGGACTGCAATGCAAGGGTTGCGGGAAATGCAAGTTGAAGGACTTGATTGAAATGGGAAAAAAACGCGGTTATAGGGCGTGCTTTGTTTGCCCTGGCGGAAGCATGGTGCAAGCATTGATTGAAAAATACAAGCCAAAAGCAGTGCTTGGAGTGTGCTGTTTTGTTGAAGCACAAATTGCTTTTGAAAACCTGAAAGGCAAAGGCATTGGAGTGCAAGCCGTGCTCTTGTCCAAAGCAGGCTGTGTCGACACAGACATAAACCTTGAAGAAGTAAGGGAAAAAATGGACTTGCTTGAAGAAAAAACAGAAAAAAACACTTCAAACAAAAAAGAAAAAAAATAAAAACTGGAAAAAAGATTGCGGGGTGAAAAAAATGGAAAGCGAAGGAATACAGTTTGTGGCAAAAATGGGGGACTGGATTGCAGTAAGAAAACTAACCATGGAGAAAAAAACAGATCCAGTGACAGTAATGGAATTCCTGGCTGGCTTGAGCGTTTCATTTGACAACAAAATAGAAGAATTTTTGGGAAAAACAGTGGACATAAAAAAACTAAACACTGCAATCGAAGAAGCCACTTCAGGCATCAGCAAAGGCGAAAAAGGAATAAGCGAAGCCCTCGCACAAGTCAACAGCAGCACAGTCAACAAGGCAATAAACGAAATATGCGAAAAACCAGAACTGCAAAAAAACGAAATAGACGAATTAAAGGAATTCTGCAAAGTGCTTGCAATGAGAAAAGCCTTGAAAAAAGCAGGACTGAAAATAGACTATAGCACAATTGAAACCCCAGCAATAAAAGCAGCAATGAAAAAAGCCAAAAAACTTGAAAAATAAGCATTGATGCAACATGCTTGAAACAGTTTATGGACTAGATGAAACCATTGCAGTCCATGCAAGCCAAGTCCAGACAAACCTCTTGCTTTCCCTTTCATGGATTGTTTCAGTTTTAGGCAACCCAGCACTATGGTTTTTTGTTGCAGCATTCCTTTACTGGAAGGGAGAAAGAGGCAAGGCATTCCACGCAATGCTTTTAGTGGTATTGGCAAGCTTTTTTTGCGGAGCACTGAAAAACCTCTTTAAAAGAACCAGGCCGTCAAAACTGCACTTTTCGCTTGTTCCAGAACCAATTGCAAGCGAAGCAGATTTTTTCTCGGAATTCGCGTTTCCCAGCGGGCACTCCACCATAATCGGAGCCATAACTGGCTATTTCAGACACCACTTGAACACAAAAAAAAATGCAGTAATGCTTTCACTAGTGGTTTTAGTCGGCATTTCAAGGATTCTCTTGGGAGTACACTATCTCTCAGATGTAATCGCAGGAACAGTTTTGGGATTACTCCTTGGAGAAACAGTTTTTGCAATCGAAAAAAGGTTTGGAAAAAAAATCCATTCCCTGGAATTCCCGCACGGCAAAGCAGGCCTGGCACTAATCCTTTTGGCTGTTTGCGGTTCGCTCTGGCTTTCCCTTCCATTGCTTGCATTCCCGCCATTGGGCTTTTTCTTGGGACACTTTTATTCCGAACACAAAAAAAGCCATAAAAAGGAATTCCAGTGGCCTTTTGAAATCAGTGGCTTTTTTGGCCTTGCAGTGATTGGATTGCTGGGATTGCTTGCAAGCTTTCCATTGCAAGAAGCGCTCTTCTTTATAGCAGGGCTATGGATAACCCTCTTGTATCCTTGCTTTTACAACAGGTTTGCCAAAAAAGCACAGCAATAGGTTTTTAAAAAAAGGCAACAGCAATTAATAAGTGGGCTTCACACGCCCGAGAGAACCCGCCTTAGCATAGTAGCTAATGCGTCCGGCTGTAGACTCCAAAAACAACAGAAGGCCTTGTTATGGTCTGGCTGTTACCGGAAGATCCCCGGTGCAACTCCGGGAGGCGGGATTTATTACACATTTTTTTGTATTATACGCGGCTTTTTAAATAATTATGTGTAATAACTACTTATGGCTTATTTAGCAAAACAGAGGAAAGGCAAAAACACTTACTACTACTTAGCCGAAGTAATTCAAATAGCCAAAGGCAGAAGAAAACAACTAAGAAAATACCTTGGCAAAAAAAAGCCTTCAGAAACAAAATTGCAAGTGCTAATGACAAAATTTGAGGAAGAAGTTGAAAAGGAAAAAATCAAACTACATGGCTTCCACTATCTGACATCTGATGAAATAAAAGAGATTGATGAAATCAATAAAGGATTTTGGCAAAGGTACAAAAGACAGAATAAAACTGTGCAGGAACAGTTTGACCAGAACTTTGTAATGGCATTTGTTTTCAACTCAAATTCAATTGAAGGCTCTACTTTAACACCAAAAGAAGTGGAACTGCTTCTGAAAGAAAACATTGCGCCAAACAAGCCACTTGAGGACGTGCTCGAAGCAAAAAACGCGGAAAAAACACTAAACTTCGTAAAAGGCGCTAAAGAAGAATTAACAGAAAAATTCTTGCTGAAAGTGCATGAAATTTATTTTAAGGAAACCAAGCCCGATATTGCAGGCAAATACAAAACAGCGCAAAACAGGATAACCGGCTCTGCATTTGAAACCACGCCGCCAAAATTTGTGCCAACAGACATGAAATTGTACTTTAAAGAGTATGAAAAACTCAGAAAAGAATTGCATCCGCTGGAGCTTGCTGCTTGGACACACTGGAAACTTGTGAGAATACACCCATTTCAGGATGGAAATGGCAGAACAGCAAGAATAATAATGAATTTTATCCTGCACAAAAATGGCTACGCAATGATTGACATAAAAACAAAAGAAAAACAGCAATATTTCAATGCACTCGAAAAATGCCATTACAAAAACAATGCACGGACACTGGCAATAAGGCTTGTCAGGAGATTCAAAAAGCAATACCAGAATGCGTTGAAAGAGTGAGAATTACACCGGTATAGCAGTGTTGAAAGGCTGAATTCAAAGCCTTTTATCCCTGCTTTATTTTCAAGAATAAAATAAAGAGAGCCAAGAGCAATGTCACAATGTTGGCGGCAAGCAAGGGCAGAGAGTTTATGATGAAACCATAAACCACCCAACAAAAAACCCCCAAAACAAACAAAATGTACATTGGAAGGCTGATGTCCCTTGTGGACTTTGTTTTCCAAGCCTTTACAGCCTGTGGAAGGAAAGAAATTGTAGTGAGAAAACCAGCTGCAAAGCCAAGCAATTCCGGAGAAAACATGAAAGAAATAAGCGGGCAAAATTCTAAATCATTATTGGTAGCAAAAAAACCAAAATTTTTTCCACTTTGAAGGCTGGCTTAAAAGAAAAAAAACATTTATGGGGTGTTTTGGGGTTCCTGATAGCAATAAGTGCCTTTTTTCAGGAATCCTTATCAGCCACTCAATTGAAATGTTTGGCAATTAAAAGCAGGACTGTCTCTGCAAACATTTAAATAGTTTAATGCTTTATCTAATATCATGCGCTTGTGGGGCTGGTTTTTAGTATTCTTTGCATTTGTCACACTATTGAGTGCTTTCTTTTTTCCAGTTCTTTTCTGGTTAATGGCCATCATCCTCTTCTTTCTTGTATTGGGTTCTATAAGGATTGTCTATGAATACCAGCGCGGAGTGCTTTTCGAATTAGGGCAATACAAGGGCATGGTAAACCCCGGCTTCAACCTAATAATGCCAGTAATTCAAAGAATTGAACTCGTGGACCTCAGAGTGGATGTGGCAGATGTGCCCCAGCAATCACCAATAACCAAAGACAATGTTTCAATAAGCGTTGATGCTGTCATATATTTCAGGGTAAGAAAAGATGAAGCCCACAAATCCATTATTGAAGTGCAAGACTACGAGTATGCAATAAGCCAGCTAGCCCAAACAACAATGAGAAATGTAATAGGGGAAATGACTTTAGATGAAGTGTTAAGCAATAGGGATGATGTATCAAAAAAAATCCAAGAAATAGTAGACAAGGCGTCAGATCCTTGGGGCATACAAGTTGACGCAGTGGAATTAAAGCACATAGAATTGCCTGAAGGAATGAAAACAGTAATGGCAAAGGCAGCTGAAGCTGAGAGAATGAAAAGGGCGGCAATAATAAAGGCAAGCGGGGAAGCACTCGCAGCAGAGGTTGTTTCAAGGGCAGCAGAAATACTCACAGAAGTGGAAGGCGGCTTGAACCTCAGAACACTGCAAGAACTTGGCAGCATTGCCTCTGATCCCTCAAACGAAGTCATATTCTTTGTTCCATTGGACAACTTAAAGGCAATGGAAGGCTATGGGCACAAAGCCAAGGCGGTGGACAAATAATGGCATTTGAACCAGTAATGTTCATAGTGGCATTATTGCTTTTCATACCAACACTCCTTGTCTTTCTTTTCATTTTTCTACTGTTGTCAATTAAAATAGTCAACCAATACGAGAGAGGAGTAAAATTCACTTTGGGCAGGTATAGCGGAATAATGAATCCCGGCCTTAATATTGTTCTTCCAGTAGTGCAGTCCTGGCAGAAAACAGACATAAGGACAACAGTAATAGACGTGCCAAAACAGGACATAATGACAAAAGACAATGTTTCAGCAATCATAAACGCTGTTGTTTATTACAAGGTAAGCGATCCAAAAATGGCTGTCTTGGAAGTCAAAAACTACCGTTATGCTGTAAGCCAGATATCGCAAACCACCATGCGAGAGGTAATAGGCGAAGTAAGCTTGGACGAACTGCTTGCAAACAGGGACAAAATTGCCAAAAGAATAAGAGAAATACTGGACAAAATGACAGACCCTTGGGGCATAAAAGTTGAATCAGTTGACTTAAAAGAAATAATTTTGCCGGACAGCCTTGTAAGGATTATTTCAAAAGAAGCTGAAGCTGAAAGAGAGAAAAGAGCAATAGTTTTAAGGGCGCAAGGAGAGCTTGAATCCGCAAAAAACCTCAGAAAGGCAACCCTAGAGCTGACAAGAACGCCTGGCGGAATGCACTTGCGCACCCTGCAAACAATCCATTCCTTGAGCACAGAGAAAAGCAAAACAATAGTTTACACAGTGCCATCAGAACTGTTAAAGCAAATCAATGTAAAATTCGTGGACATAGCGAAAAAAATACTGAAATAAGCCAGCCAAAAAAAACTCTTACCTTGTTTCCACCAATTCTATTATTTGCGTGTTAAAACTGGATTGTATTTGCTCTAAGCCCTGTATTTGCATTACATTCGTGCAAAAAGTGATTGCTTCACCGCGCTTGCCAAACCTTGCAGTCCTGCCAATCCTGTGCACATAGGTTTCCTTTTCTTTTGGAAAATCAAAATTGATTATGTGCGAAATGCCCTGTATGTCCATTCCCCTTGCAAGCAAATCCGTTGTGATAAGCACTGGAATTTTGTCCGAGCGAAAGCCATCCATTATGCTCTGGCGTGCTTTTTGCTCTAATCCGCCATGAATTGAGCGCGCTGGAATTCCAAGCAGGCTCAACTGCTTTGAAAGCCATTCCGCTGTCCTGCGAGTGCTGCAAAACACAAGGCATTTTTTCATTTCCTTGTCTTGAATTAGCGCTGCAAGAATGGAAACCCGCTTTTTTGGTTCGACATTAATGTAAAACTGGCTTATTTCATCCACTGCAACCTTTTCCTGGGAAACATTGACAAAAACCCTTTCCAAACGCAAATGTTGTTCTGTTAAAGCCAGAATTTCATCGGAAATAGTTGCAGAAAAAAGCATTTTCTGGCATTGCTTTGGGCACCTTGCAAGAATGAATTCTATGTCTTGCCTGAAGCCCATGTCAAACATTTTGTCAGCTTCATCCAAAACAACAAATTTCACTCCTTCAAGTGAAATCAATCCCCTGTTCATCAAATCAATCAGCCTTCCAGGAGTGGCAACAACAACATGCTGGCCTTTTTGAAGGAGAGAGCGCTGTGCGTTAATGCTTTGCCCGCCATAAACTGCAATGCAAAAAATGTTTTGTCCTTTTGCAAGCGCATAGAATTCCTTTTGCACTTGGTTGGCGAGCTCGCGAGTGGGAACCAAAACAAGCGCCTGGATTTGGCTTTTCTGCATTGCAAGTTTTTCCAGCAATGGAATCGCGAAAGCCGCGGTTTTGCCTGTGCCGGTGCGCGCTTGCACTATGGCATCTTTTCCCTCCAAAATCACTGGAATTGTTTTCTCTTGCACTTCAGACGGCTTTGCATAGCCCTTTGCTTTTATTGCGTGAACCAGCCTGTCGTTTAATTTTAAATCACTAAAACCCATTCTAATCACTCTTTTTGAATTACAATCAAAGAAAGGCAAAAGTTAACGTTTCACTGCAAAAGCAGTGTCCTTTTCAGTTAAGAAAATCAGGTTAACTTGACATAACTCTTTCTTCAACATAATAATTTTCATGCAACACAATTAAAAAAAGAGAGGTAAATGCAAAAAGAAAAGAATGCCTTTTTTAAAACCTTTCACAAAAAATAATTAGCTTTTGAGCCCTTTCAAGGTTTTGCAAAGGCTTTTGGTTTTTTTGTGGGGTTGGAAAATGGGTTTTGGAAAAATAATTGGATTGATTGTATTGCTGGGAATACTGGCAATTGCGGTTTTGGCTTTCCTTGGCTTTTTGCCAGTGGTGTCAGACTTGATTGGCACTGCAAAGCCAAAGGATTTGGGTGTAAGGTACAGTGAAGCAGACTACCAGAGTGGCTTGGCTAAAATGAAAGGGCATTCAGTGAAAAACGCAGAATACTTGTGTATAACCTGCGATTATGTTTCCAAAGGCAGCATTCCAGCAGAAGGCACTTTCACACAGGAAGAGTTTACAGCGCAAATGAACAAAATGAACTCCAAAAAAGGCCCATTAAAAGACATTCAAGTCAAATTCAATGCAGATGGTTCAATGGAGGCATCTGGCAGGATAACAGATCCAAGGCTGACGACAACGGTTTACATAAAGGGCAGGATTGCCTCTTATTCCCAGAAAAGCGTCAGGCTTTCACTTGAAAAAATAGAGGCAAGCCAGGTGGCTCTCTCAGGCGAGCAAGCAGAGCAAGTGCAAGGCATAGTGAATGGCGCAATATCGGATTTTTTCAATAAAAACCCCGGCTTGAGCATAGAATCGCTTTCAATAGGCAATGGTTCAATTCATTTCAAGGGAACTTTTCCTCAAGAAATAGAGGGAAACCCGAATGTTGTGCCAAAGGAAATCGCTTGAGCCCTAAAAAAACATGGAAGCGCCTTGAACAAATCGGGCATTTATTTTTAAATCATAATATAATACAACAATTATCATGTGCCCTCATGTTGACGCCATTTTATTCAACAAAAAAGGCGTGAAAAAAATTCTCACCATTGTTTTGGACGACGGCGAGGATATTTTGAAATGCATTCAAAAGGCAATGGAAGAGCACGGCCTCAAAGAAGTAAAGGTTGAAGACATGAGTGGCACAATGAAGGAAGGCTACATAAACTATTTTGAGGGCGGGCATTTCGCATCAGCCAAATTCAAGGACAAACCAATACTGCGAGCAAATGGAAACTTCAAATTGTCAGGCGGTGACTTGTGGGGCACAATGCACATTTGCACTGCGGACAAAAAGCCAATAATGGGAACTCTCATAAGAGGGCTGGCGGCAAACGGAATGGAAATAAAGGTTTCTTTTGTTCAGCTTTGAACAAGCCTGCATATAAAAACCTTGTTTTTCAGGTTTAGCACGTGGAACTTGCCTTTTCCACTTAATTGAGCCTCAATTTCTTTTTTTGCGAGTGCCTGCAGTCTTGAATCAAACCTGCCCCTGAGAACTATTCTGCCCGCACCAAGCGCTTTTAATCCTGCAACCAAATCCTTTTCTTTAACTTCCTTTAAAACCTCAAAACAGTTCACAAAAAAAGCGCTTTGCTGAATGGAACAAGAAGTGAAAAAATTTTCGGAAAAAACACTGAGGTTTTTTCCAAGTTTTTCCAAAAGTTCTGCTTGAAGGCGGCTTTTCACTATTGCTTCATCCAATTCCAGCAAAAATTTTTTTGGCAAGCCAGCCTCTATGAAGGGCTTTGGCTTCAGGGATTGTGATTCAATTATTTCTCCAGCCGGCAGCGAAACAGCAGACCTCTCGCATTTTTTGAGGGAACCGAAATAGAGTGAAACACAGTTCAGCTCTCCATTAAGTGAAATGTATTCGCGCTCGCAATTGAAAGGAATCTCTTCAGGCGAAAGCTCTCGCGAAACCTCTATGCAAAAATCTTCTATTTTGTTTTTTTCAAGGAAACGCACAAGCTGTTTTGTGCTGGGCTTGGTTTCATCCAAGCCCTTGACCCGGCGGTCTTTTGTGCGGCGGGAGGGGTCAGCAAAGGCAATTTCCACATTAAGGGATTTCAGGTTGACGTCAAAACAGTCAGAGTTTAAGAATTCAATGTTTTCAATCTTTTCCGCTTCAGCATTTTTTTTCGCGCACTCCAAGACATTTTTGTCGGTTTCAACTGCAAAAACCTTTTCACAGTTTTTTGCAAGGGCAATGGCATCCACTCCAATGCCACAACACAAATCAATTGCCGCACAGCACTTTAGGCGTTTTGCCCTGTAAAAAGCAATAGTTTTTGGTGTTGCCTGTTCCAGAGAGGAATGCGAAGGAAAAAACAGTTTTTCAGTGTTTTCTTTCAAGGACACCACTCACTTTTTGGCTCTTACTCCAAATGCCTCTTCCACTTTTTCGATTTCCCTGAAACCACATTGCTTAAGCCTCTTCATTGTTTTTGTCTTGAAATCTATGCCTTTTTTTTCGCCTGGAGCGCCAGTGTAATGGAACAATGTTCCGCCTGGCTTCAGAACACGAAAGAGCTCGCAATAAAACGGTCTTCCATAGAGATCGCCTGCAAGCGAAAGGCGTGGCGGATCATGAAGGATTAAATCAAAGAAAGATTCAGGGAATTCTTTTATTCCCTCAACGACATCCGCGTTTTCAAGAAAAATTTTTTTGCTTGAGAAGAGTTTTGCAGAACAAGGGTTTTGCCTTGCAATTGAAAGAACATTGGAATCAATTTCAAAAGCATGCACTTTCCTGACTTGCGGGCTTTCAGCAATCATTATTGTAGTATAACCCAAGCCCGCACAGGTATCCAAGACAATTCCGTGCAAGTCACCGAGAGCGCGCACCATTGCCTGCGTGCTTGCCTTGACGCCTTTTTCCACGCAATGCATTCGCACTCCAGAGATTTCAAGGCAGGGCCAGTCTTTTGTGGCAAAAAGGCGATAGAATTTGTTGGAAGAAGAATCAAAAAATGAAACAATAGTGTTGGTTTGCATGAAAAAAATATCTATGGGGGGGATTTAAACTCTTTTCTTGCCTTAAATGCTTAAACTGGATTGAAAAAAAGCATACTTCTGTTCTTTTTTTTGGACTGAATAAGCTGAATTTGTAAAAAATTGTGGCGGATAAGCGCATAAAAAAATTTAAAATATTTGCCGAGTGCTTTCAAGCGGCGATGGCTTTTTTAAGAGTTCTGTTTTTATTCTGTGAAAGAATTCGGGGATGCAAATGAGGTCAAGGAATGTTGGTGGCGGAAGGCCTTTGCCTGACACGCCTGAAATGAAGTTGTGGCGCAAAGAATACGAGCAAATGTCGTTGGAAGAGCACAGGGCAAAGCTGGCAGAGCTTGGCTTGGGTGAAGAAGAATTTGCAGAATTCAAGGAAGTCCTTGAAAGAGAAAAAAAGAAGTGATGCACTCAAAGCCAAAAAAGTGGCTTATGCCTTTCAATTCAACCGAAAAGGTCTGAAAAATTGGTTTCTTCCAGTTCTTCGCTTTCCTCTGCTTTTTTTGGTTGTTCTTTTTTCTTTTTTTTGTCTTCTTCTTCTTTTTGCTCTTCTTCGTGTTTTTTTCTGAGTTCAACCAAAAACACAATTAATATTACCGTTAGTGCTGCAACTAGCAAGCCAACAATAAGCCAGGGCACTTCTTTGGGTTGATTTGGCGGGGTTGGAGTTTGGGTGCTATAAGATGGCTGGCTGGTTTGTTCCACTGGCTTTACCTTTTTTACCAGAGAATTTATTTCCGCTTGAAAGGATTTTATGGCTGAAAAGTTGCCTTTTGCAATTTCCCCTTCTATTAAATCAAATTGCTTGTCAAATTCTAGTAGGATTTCGCTGTTGTAATCAGAATAATGGTCTGCCAGCATTGCTGCCAGTTCTGCAACCTTAAAATAATAGGTTGCTGCCTCAATTCTGCCATCTAAAACAGCGTCTTCACCCATTTCAAAAAAGTTCAATGCTCGCTTGTCAGTAACGCCTTCCATTCTCTGGCTGATGGCAGAATAATCCAGTTCACAGGAATCAAAGTTGTTGTTCCAGTGGTCATTGCAACAAATTCCCCTCTTTTTGGGAATGCACTGCCATTGAACTGCTTCAAAGCATTCCCCGCAATTTATGGGCACACAGTTTCCGTCAATGCAGCGCTCGCTTCCACTGCAATCACTAGTGGAATGACAGCACTTTTCAATTCTGGTGCGAATGCATTTTCCCATAGCGCATTTATCCAAAGTGCATGAATCGTTGTCATCACAATTTACGCCTCTACAGGATTGCCCGTTAAAACAATAACCCCATCTCCCGTCAGTGCCGCATTCTTGCGTGCTTGTTACATCGCAAACCCTTTTTTGCCCTGGACAGCATTCAACCCTTGAACTATATGGCTGGCATTCTTTAGACCATTGCCCGCAAATATTGCAATATTTTACTCCGGTAATGCTGTTGCAGTCAACTCCATTCACTTTAGGGGAATCACAAGCTGTTTTCTTTCCGTATTCGCATTCAATGCTTTCAATGAGGCATTCAGACCACTTGCCATCAACGCATTTTTGAATTCCATTGCAGTCTTGGGCTGTCACGCAAGCTCTTCTTTGACCGGAAGAGCATTCGGTTTGAGCAAAATAAAGAGGTAGAATTAACAAAAACGAAAGCAATAATGCCATTAAAAAAATCTTGCGGTTTGAAGCCATGAAAACCACTCAAAACCCAAAACAAATACAACATTCCAGTATTTAATATTTCCGTATGAATGCAAAGGGTTTGACTGCTGTTGCAATCTCAAAAAAAAAAAGCCAGCAAATGCAACATTGGACTGTTTTATGGGTTTGACAAAAAAAAGCAATAAATGGCTTTTTATTTTTTTATGCGTTTTTTTGTTAGAGGGCATAGCGCATGATTTCCGAAATAGAAATGCTGGTAAGGCTTGTTGTTGCCACGCTTTTGGGCATGATGGTTGGCTATGAAAGGGAGATAAGCGAAAAGCCGGCTGGCATAAGGACTTTTGCAATAGTTTCAATTGGAGCCTGCCTTTTTGCAATAATTGGCTTGATTATAGCTGAAGGTAACACTGATGGAAGCATTGACAATACCAGGATTGCCGCAGGCATTGTCAGCGGCATAGGTTTTTTGGGCGCTGGTGTTCTATTTCACTCTGAAAACAAGGTTTTAGGGCTTACAACTGCGGCTGGAATTTGGGCAATGGGGGCTGTAGGGCTTGCTGTTGGCTTGGGTTATTATTTGGCAGCCACTCTTGCAACTGCCCTAATATACATTGTTCTCTTTTCAGGAAGGTTTTATGGCAAAAACCCAATAGCAGTAAAAAAAGAAAAAAAATAATGCAAGGCAAAATGCAAACCGGCAGTTTAAGGGATTTTAAAAATTGGTTGAATTCAAAAAGTCGTTTGCACAAACCAGTGAAAGCCGCAATACCAACAATAAAAGAAATAATTGCAATTCATTCAAAAACTCCAAGCAAAACCGGTTTTTGCGTTCAGTGAAACATTTATATTTATTTCTGTTTACTATGAATAGAGTTTCCAAAATTGCTTGAATAGATATCTTTGTGGCGATTTTTGCGGCTTTATTGGCTTTCCCTCAGCTTTGGTGAATCCCTCCTGAAATCGTTTGCTAAGGTGCCGGGAACGCAAAACGCCAGTTTTTCCGGTGAAACACGTGGCAGAAAAAACCGAACAAGAAGAAGAAAACTTTTTAGTGCCAAAACATTTCTTGGTAGATGAAGCCGAAGCAACAGCCCTTCTTGCAAGGCTTGACTGCAAAAAAGAAAACCTGCCAGGCATACTAAAGACAGATCCTGCAATAAAAAAACTCAAAGCCAAAAAAGGAGACATTATAAGGATTGAACGGAATTCTCCAACTGCAGGAAAAGCGATTTATTATAGGGTTGTAAGGTAAAGGTGTTTGTGGTGACTGAATTTGACAAATGGCCATTGATTGACAATTATTTCCGCAATAGAACCTTTGCAGACCTTGAAATACAGTCCTTTAACCAGTTCGTGGAAGAAAAACTTCCAGAAATAGTGGTGGAAAACCAAGACATAAGCCCAAAAATAGAAGAAGTGCGAGTGGAGGTTGCAAACATAGAGGTTTTAAGGCCGCGCGTTGTTGAAGCCGATGGCTCTCCAAGAAACGATTTTTGGCCAATAGAGGCACGCATAAGGAATCGCACTTATTCTGGACCAATTTATCTGGATATGCGTTTGCTGCGAAGGGATGTAGAGCAGGACGTGAAAAGAGCCTATGTGGGCGAACTGCCAATAATGCTTAAATCCAACAAGTGCTGGCTTTACGGAAAAACCCCAGAAGAACTAATTGAAATGGGTGAAGATCCTTTAGATTTCGGGGGCTATTTTATAATCAATGGCTCGGAAAAAGCACTCATGACTCAAGAAGTGCTTAGCTCTGACCGAGTAATGATTTCTGAAAAGGTTCGAGGAGACGTCATAGCAGAAGTAATCAGCACTCGCGGAGCATTCAAGGGCCGCGTGAGAGTCATGAGGAAAAAAAACGGCTTGCTTTATGTAAGGTTTCCCAGTTCGCCAAAAAAACTCAAATTGTTTGTGCTCATGAGAGCCCTTGGAATGGAATCCGAAAACGACATAAAAGCAGCCTTCACAATCGGTGAAGAACAAGTCCAAAATGATGTGCTCTTGAACCTAGAACAAACCGAAATAACAAAAGAAAAGGACGCTCTTGACAAGATAGGGAAAAGCGTTGCCCCAGGCCAAGTAATAGATTACAGGCTGAAAAGAGCCCAAGAAGTGGTTGATGGTTTTTTGCTTCCACACATTGGGCAAAGCAAAAGCGACAGAATTGCAAAAGCATACTATTTGGGAATGATGGCTTCAAAAGCAATAGAAAGAGCCTATGGTTTGAGGGAAGAGGATGACAAAGACCATTATGCAAACAAAAGGCTTGAATTGTCCGGCAAGCTCATGGAGCACCTTTTCAGGTATGCTTTCAAGTATTTCGTTAAAGACTTGAAATTCCAAATAGACAGGACTGTAACGAGGAGAAGAAAACTCAACATTAGCACAGTGGTTAGACCTGATGCAATAACTGAAAGAATCAGGTTTGCAATGTCCACTGGCAACTGGATTGGCAGAGCCACTGGTGTAAGCAAATTCATGGACCGCGTGAACTATTTGAGCCCTTTAACCGATATAAGGAAAGTCAAAAGCCCATTGAACAAAAACAGGGAATTATATGAAGCAAGAGATGTCCATGGAACACACTGGGGAAGAGTTGACTCTGTTGAAACCCCGGACGGACCGCAATGCGGTTTAGTGAAAAACCTTTCCTTGATGGCAAGAGTCACCACTGACAGCCGCACTGAAACAATAGAGGAAATGCTTAAAGCAAAGGGAGTGAAACTAGACTAGGTTTTTTGAATAAAGGTGTGCTTTATGGCGAAAGGCAATGCAAAGGTTTACATTAATGGAAGGCTTATAGGATTCCATCCAGCACCGGAAAAACTCACTCAAGAACTCATTGAGGCAAGAAGACAGGCAAAAATAGACTCTCAAATAAACATTGCATTAAACGAAATGACAAACGAAATATACATTAACACTGATTCCGGCAGAGTGCAAAGACCAGTGATTGTGGTTAAAGACGGAAAACCACTGTTAACCGAAAAACACGTTGAAAAAGTAAAAAACAATGAACTGTCATGGGATGACCTTGTAGAACAAGGCATAATAGAATACCTTGACGCAGAAGAAGAAGAAAACGCAATGATTGCCACAAAAGAATCCGAACTCACAAAAGAACACACTCACATGGAAATAGAACCTGCTGGCATCCTGAGCGTCATAACAAACCTCATTCCATTTGTGAGCCACAACCTTAGCGGAAAAGCATTGCATGGCGCAAAAATGTTCAAACAAGCAGCAGGCATAGGGCAAATAAACTACAATCTAAGAACGGACACTGAAGGCTATTTATTGCACTACCCGCAAAAAAACCTTGTAAAAACCAAAACAATGGACTTAGTGCACATGGAATCAAGGCCTCAAAACCAAAACTTTGTAGTAGCAATCTTGCCCTATTACGGTTTCAACACTCTTGACGCAGTAGTAATAAACAAGGGCGCTGTTGAAAGAAGCCTTGGAAGAATGGCTTACTTTCGCACTTATGAAGCCATGCAAACCAGATACCCCGGCGGGCAAAGAGACAAATTTGAAGTTCCAAGCGAGGAAACAGTTGGCTACCTTGGAAAAGAATACTATCACGCTTTAGGAGAAGACGGCTTTGCAGAAATAGAATCAAAAGTGAACGGCAAAGATGTAGTAATAGGCAGAACCTCTCCACCAAGATTCCTTGAAGAAGTCAGCGAATTCGGGGTAGTAAAAGAAAGAAGACGCGAATCCTCAATTACCGCAAGAAAAGGAAAAGAAGGATTTGTGGACAAAATATTCATTACAGAAAGCACTGACGGCGACATGCTTGTCAAAGCAAAAATCAGGAGCGACATGAGCCCAGAAGTGGGTGACAAGTTCTCTTCAAGGCATGGCCAAAAAGGAGTTGTCGGCGCAATAGTGCCGGAAGAAGACATGCCCTTTACAGCAGACGGAATAAAACCAGATTTGCTCTTGAACCCACACTCTATTCCAAGCAGAATGACAATAGGGCACTTGTTGGAAATGCTTGCCGGAAAAGCCGCTTGCATGAACGGCGAAATAGTTGACGGCACTCCATTCAAGGACGCAAAAAGAAGCGAGCTAGAGCAAATCCTTTTCGAGCACGGTTTCAGGCCGGACGGCAGAGAAGTCCTTTACGATGGAATTTCCGGTCAAAGAATAGACGGCAAAGTCTTCATAGGAGTGGTTGGATACAGGCGCCTTTACCACATGGTTGCCCACAAAATGCAGGCAAGAGCGCGCGGTCCAGTGCAAATACTTACAAGGCAACCAACAGAAGGAAAAGAAAAAGAAGGCGGTTTAAGGTTTGGGGAAATGGAAGGCGAAACCCTAGTAGGACACGGTGCAAGCATGCTCTTGCAAGAAAAATTCATAGATGACTCTGACAAAGTAGTGGAACTGGTTTGCGAAAAATGCGGAATAATTGCAGTCAACGACAAGATAAGGAACAAAAAATATTGCCCGGTTTGCGGTAGTTCAAGGGTTTACGGAGTGGAAATGAGTTATGGCTTTAAATTGTTGCTGGATGAACTCAAAGCGTTGGGCGTTTACCCAAAACTCAACTTGGTGGACAAAGCATAGGTGAAAAAAATGCTGCAAAAAAAAATAGGCTCAATAGATTTCAGGGTAATGGACCCAAAAACAATAAGAAAAATGAGCGCAATAGAAATAAAAACAGCTGAAACCTATGACAAAGACGGTTATCCAATGGAAGAAGGGCTAATGGACCCACACCTTGGCGTCATAAACCCTGGCTTGAGATGCAAAACCTGCGGGCAAAAAATGAAGCATTGCCCTGGACACTTTGGCTCCTTTGAACTCGTAAGACCAGTATTGCACGCAAAATTCAGTAAAAAAATAGAAGAACTCTTGCAATGCACTTGCCGCAATTGCGGGCGCATCCTCTTAGAAGAAAGCGCAATAGAAGAACTCTTGAAAAAAACAGGCGGCAAACCAGTTGATTTAACCAAAAAAATAAAAACAAAGGCAAAAAATGCCAAAAAATGCCCTCACTGCAATGCCCCCCGCGACAAAATCTCCCTTGACAAGCCAACAAATTTTTACATTGAAAAAAACAGGTTTTATCCAACAGAAATAAGGGACTGGCTGGAAAAAATTCCAGACAAGGATTTACCCTTGTTTGGAGTGGATCCAAAACTGTTAAGGCCTGAATGGCTTGTGCTAACAGTACTGCCTGTTCCGCCAATAACAATAAGGCCGTCAATAACCCTTGAAACAGGCGTAAAATCCGAAGACGACCTAACACACAAGCTTGTGGACATCATTCGCATTAATGGCAGGCTAAAAGACAACATTGACGCTGGAGCACCACAACTCATTATAGAAGACTTGTGGGATTTATTACAATACCATGTAACAACCTATTTTGACAACCAGATAGCTGGAGTGCCGCCAGCAAAACACCGTTCCGGCAGGCCATTGAGAACAATAACCCAGCGGCTAAAAGGAAAAAAAGGAAGGTTCAGGCACAACCTCACAGGAAAAAGAGTGAATTATGCAGCGCGTTCAACCATAAGCCCCGATCCCTATATCTCCATAAACGAGGTTGGCATTCCTGAAGAAATAGCCCAAGAACTGACAGTACCGGAAAGGGTTACAGAATGGAACAAAAAAAGAATAGTGGACGCCATCCTGAAAACAGACACAATTGTCACTGTAACCAGGCCTGATGGCACAAGAAAACGCATTACAGAGGAAACAAAAGCCGACATAGCAAAAGAAATAGACTTGGGTTACAAGGTTGAAAGAAAACTAAGAGACGGCGACATAGTGCTATTCAACAGGCAACCCTCATTGCACAGGCTTTCAATGCTAGCCCACAAGGCAAGGATTTTGCCAGAAAAAACCCTTAAAATGAACCCGATAGTGTGCAAGCCATACAATGCAGACTTTGACGGAGACGAAATGAACCTGCACGTGCCACAAACAGAAGAAGGACAAGCTGAAGCCAAAGAACTCATGTTTGTCCAAAAACAAATAATAAGCCCGAGATATGGCGCTCCAATTATAACCCTTGACGAAGACGGCATTTCAGGAGCATACGTGCTCACAATGGATCAAACCGAATTCGACAAAGAAAAAGCCTACCAGTATTTTTACGAAATCGGCTTAAAGGAATTCCCAAAACCGGACAGGGGAAACAAGTACTCGGGAAAACTCATATTCAGCCAGTTATTGCCAGAAGACCTCACAATTTCCTACAAGTCAAGAATGTGCGAAACCCTGGCGCAAAGCGATCCACACTACAAATGCCAGGGCGAAAAATGCAAGTATTGCGTTAAAATAGTGAAAGGAAAACTGTTAAGCGGCGTCATAGATGACAACTCGCTCGGCGAAGGAAAGGGAAAACTAGTGGACGTGCTCACAAGAAAATACCCGCCAGAAATAATAACCGAATTTTATGACAAAATGAGCAGAATCGTTTCAGACCTATTGACAACCCGCGGAATCACAGTAGGATTGGACGAATACGAAGTAAGCGACAACATAAAAAAAATGAAAGAAGAAGCATTAAAAGACCTCCAAAAAAGAGGCGAAGAACTTGTCAAAAAATACAATGAAAAAAAACTCCAGCTCATTCCCGGAAGAGGGTTAGACGAAAGCTTTGAAATCTACATGCTCCGCCTGACATCTGAAGTAAAATCCAAAGTGGAAAAAGCACTCTTAAGGGAAAAACTTGAAAACGTGCTAAAGGAAAAACCACAATACAACACAAGCGTAATGATTGTCTCCGGTTCAAGGGGAAGCAGCACCAACCTAATGAACATTGGCGGCTTTTGGGGCCAGGCATCAGTCAGAGAGGGAAGACCAAAGCGTGGATTCTATCACAGGCTGATAGTGCAAAACAAAAAAGGCGATGTTGGAATAGACGCAGGCGGCTTCATTAAAAGCAATTTCATGGACGGAATGAATTGCACAGAATACTTTTACCACGCAATAGGCGGAAGACAAGGAGAAGTGGACACAGGCGTTAGCACAAAAGTCTCAGGATACCTTTACAGGAGGCTCGCCAATTCATTGAAAGACATAAGCGTTGCAAAAGACGGCACTGTAAGAACAAGCGGCCACAAATTAATACAATATGTTTACGGTGAAGACGGCGTATTCCCAATGAACAGCAGAAAAGGACGAACAATAGACCTTAACAGCATAATAAGCGAAATAACCGGTTCGGAAAAAAAGGTGTGAAAATGTCATCAAAGGAAAAAAAAGAAGAAAAAGAACCAAAAGAAAAAAAAACACTAAAAGAAGAGCTCGAAGAGCTCAGGGGAAACCTTCCCCAAAAAACATGGGATGAAATTTTCAAAAAATCAGAAGAACTCGGCTTGAAAAGAGAACAAATAGAAAAAATAATAGCCCATGCCAGAGAAGAATACGAAAAAAACCTGGTTCAAAGCGGTGAAGCAGTGGGCATAGTGGCAGCGCAAAGCCTTGGCGAGCCAGGAACACAGCTCACTCTCAGAACAAAACACTTTGCAGGAGCACTAGAGGTTTCAGTAGGCTCAGGAATCCAGAGAGTGGAGGAAATAGTTGACGGCAGAAGCAAAACAAAATACCCGACAATGACAATCTACCTCTGTGACGAAATCAAAAAAGACAAAAACAAAGTGGAAAAATTCGCGCAATCACTTATTGATGTGCGCGGCGAAGAAATACTCAAAATCACAGAAGATTTCTCCAAAAAAACAGTGGAATTGGAACTAATAGAGGAAAAAATAAAAGAAAAAAACCTTGACGAAACAGAACTCATAAACAAACTCAAAGAACTAATAAAAAAAGGAAAGGCGGCAAAAAGAGGCACCAAACTGATAGTCACATTTCCCCGCAACTATCCATTGATAAAAATAAGAAACGAGCTCATAAAAGTGTTGAGAAAACGCATTCAAGGCGTCAACGGAATAGAAAAAACAATAATTTCAGAAAAAGACGGTGAATTCGTAATACACACTGTTGGAACAAACCTTAAAACAATCCTGAGAAAAAAAGAAGTGGACGCAAAACGCACCACCACAAACGACATAGCCGAAATAGCAAAAGTGCTGGGCATAGAAGCAGGCAGAACCGCAATCATTGAAGAACTCCACAAAACATTGGAAGAAAACAACATTGCAGTGGACTTAAGACACATAATATTGCTCGCAGACGTCATAACCTTTTCAGGAGAAATCAAGGGAACAGTAAGAACAGGCGTAATGAGAGAAAAAACCTCGCCCTTTGCCAGAGCAGCATTCGAAGAAACAGTCAAACACCTTCTCAACGCAGCAATGTACGGCGAAAGAGAAGAACTGCAAGGAGTAGTGGAAAACATAATTGTAGGCCAGCCAATAAAAATTGGCACAGGCACTGTCGAAATAGTCATGAAAGAATAAAAAGGGGATTTAAATGACAGAAATTGATTTAGAAAAAGAATTGAGGCGCGCAATAGACACTGGAAAAGCAGAATTCGGCTACAGGTCAAGCGAAAAAAACATGCTCTTAGGCAAAGGCAGGCTGCTCATAACAAGCACCAACCTTAACAAAAGGCAAAGGGAAAGACTAGTGCATCTCGCAGGATTATCAGAAATACCAGTGCTGGATTCAGGAAAAAGCGCTCTAAGGCTTGGCTCAATCTGCGGCAAACCCTTTCCAGTAACCGCAATGGTAGTCATTGAAACAGGAAAAAGCAAGATTATGAGCATAGCACAGCCAAAAAAACAGTGAACCAAATGAAACTAGAAATGGAGGAAATTTTCTTCATTAATGCATTGGACGCAGAAACAGGAGTGATAGCAAAAGACTGCATAATCAGCCCAAAAATGGTGACATTCCTGGTAAAAAACGAGGACATGGGAAAAGCAATAGGGCCAAAAGGAATCAAAATAAAAAACCTTTCAAAAAAACTCGGCAGAAAAGTGGAATTGCTGGCATTCTTTGAAAGCCCTGAAGAGTTTTTCCGAAAAGCATTCCCTGAAACCGAATTCGGGGAAATCAAAAAAGAACAAAACTCGCTTGTCCTGCAGATAAACTCCATGGAAAAAAAGAGAATGATGCAGGACACAGGCAAATTCAAAAGAATAAAAAAGATAGCGGAGAGGAATTATAATATAACCGGAATAAAAATGAAATGAAAAAAAGGTGTGTTTTAATGGCAAACGGGGAATTCTCAGCCAGAAAACTGGAAAAAGACAGAAAAAAATGGAGAAAAAAGAAAACAGGATACAAGAAAAAGCACGAATCGCGCAAGCACAGCCTTTTAGAGGGCGCACCGCAAGCAAAAGGAATAGTGATTGAAAAGCGCGGAGTTGAAGCCAGACAGCCAAATTCAGGCGTAAGAAAATGCGTGAGAGTGCAACTAATAAAAAACGGCAAACAATTGACAGCGCTTGCACCAAAAGACAAAGCAATACAATTCATAGACGAACACGATGAAGTGACAATAGAAGGCATAGGCGGAAGAAAGCACGGCGCAATAGGCGACCTCTGGGGAGTGCGATTCAAAGTCATAGGCGTCAACAACCAGTGCCTAGAAATGCTTCGCACAGGAAGAAAAGAAAAGGTAAAGAGGTAATGCTGATGGCAAAAGTTTTTGGCAAGTGGGAAACAGAAAACATAAAAATCAGCGATCCGGGACTGCAAAAATACATTTGCCTTGAAACAAAAACAATCCCGCACACCTTCGGCAGAGCCTCAAAAAAAAGATTTGAAAAAGCAAAAATAAGCATTGTGGAAAGACTGGTGAACAAAGTAATGCGCTCAGGGCAAGGCAAAAGAAAACTGAGCGGAAAATACATAAGAGGCCGCGGCTCAACCGGAAAAAAACTGCAAGCAATGCAAATAGTTGAAGTGGCATTCGACAAAATAGAAAAAAGAACCAAAAAAAACCCAGTGGAAGTTCTAATAAAAGCAATAGAGTTTTCAGCGCCAAGAGAAGACACCACAAGGCTGAAAAAAGGCGGCATATCCTATTCGCAAAGCGTGGACGTAGCACCAATGAGAAGGCTTGACGAAGCACTGAAAAACCTTGCCCTGGCAGCCTTTGCAAATTCTTTCAACAACAAAACCAGCGTTGAAGACGCACTCGCAGAAGAATTGATTCTGGCAAGCCAGGAAAACCCGAAAAGCCAGGCAGTAAAGAGAAGAAACGAAATTGAAAGAATTGCAGTAAGCTCGAGGTAAAAAAAAACTGTCTGGAAACAGGTTTAATGGTGGTTTCAATGGGAAGAAGAGAGGAAATGGTGAAACTGGCACAAGACATGATGGAAAACAAAGACAACATAAGAAACATAGGGATTGTGGCACACATAGACCACGGCAAAACCACCATGACAGACTCACTAATTGCAGCAGCCGGCTTGATGTCAGAAGAACTCGCAGGAAAACAATGCTTGATGGACTTCTATGAACTCGAACAACAGCGCGGCATAACAATCAATGCAGCAAACATTTCCGTAGTATACAAACACGAAGACAAGCCCTACCTAATAAACGTGATAGACACTCCAGGACACGTGGACTTCGGCGGAGACGTAATAAGAGCGATGCGCGCAGTCGACGGCGTAATAGTTTTAGTTGACGCAGTTGAAGGAGTAATGCCACAAACAGAAACCGTGATAAGGCAAGCCTTAAGGGAAAACTGCAAGCCGGTTTTATTCGTAAACAAAGTAGACAGGCTAATAAACGAATTAAAAGTAAGCGAAGACGAAATGCAAGACCGCTTGATAAAAGCAATTTCAAAAGTGAACACGCTCATAAAAAAGAACGCGCCAAAACAGTTTGCAGAAAAATGGATTGCAAAAGTTGAAGACGGTTCAGTAACCTTTGGCTCAGGGCTGTACAAGTGGGCAATCTCAGTGCCAAAAATGAAAGAAACCGGGGTTTCCTTTAAAGAAATATACAAATACTGCAAAGAAGGCAAAATGAAAGAACTCTCAGCAAAAATACCGCTATACAGGGCATTAATGGACATGATAATCAGACACCTGCCAAGCCCAGTTGAAGCACAAAAATACAGGATTCCAGAAATATGGAAAGGCGAAATAGAAAGCGAAACCGGAAAAGCAATGCTAAACTGTTCAAGCGAAGGCCCGCTTGCAATGATGGTAACCGACGTAGTGGTTGACCCGCACGCAGGAGAAATTGCAACAGGCAGAGTATACTCTGGAAAAATCACTAGAGGAATGAAAGTATTCCTAATCAACTCCAAAAAAGAAGTCAACGTGCAAGCAGTCGGCGTTTACATGGGACCAGAAAGAGTCAACATGGAATTCATTCCAGCAGGCAATATTGCCGCAATTTCAGGCACAAAAGAGGTATATGCAGGCGAAACCATTGCCACAGAGCAAATCCAGCCATTTGAATCCTTTAAAAGCTCTGTCGAACCAGTAATGACTGTCAGCATAGAAGCAAAAAAAACCGCAGACCTGCCAAAACTCATAGAAGTACTAAAACAAGTCTCAAAAGAAGACCCAAACGTTGTAGCAACAATAAACCAAGAAACAGGCGAACACCTGGTAAGCGGAATGGGCGAACTCCACTTGGAAGTCACAAGGTACAGAATTGAAGTAGACCACAACGTGCCAATAGAAGTAAGCCAGCCAATTGTCGTATACAAAGAAACAACCCTCAAAAAATCGCCATCCTATTTTGGCAAAAGCCCAAACAAACACAACCAATTCAAAATAAGCGTTGAACCAATCAAGCCAGAAATCCTTGAAAAACTAATAGAATCAAAACTTGAAGGAAAAATAAGAAAAAAAGACATTGAAAAAATGGCAAAACTGGAAGAAATAGGCTTTTCAAAAGACGATGCAAAAAACACTTGGTGGGTTCACAACAACAATGTACTAATAGACTGGACAAAAGGAGTTCAAGCAATCCAAGAAATAAAAGAACTCGTATGCCAGGGATTCGTGGACGCAATGAACGAAGGCCCCCTAGCAAAAGAAAAATGCTATGGCTTAATAGTAAGGCTGGAGGACGCAAAACTCCACGAAGACGCAATCCACCGCGGTCCAGCACAAGTATTGCCAGCAATCACTAGAACAATCTATGCATGCATGTTAAGCGCAAACGCAGTATTGCTTGAACCAAGACAGAAAATGTTCCTTTCAGTGCCACAAGACTACATGGGGGCTGTCAGCAGGGAACTACAACAACGCAGAGCCACAATCAACGAAATTCAAAGCGAAGGCGACCAAACCATAGTGATAGCAATCGCTCCAGTAAAAGAACTCATTGGCTTTAGTTCAGCCATAAGGGGCGCAACACAAGGAAGAGCAATCTGGACAGCCGAATTCTATGACTATAAAGCGCTACCGGAATCACTGCAAAAAGAAGTAATAAAACAAGTGAGAACAAGAAAAGGAATGGAACCAGAACCAAAACCAGCAGCCTTCTTCCTAGAATAAAAAAAACACAAAAAAACAGCATTTATGCGGCTTTAAAAGCAAAAAAGCCAAAGAATAATATTTAAATTTATTCCTTTAACTATTATTAGAAGCCCTGTCAAGGGCAAAGGAATTCTAGCATTTTAATCGGTTAGGAGGGCATTTTATGGCTGAAAAGAATCACTTGAACCTGATCTTCATTGGCCATGTTGATCACGGTAAATCAACCACTGTTGGAAGGCTCTTGTATGACTCTGGCACGCTAAGCGAGCAAGAATACAGGAAGCTGGAAGCAGAAGCAGCAGCACAGGGAAAGGCAAGCTTTGCCTTTGCCTATGCAATGGACAGGCTGAAAGAAGAAAGAAAAAGAGGCCTGACAATAGACCTGGCATACAAAAAATTCAAGGCAAAAAAGAACGATTTCACAATAATTGACGCTCCAGGCCACAAAGACTTTGTAAAAAACATGATTACCGGAACAAGCCAAGCGGATGCCGCAGTCCTAGTGATTTCGGCAAAAGAAGGCATCCAGCCGCAAACCAAAGAGCACGCCTTCCTCGCCCAAGTAATGGGCATAAAACAACTAGTAATAGCAGTCAACAAAATGGACGAAGTGAATTATGACAAGGGTCGCTTTGAACAAATGCAAAAAGAAATCCTGAAGTTCTTGACAGGCGTTGGAATAAAAGAAGACCAGCTCAAATTTGTGCCAATTTCCGCCTTTAAAGGAGACAACGTGGTAAAAGGCAAGGGCAAGCTGGACTGGTGGAATGGCCCAACACTCCTAGACGCACTAGACGAACTAAAAGCACCACCACTGCCAACAGATAAACCGCTCAGGCTGCCAATACAGGACGTATACAACATTAAAGGCGTTGGCACAGTTCCAGTGGGAAGAGTTGAAACAGGAATAATGAAACCAGGCGACAAAATAGTGATAATGCCAGCAAACAAGACAGGCGAAGTAAAAACAATTGAAATGCACCACGAACAATTATCGCAAGCAGTTCCAGGAGACAACATTGGCTTCAACGTGAGAGGCTTGGGAAAAGAAGACGTGCAAAGAGGCGATGTTGCAGGACACACAAACAACCCGCCAACAGTCGCCGAAGAATTCATTGCACGAATTGTGGTCCTAAACCATCCAACCGCAATCCCAGTAAACTACACTCCAGTATTCCACTTGCACACAGCACAGCTTTCCTGCCAGATAACCGAAATCCAGAAAAAACTTGACCCGAAAACAGGAGCAGTAGTTGAAGAAAACCCCAAGTTCTTGAAAACAGGCGATGCGGCAATAGTAAAAGTAAAACCAACAAAACCAGTAGTAGTGGAAGAATACAAAAAATTCCCACAACTAGGCAGGTTTGCAATCAGGGACATGGGGCAAACCGTTGCAGCAGGAATGGTTGAAAGCGTTACACCAAAGAAAATGTAACGCTTCCCTTTTTTCTCTTCCAAATGATTTAAAAGCAATGGCAGTGGTGAAAAATGCAAAAAGCACGCATCAAACTAGCAAGCCCAGACTACAAGCAATTAAACGAAGTAAGCGCAAAAATCGTTGAAGTCGCAAAACGCACTGGAATAAAGTTTTCAGGACCAGTTCCACTGCCAACAAGAAAACTGGTTGTCCCCACAAGAAAAAGCCCTGCTGGCGGGGGAACAGAAACCTACGAGCGATGGCAAATGCGCATCCACAAGCGCATAATAGACATAGAATCCGATGAAAGAACACTGCGCAAAGTAATGCACATAGAAATACCGGAAAAAGTGCACATAGAAATAGAACTAATAGAATAAAGCTGTTTTTTATTTGCGCAAAAAAGTTAAAAATTTCGCGCCTGCTTTGTCTGTGCAAGAAAGCATTTTTTTAGGTTTTGCAAAAGGAATTATTGCACGCATTGAAGAAAACCGCCAAGGCATTGCCTTTTGGATCGCACTTCTCTATTTTGTGTGCATTGTCAAGGCAATTTTTGGCTGGTTTGCAAGCCTGCTCACAACGTTTTCAAGGCCTGTTTTTTTCCTTGCCGGCTGGCCCTTGTTCTATTTCAACATATTTATTTCACTGGCACTAATTCTCTCTTTTTTCACTAAAGAAACAGTGGATAAAACCTCAAAAGCAGTTTTTGCCTTTTCTTTCATTGTAATCATTATTCCGATTGTTGATTTCATTGCATATGGCCCTGAAGTGTGGCGCATCTTTCCAATGAGCATTGAAGAAATTGCTGCACAGTTTTTCTCTTTAGCTGGTCTTTTGCCTGGTTCTGTCCTGCACTTGGGGCAGGGCTTGACGTTTTGGTTAGCCCAAGCCCTGATTGCAGTGTATGTTTTCACCAAAAAAGGAAGTTGGCTGAAAGCATTGGGAGCAATGTTTTGCTTTTATGTAGCCTGTTTGGCATTATCCTCAGTCCCTTTCCTTGCATCCATCCTTTTTAGCCTTGGCAACACCTACAATTACACAGTAATAATGCACGGGCTCGCGCTATATGCGCTCTCAGCATTTTTGCTTGCTGTAATCTGGCTCTTTATCTATGACCGCGCACTCCTAAAAAAAGTGGTTTTGGAATGCAAGCCTGAACGAGCCGCACATTATCTTGCCCTTGTGCTAATGGGCTGGCTTTATGCACTAACGCTTTTCTCAATAGAAAAGCCCAATTTTTTGGGACTTTTTTTTGCGTCATTTTCAATTTTTTTGGCATTTGAAAGTGCTCTGGCGTGCAATAATCTATTTGACAAGGAATTGAAGGGTATCAAGGCAAGGCAATACCGCGGGATTTGCCTTTCGCTGTTCACCCTTGCCCTTGTTTTGGCATATTTTGTAGGAGAAACAATTTTTGCATTAGTGCTTTCAACAATGCTCCTTGGAATTGCCTACTCTGCAAAGCCAATTAGCCTAAAAAATCTCGGCTTTCTCAACAATGTGGTAATAGGCCTAATTTCAGCACTCGCATTCATTGTAGGCATTATCACACAAAACCCAAAAATTCCCTTTAATGCAACGCTTGCAGTTTTTGCAACATTCTCACTTGCAGCCAACATAAAGGACCTTAAAGACTTTGAATCCGATAAAAGGAAGGGCATTCAAACCCTGCCAGTGCTTTTGGGCAAAGAAAAAGGATTGAAAGTGATTGCTGTGCTTTCATCAGTTTCCTTTATTATTCCAGCAGCTTTTTTAGACTATCCTAATTTATTGCTTGCGGGCATAATTTTTGGCACTCTAAACTTTCTGGCACTAATGAAAACAAAAAAAGAAACTGCAACATTTGCACTATACTTCGCTTATGCCTTGCTATTTGCGCTTTCACTGCTTTATCGAATCCCTTGAAAATTCAGGTTGCATTCGCATAAACCTTTAACAAATTGCCACCATCAGCGCAACCAGAAATGCATGCAACCTCAAAAACCAAAACGCCCTTTTCTTTTTTTTCTGCTTTTGCGCCACTCTTTTCAACAATATCGCCAAAATAGGGCAATATAACCAAATCCAAAACCGTTGTCTTAGCCGGTGCAACAACAAACTGCACTGCAGAATAATTGGTTCCATCAATTGCTGGAGAGGTAATCGCAAATGAAAAGGTTTTGCTCGACTTGTTGGATAAAACCAATCCCGTGGATTCCCCAATTGCAATCTCTGTCAAAGAAAAACCTTGTTCTGAAAGTGGCACCTCAATCATTGACACTTTGTCAAAAGAGAGAACCAATGGTTGTGATGGTTTGTAGTCAGGGTTTTCCTTCAAAAACTGGGAAACAAAATATGGTTTCAAAACAATATGAGGATTAGGATCTGGAGGCGGTTCGGCGGAAGGCCGTCCACCCCAATTAAAAACAAAAACAAATAAAGCCAGCAATATTGCAAAAACAACTATTCCCAAAACAGCCAGCTTCAAATACTTTTTATCCATTCTATCACCAATCCAAGCATAGTAAAATTAATATATGAGGTTATATATAATGCTTGTGCATTACATTGCATTGTTTTGACTCTTGTGAAGGTGAAAAATTGGAAAAATCTGGAAAAAAAGGAACTATCGTGTTTTTACTAATTACACTTTTAGTTGCACAAGTTTTTGCTGCAGATTGCCTGGATTGGATGGAATCACAATCTGGAAAAGAAGTGGGAGACAATATGAATGATGACGGCGTTTTAGGACCTGGGGAAACACTCGCAAATAATAAAACAAATAAGCCTGGAGAAATCGGAGTTAATAATGCAAGTACTGTTAAACAAATTGGCGAGAACTACATTAATGGCTCAACTGTGCCTGTAACAATATCAAACGATAATGGCACAACAGTACAGACAGACCCAAACCTAAAATATGAACTCACTCCAATTTGGGGTTACAGCAAAGAGTACGGATTTTACGTTAGCGGTTGGAAAGTCAGTGCTGTGGAAGAGGAAACTGAAAAAGATCTGGATTTTGGTGAGGGTTGGACTCCAGTTAGTCCGACTCCAAAGCCTGTGACCCCTACTCCAACTCCAACGATAACTCTAACGCCAACACCTACGCTAACCCCTCTCCCAAACCAAGCACCAACCGCAGACTTTGAAATGTATCCAGAGCCAGCAAATGGCATGGTTCCTTTGACTGTAAAGTTTAAAGATAAAAGTTTTGACCCAGACGGTTCCATTGTTTCATGGAATTGGGAGTTCGGGGTAGGTACAATTGAAGGAACAAATTGTTGCACAAATAAGGAAACAAGCCATGTTTACACTTCAGCTGGCTATTATACTGTCCGGCTAACCGTAACAGACAACTTGGGGGCAACAGCATCTAATCAAAAATCTATAATTGCAATACAAAAAGCGGCAATAACAATTTTCAAATCAAACAATCCAGAAAACCCAAACCAGCCAGCACAAATTATTATTGCATGCGGCAAGCAGGCAGCCCTCCAATTGGAATTCCTTGACAAGGACAGCCAGCCACTTTCCGGAGTTCCAACTCAACTAATGGATGGAGCTCACGGCCTGCCATTTTGCAATATCACACCTACAATTCTCAACATAACTGGCTTTCCAAAACCAGGGCTTTATCAAATAAAGGCAAACATTCTTGGAGAGGAGTGCACTAATTGTCCAAAAACGATCCACATAGTTGTCGGTCAAGAAATGCCAGAACTCCAAACTCCAGAAATCCCAGCAATACTAACCGCAGTAATCGCACTTGCAGTGATTGTCATCACAAACAGGAAAAAGAAATAAAAAAAGCCAATATATTAGTTCAAAGAGAAAAAAAGCAGGGGGACAATTTTTGGTTTGCTCCCTATTTTTTTCCTTTTTTTTCTTGTGTTGATTTTTTTAACAATAGTTCTCTTTCTTGTTGTAGTTTGAGGAGTCTTTCCCTGTAAGCGCTTTCTGAAAGCCGTCTCTTGAAAAAATCCAGTTTTGCTTTTTTTTCAAGTTCTGAAATTTTTTCAAGGCGCCTTTCAATGGAGCGCTTTTCCAGTTGCTTGAGTTTTTTTCTCCAAAAAAATGCTGAAATTGAAAGAATTAAGGCTGTTATTCCGCCTCCAAAAACAATTATTTTGCCCCAATCTATGGGTTCAATTATTTCTGTTGAAATCTTTGCTTTTCCTGAAAAAGGCGGTTTTAAAACAATTTCAATGGTGTGGGTTCCCTGTAAAGCAAATGGCAGGCTTGCAGAGCAAAAGCCTTTTTCAGTGCAGGAAAGAGTAATTGAGTGCTGTTTTTCGTCAATGTAAAGCAATGCTTCAACCTCATTGCTTGCAACTTGTTGTCCTTCCACTTGTACTTCTATTTTTGTAGCTCCGCCACGACTTTCAGTTCTGCCTTCCATTGGGAAAACGAACAAAACCTGGTTTTCAGTCGGGCTTGCCCCTTCTGGAGAAAGCATTTCAAGAGAAAAACTGTTTTTTTCAGTTTTTGTTCCAGAAGCGTTTTTGCCTGAAACAGTTATCTTCAATTCACTGTCTTTCTCGCTAACGGGGCGCGTGAATTCTGCACTCCAGGCTCCTCCTGCAAAAGACAATTTTTTTCTTTCCAGTATTTTTTCTTTTGACAAAAGCCAAGCCTCAAAATCCCCGCTGTTGACAACAGTTTCTTTTTGGTGAAGAGAAAAGGAAATTTTTCCAACAGGCGAGCCAAAAAAATATTTCTGTTCTTCATTGAAGGGATTGCGGACTTGAATGGTTGCTGGCTTGAAGAAAAGCGGAATGAAAAAAGTTTTTTCCTTTGAGCCTGCAAGCGCTGCCTTCAATTCCAGTTTTTCAAATTCTTCAAAGGAAGCGTCTGGAACAAAAGAGCCTTCCAAAAAAAGGTTTTTGGAATCCCATTGCAAGGCAATGCTTTTGCCTTTTATTAAGGCACTAAAATGGGAAAAGGCTTCCTTTTCACTTGAACCCAAAAACCTTTGAATGTAGGAATTGTCTTTGTCCAAGAAAGCAATACGTATCTTTTTTTCAACTCCTGTTTCGATTGCAATATCCTGTCTTGCCTCTGAAGAGGGCGGCAAAAATGCTTTGAATTCAGTTCTCGTGATTCGCACTGGCACTGTTTTTTCCCCTAAAAGCATGCCGTTGTCCTTAAGCTTTATTTGTGCTTTTACTTGAAAGGTTTTCGGGGAAAAATCTATTGCTTCAAGGTAATATGCATGGCTTGCAAAAGGGCTTTCGGTTGAAATTTCAGTGCCATCCCCAAAACTCCAAACAAAATCCAAAACGCTTTCAGGAAAATTTTCCAGCTTTAAATTGAAATCCACTGCTTGCGCTTCAAATGCCTCGCTAGTGCTCGCTGAAAGCCCGAAATCAAGCGAGCTATGGGCAAATGGCAAAAGCAAGAAAAGAAAGGCTGCCAAAAAAAGGCTTTTTGCCATTTTCACCTCTCCTTGTAAAGCCTTGCCAAAACCATTTCAATTACTTTTTCACTATAGCCCTCGTTTCTAAGCCCTCTTGCCACCTCTTCTCTTGAAAACTCTCCGATTCTTCCGCAAAGTCTTGTTGTGAGCACTATGGCTTGAACTTTTTCAGGCGCTTTCTTGAAATCCTTTGAGGGAAAAACTGTTTTCCAAAAGCCTGTTTTAATCCAAAAACCGCTTTTTAATAGAGAATCAATGCATTTCAGTCCTTTGCTTAAAAGCCTTATTTGTTCGCCGAGCTCGCTTTCAGAAATATGCCTTTTGAAAAACTCAAACTTGTATTTTTTCTCCAGTCCAGTCAAGCGCTCTTTTTCCCTAAGCAAGAAAGCCCTTTCAGAAAAAACATTTCTTAAAAGCAATGCAAGGAAAACCAGGATTACAATGCAAGCAAAACCGAAAGCCAGCAAAGCAAGGCTTAAGCCTTGCTCAATGGTTGCAATAACTGTTCCTTCTCCAGAAAAATCTTCTTTTAAAACAAGCTTGAGTGAATGCGTTCCAGCCAGCAAGGGCGAACTCAAAACCCCCTTGTGCAATTTTTCTTTTTCGTCAAACTTGAGTGAAACAGGCTGCAGGTTGCCGTCAACCAGCAAATCGCTGTTCAATGCAATGTTGGCAAACAAGTGGTTGTTGGGCTGGAAAAACCTAACACTTATCTCGCTTATTTTGCCATTCCAGGGCTTGTTCAAGCCAGCGCTGGGTTGAACAAAAACCATTTGCAGGTTGTTTGAAAGTGAAATTGTTAAAAACTCTAAATCCATCAATTCTTTGCCGTCAAGAGTGGCGTGTGCTTCAAGCCGGCAGCTCACGCTTTTTTTGCCAGAATCCTGCAATGGCAAAAGGATTTTCGCAGAATATTGCTGGCTTTCTTTATCAAAATCCATTTCCTCCAAAAAATCCAGTTCAGGGCATTCCACAATGATTTTTTTGTTTTTAACCTTGTAATTGTCTGAAAGAATTTTTGCCTTCAAGTTAACTGTTTGCCCGAAAGCATACTCGCGCTCACTGTTCACTGGCTCCAATATTGAAATAACCAGTGCCGAGTTTTTTGCAAGCGGAACCGCTTGCACTTCATCAACCTTGTTGCCTGCAGCATCCCTGCCCTTCAATTTCAACTTTAAACCATGCAAAAAATCGGTTTCATTCACAGTATGGTCAAAATAAAGCGTGTAATCAAACTCGTTTTTTTCAATTCTCACTTCTTCCTCTTTTTTGCCTGAAACAAGCACTGCCCTTAACTCGCTTGGAAAAACCACGATTATGCCGTTCAACAAAAACATTACTTTGGCTTTTTCAAGGGAATCAAGCAAAAAATATTTTTTGCCCTTGAAGACATTGGTTGCCTTGAAAAAAGAAGGCTCAAAAAACACTGGCGCTTTTGCATGGAACTCGCGCTTTTCCCCCTTAACCTCACTCAAAGCATGAATTTCCAAGAATTCAGTTTCAGAAAGCGAACTCCAAGGCTTAAAAATTCCCTCAAAAATTGTTCCAGAACAATGCATTTCAACCAGCGAGCCAGCAAGCAAAACCCTGAGCGAAATTCCTTGACAAGCAATCCTTTCATCGGCTTCATCCAAAAACTCCAAGCGCACATTCAAATCCCTTTGCTTTGAATTTGTCTGCACATGGGTTGGCTCCAAAACTCTTGCCTTAAACTTGGACTTTAAAACCTTAACCTTAACCTCTGCGCCTGCAGTCTGCCCTTTGGAATCACTAACGCGAACCTTCACCAAAAACTCTCGCTCTTTCTCCAAACCCAAAAAATAAGCGTGAAATGCCTCTCTCTGGCTTGCATTAGAGTCATCACCGAAATCCCAGAAAAATTCAAGCGACTCTTCATTCAAAGCATTAGTGATTGCAGTGAAATAAAAATATTGTCCTTCAAATTGCTGCCTGCTTTCAGGGTCAACCAGTACTGTCAAAACCTGCAATGGCTCGTCCTTTAAAGAAGTTTTAAAGGACAAAACAGGGCTTTCCCTTGAAAGGCTTTGCGTTGAAGAAACTGCCTTGAAAAAATAGTTTGTTTCCGGTTTCAATCCAAGCAAGTGGATTTTGTGGTGAATTGTTTTAGTGCCGTCAAAAACCCTTGAACCCAAAGCACTGGTTTCACCGAACTCCACTGCAGAATCGGATTGCACTAAAGTGTTCCAGTAAACCTTTGCATGAGTGGCAAAAGCAAAAACCTGAACATTTTTTGGATCAATATCCTGCAATCCTGCTTTCAAAATGCAGCGGTTTTCTTGACTGCAATAAAAGCCTTCCTCGCACTTTGCAGTGCAATCAATTTTTTGCCCGCAATTATTGCTTTTAGAACCACACTCGCTCTCGGAACACGAAAGGGCTTTGCAGCATTTTCCATTAATGCAATTCCAGCCAGCACTGCAAGAGCACTGAATTGTGCCACCGCAATCATTTGAAAAAGAACCGCATTGTCCTGCAAAATCCCTTGAACACGACTTGCAGGATTGCAAGCATTTCCCGTTCAAGCAACCCCCCGAACAAAACTCGCTTTCAATCCTCGAGCAATCCGCATTAGAGTAAACCCTTGTAGAACCAGAACAAAACCATCCTTGAACACAAGGTTGAAGCAAACCACTAGAAGCAGCACTAGAACCCTGTGGTTTGCACTCAGGACACAAAGAACTGCCATCACCTGATTGTGATAAATTTTGTCCTGGCATTTGATAAACAGCTGCAGGAGAGCCCTTAGCTTTTGATTGCAAATAATCATCATATGGGTCGCCCCCCTTAGACAAATCCTCATAAGAACCACCGGCAGGTGCCGCTCCATCATCTTGTCCTAGCTCATTTACTCCTCCTGTAGCTCCTGTTTGACTCAAGCCATCATCATTTTGGACAAAAGTTGGAGTGGAAGCGCCATCAGCAGCCCCGCTAGGCAAACTTGGGCCAGGCGAGTTGTTAGTTGGGGGATTGAGTGCGTCGTCTGAAACAGGGCAATCTGGACAGTAGTATGCGCCTGTGCCTTCGGTTACAGCAAAATATGCTGTTTTTTCTTTAGGCAAGGCTAATGAAAAGAAACCGGTTTTTTCGCTTAAAATGGTTTCATAAAACAGCCAGGTTATGGCTAGCACTAAAACTATTGCCAACAAAAAGGCAGGCTTTTTTGAAAAAACTGAAGGCATACTATACTTAAGGTTTCTTTTTTATTAATCTTTTCCTTGCTCTTTCAGAAAGGTTTGAGAAAGCAAAACCATTAAAACACAAAAAAACAGCAAAACAATAAAAAGTTATGGCCAGGCAGTGCAATTAAAAACATTTTTAAAAACATACAACATAACTATTTTTAATTAAATAATGAAATTTTTTGGCGTGGAGGGGTTTGAGAATGCTTTTCGGTTTTCCTTTGAAATTCTTTGACCAAAAATTTAAACCAGTTGCTTTTTTATCGGTTTTGGCTTTACTGGTTTTTTTTGCCTCGAATTCTTTTGCTCAACAAAGAGTGGAACTGGCAAATCCAGTGTGCTTTTATGATGTCAATCAAATGCACGAATACTTTACTGACTTGCAGGGCAATAAAATTCCAAACCTGGACTTTATAAGGCTTTTTAGCGCTATTGAAGCAAAACCCCAAAACGACCCTTCAATAAAGGACGAAATAAAGCGCGCGCTCAGGGGACAATTTTATACTGGTTATTTGCAGCTCGCTTACACTATTGAAGGCGGAAAAAAGAACCCTTTCAAGGGAGGCAATTATGCTAAATGCGATTTAGGTTGCTTTCCACAATTTACTTATTTTGGGAGAACCTATTACAACAAGTGCATTACAAGGATTTGCACTGAGGGCAGAATGGTTGGCACTCCTCGTTTTTGTGATCCAAAAATCGGACCCGATATTTACATTCACTACCTGACTTTTTGGTGCGAAGATGTTCCACAGGCAACAATGATTTGCGGGCCGTCAGCTCATTGCGAGCAAAGAGCGGATGGCACTTTTTTGTGTGAATACAATAGCGCAACTTCTTCAAACCAAAGCAATGGCGTGGAATATGTTTTGGTTGCTCCAGCGGATTCAAGCTCTCAAATAATGGTTGCAGCATACCAGAACGGAAAGCTCATTGCAAGCAAGCCGATTGGCACAACAGGCCCTGTTCATGCAAGCCAGGCTTATGCTTTTGCGCAAAGCACTGGATTGGCTTCGGTTGTGGCTTCAGCACTCCAGCAAAAAACAACAACCACTGCTTCCAGTAAGCCTAGCACAACCTATTCTGCATCATACAATGGCAGCACAAACTATTCTTCAACTCCAATAAGAATGCAGGTTGTTGCTAGTGCCACAAAAGGCCTTTCAGCCTATAGAGCGCCAACTGCAACCTACAAAACATATTCAACCACAAGCACAGCCAGCACTGCAACATACGCTTACAGCACAAGCCAAACCAAAAGCACTTCTGCAAGCAGTTATTCTTCAAGCACAACTTATTCGCCAACAAAAACCACTTATAGCAATACGGTTTCACCTTATTCAACTTCAAATTACAGGATTCAAGCAACAACTTATAATCCGACAAGGACAGCATACTCTACAAACGCTTACACAAGCACTTACAGCACCACAACACAGGCTACGGCGAGTGTTTCAAAATACAGGCAAACCTGAAACCGCATGTATTTTTTCTTTTGACAATCAGGTCGTTTCCAGAAGCCATTTCCATAAAGGCATAAACCTTATTTTTTTACCCTTGTATTCTTCAATTCCTTCAAAATCAGCGTTAACCACCAGCAAATTGTTACACTTGAGCTCTGTGCTTGCTTTGAGCAGTCCTTCAAGTTCTCGTTTTTTGGTTTCAAAATCACTCAAATCATAGCAAACCTGAATTAACTGGAGCACCTTTGGACCTTCCTTTAAAACAAAATCAACCTCTTTGCCTGAAGAGTCCTTCCAGTAATAGATTTCTGCAGGGGCTTCCAAATAAGACTTTCTCCTAAGCAATTCAATTGCAACCGCATTTTCAACAAGCTTGCCATAATTTTGGCTTAATTTGAAAGAAACCGCGTTTACAAGGCCAGTGTCAATACAATAGATCTTTTTAGGGGCTTTGATTTGCTCTTTCAACTTGGGTGAAAATCTTTCAAGTTTGAAAAACAAATAGGAGTTTTCCAAATAAGCAATCCAATTGGACACCGTGTGAGTGCTCTTTAAGCCCAAAATGTTTTTCAGCCGGTTGTAAGTTAATTCAGAAGAGGTATTGGAAATCAAATACCTTGAAAGCTCTTTAAGTTTCGAAACATATTTTATTTTATACCTTTGAATTACGTCCTTTTCAATGATGTCACTATAAGTTTCTATAAGAAACAGTCTGCCCAGCTTAAAAGCCAGGGGAAACCCGCCTTCACGCAAATATCTTTCCAAAAAATTCTTTAATTTTGCAACAGACTTTGTGGAATACTGGTCTTTTTTATCAAACTCAACCCCAGCATAATCCAAAAACTCTCTGAAGCTGAACGGAAAAAGAACAAAATCAATATGCCTGCCGGTTAAAAAAGTGGAAAGCTCTTTACTCATCAATCGCGCATTGCTGCCAGTGACAATTACCTTCTTCCCAGTGCTGACTCTAGAAACAAAACGCTCCCACCCACTAACATTCTGGATTTCGTCAAAAACAAGAAGGCTAACATCGCCTTTTAAAGAATAAACTGCCTCTATAACTGAATTCAAGTCACGAACAGCCACGCCGAGTCGCTCATCTTCAAAATTCACATATCCTCTCCGGTCTGATTCAAAACATTGAAAAGCAAAAACAGACTTGCCACATCGCCTGACACCGGTTATTATCACTATAACATCCGTGGAAATAAACTTTTTAACTTGGCTAAGGCATTCCCTCTCAATAATTCGCTCACTCTTGAACTTATCAAGCAAAGCCTCTTCTCTGTCCACAATTGCAGATTTAATATCCCCCAACAAAACCATAAAAAAAAAGTAACGCAAAGATTTTAAAAAACTTTGCGTTGGCAACGCTAACCTGTTTTAGCCTAGCAAATCCAGCATCCAATACCTTATCGTATACCAAAAACGGTTTTCGATTTAGAGAATTGATAAAAAAAGCCTGCAGGTTAAAGCCAAAGCAAACCTGAAGCCAGCTATTGCTTTTTTCTCTTTTTCTTTTCTTTTCACTATAGTGAATTGAATGGATTTTTTTTTGGGTTCAGACCATGGCGGGTATCCCTTAAAGGAAAAAGTCAAAAAATGGCTGGAAAGCGAAGGCCATTCAATAAAAGATTTTGGCTGTTTTTCAGTGGAAAGCTGTGATTATCCCGAGTTTGCTGAAAAGGTTGCAAGAGCAGTTACAAAAAATAAAGATTCAATTGGATTGCTTTTTTGCGGCACTGGAATTGGCATGAGCATTGCAGCAAACAAAATCAAGGGAATACGGGCAGCACTCTTGCATAACGCTTTTGAGGGAAAAATGGCAAAAGAGCACAACAATGCAAACGTGCTCTGCTTTGGAGGCAGAACTGTTTCTTTCAGGAATGCAAAAAAGGCAATCACTGCTTTTTTAAAGGCAGAATTTGTGGGCGGCAGGCATTTGCGGAGAATAGAAAAAATTGCAGCACTCGAGAGATGAAAATGTTTGAATTGTTTGAGCACAAGGCAGACATTGGAGTGCGCGGTTATGGAAAAACGCTTGAAGAAGCCTTTCAAGAGTGCGCGAAGGCAATGTTCAGCGTAATGTCAAACCTGAAAAAAGTCAAAGCCAGAGAAAGCATTGAATTGCGAGTTAGAGCGAGAAATGAAGAAGAATTGCTTGTTGCCTGGTTAAACGAATTATTGTTTGAAAAAGGCACAAAAGAAATGCTGTTCTCTGAATTCAAAGTGAAAATTTCAAAGGAAAAAGAAGGACTGGTTTTGAAAGGCACAGTGAAAGGCGAAAAAATGAACCACAAAAAACATGAAATGAAAACAGAAGTCAAAGGAGCAACCTATTCTGGCTTGAAAGTGATTAAAGAAAAAGAAAAGTATTTAGCGCAATGCATTGTCGATGTATAAAGCAATTGCAGCAAAGCCGCGTGGTTTGACAATAATGTTTAAATAGTGGAAATGCGTAATATTTGAGAATGAAAAGATTTGGTTTTTTGCCTTCAGTTTTTTACTGTCTCGCCATGTTCGGCTTGATTTTCACGCTAGTGGCAGCCCAAGAAGAAGTAAGGCAGCTTTCCATTAAAATTGAAGGCTTGCGCTATGTAAGGCATGAAACAGTAACCATTACGGCGCTTTTTGATGGGCAACCCGTTGCTGGCGTTGATGTAAATGTTTTTTTCAAAGATTTGAACCTGAAAAAACAGACCAAAACAAAATAATATTGCAAAGAATAGAAGATTATAAGACAGACAGTCAAGGCAAGTTTTCCTTTAAATTGCATGAAGCCGGCACTTACTTTTTATTTTTTGCCAAAAAAGAAGGAACCATTTTTTACGCAGCAAGCGAAAAAATAGATTTTTTGATAAATCCAAGACCATATTTCAGTGCAAGCAATGGCGTTTACAATCTTTGCTTTAGGGAACCAATTGGCTCAATAACAATCATTGAAGGCGAGAAAAGAACAACCCAAAGCCTTGATGAAAACAATTGCACTCAATACTCTCCAAAAACAGAGTCCTTCACAGTTGAAACCCCTTACAGCAAAGAATTCAAAAAGATTTCAATACCAGTAAAAGTTGAAACAGAAAAACCAACCCCTGTCCCAACACAACCCACTCCAATACAAACACAATTTGAAGAAAAAACAAAGCCGATTTCACAACCAAAAACACAAACCCAGCCAGACTTACTGTTACCTATCAGCATATTGTTAGTTGCAAGCATATGCTTGGTTGCTGCAGGAGTTTACCTCAGAAAACGGAGGATGAATTCATGAAAAAAATACTCTTTGTTTTGGCTCTTTTTTTAATGCTTTCCTGTGCCAATGCAGCAAAAAAAATCCAGCTCACTGTAGAAGACGACGGCATTGACCCAGTAACCCCAGAAGAAGATGCTGACACAAAAGACAAAGCATACCTTGTAGTAGGACCAGGGCCTTACACTTTGACAGTCAAAATCCAAAACTTGCAGGAAATAGAAGAGTTTGGCGGTCCAGTTGATGTAATGGCTTTATTTGATGCCAGTTATAGCTTTAATGATGAAATCGAGGTTGTCAAAAATGACATAGAAAAACTTGGAGCAGAACTGGATCAAAACTGCCAAAAAATAGGCATTCCGGGGTGCTTCAATTTAGGGCTTTACGTTTTTGAAGGAGGCACTTGCGCTAGAAATTGTTCCAACCAATATGTTTGCACTCAAATAAATTGCAGAATAGTCACAGTTAAAGATTGGTGCACTGAGTGTACTGTAATAACAATTCCAGGCAAGTGCCAAGTTTGCGATTATGAAACTGAATGCCGTGAGGTTTGTGAATTGCGTGATAACGTGAAAGTATGCTGGCCAGAGTGCCACGAAGTGCCAAAAAACTGTCGAATGGAGCCATGTGACACATACAAGTGGGATTGCAAACTAGTGCCTTGCTTTGTAGAAGAAGAGGTATGCGATGAACATTGTGAATGGCAAGAAGTTTGTGGTTGGACTGTGTGCAAAAGGCCTGATGCTGCTTTTTGGAATTCCACTGATTTCCAGCAACCAGTGACTCCGCCATTGCCTTTGGATTATGCAAACGATGTTGGCTTGCTTCCCATAACAAACAATATGACGCTTGTCAAAAACAACTTGGAAAAAATTAGTGCTCCAAACTTTTCAACACAACAGCTAGAGCCATGGGGTAGCATTATAACCTATGTTTTGAATGCACCTGAAGTAAAATGGCAGGAAAACCACCGGAGGGCAATAATATTAATCACGGATGAAAAAGATGATTCTGGCACTTACAAGACTGCAGCACAACTTGCAAAAGACCAAAACGTGGTTGTGTTCGGCATTATTGGAAAAGGAGTGGGTTCAGATGAAGCGAAAGCCAATGCTGAATATGTTGCAAACCTGACAGGCGGAAAGGTTTTCACTTATACAAATTCTGAAGAAATAAAAGCCCTATTGCGTGAAATAATGGGCTCACTCATAAAAGAAGACACTTTTGTTTTTTCAAAAGAATTAGGGCCTAACTGGGATGGAATAACTGCAAATTTTGATCTGCCGCCGGTTCCAAGAAAGGGACCCGGACTTGTTTACCCAATCAAGGGCCTTGCTCCAGCGGTTTGGCCTACAACTGAGGAATATTTCCATTACAGGGTTTCCTTGAAAAGCAATCCGGCTGTTTTTGATGATGCTTGGGTTAGAGTGACCATTAATACGCCGCCAACTGCCGATTTTGAAATGATTCCAACTCCGCCAACTGGAATGGTGCCTTTAAGCGTAAAATTCGTCAACAAATCAACAGACAACGAAGGAAACATTACAAACTACCATTGGGTTTTTGGCGATCCATCTTCAGGAGCAGACAATGAAAGTAATGAAGAAAACCCAACACACGTTTTCCAATATGCTGGAGAATATTCAGTCACTCTTACAGTAACCGACAGCGGGCAAGCAAGTCACAGTGTTACAAAAAAAGTCATGGCAAAAGAAAGGCCCCTAATTTCTGCGTTCAAGGCGAATAATCCCAAGACACCAGATGAAGGACTGGACATCACGGTTTACTGCACAAAATTCCAAGCCTTAATCAAAATAGAAATACTGGACAAGGATGGATTGTTGGTGACAAAGGACAAAGACGGCAACCCCATAACAAACCCAATAAAAATTCCTGGAACAAATGATTGGCCGAGATGCGGAAGCACCATTAGCCCTGACATCAGGCTTTCAAGCGGAGTCTACCAAATAAGGGCAACAATAATGAAAGATGATGGCAGCGGTCCAGACCCGGATTGCACTAATTGTCCGAAAAGCACACACATAACCGTGGGAATGAGCGCACCAGAAATGCAAACCCCAGAAATTCCAGCAATACTAACAACAATAATAGCGCTTGCAGTGATTGTCATTACAAACAGGAAAAAGAAATAGGCTTTGCTGGCAGAGCACTAGTTTCTTTTTTTAATCCTTAATTTCCAAATATTTTAGGTTTTTTCTATGGCATTGTTAAAAATAAGGGATTTTGTTTGGGAAATCCCGAAAGAGGGAAAAATGCGCGTTCCAGCAAGGCTTTACGTGGACCAAAAAATGATTCAAGAACTGGAACGCGAAGAGCAAACCAATTGGAGCACTTTAAGGCAGTTGAAAAACATTGCTTCCCTGCCTGGCATTCAAAGCCCTGCACTGGCTTTGGCTGACTGCCATCCAGGTTATGGCGCGCCAATTGGCAGTGTTGCCGCCATGGATTTAAAGGAAGGCGTTATTTCTTTTGGATGCATTGGGTTTGATGTGAATTGTGGAGTGCGCACTCTTGCAACCCTGTTAAAAAAAAGCGAAGTGGAGAAAAGGAAAAAAGAGCTTGCAGAAGAGCTTTTCAAAAACGTGCCAGCAGGGCTTGGCGTTACAGGAAAACTCAAATTAAGCCAAAGCGAAATTGACGAGGTTTTAGTGAAAGGCGCTGAATTTTCCCTTGCAAAAGGTTATGGTTTCAAAGAGGACTTGGAGTTCATTGAAATGAATGGAAAAGCAAGGGACGCAAACCCGGAAAATGTTTCGCTCAAGGCAAAACAAAGACAGTTCAAGGAAGTCGGCACTCTTGGTTCAGGCAATCATTACCTGGAAGTGCAATTCGTGGAAAAAATATTCGATGAAGAAATCGCACAAGCCTTTGGATTGTTTGAAGGGCAAATCGTTGCAAGCATTCACTGTGGAAGCAGGGCATTGGGCCACCAGATTGGCGCAGACTATCTGGTGGAACTGAAAAAAGCCTCAGAAAAATACAAATTGCATTTGGCAGACCCTGAACTGGTGTCAGCGCCAATTGAAAGCGAAGAGGGAAAAAAATATTTTTCCGCTGTGAGCGCTGGAATGAATTGCGCTTTTGCAAACAGGCAGGTTTTAGCACACCTTGCAAGGGAATCCTTTGCAAGGGTTTTTGGAGTGAATGAAAGGGAAATACGGACTTTTTACGAGGTTGGCCATAATACTGCAAAAATAGAAGAGCATGAAGTGGAAGGAAAGCAAAAGGAATTGCTTGTGCAAAGAAAAGGCTCTACAAGGGGTTTTGGCCCTGAAAGGAAAGAAGTGCCAGCACAGTATAGAAAGTTTGGACAGCCAGTACTGGTTGGCGGGACAATGGGCACTGCCAGCTATGTTTTGGCTGGAACAATAAAAGGAATGAAGGAAACCTTTGGTTCGGCAGTGCATGGTGCTGGAAGAAAACTTAGCCGGAATGCAGCAATCAAGTCTTTCAAGGGAGAACAAATTGCAACAGAATTGAACAAAAAGGGAATAATAATCAAAACGCATTCATGGAAAGGCATTTCAGAGGAAGCTCCTCAAGCTTACAAGGACATAGATGAAGTAATAGAAATAATGGCTGTCACAGGAATCAGCAGAAAAGTTGCAAGGCTCAAGCCAATGATAACAATAAAGGGATGAAAATGCAGTTAGAGGAAAAAAAAATCCTTTTTTTAACATTGTTCTTTTTCTTTATTTCTTTTGGTGTAAGGCTTTCATTAATGGAATTAAGGCCATTGCATCACGATGAGGGCGTGAATGGCTATTTTATAAGCAATATAGTGGAAGGACGCGGCTGGAAATATGATCCAGAAAACTATCATGGACCGACATTTTTCTACATAACAGCGGTTTCTTTCCTTGCTTTCGGCGGAAATATTTTTGCGCTCAGGATTGTGCCAGTAATTTTTGGCTGCCTGCTGGTGCTAGTGCCATTCCTTCTCAGAAAAAGGCTCGGGTTTTGGGGTGTGCTAACAAGCACGTTTTTCCTCGCTTTCTCACCTGCACTCCTCTATTATTCCATGGATGCAATTCACGAAATCCTCTTCACGTTTTTCATGACTGCATCGCTCGTGCTTTTCCTTGAATTTGCTTCAGAAAAAAAGCCATGGATGCTTTTCGGGGGAAGCGCTTGCCTTGCAATGTTTTTGGCTACAAAGGAAGCTGCCTTCATAATAGGCCCTTTTATAGTGATTCTTGCAATTTTCTTCAGTTTTGCAAAGGAAAAAAAAACAGAGAATAAATTGGAAGGCAAAAAAATTGCATTTTTAATTGAATTTTTAGTTGCAATTGCAATATTTTTTTCAATTTACATTCCTCTTTTCACTTCTTTTTTTCAGAACTGGAATGGGTTGGAGGATTCTGTTAAAACCCTTGGATTGTGGGGTCCAAGAGTGATTGTGGAAAAAGGTCATGACAAGCCTTTCCCTTATTATTCTGGATTGCTGTTGTTCAGCGAGTTGCCGCTTCTAGTGGCAGGCATTGCGGGAATGCTTTTGGCGTTCTGGAAAAGGAACGTTTATTTTTGCGTTATCGGCGTTTTTTTCATTGCAATGTTTTTAGGGGTTTCCGCTGTTCCCTACAAAACCCCTTGGATTGCAATAAACTTTTTGCCGCCTCTTGCGCTTCTCTCGGGATTTACAGCAAGAGAGTTTTTTGGCGTTAAAACTGGACTTTCAAGGCAAGCCGGCTTGCTGGTGCTAGGAGTGGTTTTTGCTCTTGTGTTATGGCAATCATATTATGTGAATGTTGTTGCTCCTGCAGCAGAGCGCTCTGAGGAAAATCCCTGGGTTTATGTGCAGACAACAATGAGTGCAAAGAAGGCATTTGAAAGGGCACTGGCAGCAGATGGAAAAATCCTCATTGCATTGGAGAATGAGAGCACTTGGCCCATGCCTTGGCTTTTAAGGGAAAAAAAAGTGGAATACCATGGAAGGGACTCTTTGGAGTCTGCTGAATTCTTGCATGGTTTTGAAGTGCTCATAGTGCACAGGAATCTGGGGGAAATTGTTGTAGGAAAGATTCCAGAATATGAGCGCTTTGGGTTTGATTTGCGTCCAGGAGTGCCTTTGGATGCATTTTTCGCGCAAAAAAAGCAAAATCCCTGATTTTAACTTGTTAACTCAATAAAAGGAAATATTTAAATACTTGAAGGGCGCTATTTATTATATCTACTAAATCCGGGTGGTTGGTTTGAGGAATGAATTTTTTGCTCTAGCCGTTTTTTCGCTCTTGCTTTTGGGCAGCAATGCTTTTGCCTTGCCCAACTGCAACATGGTTTTCTTTGAATTGTACAATGTGGAATTATGGGAAGGCTCCAAGGAAACATTCACTTTTGCAATTAACAACACAGGCAATGAAAGATTCTACATTGACAAAGTAAACGCTTTTGATTTCTCTGAGGGAATTGCAGTGCAAGAAGAATACTGGGGCGACGTAGTTCTCCCAGGAGAAAAAGCCTTTGCCACAATATCCGTTAAAGCAGACAAAGGAACAGAGGAAAGGGAAAGAAAGGCATACATAGAGCTCAGCGGCCGCTTTTTGGGAGGAAAAAGGTGTTCTTTTTCGGATGTGCACGGCGAATTCAATGTAAGCGTGCTCAAAGAACCAGTGCACAAGATTGAACCCAGGTGTGATGGCTTTTCACTCACTGCCCCAAAAGAAAAATACATTGAGGGCGAAGGCACAATAGAGTTTTTTGCCTCAAACAAAACCAATTATGATGCAATCATAACACTGGAAAGCGAAAGCATTAGCGTAAGCGAAAGCGTTTTCCAGTTAAGGAAAGGCGAAGAAAAAAAGTTTTCTGCCTTCATTAAAAGCGATGCTGACCGGGCAACACTCAAATACAATGTAAGGGTAAGCGATTGCGGCATACCCTCTCAGGAAACAAGAATTTATTCAGCAATGGAAACACCAATTCCAACACCAACCCCTCAACCCTTTAAAGCCATTGAAATAGGAGCATCAGCCTCTAAAGACGCAAACGGCTTCCTTGTAACAGTGGAAATCCACAATCCAAACAGTGAAGGCATTATCGGAAACCTTGAAGCAATTGTGCCACAAGGGTGGACTGTAATAGGGGAAAAGGCGGTTTTGGCTGAACCTCTTTCAAAAACAATTTCCCTTATAAGGATTGCACCACCAAAGGGAGCAAGCGGAACACACCCCGTACAAATAGTATTTTCATATGATGGAATTGAGGAAAGCACAAAATTAGAGCTTGCAACCGGAAGCGAAGGCTTTGACTTTGGCGGAGCAGCCTTTGCAGTGCTTGGCTCAGGAGCATTCCTTATAGGACTAATAATCGTGGCAATAATACTGATAATAATGCTTTTCTCAAGCCCGCCAAGGCAATACTTTGAACCATGGCTGGAAGCAAAGGAAACCAAAAAATGAAAACAGCACAAGTTTGAAAATCCCGCCCAAAAAGCTTTTAAACCAATCTTTGGGATATTAATAGTGGTGCATAGTACACTGTGCCCTTAACAGTTGTTTCAGAATAAAGTTCAGGAATCAAGCAAAAAAAAAGGGCATAAATGCTGGCATTGAATTTCTCTTTTTATTGCATTCCATTGAATGCAATTTTGAAATTGCAATGCCATTTTTCTGGTGAGCCATAAGGGTGTTTGAAAGGTGACAAGAAAACACAAGCCAAGAAGCGGTTCGCTTGCATTTTATCCCAGAAAAAGGGCAAAATCCGAAAAACCCTTGATGAGAGCCTTCAAGCGCGACGGCGAAACAGTGAAAGTACTCAATTTTTATGGATATAAGGCTGGCATGACACACGTGACAGGCATAAACCAGCACCAGAAAAGCCACATGTTCGGGCAAAAAACCGTTGTGCCAGTAACCTTGATAGAATGCCCTCCAATAAGAATCACTGGATTCAGGGCATACGGTTCAAACCCTTACGGGGAATTCGCAATAAGCGAAGAATGGGCAAAAGAACTGCCAAAAGAGATTTCGAGAACCATTGCTGGAAAAAAAGAAGCGAAAAAAAAGGAAAAAGAAAGCACTGAAAACAATAAAGAAAAAGCAAAAAAAGGCATTGAAAAAATAATGGAATCCCTTGCAGCGGGCGAAGTCAAAGAAATAAGGCTTATTGGGTGCTTGAGACCGGATTTGACTGGAATTGGCAAAAAAAAGCCAGAAATAGTGGAATTGTTCCTTGACGGCACGCCGGAAAAACAATTTGAATTTGCAAAACAGTTTTTGGGAAAAGATGTTTCCGCAAGCGATGTATTCAATGCAGGCGATTTCTTGGATGTTTGCGCCATAACAACCGGCAAAGGCTTTAGCGGAGTAGTGAAAAGAGCCGGAGTGAAAAGCGACAACCGAAAAGCAAAAAAAGAAAGAATTGTCGGCAGCATTGGCCCATGGCATCCACCAACAGTAATGTTCACTGTTGCAAGAGCCGGACAGCTTGGCTACCACAAGAGAACAGAATTCAACAAAAAACTCCTAAAAATAGACTCCGATCAAAGCATTAACCCGAAAAGCGGCTTCAAACACTATGGCTTGATAAAAAACCCATACTTGATTGTAGAAGGCTCAATTGCTGGACCAGTCAAGAGATGCGTTGAAATGAGAAAAGGCATTAGGCCAAAACCCCTTGAAAAAGTGCTAATAACGGAGGTTGACTTTATTGCCTCAAAAGCATAGGCTTGCAGTGCCGGTTTTCTCCCTTGACGGAAAAAAAATCAAGGAAGAAATCCTTCCAGAGGTTTTTTCAGAAGCAATAGAGCCAGAACTAATAGAAAGAGCAGTGCTCTCAATAAATTCTGCGAGAAAACAACCCCAAGGGGTAATGCCGCACGCTGGAATGAACACTACCGCAGAATACCGTGGAAGCAGAAAACTGCCGGCTGACGTGAGAGGCATAAACATTGAAAGGTCAAGATTGCCTAGAACAAAAAACCGCAGGGCAAAAAATGCTGGAAGGGTTGCAGGCGTGCCAAGAGCAGTAGGTGGCCCAAAAGCCCACCCTCCAAAAGTGGAAAAGAAAATATTGGAAAAAATAAACAAAAAGGAAAAAAGAAAAGCATTGAAAAGCGCTGTTGCAGCCGCAAAAGAGTTCTCGCTTGTATCCAAAAGGCACTCGCTTGAAAAAGAAATTCCCCTCCCAATTGTGATAGAAGACAAATTTGAAGAACTCAAAAAAACAAAAGACGTTATTAAAGCGCTTTCAGCAATAGGCCTTTCAAGAGACCTGGAAAACGCGAAAAAAAAGACAGTAATGCGCTCTGGAAAGGCAAGAAGGCGCGGCAGAACAAAAAAGGAAAAAAAGAGCGTTTTGATTGTAACAGGAAAGGACGCGCCTGTTTACAGGGCAGCAAGAAACATTGAAGGCGTGGACATTTCCCCAGTAAACAGGCTTAACGCTGCATTATTGGCGCCAGGCGGAATGCCCGGAAGGCTTGCAGTATTCACTGAAAGCGCTCTGGCTGAAATGAAAAAGTGGTAAAAAATGAAAAAAAAGGAAGAACAGAAAAAAACAATTTCCGGAAAACACAAAGAGATAATTTTGTTCCCGCTAATAACAGAAAAAGCAGTTGACGCAATCGAAAAAGACAACAAAATAGCCTTTGTTGTCGGAAAAAAAGCCACCAAAACAGAAATAAAAAACCAGATTGAAAAAGAATTCAATGTCAAGGTTGACAGCGTGAATGTTTTAAACGACATGAAGGGAAGAAAAAGAGCAATAGTGAAAATCGCAAAAGAATTCAAAGCAAACGACATTGCAATGAAATTAGGCGTAATATGATGGTGAACTGAATGGGAAAACGAATTGAAATCCAGCGCAGGGGAAAAGGAGGACCAGTCTGGACAGCAAGAAAAAAAGGAAGAAAATCCAGTTACCCTCCACTTGAAAAAGGAAAAGATGTTGAAAAAGGCCAAATAGTGGAATTCTCCAAAGAGATTGGAAGAAACGCGCTTTTGGCAAGAGTTTTAATGGATTCGGAAAAGGAATTCTATGTGGTTGCAGCAGAAGGGGTTTTCCTAGGGCAAGAAATAGAAATGGGCAGAAAGGCTGAAATCAAAATAGGCAATATTCTGCCATTGTCAGAAATCCCTGAAGGATGCCCAGTATTCAACATAGAAATGAGGCCTGGCGATGGAGGCAAACTGGTAAGGGCAACCGGCAGCTATTCATTACTCGTATCAAAAAACAACAAAACAGCGGTTTTAAGGCTGCCTTCAGGCAAAAACAAAGAAGTTTTGGCTGAATGCAGGGCAAGCATAGGAAACGTTGCATGCGGTGAAAGAACTGAAAAACCATTCATTAAAGCAGGCGCAAAATTCCATTACATGAAGGCAAAAAGCAGGCCTTGGCCGGTTGTCAGGGGAGTTGCCAAAAATGCATTGGATCACCCCTTTGGCGGAGCACAACACCATGCTGGAAAAAGCAAGAGCGTTTCAAGGAATGCGCCTCCTGGAAGGAAAGTTGGAGCAATCGCTTCAAGGCGCACTGGGAGAAGAAAGAAATGAATTTGGAGTGAAAGAAGGGATGTAAATGGTTAAAGCCAGTTTCACTTACAAGGGCAAAACGCTTGAAGAACTCAAAAAAATGTCCATTGAAGAGTTCGCAAGCCTTGTCCCATCAAGAGCGAGAAGATCATTGTTGCGTGGCACCAACAAACTCATACACAAAAAAATAGATGAAGCAATCAAACTCAAACAAACACAAAAAGTGATAAGAACACATGACAGGGAAGCAGTTGTCACTCCAAAAATGCTTGGCTTCAAAATAGGCATTCATTCAGGCAAAGAATTCCAGCAAGTGGAAATAGTGCCTGAAATGCTTGGCCACAAGCTGGGCGAACTAGCCCTCACAAGAAAAAGATTAAAGCACGGCAAAGCCGGCGTGGGCGCAACCAAATCCAGCACTGCAATTACAGCGAGAGGATGAAATGGTTAAGGAAAAATACCAAGCAATAGAGGCAAGGGATGAAATTACAGCCAAGGCAATGCTCAAAAACAAGCCTGTCAGCCTCAAATACTCCACTGAAATATGCAATCTGATAAGGGGACAGCCTGTGGCAAAAGCCGAAAGGCTTTTAAATGAAATAATTGCCCACAAAAAATTCCTTCCCTTGCTAAAATACAAAAAAAAGGTGCCGCACAGGAAAGGACAGAGTTTTGCAGGCACAAAGGCAGGGCGCTATCCTGAAAACACTTGCAAGGCATTCCTTGAACTTTTGGGCTATGCAAAGGCAAACGCTGAAAACAAGGGATTGGACAGCGAAAAACTCTTGATAAGGCATTGCTTTGCAAGCAAGGGCTTTAGGAGATTCAAAATGCAACCCAAGGGAAGGATTGCTGGAAAAAGAAGAAGGGCAAAATCCGCACACCTTGAAGTCATCCTGCAAGAGGTTGAATCAATATGATAGAACGTTACTTCATAGAACAGGGAATGAAAAAAATCAAGCTTGAAGAGTATTTCAAAAACGAGCTTGACAGGGCTGGCTTCACTGGAATGAAAATACAAAAAACCCCTCTCGCCACAAAAATAACATTGAGAGTTGCAAAACCAGGGCTTGCAATCGGAAAAAAAGGAAAAACCATTAGAACAATCACTGAAGAAATAGCTGAAAAATTCGGCATAGAAAACCCAGAACTGGAAATACAGCAAATAGAAAAACCAGAACTTGACGCACAAGCAATGGTGGACAGAATAATCACACTATTAGCGCGCGGCTATTCTTGGAGAAGCGTTGCATACAAAAGCATTGAAGACATAATGCAGGCTGGAGCGCAAGGAGTTGAATTGATTTTCAAGGGAAAGCTTGCAGGCAAAAGCGGAAGAAAAAAGAAAGAAAGACTGGCAAAAGGCTACATGAAAAAAGCAGGCGAACAATCCAGTCTTGTGGATTACGCTCACGGCACAGCATACCCCAAAGTTGGAGCAATAGGAGTAAAACTGCGCATTATCAAACCAGACGTGGTTTTCCCAGACAAAAAGAAAATAGAAGACATAATAGAAGAAAAAAAGAGAGGCAAAACAGAGGAAAAAAAAGAAGAAAAAACAGAAACAACAGAAAAAGAAGAACCCGAAAAGGAAACCACTGAACCCGAAAAAACACAAGAAAAAGAAAAAACCCAGGAACCAGAAAGCAAAGAAAAAACAGAAAAAAAAGAAAACAAAAAGAAAGAAAAAAGCGAAAAAGAAGCAAAAAAAACAGAAAAAGAAAAAAAAGCCAGCGCAAAAAAAGAAACAGAAAAAAAGGAACAGTGAAAAACATGAAAAAAACAGCAGAAATAAGGGAAATGCCATTGGCTGAAATAAAGGAAAAAACAGCCGCTTTGAGAAAAACCCTGGCAAAAGAAAAAGCAGTTCTGGCATCAGGCACAAGACCTGAAAACCCCGGAAAAATCCGCTCTATAAAAAGAGACATTGCAAGAATGCTCACAATAATAAAAGAAAAAGAAACAGAAACTGAAAAGAAAGAAAAAGAGGTGAAGAAATAGAAATGGCTGAATTCTGCCCTGTCTGCGGCCAGCTCAAAGAACTGTGTGTTTGCGGAGAAATGGCAAAAGAATCTCAAAAAATCAGGGTGCGAACACTGCAAAGAAGGTTTGGAAAATTTGTCACAACAGTAAGCGGCCTTGACAAAGACATCAATATTGACGAACTCAACAAAGAACTAAAAAAAAGGCTTGCATGCGGTGGAACCGTGAAAAACGGCATAATAGAATTGCAGGGCGCCCACAAAGAAAAAGTCAAAGAAATCCTGTTAAAACAAGGATTCAAAGAAGAACAAATAGACGCTTAAAACGGTGAAAAAATGCAAGAAAACTACGGAATAAATGAAAAAAACCTCTTAGCCCACGAACTAATAGGGCTCAAAGCAAGAGTGAGTGAATCAAATTGCAAAGAAAGAATTGGAATTGAAGGAACAATAGTTGACGAAACAAAAAACACCTTCAAACTGGAAACAAAAAAAGGAGAAACAATACTGCCAAAAAAAGAATGCATTTTTGAATTCTCACTGCCAAAAAACAAAAAAGCCACAGTTAAAGGAAAGACTTTGTGCTTTAGGCCAGAAGACAGAATCAAAGAATACTGGAGGAAAGCCATATGAACGAATGCAATGACAGCAAGTGCCCAATCCATGGAACCACAAGAGTAAGAGGACAATCCTTTAAAGGCAAAGTGATAAGCGCAAAGCCAACCCGCACAGTCACAGTGGAAAGAACCATTATACGGTTTGTGCCAAAATTTGAAAGATACAAAAAAACAAGGTCAAGAGTGCACGCCCACAATCCCCCGTGCATTAACGCAAAAGAAGGCGACACAGTAATAATAGGTGAAACCAGAAGGCTAAGCAAAACAAAAAATTTTGCGGTTTTAAAAATAGTGAGTGGTGAAAAATGAAAGCAATAAGTGCCTCTCAAACAAAATGCCTTACGCTCAGAAGCTCGCTCTTTTGCACAGACAATTCTGGCGCAAAAGAACTCTACATTATAGGAGTTTTCGGGCACAAAACAAGAAAAAAAATGAGCCCAAAAGCAGGAATAGCTGACATGCTGAACGTAGTTGTAAAAAAAGGAAAACCGGAAATAAGGAAAAAAGTTGAAAGAGCGGTTGTAGTAAGAGTCAAAAAAGAATACCGCAGACCTGATGGAACCCGCGTAAAGTTTGAAGACAATGCAGCAGTGCTTGTGGACGACAAAGGAGTTCCAAAAGCAAGCGAGATAAAGGGGGCTGTTGCAAAAGAAGCAGCAGAACGCTGGCCGAAAATCGCAGGCCTTGCAGAACAAATAGTTTGAAGTGATGGTCATGAAATCAAGCAAGCCGAAAAAGAACAGAAAGGCTTTCTATGAAAAGCCACTCCACAAAAAACAAAAAAGCCTGGCAGCACACCTCTCCAAAAAACTAGCGGAAGAACTCGGCAGGCGCTCGGTTCCGCTCCGCAAAGGAGATGAAGTGAAAATCATCAGAGGAGACTTCAAGGGCAAAAAAGGAAAAATATCCAGGGTTGACCTTTCAAGAGGACGCGTTTACATTGAAAAAATTTCCAGAAAAAAAGCCGATGGAACTGAAACACAGGTTCCATTTCAAGCATCAAAGCTCATCGTGGAATCACTTGACAGGGGAGACAGCAAAAGGCTTAAATTCTTGAAAAAAGAAAGGGAAAGCAAAGGCAAAAAAACAGCTGAAAATGAATAAAGGTGAAAAACAATGGCTAAAAAAGGCGGAAATAAAAGGCAAAAACGCTTTACTGCAAGCAAAGCCAGGCAAATGAACACAAAAAGCGAAAAATGGACAGTAAAATCCATTCCAGGGCCATTTTCAAAAGAAAAAAGCATTCCTCTGGGAGTTCTTTTAAGAGACTTGCTTGGAATTGGCAGAAATTTGCGCGAAACAAAAATAGTTTTGCACCAGGGAAAGGTTTCAGTCAATGGAAAAAAAAGACGCGATTACAGGTTTCCGGTTGGATTGTTTGACATTATTTCAATTGAAGGCTTTGAAAAAGATTTCATGATGGTTTTTGACAGGAAGGGAAAACTCTTGCCAAAAGAAAAAAGCAAAGAAGAAAAAAAATCCAAGGTTTGCAGAATTGAAGGAAAAAAAACAGCAAAAAAAGGCAAAACCCAGCTATTAACCAATGACGGCAGAAACATTCTGGTTGAAAAAGGCAGTGAGATCAATACAAACGATTCAATAGAAATAGAAGTACCATCCCAAAAAGTGCTGAAAATATTTCGCTTTGAAAAAGGCGCAAAAGTTTTCATACGAGGTGGAAAGCACGCAGGACAAGAAGGCATAATAAAGGAAATAATTGAAGGAAGCACAGAACAGGCTCTCAAGCCAGAAAAGCTTGTGCTGGTAAAATCCGGCTCAAAAGAATTTCAAACCAATTCAAAAAACATTTTCGTAATAGGTGAAGCAAAGTGAGCGCTCAAGAAAACCCAATGAGAGAAATACGCATTTCAAAGGTAGTCGTAAACATGGGTGTCGGCGAAAGCGGAGAAGAGCTTGAAAAAGCAATCAAAATAATGCAACAAATTACTGGCGCAAAAATAGTGAAAACCAAAGCCAAAGTAAAACTCCCAACATGGGACATAAGGCCAGGGCTTGAAATTGGCGCCAAAACAACGCTTAGGGGCGCAAGAGCGCTTGAATTCCTGAAAAACGCTCTTGCAGCAAAAGAAAACACTCTCTCTGAAAGAAACTTTGACAATTGCGGCAATTTTGGCTTTGGCATAAGGGAACACATTGAATTGCCAAAAACAAAATATGACCCAAAACTTGGAATCAGGGGATTTGATGTTTTAGTGTGCCTTGAAAGACCGGGCTACAGGGTAAAAAAAAGAAAGCATTGCAGGTCCATGGTTGGAAAAAAACACTGCATTTCAAGGAAAGAGGCAATTGCATTTGTTAAAGAAAAACTTGGAGTGAGCGTGAACTGAATGGTCAAAAAGAGGCCGAGATGCAAGTTTTGCGGTGCAGCAGACGCGGTAATAAGAAAGTACAGGTTGAACATTTGCAGGAGATGCTTTAAAGAAAAGGCTGAAAAGCTAGGATTTAGGAAATTTGACTAGGTGAAGTGAATGACTCTGACTGACCCCATATCTGATGCCCTTGTTTCAATAAAAAACTGTGAGCTTGTGGCAAAAAAAGAAATGCTTTTCAGGCCCGGTTCAAAACTGTTGGGCAGCATCTTGGAAGTAATGAAAGCCCACAACTACATAGTCGACTATGAATTCATAGATGACGGAAAAAGCGGCATTTACAGGATAAAACTGGCAGGCAAAATAAACGAGTGCAGGGCAGTAAAGCCCCGTTACACAGTAAAAAAGAACGGGTTTGAAAAATTCGAGAAAAGGTTTTTGCCGTCAAGGGACATAGGGTTGCTCATTGTGAGCACTCCAATGGGCGTGATGTCCCACAAAGAGGCAATAGCCAAAAAAACAGGGGGAAGGCTGCTAGCATACGTTTACTAGAAAAAAGAGTGGTTTTATGGAACTAAAAATTGATTTCAAGGAACCGTATAAGGTGTCTCTCTCTGGACAAACAGTTACAATTTCAAAAGGGGAAAAAAGCGAATCCAAAACCTTTAGGTGCAAAAACGTTGATTTTGCAATTGAAGGAAATTCCCTTGTTTTGAGAGGCCTCAACGAAAAAAAGAGAACAAGTTCAATCATTAAAACCGTAAAAAAACAGCTTGAAAACCTGGTTGTAGGCCTTGAAAAAGGCTATGAATACAGGCTAAGAGTGGTTTTCTCACACTTTCCAATAAACCTGCAAGTGTCAGGAAAAAATGTGGTGATAAACAATTTTGGCGGAGAAAAAAAACCAAGAAAGGCAAAAATTGTTGGAGAAAACACCAAAGTGGAAATAAAAGGCAAAGAAATAACAATAACCGGAAGCAACAGCGAACACGTCGGCCAAACCGCGGCAAACCTTGAAAGGGCTACAGCTATAAAAAACAAAGACTTGAGGGTTTTCCAGGACGGAATTTACTTGATAAGCAAAGGCTTGGCGCAAAAAGAAAAGGAAGGTGCTTGAAATGGCTGGAGAGAAAGAAACCGAAAAAAAAGCCATTGCAAAAAAAGACAAAGACAAAAAGCCGGAAACCAAAAAAAGCGAAGAAAAAAAGAAAACCTCAAAGGCTTACGCAAGAAAAGCAAAAATTGCAAAAAGCGCCATCCTGAAAAAGATTGCAATAAAAATTGCAAAAAAGAAAAGAAAAAAATTCCGCGGTAGGTTTGGCAAAAACTCCATTCGGAGAAAAAGCATAAAAAAATGGCAAAAATGGCGTTATCCGAGGGGTGCAGACCTGGAAAAAACCAAACAGTACACTTGCATGCCCTCAAGCGGCTGGCGTTCAAGAAAAGAAACCAGAGGATTGCACCCGAGCGGCTATAAAGAAAAAATTGTGAGAAACTTAAAAGAACTTGAAATGATTGCAGGGGAAAAAGAAACAGTTGCTGCAAGAATTGCAGCCACAACAGGTGGAAGAAAAAGAACTGAAATCATAAAAAAGGCAAACGAGTTGGGCATAAAAGTGTTGAATTAGGTGAAAAAATGAAAGGGGAGAAAGCGAAAAAAATCGCAGCGGAAATCCTTAACACTTCAAGCAAAAAAATCTGGGTTAACCCAGAAGAAAGCGAAGCACTAAAGGATGCAATAACAAAGGATGACATTCGCGCCCTAATAAAGGATGGAATAATAAAAAAGAAAAAAACCCCGTTTCAGAGCAGGGTTAGAGCAAGAGAGAAAAAAGCAAAAAAAGAAAAAGGCAGAAGGCGTGGTCCAGGCAGAAAAAGGGGAACCAAAAAAAACCGCATTGGAAAAAAGAAAAGCTGGATGAAAAGAGTGCGATCCCAAAGACAGGCATTGCGAGAATTAAGGAAAAGCGACAAAAAAGCTGTTGAAAAAATCGGCTATAGAAAGGTTTACAGCATGATAAAAGGCAATTATTTCAAGGGAAAGCGCTATCTCGTGCAATTCGTTAAAGAAGGTGCTGGAAAATGACCAAGGGAAAGGGAAAGCTAAAGTTCAGAAGGCGCAGGGAAGGCAAAACCGATTTCAAGAAAAGACTGGCATTGCTGAAAAGCGCAAAAAACCGCGCGGTTTTCAGGAAATCCAACAAGCGCATAATCATGGAACTCGTTGAATTCAAACCAGACGGCGACAAAACCCTTTTCAGTGTCAATTCCAGTGAACTCAAAAAAGCAGGCTTTCCGGGAAAATGCAACATTCCCTCAGCATACCTTGCAGGCTATTGGCTTGGAAAAAAAGCCATTGCAGCAGGAATCAGCGAAGCAATATTTGACATTGGAAGAAACACGCCCGTGCGCGGAGGAAGAGCCTTTGCTGCACTAAAAGGATTAATAGACGCCGGAATGAATGTGCCAGCTGGAGAGCAAGCATTCCCTTCAAAAGAAAGAATTGAAGGACAACACATAAAAAAATACGCGGAAAGCCTGGGTGAAAAAAAGGAAAAAAGGTTTAGCGGTTATGCAAAAGAAAAAATCAGCATTGAAAGCATTACAAGCCTTTTCAATGAAGCAAAGAAAAAAATAGACTCTTTTGAGGCAAAAGACAAGGTGGTCCAATGAAGCACGAGGAAAGAGAAGAAATGGAAAAAGAAAAAGAGCTAAGGGAATGGATTCCGAAAACTTCACTGGGCAGAAAAGTCATCAATGGCGAAATAAAATCACTGGAAGAAATACTGTCCAGCAATGTTCCAATACTTGAACCGGAAATCGTGGACTATCTTGAACCAATGGAAGAAAAAACCATAGATGTTCAAAAAACAGCCCGTGTCGTGAGAGCAGGCAGAAAGTTCTCCTTCCGGGTAAGCGTTCTCGTGGGAAACAGGAACGGAATTGTCGGCATAGGCACAGCCAAAGACAAAGAAAGATGGCCTGCCACAAGAAAGGCTGCAAGAAACGCAAAACTCAACCTAGTGCTTGTGAAAAGAGGCTGTGGAAGCTGGGAATGCCCGTGCAACACGCCACACTCTGTGCCATTCAAAGTGGAAGGCAAAAATGCTTCAGTAAGGGTAACCCTCATTCCAGCACCAAAAGGCCTTGGACTGGTGGCCGGCGACCACATAAAAGACGTGCTGGAACTCGCAGGAATAAAAGATGTTTGGACAAAAACAAGGGGGGCAACAGCAACAACCCTTAACTTTGCAAGAGCCACAATAGATGCACTCGCAGCAACCTCGCGGGTCAGGGTATCCAATGAAATGGAGAAAAAGCTTGAACTAGAAAGGTGATTTTATGTTTGCAGTTATAAGAGTCAGGGGAAGCATTAAAGTAAACGCAAAAATGGAGAAAACCCTTGCAATGATGAACCTTAACCGAGTAAACAGGCTCACCCTCTTGCCAGAGGAAGAGAAAACCAAAAAACTGCTCAAAAAAGCAGAAAACTATGTTACTTGGGGCGAAATAAGCAAAGAAACCCTTGCAAGAGTGCTGGAAAAAAGAGGAAAGACAAGCATTGAAAAAAAAATCTCTCTGGACACATTAAAGGAAAAAAACATTAACTCTTTTGAAGAACTCGCGGAAAAAATCCTTGAAGGCAAAAAACCAAGAGATTTTGGCTTAAAACCATTTTTTGCACTAAAACCGCCAAGCAAAGGCTATGAAAGAGCAGGAATAAAAAAACCATACGCAATAGGGGGAGCACTGGGTTACAGGGGCAAAGAAATAAACCAGTTAATTGAAAGAATGGTTTAGGTGAAAAAAATGTCTGTTAGAAAGAGAAGGAAAAAAGACAAATTGCGAGGCCAGAGAACCCATGGAAAGGGGGACACAAAAAACAGGCGCGGTTCTGGCTCCAAGGGCGGAAAGGGAAGAGGCGGTTCCCACAAAAACAAGTGGAGCAAATACTATCTTGAATTTGGCGGAACAAAAAAAATGACGCCAAAGAAAAAACCACTGGCATTAAATGTTGGCGATTTAGAAAAAAAAGCAGAACAGTTGGCATTGGAAAAAAAAGCAGAGATTAAAGGAAACGAAATATTCATTGATGGAAAAAATGCTGGCATTGGCAAAATCCTTTCCCGGGGAAATGTTTCAAAAAAGTTTTTCCTCAAAAATGTGAGAGTGAGCGCAAAGGCAAGGGAAAAAATAATTGCAGCTGGCGGAAAAATAGAGGAAACCGAAATTCAATCCAAAGAGAGCAAAAAATGAAAAAAAAGGCGATGCAAAATGGGCATAGTTGACGCACTGGAACCCATTTATTCCATTCTTCCTGAAGTGAAAACCCCAGAAGTGGCTCCCCCGCTCAAAAAAAAGATAATGTGGAGTGCAGCAGCCCTGCTGATATTCTTTATTTTGGGCAGAATTTGGCTTGTGGGAATACCAAAAGAAGACCTAAACCAGTACAACCAACTGTTAGCGTTCCAAGAACTGCTGGCAAGCGAAACTGGAACACTTTTGACTGCAGGAATCGGCCCAATAGTTTTCGCTTCAATCATACTGCAATTGCTGGTTGGAGCAAAAATAATAGAAATAGACTTAACTGACCCAAAAGGCAAAGCCAAATTCCAGGGAATGCAAAAGCTTTTCACTATAGCAATGTGCTTTTTTGAAGGCATTATTTATCCGCTCAGTGGAATGCTGGGCCCCAATATTGGTTTTTCCAGTGCAGTCTTTTTGGGATTGCAAATAGCACTGGGCTCAATGATATTGTTGTATCTTGATGAAGTTGTAGGCAAATACGGAATTGGCTCCGGAATAGGATTGTTCATTGCCGGAGGTGTAACGCAAAGCTTTTTCTGGCAGGTTTTCAGACCGCCATTATTTGAAAGCGAAGGCTTGGCTCCCGGAATAATCTGGCGTTTCATGTCAACACCAAACTTAATACTATTGCTTCCAATAATAGTTGCAATAATCATTTTCGCAATAATTGTTTACGCTGACGCAATCCATGTAAACATTCCAATAACAATGGGCAGAAGAGGCTTTGGCGGCAGATATCCTGTAAGCCTCTTGTATGTCAGTGTAATGCCAGTAATACTGGCAGTAGCGCTTTTTGCAAACATTCGGCTGTGGGGCTCACTTGTATCTAATGTGCCGTTTGTTGGTGATGCAATGCGTTATCTTATATGGGCTACGGGCAATCCAGTAAGCGCTCCTGGCTGGCAATACTTTGATTCATACATTTACAATTTATTTCCAGAACTAATAACTCAAATTGGAGCTTCAGGTTTTGAAATACTTGGAACAGTGGCCTGGCAAATGAGAATATTGCAAGGCATTGTCTACCTTTTATTTTTGTGCATAACCTGCGTTGTTTTCGGCAAATTTTGGGTTAAAATGGGCGGCCAGAGCTCAGAAGACATTGCAGAACAGCTTGAAAGCTCTGGCATGTATGTTCCAGGCTTTAGGAGAGACAGCAGGATAATAGAGAAAATCCTTGACAGATACATTCCCCCAATAGTTGTAATAGGCTCAATATTTGTAGCATTGCTTGCCGGAATAGGCAATATGACTCTCACTTCTGTAACCTCTGGAACAGGCATTCTTTTGACAGTTGGAATAGTCTACAAATTGTACGAGCAAATTGCAAGAGAGCAAGCCAAAGAGTCAAGCGTGCTCTTGAAAAAACTTTTCATTTAGGAGGGAAAAGGTTTTATAATCATGGCTTTAAAAATATTATAATGGCGCCCAAAAGGGCTTTTCTGCATTTTTTGGTGGTTTTATGGTGTTTATTGACCCACTTATAGAAGTTGCAATAATTGCAATTGCACTGGTAGCATTCAGCACTTTTATAAGAAACCGCTTTATGGACAAAGAAGCGGAAAAAGGCATGAAGGAAAAACAAAAAGAATTCAAAGAACTCTTAAAAAGCAAGGACAAAGCCTCAATGAAAAGACTGGAAGAAGTGCAAAAGGAACTGCTTGAACTGCAATACAAGGTCATGAGAAGCTCTATTCCCTCCATGCTCGTAATGCTTGGAGTGTTTTTCCTCCTATTACCCATAATGAATTCAAGTTATGGAGGCATACAATTCCCGCCAGCACCCTACATAGTGCTTCCAGGGCAAAGCTGGATATGGTATTACATTCTCATAGGACTAATGGTTTCAATAGCGGTTGCAATCGGAAAAAAAATAATGAAAAAAAACAAGGAAACAAAAACAGAGTGATTTTATGCCAAAACAAAGGGAAACCAGGAAAAAAAAGGTTTTCAGGAAAACCCCTGGCGGTAAAACCAAAACAGCCTTCCTGAAAAGGCGCACTTCAAGAAAAAAATGCTCTGTATGCGGCAAAAAAATCAGCGGAACACTTCCTGCAAAAAAAGAAGCAAAAGCCAGCAAAACAGAAAAAAGACCTTCAGCACCACTTGCCGGCATACTTTGCAATTCATGCAGGGCAATTGCAGTGGAGGAAGCATTAAAGGTAAAGGAAGGCATTAAAAAGGAAAGCGAAGTGGAACTGCGCTTTAGGAAATACGCGCTTTCAGTCCTAAGCGGAATCAAAGGAGGGCTATAAAAAAATGATTTTGGCAATTACAGGTTTGCCCGGGACTGACACCAGGAACCTGTGCAAAAGCCTGGCATTGCAGCTCGGCATAAAGTATTTGCCAAAAGAAAAAATCCTTGAAAAAACACTGGAGGAAAAAAAGGGCGGAGGAAAAAAAGAAGAAACAGAATTGAGCGAAGAATTCGTTCAAAAGCTAAGGCAGGCAATACTCGCAGAAGCAAAACAGGACCACATAATAATAGACTGGGGCCTTGCAACATGGGTTTTGAACGAAGCAGACCTAAAAGTGTTCATTCTGTCCAAGCAAAAAAACCGCGCAATGGAAATTACAAAGGCAAAAAAAATTCCCTTTGTTGAAGCAAAACAGGAATTGGAAGAAATGGAGGAGGAAGAAAGAAAAAAACTCTTGCATTTTCTCGGCGTTAACATTCATGACTTGAAATACTTTGACTTGGTAATAAACGCAGACAAGCTTGAAATGGAAGGAATAACAGCAATAATAATGAAATTCATGAAAAACTTTAAGGTGAAATGATGCCCGCAATAGAAATAGGCAGAGTGTGTTATCTTGAAAGGGGCAGGAATGCAGGCACAAAAGCCATAATTGCCGAAAAACCAGAAGGCACAATCGTTACAGTGCTTGTTGGTGGAAAAAGAAAAAAATGCAATATCAGGCACTTGTTTCCAACAAAGGAAATTGTTGACATTAGAGAAATAAAAGAAGCAAAAGTTGAAGAAAAAAAAGCAGAAAAACCAGAAAAACCAAAACAAGAAAAGAAAAGGAAAGAAAAAAATAAAGAAAAGGCAAAAGAAGCCAAAAAAAAGAAAAAAAAGTGAAAAAATAGCGTTAAAAAATGTGGAAAGGGAAAAAAATGAAACAAGAAACCGCAAAAGAAGAAATGCGCTACATTGTAAGGATTGCAGGAAAAGACCTTGACGGCACCAAACCAATATTTTCAGCCTTAAGGGGAATAAAAGGAATAAGCCACAGGTTTGCAAGAGTTGCAGCAATACAATTCGAAAAAGAAACAGGCATCAAATTCGATTCAAGGCTTGGAACAATTCCAGAAAACCACGACAAAACCCTTGAAGCAATAATAACCGAACCAGAAAAGCACGGTTTTCCAGAATGGATGCTTAACAGGAGAAAAGACTTTTACACTGGAAAAAGCAGCCACCTAATCATGGGCGACCTAGACTTTGCAAAAAGAGAAGACATCAAAAGACTCAACATAATAAAAAGCTATAGGGGCTTAAGGCACAGCTGGGGCTTGCCAGTAAGAGGGCAAAGAACAAAAAGCACTCACAGAGGCAAAGGCCCAGTAGTCGGAGTCATGAAAAAAGAAGCCAAAAAGGGTGGCGGCGGCCAAAAAAAAGAAGGAAAGTGACAATAAATGGGCGACCCCAAACGGCAGAAAAAACACTATGAGCGACCCAAAAAAATCTGGGATAAAGCAAAAGTGGAAGAAAGAAGGCATTTCACAGAAGCCTATGGCTTGAAAAACAAGAGGGAAATCTGGAAAAGCGAAACATTCCTGAGAAAAAAAAGAGCCAGTGCAAGAAAGCTTTTAGCACAACCAGTGGAAACAAGAAAACAAAGAGAAAAAGAACTATTGGAAAGCCTATTGAAAGTAGGCATCTTGAAAAAAAATGCAACACTGGACGACGTGCTCGGCCTAAAAGTAGAAGCAGTGCTGGAAAGAAGACTGCAAACAATAGTTTGGAAGCAAGGACTGGCAGCCACGCTTAAACAGGCAAGACAACTAATAACACATGGACACATTGGAATAAACGGAAAAAAAATAACCGCTCCAGGCTACATTGTAAGAAAAGACGAAGAAACAAAAATAGGGTTTTTGGACAAAGCACTGGAAATAAAAATAAAAAAAGCAGCGCAAAAGAAAAAAGAAACCTTGAAACCAGAAGGAAAAGGCGCAGAAAACAAGCCAGTGGAAACAAAAACAGTCGCTCAAGAAACAATGCCGAAAGAGGAAAAAACTGAAAAAAAAGAAGACATTGAAAAAGAAAAACCAGAAAAAAAGGAAAGCAAAGCAAAACCAGAGCAAGCAAAAACAGAAAAACCGCACAAAAAAGAAACAATCCAGAGAAAAAAAACAGGCAAGGAAGGGCAAAAAGGAGAGTGAAAGGAAATGGTTTCACAACGAGAAGGAATAATCCACATTTTTGCCTCACACAACAACACACTAATGCTCTTAACAGACATTACAGGCAGTGAAACACTTGCAAAATGCACTGGCGGCATAGTGGAAAAATCCGACCACAAGCACGGCTCGCCATACACTGCAATGAAAATAGCTGAAATAATAGCAGAAAAAGCCAAAGAAAAAGGCATAACCAACGTAATAGTCAAAGTAAGAGCGCAAGGCGGCAACAAAAGCGCTTCCCCTGGAAAAGGAAGCGAAGCAGCAATAAGAAGCCTTACAAGAAACGGCATACGCATAAAATCAATAGAAAACGTAACACCAATACCGCACGATGGCTGCAGGAGAAAGAAAAAATTTAGATCAAAAAAGGGCTGAAAAAAATGAATGTAAAAAAAATAAGCGAAGAAGGCAACACACTAGTGCTCTTAGTCAGCGGCACACACCCGCAATTCATGAACGCAATAAGAAGAATCGTAATGAAATCTGTTCCCACGCTTGCAATAGAAAACGTAACAATATACAAAAACGATTCAGTATTGTTTGATGAATTCCTGGCAAGCAGGCTAGGCGCACTCCCAATAAAAATAAAAAAAAGCATGAAAAAAGGCGAAAAAGCCAAGTTTGTGCTAAAAGCAAAAGGCCCAAAAATGGTTTACGCCAGCGACATAGAATCAAAAGATGACGATGTTGAAATAGTCAACAAAGAAACCCCATTGGTAAAACTAAAAGAAGGCCAAGAAATAAAAATAGAAATGGAAGCAGTAATGGAATCAGGAAGAGAGCACGTAAAATGGCAGCCTGCAATAATATACTACAAAGAACTCCCCGAAATAAGCAACAAAAACGCCAAAATAAAAAACGCTCAAAAAATAGTTGAATCCTGTCCAAAAAAAGTGCTTGAAATAAAAGCCGGAAAAATAGTGATGAAAAACCCTTACGAATGCACTTTATGCGGTTATTGCGAAGACATTAGCGAAGAACAAATAGAAGTAAAAGCAAACTCAAACTCTTTCGTGCTCACAATAGAAACATTTGGACAGCGTGAAAGCACAAAATTGCTGGAAGAAGCTGCAGAAATACTCAAACAAAAAACTGAATCACTGGAAGAGGAGGCTGGCAAAAAAATAAAATGAAAAAAAACAGCATTTCTTAATGCAGGAGTACCCAAGCGGCCAAAGGGGCAGGACTTAAGAAAATGCTCAAAAAAAAACCCGGCATTTAAAGGTTGAGATATCCTGTGGCTTAGTGCCTTCGGGGGTTCGAATCCTCCCTCCTGCAATACAAGAAAAAAAAACTAGAAAAAAAAGTGGTTTTATGAAAGAATTAAAGAAAAAAAAGGCAACAAAAGCCTTGCTGGCAGAACTGAAAAAAGCCTCAAATGAAAGAAAGGAACAGTTATGGGCAGACCTTGCAAAAAGGCTTTCAAAACCGTCAAGGCAGTTGCACTCAGTGAACATTGAAAAAATTTCAGCAATTGCTGGAAAAAACAAGGGCAAAACCATAGTGGTTGCAGGCAAAGCCTTGGGCAAGGGCGAAATGCTGGAAAAAGCAGAAGTAAGCGCCTTTGCATTCAGCAAAGAGGCAAAGGAAAAAATCAATTCCAACGGAAAAGCAATGGATTTATGGGAACTCATGGAATCCAAAAAAAAGGCAAGCGAAATCGTGGTTATATGGTGAAATGAAATGGCAGTCATAGATGCTTCAAACCTTGTGTTTGGAAGAATTGCAAGCATTGCAGCAGAAAGAGCACTCAAAGGCGAACAAATAGACATAGTGAACGCTGAAAAAGCCATTATAATCGGCCACAAAGACTGCATTGTGGAAAAATTCAAAAAAAGGATAAGAATGGGAGCAAAAGGAAATCCCGAAAAAGGCCCCAAATACCCGAAAACACCGCATGGCTTGCTAAGGCATGCAGTGAAAGGAATGCTGCCAGACAGAAAAGAGAGAGGCGTGAAAGCATTAAAGAGAGTGCGCGTATATGTTGGAATTCCAAAAAAACTGGAAAAAGAGCCAAGGGAAACAATAAAAATCGCACTATACAATGGAAAAGAGGAAGCTTCAGAGCTTGGAGAGATAAGCAAAGCACTTGGATGGAAGTGATTGTTTGACCAAAAAGAAAGGAATTACTGCAAAAGCGAAAAAAAAGGAAGCCAGGGCAAGAGCAGTGATAAGAAAGGGCACTGGCAAGATAAAAATCAACAAGTTAAACCTTGAATGCGTGGAACCAAAATATGTAAGGCTTTACATTTCTGAACCGCTTGAACTGGCTGGCCCGCTTGCAAAAGAAGTGGACATAGATGTTTCCGTTAAAGGCGGCGGCTTCATGGGTCAAGCGGTAAGCGCAAGAGCAGCAATAGCGAAAGCGCTTTTGCGGATTCACAAGTCAAGCGAACTCAAGCAAAAATTCCTCAAATATGACAGAATGCTTTTGGTTGACGACCCGAGAAGGACAGAACCGAAAAAGCCGCTGGGCACTGGCGCCAGAGCCAAAAAACAGAAAAGCAAAAGGTGAATTGAATGATTGTTCCAGTAAGATGCTTTAGTTGTGGAAAAATTGTCGGAGACAAGTATGAAGTTCTAGTGAAAGAAGTGCAAAACGGAAAAAAGGCAGAAACAGTTCTTGACGAGCTTGGAATCAAGAGATATTGTTGCAGGAGAATGCTTTTGTCCCATGTGGACTTGATTGATGAAATAATAAAGTATGGAAAGTGATTGCATGGTTGAAAAAACTCTAGTGCCAGCAAAAGAATACCTTCAAACAGGAGCTCACATTGGCGCCAAATTCAAAAGCGATGGAATGCGCAAATACATTTTCAAGCACAGAAAGGACAGCCTGAAAGTCCTTGACGTCAGCACAATAGATGAAAGGCTGAGGATTGCAGCAAAATTCCTTTCCTCTTTTGAACCATCAAAAATCGCAGTAGTATCACAAAAAGAATACGGTCAAATAGCAGTCAAAAAATTTTCAGAACTGGTGGGTGCAAAAGCCATAACCGGACGGTTTGTGCCTGGAACCTTCACAAACCCTATCTCCAACAATTTCATGGAACCGCAAGTGCTAATAGTGACAGACCCAAACAGTGACAGACAGGCAATAAGGGAAGCAAAAAAAATGCGTTTTCCGGTAATAGCCTTTTGCAGTACAGACAATCAGACAAAAAACATAGATTTGATTGTGCCAATAAACAACAAGGGAAGAAAAAGCCTAGCACTCGCCTACTGGTTGCTTGCAAGAGAGATTTTGCGAGAAAAGGGCATTGTCAAAAAAGAAGCGGATTTCAGTGTAAAAATAGACGAATTCGAGTTTTCAATGGATGAAAAAGCACAACAAAAATACCGCCAGCCAGAAGAAGGCAAAGACCGCTTTGAAAGGCATGGAAAGCATTACAAGGAATAATTGAAAAGGCTGTCAGGCAGCGTTTGCTGAAAAAAACCCCTGATTAAAAATTTTTTCACTGCATAAATTTTTTATGAACGCGCGCATGCCGGCGGTTGCAGGACAGTTTTATCCGAAAAGCGAAAGCCAGCTTAAGAAAACCCTGGAAAACCTTTTCTTGAATGCAAAAACCACGCCCAGTTCGAGGGCAATAATTGCCCCGCATGCAGGCTACATTTACAGCGGGCGAACTGCAGCACTGGCGCATGCACGGCTTGAAAAGGCTGAAACCTTTGTATTGCTTGGCCCCAATCACACCGGGCTTGGTCCAAGCATTTCGGTTTCTGAAAGCAGTGAATGGATTACGCCGCTTGGCAGAATAAAAACAGATGCTGTTATTGCAAAAAAAATAATTGAAAAATCTGCAGCAGAATTTGACTTGCTTGCACACATTGGAGAGCACTCTCTGGAAGTGCAATTGCCTTTTTTGCAGTATCGTTTTGGCGAATTCAAAATTGTTCCACTGACAATTGCATCTTGCAGTTTGAAAGAATTGCTTGAACTGGGAAATGCGATTGCTGAACTCAAAGGGGACATTGCGGTTATTGCCTCAAGCGATTTCTCCCACTTCATTCCACTCAAAAAAGCGAAGGAAAAAGACCTTGAAGCAATAGAATTAGCCTTAAAAGTAAATCCCGAGGGATTCCATTCCCTTGTCAGCCAAAAAAACTTGAGCATTTGCGGTCATAATGCAATAACTGTCTTGCTTCAATACTGTAAAAAGAAAGGATTGAAAAAAGGCGAATTGCTGGAATACTGCACTTCTGCTGACAGGACAGGCGACCAAAGCAGTGTTGTTGGCTATGCAGGCATTGCATTTCATTAAAAACAAAAGCAAAGCACTAATGCAAAAAAATTGTTTGAAAAAGCAAAAAAAGGCATATAAAGCCATAAAAACAGCTTAAAAGGCTAAAAAAAGAAAAAAAGCCAAAAAAAGGGCTGAAAACAGCAAAAAACAAAAAAAAAGGCAAAAAACCCAAAAAACAGTATGTTTAAATAAAATTAACTCGCTAATGTTATATGTAAAGTATATAAATGAGAATGTTGTTATAATATTGTTTGTTTTGGCTGGACAGGGATTGGTTTATATGGATTTTCGCGAAATTCAAGGGCTTCTTGCAAGACTGGGTTTGACTGAATACGAGTCAAAAACCCTTACAAGCCTTTTAAGATTGAACGAGGCAAAAGCGCCGGACATAAGCAGGGAAGCACAAGTGCCAAAAACCAGGGTTTACGATGTATTGGACAGCCTGGTGGCAAAAGACCTAATAATAGAAATCCAAGGGCGCCCTAAAAGATACCGTGCAAGAGAACCAGACAAGGTTTTCTCAGAATTGCTTAACAGCAAAAAGCAGGAAATAAGAGAGCTTGAAAACGAAACAGCCAGCCTTCAAGCAAAAATAGGTTCGGTTTTTTCCGAAGATGAAGTCGGAGAAAAAGTATTGAAAGTAAAAGAACCACAAGACTTTGTGAGAATCCTGGCACAAGAAATCAGCAAAGCCAAGAGCTCTGTAATAGCATTCACAGAAATCACTCCAAAACAGGCAGTGCTAAGGAACGCAATCGCCCAAGCAAAAGCAAACAAAGTAAACGTGAAAATGTTGCACGCCTTGGACGAAACAGACATTAGCAAAATAAAAGAACTCGGCGTTGAACTAAAAAAATCAAAACACGGCCTTGAAGCATTCATTATAGACGGAAAAAAGCTTGTCATGGCATTAAGCGATTTCAGCAAGGCACAGCCAGAATACCATTTTGCAATCTGGACAGACGCTCCAATCATAGGACCGCTAAACGACCATTTCTCAAAGCTCTGGAATGCAAAATAACCAGAAAAAACCCCTTTTTAAACTATTTCTGCAATCTTTAGTTTGAAGTAAGGTGTTTTTTGTGGGCTTGGAAGAACAAGCATACAAGTATGCAGTGAAAAACGCGTTTTTGCACGGCGGAAAAGCAGACGCAGGCGCAGTAGCAGGCAAGCTCAAGGCATTGAATCCCGAAAAAGAAATGAAAGAGCTAGCGCTTGCTGCACAAAAAGCAGTGGCTACAGTCAATGCACTGCCAAAGGCAGAACTTGAATCAGATTACAAAAAATTTGAAGCAGAAGGCTATGAATTGAAACCAAAAGAAAAAACCGAAGGGCTGGCAGAACTTGCATGGGCTGAAAAAGGCAAGGTTATAACAAGGTTCGCCCCAAACCCGAACGGCCCAATCCATTTGGGCTCTTCAAGAGCAGCAATACTAAGCCATGAATACGCAAGAAAATACGAAGGCAAATTCATACTGAGATTTGATGACACTGACCCGAAAGTGAAAAAACCAATGGAGGACGCAGAAACAGTTTTCAGAGAAGACCTGGAATGGCTGGGCTGCAAAATAGACAAGCTTTTTTTCGCCTCAGACAGACTGCAAATCTATGAAGCATACATGGAAAAACTCTTGAAAAAAGGCCATGCTTATGTTTGCACTTGCCGCCCAGAAGAATGGCGGGAAAAAATAAAAAACGAAAAAGCCTGCCCTTGCAGGGATTTGCCGCCAACCGAACAAATGGAAAGATTTGAAAAAATGCGCTCTCACAAGTTCAAGGAAGGACAAGCAGTCTTGCGCATTAAAACCTCGTTATCACACAAGGATCCAAGCGTGAGAGACTGGTGGGCTGCAAAAATAGTTGACAGGCCAATTCATCCGAGAGCAAGCGAAACACAACATGTTTGGCCGAGCTACAATTTTGCATCCGCAATTGACGACCACGAAATGGGAACAACGCTAATCATAAGGGGGCAAGAGCACGCTCAAAACGAAACAAAACAAATGTTTTTGTACAATTATTTTGGCTGGGAGTACCCGCACACTTTTTACACTGGCAGGGTAATGCTTGAAGGCGCAGTATTATCCACTTCAAAAATAAAGGAAGGAATAGAAAAAGGCGAATTTATTGGGTGGAGCGATCCAAGGCTTGGAACAATAGCCTCACTGCGCAGGCGCGGCTTTCACCCAGAAGCAATTCGCAAAATAATAATAAGCATTGGCACAAAACCAAATGACACCACAATAACCTGGGACCAGCTTGCTGCAGAAAACCGTGAAATCATAAAAGACGAAGCCGAAAAAATAAAGGTATTGGAAAAGCCCTTCAAACTTGTAGTGGAATACGCTCCAGAAAAGAAAATAAAGTCAGAATTCGGTGACGTGGTATTGCACGAAGGACTCCAAGACTTTTTTGTTGAAAAAAGCGCAGTGGAAAAAAGCGCGGGCACAACCATAAGGCTTAGAGAAGCATATAATGTTAAAATCAAGAAAGTCAGCGAACTCCAAGCAATAGGCGAATACGCTGGCGAACAAAAAATTGAACCAATCGTGCCATGGATTTCTGAAGGAATAGAAATCCATGTTATTCTGCCAACAGGCAAAAAAATCACCAAGATAGCGGACACCCGCATAATGTCAAAAAACATTGGCGACAGGGTTTACTTGGACAAAATCGGTTATTGCCGCATAGACCGCAAAGAAGAAAAAAAAGTAGTGGCTTGGTTCACTCACAAGTGAAACCAGCACTTGCATAAAACAGAAGGAGTGGAAAAAGAAAAAAACAACAGGAATCTTTGCCAGCCCATCTTTCCAAACAAAAACCAAAAAACCGGTTTTTAACCCAAACAATCACCCTTTTAAAGGGTTTCTTGGCATTTTATATCAGTAAAATCATCGCTTTTTTTCAAGCCGATGACCAAAACAAAACCCAAAGGGTTTTATTTGGAGGTGTAATTGATGGACTTCAATGTTCCAGACGGAGTAATGGCTGAGGCCCTCGCAGTCCTTGCAAAAAGCAGGGAAAAAGGAAAAATAAAAATTGGCGTAAACGAGGTCACCAAAGCAGTTGAAAGAGAAGTTGCAAAACTTGTCCTGATAGCGGAAGACGTGGAACCAAAGGAAATAGTAATGCACATTCCACTAATCTGTGACGAAAAAAAAATACCCTATTGCCCGGTGAAAACCAAAAAAGAACTGGGAGAAAAAGCAGGCATTGAAGTGGGAACAAGCAGTGTGGCAATAATTGACCCTGGAATGGCAAAAAAAGAACTTGCAGATTTGACAAAAAAAATCTTGGAACTCAAGGGCGCAAAGGAGTGATTGCATGGAACAAGGAACCCCGGCAAAAGTAGTTGAAATAGTCAAGAGAACAGGCGTGCAAGGAGAAATCGTTCAAGTAATGCTGGAAATAATGGACGGCCCGGAAAAAGGCCGCGTCAAAAGGCGCAATGTAAAGGGCAACGTGCAAAAGGGAGACATAGTGATACTCTTAAGCACTGAAAGAGAAGCAACTGAAATAAAAGCCCAATAAAAAAAATTCCAAGCAACATCAAAGCAAGCGGAATTTTTTAAAGAGGTGATAAGGTGAAGTGCTCTTTTTGCGGAAAAGAAATATTGGATGGCACCGGCACAATGTTTGTTTTCAGGACTGGAAAAAGATACCATTTTTGCTCCAAAAAATGCGAAAAAAACATGCTAAAACTCGGTCGCAAGCCATCCAGACAGAAATGGACAGAATTGGGCAGATCAGAGCGAAAACCTGAAAAGGCAAGTGCAGACAAAAAGAAAAAAGGTGACTGAAAAAAATGCAGTTCAAAGTCAAAGTTCAAAAAACCTGTGCTTGGGCAAAACTCCCAGAAATGGCACACAAGGGCGATTCCGGCTTTGACCTTTTTGCAAGCGAAACCGTTTTATTGAAACCAGGGGAAAGAAAACTGGTTGGAACAGGATTGAAAATGGAAATGCCTGAAGGCATAGAGGCACAAGTAAGGCCTAAAAGCGGGCTTGCAATAAACTATGGCATTTCAGTGCTCAATTCGCCTGGAACTGTTGATTCAGGATACCGTGGCGAAGTGAAAGTAATTCTTGCAAATTTTGGGGAAAAAGATTTTTTGGTTGAAAAAGGCTCAAAAATAGCACAAATGGTTTTTGCAAGAGTGGAATGCCCTGAATTTGAAGAAACCCTGAAATTGAATGAAACCAAGAGAAGCAATGGTGGTTTTGGCTCAACCGGCTTAAAGTGATTAATTATGATGATAAGGGAACCGATTATTTCGGTGTTAGGCCATGTTGACCATGGCAAAACAACTTTTTTGGACAAAATCAGGGGCACCACTCTGGCTGAAAGAGAGGCTGGCAGGATAACCCAACACATAGGCGCAACAGAAGTGCCAATTGAAACCGTAAAAGAGCTCAGCGGTGAACTCATAAAAAGGTTTGGCTTTCAATTAAACATTCCAGGGCTTTTGTTCATTGACACTCCAGGGCATGCTGCCTTCACCAACCTGAGAAAAAGAGGCGGTTCAATTGCAGACCTTGCAGTGCTAGTAGTGGACATAACCCAGGGATTCCAAGAACAAACAGTTGAAGCAATAGAAATACTGCGCTCTTACAAGACACCCTTCATTGTTGCAACAACAAAAATAGACAAGCTCAGGGAATGGAATTCAAGGGAAGGCTCTTTCATTGCAAACCTTAAAAGGCAGGGAGCGCAAGCAGAACAAGAATTGAATGAAAAAATTTACGCTATTGTGGCATCACTCTTCAAGCACGGCTTTGAATCCGAAAGAGTTGACTTGTGCGCGGATTTCACCAAACAAGTGCCAATAGTTCCGGTTTCAAGCGTTTCAGGGGAAGGCATTCCAGAAATCCTTGTCCTATTGGCAGGCTTAAGCCAAAAATTCTTGAAAAAAGAGCTTGAAGTTCTGGAAAGCGAAGAAATGAAAGGCACAGTCCTAGAAGTAAAAGAGGAAAAAGGCTTTGGCACAACAGTGGACTTGATACTTTACAGTGGAACCCTTCACACTGGCAGCGAAATAGTGTTAGGCGGAAAAAACGGCATCATTAAAACAAAAGTCAGGGCTCTCTTGAAACCAATGCCGTTAGAGGAAATGCGTGACACGAAAAAAAAATTTTTGAAAGTGAAAGAGGCTGTTGCCGCTTGCGGAGTCAAGGTTGCAGCACCAGGGCTTGACGAAGCGCTTGCTGGCTCGCCAGTAAGAGTGCCATCTGAAAAAAAAGACGTGGAAAGCGAAATACTAAAGGAAATAGACTCAATAAAAGTCAAGGGCACAAGCGGAATAGTGATAAAGGCAGACACATTGGGATCTCTTGAAGCACTCACTAGGGTTTTCTCTGAAAAAAACATTCCAATAAAAAAAGGCGATCTTGGAAGCATAACAAAACACGACATCCTTGAAGCACACTCTGTAAAAACAAAAAACCCATTGCACGGTGTTGTCATTGGTTTCAACGTTGAAACCGAGCACCACGCAACAGAGGAAGCAAAAAGGCTCGGCGTAAAAATATTTTCAGAAAAAGTCATTTATTCGCTCATAGAAGCATACTTGAAATTTGTTGAAGAGGAAACACAAAAAGCAAGAGCGGAAAAAGAAAAAAAACTGGCATTCCCTGCAAAATTTGTCTTCCTTAAAGGATTTGTCTTCAGGAGAAGCGATCCCGCAATTTTTGGCGTCAAAATCCTTGCCGGAAAACTCAAACCCAATGCAAGAATAATGGATTCATGCGGAAGGGAAATTGGAAAAGTCGAATGCCTGCAATGCAATGGCAAAAACCTGCAAGAAGCACGAGAAGGTCAAGAAATAGCGCTTTCCCTTTCAGGAGGCATAATCGGCAGAAACTTGAAGGAAGGCGATATTCTGTTCACAATAATACCTGAAAACTCTTTCGGGGAACTGCTCTCGCTCGACCTAAGCGAAAGCGAGTGCACTCTATTGGAAGAAATAAAAAAGATATGGCAAAAAGAAGCAAAGGAGGCGGTTGAATGAACATAGTCTTAAGCGATCCAAAAAGCGGAAAAGCATATTCAAAAAAAATAGAGTCTGTTGCATTCATGGGAAAAAAACTGGGTGAAACAGTTTCACTGGAAACAATTGGATTGAAAGGCTACAAGGCAATAATAACAGGCGGAAGCGACAAAGATGGCTTTCCAATGAAACCCTCAGTGGAAGGACAATCCAGAAAAAAAATCTTAATGTCAAAAGGCATAGGCATAAAAGGGCTTAAAAAAGGCGAAAAGCGCAGGAAAAGAGTGAGAGGAAACACTGTTGCAAAAGACATTCACCAGCTCAACCTCAAAATAACAGAATACGGTCCAGAAAGCCTTGCCGAAATATTCAAAAAAACCGGCGAAGAAAAAAAAGAAGAAGCAAAAGATGAAAAAAAAGCAAAAAAAGAACCAGCAAAAGAATAAAAAAAATCAACAGAGAAGGGTTGCCTTTGAAGGAAAAAAAGGAAACTGCAAAAACCAAAAAGCCAAAACTGCAAAAAAAAACAGCGGAAGCAGAGCCATTGCACGCAAAAAAAAAGCACACAAAAGAGGAAAGCAAAAAAACACCACCCCATGAAAAGCCAGCAAAAACAAGCACTGCCTTGGAAAAAGAACCATTGCAGGCAGAAATAAACATTGGCATGATAGGCCACGTTGATGCTGGCAAAACAAGCCTGGTTGAAGCACTAACAGGGCAATGGGTTGACACTCACAGCGAGGAATTAAAGCGAGGCATTTCCATAAGAATAGGGTATGCTGACACTTCCTTTTACCATTGCCAGAAATGCTCCTTAAACTTTTCAATAAAAAACGAATGCCCGGCATGTGGCGCAAAAGGCTCCTTTCTTAGAAAGGTTTCATTTGTGGATGCACCAGGGCATGAAACCCTGATGACAACAATGTTGAGCGGAGCTGCAATGATGAACGGCGCCATACTAGTGGTTGCTGCAAACGAGTTTTGCCCGCAAGCCCAAACCATAGAGCACTTGAACGCAATGAAGATTGCGGGAATAAAAAACATAGTTGTGGCACAAAACAAAATAGACTTGGTGGACAAAAACAGGGCACTGGAATCCTACAAAGAAATACAAAAATTCTTGAAAGAAAACAATTATGAAGGCTCACCAGTAGTGCCTGTTGCAGCCCACTCAAAAGCCAACATCAGTGCACTCATAGAGGCAATACAGCAAACAATGCCATCCCCAGTGCTGGATCCATTAAAACCAGCAAAAATGTATTGCGGGCGATCCTTTGACGTGAACAGGCCTGGCACCAAGCCAGCTGACTTGAAGGGAGGCGTTCTCGGAGGAACCTTGCTCCAAGGAACAATCAAAAAGAACGAAATCATTGAAATTGCTCCAGGGTTTAACGGCAAAAAAATTGCAACCAAAGTGTTCAAAATAAATTGCGCTAGCGGAGAGCTTGAAACAGCCAAACCAGGGGGATTGATAGCAATAGAAACCGGCATAGACCCAAGCCTTGCCCAAAACGACCAGTTGAAAGGGCAAGTGATAGGAGCCCTTGGCTCTCTTCCAGAACCTATAAGCACTCTCAAACTCGAAATTGAATTTCTCAAAAGACAGGCTGTTGAAGCAGTTCCAGAAATAAAAACAAACGAATCAATTGTGCTCACAATTGGCACAATGACAGTAATGGGCACAGTCATAGAAGCCAAGCCTGGTTCAATAACAGTATTGTTGCCTCGCCCTGTTATTGCTGAAAAAGGACAACAAGTGGCAATAAGCAAAAAGGAAAAAATGAAGTGGAGGCTGATTGCCTTTGGAAGAATGGAATAAGGTTGCCCTTGACACCAGCATTCTACTGTCAATTCCAGAAAACGGAGCGCAAGTCTTTGAGGGAATAACAGAAAAACTGGGCAAAACAGAATTTTTTGTCACTGAAAGCGTTTTGCGGGAACTTGAAATATTGAAGCAAAAAAAGGGAAAAAAGCAGGAAATCGCAATAGTGGAAAAAGCACTTAAAGCCAACAAAGTAAAAAAAATAGGCAACAATTATGCAAATGCAGATGACTGCCTTGAAGAAAAAGCCAGGAACGGCTTTATTGTGGCAACAAGCGACAGAGAGCTTAAGAAAAGAATTAAAGGCTTTGGTGGAAGGATTATTTATTTAAAAAAAGGAAAGCTAATTGAAACTGAATGACAACAGGTGGAAGCCAAATGTTTGAAGTTGTAAAAATAAAGGACACTGTGAGAGTGCCCCCTGAAAAATTCGGAAAAGACATGCCTGAATCCCTAGTGAAACTCACCCAAGAAGAATACGAAGGACTATTAGACGAAGACCTTGGAATAGTGGTTGCAGTAATAAGTGCAGTCAAAAGCGGTGAAGGAAAGGTTGTTTTAGGGGATGGAGCAGCATACTATAAAACCGATATAGAATTGCTGGTCTTTAAACCTGAAATGCACGAACTAGTGGAAGGAAAGGTAAGCGAAATAACCGAATTCGGTGCATTTGTCGGAGTCGGTCCAATGGAAGGCTTAATCCATGTAAGCCAGATAATGGACGAATACTTGAATTATGATTCAAAGGCAGCGTGCTTTACTGGAAAAGAAAGCAAAAAAAAGCTAAAAGTGGATGACCGCGTTCTTGCAAGGATTGTGAGCATAAGCTTGAAGGGAACATTGCAGGATTCAAAGCTGGGGCTTACAATGAGACAACCCTTTTTGGGAAAAGATGCATGGATAGAGCAAGAAATAAAAGACACAAGAAAAGGCAAGCCCAGGAAAAGCGAAAAACCAGCCAAGGCAAAAAAACCAGAAATTGAAAAACAGGCAAAAAGCGAAAGAAGAGAGGGTGGAAGAAGATGACATTCAAGGGAAAAGCCTGCAGGAATTGCAGAAAAATAATAGAAAAAGGAAAGGACTGCCCTGTCTGTGGAAGCACTTCCTTTACAACATTTTGGCGTGGTTATGTGGTAATACTGGATCCGCAAAATTCAGAAATCGCGCAAAAAATGGGGGTTTCAACAATTGGAAAGCATGCTTTACGGCTTAGCAGGTGAGAACAAAATGGATTTAAGAATAATCAAAGAAAAAGAAGACAGTTTGCTTAAAAGAACAGAAATAGATTTTGAAATTGAGAACGCCCAGAAAACCCCTGCAAGAGCCGAATTAAGGAAAAGGATTGCTGCACTCAAAAACGCAAGGGAAGAGCTTGTGTCAATTTACTGGGAAAGACAGTGCTTTGGCGAGCACAAAGCAAAAGGAAAAGCATTCGTTTATTCAGACGAAGGAACATTCAAGCTGGTTGAACCAAAATTCCTTGCTGAAAGGGAAAACAAAGGCGGAAAGAAAAAAAAGGAAAAAAGTGAAACCCAGACAGAAAAAAGCGAAGCAGCGGAAAAAGGTGAACAATAATGGCTGAAAAAGGAGAGAAAACTGGAAAAAAGCAAAAAAAGAAAAAGGCAAAAATGAAAAAATCCGCCTATTATGCAGTGAAAGACGGGCGCCTGGAAAGAAAAAAACAAACCTGCCCAAAATGCGGTCCTGGAATATTTTTGGCAGAACACAAGGACAGGCTTGTATGCGGGAATTGCGCTTACACCAAGTGGACAAAATAGGCAATTAGCCGGAAAAAAACTAGGCAAAAAAGGAAAAGTAATGCTTCATGGCATTCTGGCTTTTAGACTTATTCTTTTTTTTCCTGCCACTATGCTGGCTCTGGATTGAAAAAAAGCAGGGAATGCCGCTTTCAGCAAAAAAAGCAAAACTATTGTTAAGCGAACTCGGATTCAAGAGAGAAAAAGCAAAAATTGTTCTTCAAAAAACCATTCTGCTCTTGGGAGCACTCTTGCTTACAGCAACAATTTTAGCATTAGCACTCAACATGGCTGGATTGAATGACACAAAACTCGTTGAAGAACACGCAAAAGAAATAATTGCAATTCCCTGGCTTGCAGCATACATATTGCTGGTAAGAGTGCCATGCGAAGAAATCTTTTTCAGGGGCTTCCTGCAAAGAGAAATAGGCAAACTGGGAACAACAACCGGCATACTTGGCTCAACACTGCTGTTCGCAATAGCACACCTTGCATATGGCTCCATTGGGGAAATAATAGGCACCTTTGTTTTGGGAGCCTTGCTAGCAATCGCCTACCATCGCTCAAAAAACATAATCATCAATATTTTAGCACATATTGCATATAATTTCATCATATTTTTGTCAATAATGTGGTAAAAAATGCCTGCTGGAAGCAAAAAAACAATAAAAAAAATAAAGGAAACAGGCTCAAGCCTTGTTTGCCTTGGAATTGAATGCACAGCCCACACATTTGGAGCCGGAATTGCAGACAGCAAAGGCCACATATTGGCAAACGAGCGCACTGTTTTCAGGACAACAGAAGGCGGCATAAAACCGCAAGAAGCAGCAGACTTTCACAGGGAAAACGCTACTCTAACAATCGCAAGAGCCCTAAAAAAAGCCGGCTTGGAAATAAAAGACATCAATTGCATTTCATTTTCCCAAGGCCCTGGATTGGGTCCAACCCTCAAGGTTGGCGCAGTCGCAGCACGCACACTCAGCCTTATACATAACCTGCCTTTGGTTGGAGTCAACCACTGCATTGCACACATTGAAATCGGACGCCACCTCACCAAAGCAAAAAACCCCACCGTGGTTTATGCAAGCGGAGGCAACACCCAAATAATCGGCCTCACAAAAAAACATTATTCGGTTTTTGGGGAAACACTGGACATTGGCATTGGAAACCTGATGGATTCCTTTGGAAGAAAACTCGGTTTAGGCTTTCCAGCAGGACCAACTTTGGACAAATGGTATTTTGAAGGAAAAAAATACATTGAACTCCCATATTCTGTCAAAGGCACAGACCTTGTATTCTCTGGACTGCAAACAGCAGCAGAGGCAAAAATTGGAAAGTTTCCTGAAAAGGATTTGGCTTACAGTCTCTTGCACACCGCCTTTGCAATGCTTTGCGAGGCAACCGAGAGGGCTTTAGCGCACACAGAAAGAAACGAGGTTCTCTTAGTTGGCGGAGTGGCTTCAAGCAAGGCATTGAGGAAAATGCTTGAAAAAATGTGCAGGGAACGAAATGCAAAACTGTTTGTGCCAGAACAACAGTATTGCGTGGACAATGGAGCCATGATTGCATGGCAGGGAATTCTTGAATTCTTGCACGGAAAAAGGACAAAAATCTCTGACAGCATTGCAAGACAAGACTTTCGCGTGGAAGAAACCGAAGTAAATTGGACTTGAATTACAATTCAAATTTCGCCTTGCTTTTCCTTTTCCCTTAATGCCTTTAACAATTCTTTCCTGTGCTTTTCGAATTTTTTCTTCAAAGACTTGAGTTCCTTGAGCGAATGCTGTTCCAGCAATTCATGGTACTCCCATTCAACCAACTGGTCCAACAATTCCCTATAAGTTCTTTTCATAAAAAAACCACCAAGCAATAAAAACCAAAAAAATATAAAAAACCATTGCAATGGCAGTTGATTGAAACCGAACAATTCCAAAAAAGTTTAATTAGCAAAACAGTAAAATATAATAATAGAAAAAACATAAAATAGAAGAAAAAGTAAGGCTATAATGCTATGGTAGGTGGTTTGATGAAGAATGGTTTATTGGCAGTTTTGTTTTTGGCGTTTTTATCCACGTGGGCTTTTGCCACAACAAGTTATTATGAGCCAGCGCCCTCTCCAACAATTAACAACAGTTGTTCCTATCTTTACTGGTTCGACAATGACACAAAAACATGCGGATACAAGCAATTCTGCGGAACATACATGTACTATGGACTCCAAACATTCAAAACAAAAGAAGAATGCGAAACAGCCCTAAAAAAAACCCAACCACTCAATTGCACTCAAGACGTAAAAAAATGCGATGACGGCTCATACGTTTCAAGAGACCCATACAACAACTGCGAATTCAAACCCTGCCCGACTGATACAACAACCTTAAAGGAACAAGTAAAATGTGTTTTTAGTGGCAGCACTGCCACTCAAAAATGCTATACTGCTGACGGGCAATTCGAATGCTCTGGCTCAGGAACCTGTATAGCGAATGTTTATGGCAAAAAAGGAGCAACCCTGGTCTGGAAAAGCACTTGCGGCGGATACGCTTACACTACCATAGATGGAACAAACAAGTATGCTGAATTCAAGTGCGAAGGCGGAGACTGCAAATACCTTTACTGGTTTGACAATTACACCAAGGCTTGCGGCTACCAAAAATTTTGCGGACAATACATGCATTATGGACTGCAAACCTTTGACTCATACGATGCTTGCGAGAAAGCCCTTGGCTTTGGGGGAACCGAAATTGAACAACCCAACATAATTGTTTCAGCAGCCCCTACAAGCACAAGCAGTTCCACAACAACCACAACCGCAACAAACGCTTATTCTGTTGGCGTTTGCCCAATAAAAGAACAACCCGTTGCCTGCACAATGGAATACGCGCCCGTTTGCGCAACAATCCAACACTTTGGACCAAACGGCCAATACAGCAAGTACAGGAAAACCTTTAGCAATGCCTGCATGGCTTGCGCTTCTTCAACCAAAACAGACCTTGTAGTGGAATATGTGAGCGGAGCATGCAGTCAAGAAACAGACATTGAATGCCCGCTTGTTGAAAAAATGCCGCCAGAGGCATGCCCGAACGGCCAAATCTTGCCAGAATACGGTGAAATCAATGGCAAAAAATGCATTGTTGGATATTACTGCAAGGAAGTGCAAGCGGATCCAACAAATGAAGTGCCTGTGTTCGTTTATGGTTCATATGGCGGGTTTGCGGTTATGGAAAAAACCATGGAAGTCTACAAGAATGGCGCCATAGTGGAGAAAAAGTCAATAAGCGGTCAAGTGACAAAAATGTCTGGGCAGACAAGCAGTGAAAAAGTGATTGAATTCCTTAAAAACCTTGACGCAAAAGGCTTTTTTGAATTGAAAATGACAAATCCAAGCTGTTGCATAACTAAAAGTGAAGGTGTCTCAATGTGTGTTGCCGACATGCCAATCCAAAAAATGTTTGCAAGGCTTGGCGAGAAAGAAAACAGCATTGCATGGTGCATTTTGGAAAAAGAACCTGAAGCAATAACATATGCTCTAAAAATGGTTCAAGAATTTGAATCATTGTTAAAGGAAAACCCTGAAAACACTACAAAATATGTTTCGCTTGGAGAAATCTTTGACCTTTCCCTAGGACAAAAGGCAATAGTCAGGGAAACAGGCTTACAGGCAAAACTTTCAAGCATTGAACCAGACAGCGCTTTATTGATTTTAAAGCCAGCCTATAGCTTGCAGGAAACCGCTGAAAAAGAAACAAGCGATAAGTGGGTGAAAATAAAGGCAGGGGAAAGCGCAGAAGCCTTTGGCCACACTATTTACTTGAACAGCATACTTTTCCCCAAATGCGCCATAGAAAAAGACCTGAAAACAGGCGAAGAAACAACCAAATGCTATGGAGCATCACCCTATGCAAGCCTGACAATAACAAAGCAAGAAGTTAAAGAAAAAACAGCATACTTGGGAGAAAAATTCGAATTAAAAGTGAGTGAAAAAGCAACAATAATTGACTCCATGTCACAGAAAAAACTGCTCTGGGTGAGCCTTGAAGGCATCAGCATTCCAGTTGACTGCCCAATAAAGGAAAAATGCGATCCAACAAAAGGTTATTGCATTCAAGGCTGGTGTGACATGCGGGCAATGGCAAAAATCCTTGTAAGCATTCCCCAACAATACGGTTCGGAAATGAAAGTAATAGAAGTAACTCCCTTGGCAATCCTTGAAGGTGAAACAAAAACAGTTGGCGAATACAAGATATACTTTGCAGGGCTTTCAGGCAAAAATGCTGTTTTCGTGGTGAATAGGCTATCCGAAGAAATAAAATACATAAAGGTAAGCCTTGGCGAAAAATTCAAGCTAAAAGAAAAAGAAACAGCGCTTATATTGGACAAGGATATCTTTGTCACGCTGGTCAAGTCCGCAGTAATATCCCAACAGCCCTTTGAAGAAACTGGGTGCCCTGGTCGGTCTGAAAGAAAAATGCAAGTCCAGCATTCAGTAAGCAAAACGCTTGACTGTGTTTATCTTGAAATCATGCCCCATTGTGCTCCAAACAGCCCCCACATTCTGCACATTGAAAATAACAAATGTGAAAACGAGGTGTTAGTATACATTGATGGAAAAGGGAACACGCACGAACTAGTGCACCGGGAACACTTAAACTCTCTTTGGTGGAAAAATGATGGCCAGCCTTACAGCTTTGAAGAATCAGGAATACCCCAAGAGATAGGGGCTGAGTGGACACGGGAATTTTACTTTAAAAGCAATCCAAATGAAAAAGTGACCATTAAAGCCAAAAATATTGAGTTTTTGCCCGAGCCTAAACCTTACCCTGCAACAGGCTATGCAATTGTTTCAGTCTGGAAAAAGGGATGGGGTGTAACGCCAATGCCCATAATCCAAGAAATAAAGCAAAAAATGGAAACCATACAAGAAAACATGAAAAACGCTGGAATTGATAGCAAAATAATGGAGCAAAACAGGATTGCCTCTGGTTCAAGCAACACTGTTTTCTACAAAAAAACCTATTTACTGAATTTGGGTGAAAGCCTCAAAATCTATGACATAAAGCTTTCACTCCTTGACCTCAGTGAAGGCAGTGCCGCCCTTTTGGCAGAAGAAACACCATATGATGACACAATCAACGTGCATGTCGGCGAACCCTTCAAATTAAAGGAAAAAATGAAGGCAAGAGTGCTAGAAGCAAACCTGTTAATGGAACTCCTCGGAATTTACTCCGTAGAAGCATGTTATGACGTGCCAGAAGGACAAGCCGGTGGTTGCACTGCAAAAAACACTGTGAAAATAGGGGTAACAAATTACATGTTTGCAAAAGCACAAATGGGCAAAACAGTGAGCAGCCAGCAGATTTCGGAAAAGGCAAAAAGCGAAATAATTGAAACAACTGGAATTGCTAAAAAAACAAACCAGCCACTCAATTGCACTCAAGACGTAAAAAAATGCGATGACGGCTCATACGTTTCAAGAGACCCATACAACAACTGCGAATTCAAACCCTGCCCGACAACATCACAAAACACTCCAATAGAAATTCCAAAGCCAGTCAGTGTTTACACTCTTGGCGAAGGCGAATCCATTGCTGTCGGCGAATTCGAAATAACAGCCAAGGCAATCTGGGCAGACTATGCAGAATTTGTTGTCACAGAGAAAGGCACAGGCATTGAATTCAAGATTGCAATAGGAAAAGGGTGGAATTTGTTTTCAATTCCAGGCGAAATAAAAGCCACTGAATTGAACAAGTGCAATCTCAGCAATTTCAGGCTGTTTGAATACAAAAACGGACAGTTTGTTAAAGCACAAAAGGCAGAGCCAGGCAAAGCATACGGGCTTTACAATCCAAGCGAGGCTTGCACGATAAAAGCAAAACTGATAAAGCCGGTTTCCTTGTTTGAATTGAAACCATTGCAGAAAGGCTGGAATTTTGTGCCAGTGCTCAAGGATATGCTGGGAAGCCAACCAGGCAAAATGGGCAAATGCAATATGAAAGGCGCTTTCTTTTATGACTCTGAGGGAAAACAGTGGGTGAAGGCTATGGAAACCACTCTTGGAGAACAACACTTTGGAAAAGCACTCGCGGTTTATGCAGAAACAGGTTGTTCTCTTGCAAGCCCAGACATTCCAATCCCTGAAATTCCAGCTTTGCCGGAAATCTTGGAGGTGGGGTAAATGAACCTAAAAGTGATAGCAATAGTCTTAATTTTATTGATAACAATAACTGCTTTCAGTGGGTGCACTGAAACCCCCCCTGCAAAAACAACTCCGACACCAACGCCAAGCAGTGGAATTGAGGCTGACTCGAAAAGCATTCCAATGCCAACAGACACTGGCGACAGTGGAGCGCCACCTGAACTGCCGCTTTAAAAAAAAAGCGGCTTTTATTATTTTTTTCTTTTAGCCAATTGCATTTTTTCAGCCAGTTTTCTTTTTCTTGCATGCCTGTCCAAAGAATCAAATTTCAAGGCATAATTGTGCATGTAAAGGAAAACCGCGGTTATTGCTGCAAAGGTAAGAATTTTTGCAATTGTATCCCATGGAGCAGGCAAGTCTGTGCCGGATTTTTTGAGCAGGGAAAGCCAGCTTAAAAGCCAGTCATTGTTCAAATTTGGGTCTGGATCCAAATAAAGATAGACAGCCATAACAATTAGCATGACATAAGCAAAATCTATGAGGATTAAGGCAATAGAAAAAGGGTTTTCACGGGAACGCCTTATTTTAGCGCTGGTTGTTTCCTTTAAAAGAGAATGCAAGCCGGAATCAAGAGAGTGAAAAGTCCAGTTGCGCTTTTTTGAAACAAAACTAATGGAAAAAATCGTGAACACAACTAGTGCCATCACAATGTACACTGAAAGGTCTTCCGAAAAAGAAATTGTGCGCATTTCCCAGTCAATATGCAAAACATGGTATAATTCAAAAAGAAAAACCAGTGCAAGCAAAACCTGTATTGCGAGAAGAAAGAGGGCCTTTTTGTTCTTTTGTTTTGCATTATCAAGCGCCACTTTTTTCTCTGAAGCTTTCCATTTAGCCATACTGCTATTAAAAGGGGCGTTCCAGTATAAATATTTTTTGCGGGGCTGGTGCTGAATGCATTTTTGCTTTAATTTTAAAACCGTTTTGAGAAAAAAAGCTGAAATTATTCAAACTTTAAGCCGAATTCTCTGTCAATCCGTTTCGCTGTTTCCTGCATTCTGCGAAAAATCCTGTCAATGTCTTCCTCTATTTCCTGTATTGTGCGGTAAACGCTCCTAGAGCGCGGCACATAATAACGGCCTTCTTTGAGCACAAGGCCAGCAGTGATAAGGTTGTTCAAGTGGTTTATTACAGAGCCACGGCTCATTTTAACCATTTTTGCCAGGTCGGTTGAAGTAAGCTTTTTGCCCTTGTCATAGTTTTTCACAATGTGCCTGAATATTGCACTGGCGGTTTTTTCCTTGTCTATTTCTTCAAAAAAACCCAAAGACCTGCAAAGGAATGCGAATTCCTCGTCTGGGTTGTGGGAAAACGGGGGCTCTATTTTGCGAATTGTTATCCTGAAAGGTTTTGCGGGCATATAAAAAAATTGGCTGAAAAGCATTAAAAGATTTTTGATTAAAGAATCCAATAAATAATTAAATGGTTTAAACAGGTTTTCTTGTGGCAGAGAAGGCAATCGCAAAAGGCGCTGAAGCTGAAATCATTTCGCTTAAACTCCAAGAAAAAAACGCAATTGAAAAACACAGGCTTTCAAAGGGCTACAGGTGCAAGGAACTCGATGAAAAGATAAGAACTGAAAGGACAAGGCTTGAAGCACTGTTATTGCATAGAGCCAAAAAAGCCGGAGTGAGAACCCCCCTTTTATTTGCAGTGGATTCTGAAAAGAAATCCCTCTTCATGGAATTCATTAAAGGAAAAAAAGCAAAAAGCAAAATAAAGGGAAATCAATGGCTTTGCAGGGAAATAGGCAGAAAAATTGCTGCAATGCATTCCAGTGACATAATCCACGGCGACCTAACAACTGACAACATCATTGTCAGCGGAAAACAAGTTGTTTTCATAGACTTTGGCTTGGGTTTCAATTCAAGCAAAGAAGAAGACAAAGCCGTTGACCTAATCAACCTAAAAAAAACATTGCTTGCCGGCAATGCATCCCTAAAAAAGGAATGGAACACAATATTGAAAGCATATGTTGCCACAACGGGAGAAAAAAAAATTTCAGAAAAAATTGCACAAATAGAAAAGCGCGGAAGATATGCATAAACTTAGCAAGCAAGGTTATTTGCCAGTAACTGAAAAAAAAAGCATTTCAACAAGCTTCAAGCAATGGTGAAACCTATTTAAACCTTTCCAAGAAGGACTTATTATCTCATTAATGTTTTTTCTTTTCCCTGCCGGCATGGAGGGAAAGGTACTAAAAAAAAGGTTTTTGGAATGGATGAAAAAGAATTAGAACCCATGGAAACAGAAAAAGAAAAACCAAAAAAAGCAGAAAAACCGGAAAAAAGCTCAAAAAAGAAAAAGGACACTGCTTGGGTTGAAATGAAACCAGAAGAAATAATTGAAAACGTGAAAAAACTAGCAAACGAGGGCTATTCAAAAAGCGAAATCGGAATGATTTTAAGAGACCAGTACGGCATTCCGGACGTAAGAGCAATAACAGGCAAAACAATCTCAGAAATACTAAAAGAGCAGGGCTTTTCAGAAGAAACCCCTGAAGACCTTTTAAACCTGATAAGAAAAAGCGTAACCCTCAAAGAACACATGAATGAAAACCCAAAAGACCAAACAGCAAAAAGAGGCTACCAGATAACAGTGTCAAAAATAAGAAGGCTGGTTGCATATTACAAAAAGAAAGGAAGGTTGCCAGCAGAATGGCACTTCACTGAAGAAAAAGCAAGGCTTTTGGTGAAATAAAAATGGAATACACCATATCAATCGAATACTCTGGAAAAAAAACCACAGAATGCGGAAACGCACAAACAAAAACAATACTAAAAGCCGGAGACAAAATCATTGAAAAAGCCATAAAGGAAAGTGAGTGAAATGGCCGCAGTGCAAAAAACAGTTGACAAATGGAAAAAAAAGAAATGGTTTGAACTGATTGCACCAAAAATATTTGAAAACAAAAACATCGGGGAAACACCCGCTGAAAAAAGCAGGCAAGTGATTGGAAGAACCGCTTGGGCCACAGTTGACGAGCTCACAGGGCAAAGAAAACTAAGACACATTGCAGTAAAATTCAAAGTCAGAGAAGTAAAAGAATCAAAAGCTTTCACAGAAGCAATAGGCTTTGAAGTCAACCAATCCTATTTAAGGAGAATGATAAGAAGAAGGATAACAAAAATAGAAGCAATTGTCACTGGAACAACAAAAGACGGAAAAAAAACAAGGGTTTCCGCAATTGCAATTTCTGGCAGAAAGCTTGAAAAGAAAAAAGAAAAAGCCATAAGAAAGGCAATGACAGAAATAATCGCCGGCGACATCCAGAAAAAAGACTTTGACCAGCTATTGCAAGAACTGATTTTCGGCATCACCATTGCAAAAATAACAAAAAAAACCAGTGAAACAGACAAGCTGAAAAAAATAGAAATAGCCAAAGCCAGGTTGCTGGAAGGTAAATGAGAATGGACCAGCTGGCAAAAGCCCTAGTCCTTTTCACAACACTCTTGGTTTTCTCGCTTGTTTCATGGAAAAAAAAACTTTTAGACAAAGACGGCATCATAATAGCAAACATTGTTGGCATAACAATCTATCTCTTGGGAGGCCTTGAATCCTTCTTCCTAATTGTTTTCTTTTTTATCGCTGGAGAAATAGCAACCAAAACCGGTAGAAATGGAAAAAGACAGCACGAACAGCGCTCCACAGGAAACATTTTAGGGAATAGCGCTGCAGCAATCCTTGCCCTCTACTTTGCCTCCCCATTTGGATACTATGGAGCGGTGTCTGCAGCACTCGCAGACACTCTGTCCTCAGAAATAGGGCTTTTATCAAAAAAAAAGCCAAGGCTTATAACCACCTTCAAGGAAGTCGAGCACGGCACAGACGGCGGAATAACCGCGCTGGGATGCTATTCCGCAATCCTTGGAGCAACCATGATTGCAACATTCCATTTCTTAAAATTCCAAAACCCGCTCCTCGCAATAACCATAATATTTTGCGGTTTTTTTGGCTCAATAGCTGATTCGCTCTTTGGAGCAATATTTGAACTAAAAAAACTCCTAAACAACACTCAAGTGAACTTTTTAGGATCAGCCACAGGCGCAATAAGCGCAATCCTAATCAAAAGCCTGCTGGCATAAACAAGGCAAAAAAAAACAGGGATTTCTTTAAAAAAAAAAGAAAGTCACTTGTATTTAAAAAACAATGACACAAATATATAACAAGAAAAATTGTTTTGAGGCAAACTAAATGAAGAAAAGTGCTTTTGCCCTTTTGGCTTTCGGCTTAATCTTGTTTTTTTTATTGAATGGCTGCAATGAACCATTGATTCCAACAGAAGAATATGAAGTGCACGAGTGGGGGGTTATTGCAGGCTGTCATAGTTCAGAACAATGGATTCTGACATCTAGACCAGAGCAAGCCACTGCAGTGCTTGTAAAGGAGCCTGTAATTTACGTGCATGCTGGAAATTTGAAAAATTTCAGTGCCAAGGCAATTTTCAGCAGTGGAAACCCCACTCTGGCTTACCCGCAAGCTGAAATTTCCAAAAACTCTTTGAAATGGGAAAACGTGCAGGTTGTCGGAAAAACAGGCAAAACAGAAATGGAGACTGTAAAAGGCTTTGGCGAACTTTTGCCGCTTCAGTCAATAATTCCAACCCTTAACGATGTTGAAGCCGACTTGCTAAAGCATGGGGACACTGAGGCACGATTCCTCTTCTACGAGGGCGAAATGCAATTTGAAAACAAAATAACGGTTTCCTATGAACTGGAAGAAGCAGGGGATTCATCTAAAATAAAAGGGCAAAAGGCTATTGTAAAAAACAATGCCGGTTATGATGTTTTCAATGTTTTTCTTTCAATCAATACCGGTCCGGTCTATGGGGTAAAGTACGCTTACACTGGCTTTTTGAGTGAATTGAAAGCCGGGCAGAGCAAGGAAATCAAATTAGATTACAGAAAACTGGATGGGGATGAACTAGTAGAACTAAGGAATAGGGAAAAACTGGGCTTGAAAGCAAAAATGATGCAGTTGGGTTTTACTGAAAAAGAATCACAGGCGTTTGATTCGCTTTGGGCAACTCCCTTTTACCGACCTTCAAACATTGACAGATTTGCAAGGCTTTCATACTTGTTGCCGCAAAGCGAAACCGAAAAACTCATAAAACTGGAATTCAATCCGACTCCAAAAAAAACAATAAGGGCAATGTGGGTTCTCGTGGACTTAAGCGAAGAAAAAAAATGCGAAACCGATTTTGACTGCGAAAAATGGGGTCATGAAACCTGCAGCTACGGCTGCTATTTTTCTTGCAAAAATGGAGCCTGTGCGTGCTCCTGCGAAGAATTGGCATGCAAAAACGATAATGACTGCAAAAAACTTGTGAAAATATCACAGTGCCCAATTTCATGCCAAAAAGGATTTTGCTTGGAGAATTGCGGTAGGGCAGGAGAGTGCCAGCAAGACGAGGATTGTACTTGGGTTAACACCAACTGTTGCCCTGAAAGCGCAGGCGCGAAATGGGAGTGCATGAGCAAACTCGCAAAAATAGACTGCCCTGAAAACCCAGTTTGCTTGCAGGTTATAAGCCCAAAACCCGAAACAATGTGTTTGTGTAGGGGAGGCAAAAATAGCTGTGAGGAAGTGCGAGTAACAATTAAAACCGATAAAACGGAATACGAGCAAGGCGAAACAGTGAAACTGAATGCTGAAATAAAAGGCAACTTGTATGACTGGAGGGGAATCACAATTGAAAAAAAGGTTGGCGGGGAATGGCTTTCAGCAGAAAGAGATTACGGCTATCCTTGCTTTTTAAAAAAAACCTGTGAGGAATTCTTAAACCTGCCTCAAATGGTGCGACCACTGTGCAAAAAAATTGAAAACAGTTTTTTAAGAGAGTGGACGCAGGAAGCCAGCACTGGCGTGGTTCCGCCTTGCGAATGGAGTGGTGAACCCAAAGGAGTCCCTTATTGCAGGATAATCCACAAGGCAGAAGCCGGCATTTACCGCTTCAGTTTAAGTTATTGGCTTGATGAAAACTGCGCAGGTGAAGAATTTGAAGTGAAATCAAACGAGTTCAAAATAAAAGCACCTAAAGAAATAGTTGAATTGTGTTCAAAGGAAAAAGCACGTGCTGAAGAAATCAAAGCAGATCCAGATTGCAGTGAGGATGGTTTTCGTTGTGTGGATGGATGGGGCCAATACTATTACTATGACAACTGGCTTGCAAACCCCAAGGATTCCATGAAATCACTAAATTATGATCCGCCGGCAAGGGTGAAAAACGCACTCATTGCAAAATACCTTCGCAGCAATTGCTCTTGCAACAAGCCTTTTTCTTACCAAATTGTAACCAATAATGGGTTCAAGGAAACCGAATGCGAATCCTATTACTCTTTCTTGCGAGACTATAATGCTTTATGCAATGGGTGTGTATTGCACTGGGAAACAGGGTGCTGTTAAGGGAACTAAGATTGCAGTCTTGTTTCTCCAGAGGAAAGGCTTTGCTTGAAGCCCATGCCGAAGGAATAACCCATCCGGCTTAACATGGAGAAAAGCGATTTTTCTGGAGCCATTTTTCGCAGGGAGGGTTTTTCTGTGCCGGTTAGTTCGCCTATTTTTTTCACTGCATCTTCTTTTGAGCCAAGCGCGTCAATAAGTCCATAGGATAGTGCTTGTTTTCCTGTCATTATTCTGCCGTCAAAAATTTCGTCAAGCTTGCTTTGGTTTATTTTTCCAGCTCTAAACGAGAGCACGTCTTCTCTGAAGCCTTGCCATGCCTGGTCTACAATGGATTGCATTATTTTTCTTTCTTCATCGCTTAGTTCTGTGAAGGGGTCTCCCATTCCTTTTTTGTCTCCCTTGGTGAAGGAATCAGCTCCAATGCCGATTTTTTCTCTTAAGTCTGCAAGGTTTAATCTAATTGAAATTACTCCAAGCGAGCCTGTCAGGGAGTCAGCATCGGCAATAATGAAATTGCAGGCAGAGGCTGCATAATATGCGCCGCTTGCCCCAATGTCTTTTATTAGCGCTACCTTTGGTTTTTTTGCTTCTTTTAAAGCACGGACTATTTCTTTTGATGCAACCACTGAGCCGCCGCCAGAGTTTATTTCAAGGAGGATGCCTGAAATTGATGGGTCTGAATCTGCTTTTTTTATTAGTTCGGCTGTTTCTTCGGCGGTGGTGTTTATTGCAAGCATTCCTGAATCGTTTGAGATTTCGCCTTTGATTTCTATAATTGCAACTTGTCCCCTGGAAAGAAAAAGCGCTCCGTCTTCAGAGCCTGCGAAAAGGAATGAAAAAAGCAATCCCAGTCCTAACAAGAGCATGACGCATGCGATTATGACTGCCACTACAGTGGTTGCTTTCATGTTGAATCCCACGCCTGCAACAGTTTTAAAATAGAATAATATCCAACATATAGAATTGAAAACACTTTTTAATTGAATGGTGGAATCTTGGAATTGCTTGAAACTGCAACAATAATCACAGCATACCTTGCCCCTTTATACATAACAAATGCTTGTGCCCTGCTTTTTGGCGGAAAAACCCCCTTGGATTTTGACGTAAAGATTGATGGAAAACCGCTTTTTGGAAAAGGAAAATCCATTGAGGGCACCCTGTATGGTTTTGCTGCTGGAATACTGGCGGTTTTGGCAATTGATGCTTTTTTCAACAGTTTTACAAGGTCTTTCGTGCCAGATTTTGTTTTTTTTGGAGCACTTCTTTGTGCAGGCGCCCTAGCTGGCGATATTGCGGCTTCTTTTATAAAAAGGCGTTTTGGAATAGAAAGAGGAAAACCAGTTCTTTTCCTTGACCAGCTTGATTTTGTTTGCGGAGGGCTTGCCTTTACTGCATGGATTAGGATTCCAGCCATAGAAGAAGTCTTGATAATGATGGTTATCACGCTTTTGGCTCACAGGATTTCAAATTATGCTGCGTTTAAGTTCAAACTGAAAAGTGTTCCCTGGTAGGATTTCAACATGAGAAAGAAAAACTTGCAGGCTAAAAGAAAAGCCAGTGCAAGCAAAAGCGAACAGCAAAATGCAATCATTTACAATAAAAACCTGCTTTTTTTGGCAAAATTCTTCATAATTTTTGGCTTGCTTTACTGCATTTTGTGGTTTGCAGAAATTCAACCCTTAAACGAATGGATTGCTAGTGTAGAAGCAAGATGGCTCTCGCTGGAAAGAAGCGGTAACACTTTGAAAGCCAATGGATTGGTTTTCGTTATAACAAACTATTGCACTGGACTGGTTTCTGCTTCAATTCTGGCTGCAATTGTTTTTTCGCTGAAAAAGCCCTCGCTGGAAAAAAAGATATTGGTTTTCGCGCTAGGGGCAATTGCTCTTTTTGCAATAAACCTTGTGCGGGTTTATTTGGTGCTTGCAGCAGGCATTGCATTGGGCGGAAATGCTGCTGAAACACTGCACACTCTTTCCTGGTTTGCCATGTCTGCCTTCATTATAGCACTCTGGTATTATCTCACAAAAAAAATTGCAAAAATAAGTGATTTTTCGGAGTTATTGTAATGATTGGAAGAAAAAAACCAAAGAAAGAAATAAAAAAGCCAAAATTCAGAAAAGCAGACATTTTTATTTGGCCTTGGATTGCTCCAGCCAAAAGGCACAGAGGGCCATATTTTCGGCTTGTAAGGGAAATTGCTTCCTTGCTGGAAATAAAAAAAGGCGATCGTGTTCTTGAAACGCATTGCGGCATAATTCCCCATTTTAGGGTGTGGAAGGCTGCTGTGGGAAAGGAGGGGCGAATGATTGCCATTGACTTGGATCCATTTGCGGTTAGGGCATCAAAAGCCATAGAAAGCGTTTATACGCGGAAAAAGAACAGAACTGATATTAGGGTTGCAGATGCTGAAAACCTGCCTTTTCCCGACAAAAGCTTTAACAAATACATAATGGTTTTTCCAGATGAACTGACAGAAAAAGTCATGAGTGAAATGTACCGGGTTTTAGAGCCAGGCGGACTGGCGTTCATAAAAACAGATCCTGATGAAATCTTTGATGCACTCAAATACTGGGGTTTTATGAAAAAATTTAAAGTTTTGAAAAGCCAGTTTCATTCACGAAAAACCCAGTCAGTTGTCTTGAAAAAAATATGATTTTCAGGCAAAAATCAGTATTCTCCCATCAAATACCTTGCAATTTCACCATACGCTGGTCTTGTAATGAAAACACCAACCAGAACTCCGATTACCACTGCAATTGCAAACCCAACCAGTTTAACCATGGCTCCACCAAAGACAATAAATGGCACCATTGTTGCAAGCATTGTGGCTGCAGCCGCCATAACCATAAAGAAAGCGCGCTTTATGCGCCTTGCAACAGAAACCTGTTCTTCTTCCTTTCCGCCCTTTAAAAGTTCGTCGGTTATTATTATTTGATCGTTAACACCGGTTCCGATTGCTGCAATTATTCCCGCAATTGTGGCAATGTCTATGCTTTGCCCTAAAGAAGAAGTGAAAGCTGCAGTGCAAAATGCTTCAACTATTGCAGTGAAAATTATTGCCATGGACAGCTTTACCTGCTTGTATCTCAAAAAAATTATTGTTGAAACCGCTATAAGGGCAAGCAATCCCATTATGGCCGCACCAGTCAAAAACTCTTTTCCTTGTGTTGGCGAAGTCCAGAAATGGCTTATGCTTTCAACTGAAACAGGCAGAGAACCTGAACTAAGCAAAATTTTGGTTTCAGTGCGCTCAAGTTTTGCAAGCTCAAGGGCTTTGGAGGAGGATTCACTGCTGGCAGCCATTCCTGTTATCATGAGATCCTGGACTATTTTTGCATCACTTGCTCTTTCAACATATGGCTTGTTTCCAGTGAGCTCTGGGTTAAGCCTTACTATTGATCTCAAGCCTGTGGCTGTATAAAGCCAGGGAATTTCAGGGCTAACCAAGGCAACCTCTTTTACAGTAAAACCAAGTGAAACCAGTTCTTGCTTTATTTCGTTTTGAATATCAGATGGCACTATTGCGGTTGAATTTCCTTTTGCCAGTTCTTCTTTGAGCTCTGACAATTGTTCTTTGGAAAAGGCATTTTCGGAAACAACGAAATGCTTTAGTCCGCCATTGAGAAGTATTTCTTGAATGCTAGTGTTTTGTGGAATTCTCTGGCTTCCAGCCAAAAAAAGCCTTTTGTCTTCGTCAAACCGCCCTTGCGAGAGAACAAGTACTGATTTTTTCG
>JAVYME010000002.1:0-42782 GCA_038736825.1 Candidatus Iainarchaeum sp.
ATTGAATTCTCTTGAAATTGTTTCAAGGTCGTAAGAGTAATCGGCTTTGCCTAGTGCTCTTTCAAGACATTCCATTGTGGCTTTTCTGGGAAGCACTTTTTCTATTTCCCTTTCAATTAAGGGCTTTCTTTGCGCTAGCAGTTTTTCTATATTCATTTCTTTCACTTGAAAGCAATTGGCTGAAAAGGAATAAAAAGAAAATGGTTATGTATAAGATGGCCTGGCTTTTTGGCTTTCAGGAATATGGTTTTATTCTTTGTTCTGCCCCCTTCTATTTATGGGCTTCCTGGAAAAACTGTTTGCAAGCCTTTTCGGTTCAAAAAAATCCAGTAAAAGCAGGAAAGCAAGCTCCAACCAGATAAGCTTTGAAGAAGTAAACCAATTCCTAGAACAAAAGGCAGCAGAGCAAAAAGCCACCTCCCTTGACAAGGAAATCCCAGCAAAATTTGCAGAAATAAAACACACAATCCGTGAAACCAGCGAGCTTTTAGCCGAACTTGAAAAGGAAGAAATCACTGAAGAGGGAAACCAGCGCTTCAGAAAGGCAGTCAAAACAGCAAAAGGCGACGCCATAAAAAAAATCAAAGCAGTTTTAGAGCGAATACAGCCACCCTTCACTGACGATTTAGAGGAAATACGCAATTATTCCAATGAAAGCCTTGAACTCTTGGACAAAAAAATAAGAGCCAGCTCTAAAAACATAGCCTACACCAGTTTCCTTTTAAAAGACTCAATGCGAGAAATAGGCAAGCGAATGGATTCCCTTGAAACAAGCCTTAAAGAGCTCTCTGAAATAGTAAAACGCAACGATTTCCTCTTCCAAAAGAAAAGCCTTGAAGCCTTTATTGCCTCCATTAAAAAGGAAAAAGCAGAGCTTTCAATGACAGAAGAAAAAATAACCGCTTTAGAAAAAACCCTTGAAGCCATAGAAAAAAACAAGAAATCCGTAAAAGCAGCATTGGAAAGAACAATGAATTCAGGTTCAGCAAGAGAACTCCAAGCCCTGGAATCCAAGAAAAAAGAATTATTATTGGAAAAAACAAAACTAAGGGAAAAATTCCTGGAAACAGTTTTATGCATGGAAAGACCCTTGAAAAAACTAGCCAATCTTTCAGAAAAAGGCCTTTTTTCGCTTGGAAGCGATTCAGAAACCACGCTTTCACTCTTTTTCAGGGATCCAGCCCTATTATACAAGAGGGACACCAAAGGCGAATCCTTCAAGCGCTTGTTGAAATCCCTCAAAGAAGCAATTGAAAAAGGAAAAATAGAACTAAGCGAAAAAGAAAAAGCCAAAACCCTTGCAAGCATAGAGGAACTGCTTGAACGCGACTTCTTTTCAGACTTTTTTTGGAAAGAAAACAGCCTGGAAAAAGCCCTCAGGGAAACAGAAGCCAGAGAAAAAGCCATTTCAGTTAAAACAGAAATTGACACTGCCAAAAAACAACTGGAATCCCTAGAGCGCAATTACAGGGAAACCCTTGCAACACTAACAGAAACCCGCAAAACAGCAGAAGCCCTCAATAAAAAAATATTTGAATCCATGAAATCCCTTGAAGCAACGCTTTCCAGCCTTACAGGCAAAAAAATAGAAATATTGGAAGCACAACCGCTTGCTCCAAAAAATCCAGCACTGCAAGAATCAGACTAAAAAAATTTTTAGTCAAAAAACTGCTTTTGCCACTAAAACCGCATAAAAAAACTAAAAAAAGAAGTGGTGTGAATTCAACCAGAAAGGAAAATCCGAAGAAATTCCCAGTAGCTGCAATTCCGAAGAATTCAGCTTGGTTGAAATCACACCAGACAAATATATCACCTAAATCCAGTTATTGCTATGCAATTCGCAACACAAACCGTTTTTTCAACTACAGTTTTTAATCCAAACCCTGCGTTTTGCTTTTTTTCCTTTCCCCTCCAAATCCCTTATGCTTAAAATCGCAATAACCGGCAGCCTTTGCGCTGGCAAAACCACAATAGCCCACTTATTGAAAAGAAAAGGCTTTACAGTAATAAGCGTTGACGCAATAATAGCAAAATTATACAAAAAAAAATCCATTGCAAAAAAAATCAAGTCCTTGTTCGGTTCACTGAACAAAAAAACAATAGCAGAACAAGCCTTTTCCAATCCAGTGAAAAGAAAAGCCCTAGAATCCATTTTGCACTCCCAAGCAAGAAAAATCCTATTGAAAAAACTCTCCTTGCTGGAAAAAGAACGCTTTGTTTTCGTGGAAGCCCCGCTATTGTTTGAATCTGGTTTCGAGCAAGACTTTGATTTTGTGGTTGCAGTCTGCGCTCACCCAAAAACCCGCCTTTACAGAATGCTTTCCAAAGGCTTTTCAGAAAAAGAATTCCTTGAAAGAGAAAAAGCCCAATTGCCTGAAAAGGAAAAGGTTAAAAGAGCAAACTTTGCAATTGATAACAGTGGCTCCATTGCAGAACTAAAACCACAAATTGAAAGACTATTATTAAAACTGGAGGCATTAAATGCCTGAAAGAATTGCAGTTTACGCTGGAACCTTTGACCCAATAACCAACGGCCACATAGACATCATCAAGCGAGCCCTGAAAATGTTTGATTCAGTAATAATCGCCATAACCACAAACCCGAAAAAAACCCCGCTCTTCTCTTTAGAGGAAAGAGTTGCAATGGCAAAAGCCTCAACCAAAAACCTTCAAGGCGTTTCAGTTGAATCCTTTTCCGGCCTGCTAGTGGACTACTTAAAGAAAAAAAAAGCCCACACCATCCTCCGCGGCTTGCGCGCTTTAAGCGATTTCGAATACGAATTCCAGCAAGCCCTAATGAACCGCAAAATGCTTCCAGAAGCTGACACAGTGTTCATAATGACAAGCCCGAAATACTTTTATGTCAGCAGCTCAGTAGTAAAAGAAATCGCCTCCTTGGGCGGCTCCCTATGCGAATGCGTTCCCAAGCCAGTGGAAAAAGCCTTAAAAGCAAAATTTGCAAAAACCCATTAACAAAATTCAAACCCCGAATTCCAAAAAAGAAACCTTTAAATACAGAAAACCCCCATAAATAATGCTATATTGGTGCCATTGGCTGCCTTATGGTTGTTTTTGGCGCCAGTTCTTTGCAAAGAACGGAGGATGATGAAATGAACAAAAAAGCACAATCTGCTTTAGAATACCTGATGACCTATGGTTGGGCCCTAATCGTGATCGCCATAGTCATTGGAATTTTGTGGTACGTAACATCAAGTGCAACAGGCGGAGTAACCTGCCAATCCAGAAGCAACAACTTCGTGGTAACGGCACAGGCAGTATCCGCCGGACCAGGGGGAGTTAGTCTAACACTGCGAAATGGAACAGGACAAACAGTCACAATGGTTAGTGCAACAGGAAGAGGAGATTTTAATGGCGCAGGTGTATTGAGCACTAATACTGTCGCCCCAAATCAAACAGTTAATATTACTGGGATAAATGCGCCTCCTAATGCAGCCACAAATTTGAGTAATACTTTTGACGATGGAAGAGTAGAGATTGTTGCCAGCATTGATACGCTTCCAGCAAATTTTGACGTCATCTGCACTGGAAAGGTTTAAACTTGCCTTTCCATCTTTTTTCTTTTTTTTGTTTGTTGATTTTTTGATTGTCTTCTTCAAGCGCAGGCTTGGCTGTATTGCTCTGTTGGTCGGGAGGGACTGGTTTTTATGAAGAAATTGCTTTTGGCTTTGGGGATAATTGTAATAATTTTCATTGTTTTTGTTTTTTTGTTAGTTTCTTTTGGAGTTTTTTGGTATGTGACTTCTAGTGCGACAGGCGGTGTAAACTGTAAGTCAGAAAGTCGTGGATTTGCTGTAAGAGCATTTGCTGTTTTAGCGGGCAGTAGAGGCGTTATGATTACTCTGCAAAATGGCACTGGCAGCGATGTAATTGTAAACTCTGTGATTGGATCTGGAGACTTTAGGGGCGTGGGAGAGGTTTCGGTTTCGCCGGTGGCTGCAAACCAAACCTTTAAGATTATGGGCATTGATGCCCCAGAGAGGGGCACCAAGTTTGGCAATGGCAGGGTTACAGTCAATGTCACGTCCAAAGATTTGACATATGACTTTGATGTTGTCTGTTCTGGTCAAGTTTAAACCACTTGTCTTTTCCTTTTTTTTCTTTTTATCTTTCTTTCACTTTTAAGTTTCAGTTTTAGGTCGTTTGGGGGGGCTGTTTGGGTTTTGTGTAACATTTTGCATTGCAGCCAAGGAAGTGTATTTTTTGTGTATTTGTAATTGTACTGTTTACACTAACCCTGCTGTCTGCTTGTTGTTTTTTTTTATTGTGTTACACTTAGTTTTACACTTGTTTTTGTATTGTATAAAGAGTTTTTTGTGTTTGTTTCACTGGCTTTACAGTGGATTGTACTATTGTGTATGATTGTGTATTTGGCTTTGCTTTGGCAGGGCTCTTTTTGTATTGCCTTGCCCTTTCTGGTTTCCTTTGTTTTTGGTTTTATTATGGATTGTGCCTTTCTTTGAGTTTTTATTGTAAGGTTTTACACTTTTATTGTATTTTTTTGCAGTTTGTTGTGTATTTTTTACAGTTTTTTTTACACTTTTTACTGTAAGCTTTTGCACTTTTTACAGTTTTTTTGCAGGCTTTTTTTTGGGTTTTGTAATATTGTACAGTTCATGTGCTTTTTACTGTAAAGCAATACAGTATTGTTTCGTTTGGTTGCACTTTTAAGTGTAATTGTGTTTGTCTTTTGCAAAAGCTTTGCACTTTTAGTGTAATTTCCTACAATTGAATTGCAGGCTTTTTTTGCGTGCTTGCAGTTGCCTTTACACTAATTGTGCTTTTTATTGTAAAACAAGTAAAATTCAAGTGTAATTTCTGGCGGTTTTAGTGCAGAATTGTGTAATAGTTAGTGTTAGTTTTACTGTATGTTTGCACTTTTAGTGTTTTGTAATTGTATTTATTGTAAAGGCCAGTGCAATTATACTGTAAAGTGTTTTTTTGCTGATTTTTTTATTGTAAAATCAATGCAATATTTAGTGCAATAAAAGTGTAATCAGTACAATAGCGTTTACAGTTGTTTTTGCTGTTTTAGTGTAAGCCCGTGCATTTTTGTAGTGGTTTTATTGTAATGATATTTTGATTTCTTTTTTGTTTTCAGGAATTAGTTTTATTTTATTGCCCTTTTTTAAGCCGTAGTATTGGACTAAATCGGCTGGCAGGGTTATTGCTAGGCTTCGGCCTGCATTTATTATGGGTCTCTGGAAGACGAATTTTGTGTTTATTTGTTCGCTTAATTTCTGCATTTGTTTGCTTGTTGCAAATTTTTCTCCACATTTTGTGCATTCATAGTAGGGGGAGTTCTTTATTATGATGCGGCCTCCGTCCAATTGGAGTTCTTCGGATTTGAGTTCTGTTTTTCCGTTGCACAAATGGCATTTTATCTCTGCTTCCATTTTTTTGCCTCCTCTTCACTGGCTTCCCATAGGGTAAGCACATAGATTAATCCGGGTTTTTCGGCTTTCACTGCAGTTAATATGGTGTTTTGTATTCCAAAAATGGTTTTGCATTTGTCGTTCTCTTCTTTGATTTTGACTTCTTGTTTTTTTATTGCGAGTTCGATTTCACCGTAATTTAAGCCTAGCATTGCAGCTCTTTCTGCGAACATGTGCTTGGCGTGCAATGTCCATCTGACAATCATAACTGGATTATGTTGCAAAGAAATTATAAAGCAATACTTGATTATAATTTGGTATTGCTATTTGCTTTTATAGGAATCCCATTTGTCCCATAAGGGTTCCCAGTGTGCTGCGCACGAAGAAGAATAAAAAGAAGTCTATGAAGAGGATAACCGGAATGTAGCGTATGCCGTTTATTTCGTTTCCTGTCTGGATTACGCCTATTGCTAGAGAGGAAAAAATTGCTGTGATTACGAGGGCGATTTCTGCAAAAAACACTATGAATTCTTCGCTTACTTTTTCTTTTTGAGTGTCTGTTGTGAGCATTGTTATTCTGCCAGCCACTCCAATGCTTGTGTTTTCTGGAAGGTTTGATGGACCGTATTGTGTGGAGCGCTCGCTTACAATGCCTACAATGTAGGAGGAAATCCCAAACAATATTGGGGCGCCAAATGCTGCTGTAATGAATATCATCATTATGTACATGCTAATGTTGGCGTTGATTTCTTCTTTGATTGCGTTTTCTTCTCTTATGCTGTCACTTAACTGGAATAACAAGTCTGTTATTTGGCCTCCGCTTCTTATGCCGTGAATGAGCAGGCTTATGGTTCTTTCCAGCAATGGCGAGTTTATTTTTTTGGGTATTTCGCTTAATGCAACCTCTGTTCTCTGCCCTGTAATGATTTTTCTGCTTGCCACTTTGAATTCTCGGCTTAATGGCCCGAATTCGTCTCTTGCTGATTCAAATAGTGCTCTTTCTGTGGTCATGCCGGTTTTAATGTTTGAGGCTATGAGTTCTAGTGCGTCTGGAAGGAATTTTTCTGCAATTTCTGCTTTTTTTAGTGAAACTATTTTTAGCCAGTATAAGGCTATGCCTGCAAAAAGCATTGTTGCTATTGGAAAGGAAAGATATCCGGGAAAACCGTATAAGAGGTAGGCGGCAATTGAAGCAATTATGCCCAAGCCAACTGAAAATATTACTAGAAAGCCTGCAAAGCGGGTTTCACTCATTTCTATGTCTACATATGCTAAGCTTTTGGACAGCCTTTTTCTCAGGCTTTTTGGCAGTATGGCTCCAATTCTTTCATAAAATGACATTTTTTTTCAACTGCTTATGAGTGTTGGCCTCTTGGATTTAATGAGGCCTATGAACATGAATTCCATTATGCCTATTACTACTAGCAAGAGAATGAATATTGGCTCGCTTATGCTTATTTTTGGAAAGCTTCCAATTACTATCAGGAATGCTAGTCCGAGGGCTGGAATTATTATTCCAATCATCATGTATACTAGGGAGAGAACTCTTAGTTGAGCCCCATATTTTTCAATTCCTATTTTTTGTTGTCTTGAAAGCGAGTGAAGTGATTCTGATATGATTTTTTCTATGTCGCCTCCGCCTTTCAAGCCGTTCACCATTTGCCACACTACTCTGCGGAACATTGGGGAGGGGTTTGCGTCAGCCATTTCCTGCAATGCTGTTTCTTGTGGTATGCCGGCATTGATTTTGTGCATCATTTTTTGGAATTCTTGGCTTAGGGTGCCGTATTCTTCTTCTGCCACCACTTTCATTGCATAGTATAAGCTTATTCCGCTTTTCAATTGCACTAGGATTGTTCTCAGGGCGAAAACCAGGTTTTTTTCAATTTCTCTGACTTTTCTCCTTACAACAATTGTAGGGTATGCCAGTAATTGCACTAAAACCATGAAAGCACTGAATAATGCCAGTAAAAACGTTATTATTAGTGGGTGTGTGGGTGGGTTTATCCACAAGCGATCCACAAGCAAGAATATCAATCCAAAGGATAACATGAAATAGAATGCTGCCAGCATTACCATTATTGCAATATACTCTTTGGCTGTTATGTTTAAGTCTGCTTGTTTGAGTTGGCTTTTCAGGATTGGAAATTTTTTTTCAAGTGTTGCGCCCAAAGGGGTTAGTGGAGCGCTCATTGTTTTGAGTTTTTCCAGTGGCAGTATGCCAAATGGCAGCATTTGCTTCATTTGCATCATTCTATTATTTTTTTAAAGTCCTGGTTTTTTCTAACAATTTCTATAACCCGGTCTGGATCATTATAGTATTCTGCAACAACCCTTCCAACACTATTTACATCCTTTATTTTTTTGTCCACCATCCAGTCCAGGATTTTTTGCTTTTCCAGTATTTCTTTCTTTATTTCCATTACATTCATGCCTGTATGCAAGCCCAGTTCGTCAAACAACCTAATGCTTTCATTTTGTTTTCTTATCTGGTCTTTTGCTGGACTCCACCTAAAAATCAGGTTTGTTTTTACAACTTCCTCTGTCACTCCTCTTTTTTCTGGAATGAATTCTGCGACATGCAATACTCTCCTGCTACCTATTTTCCTGTTCCTGAACATTACAACGTTTAAGTGGACTGCGTCAAGCATTGTCAAGGGCACTGAAATCGGCGGGTTTACAAGCCTTCTAATGGTTTCCTGTGCAGTGTTTGCGTGCACTGTAGTGTAAGCGCTATGCCCTGTGTGCATTGCTTCAAACAATACTTCGGCTTCCCTTTGCCTTCTTATTTCGCCTACTATTATTCTGTCAGGCCTCATTCTAAGAGAGTTTACCAATAAGTCGAGCATTGAAACCCCGCCTTTTCCTTCAGGGTTGGGTTCTCTTGTGGTTAATGGAACCCAGTGCAAGAATTCTGGTGCTCTTAGTTCTCTTGTGTCTTCTATGCTTATCATTCTATGGTTTGGGGGAATGAATGGAAGGCAAATGCCGAGAATTGTGGTTTTTCCGCTTGCTGTGCCCCCACTGAATATTATGTTTAACTCGTATTGTATTGCTTCCCACAAGGTTGCCATTAATTCTGCGCTTACTGTGTTGTTTTCTATTAGTTCTGAGACTGTCCAAGGGTCTCTCCTGAACATTCTAATTGTGATTGTGTTTCCATTGCTGCTTATCGGGTAAAGGGTTGCGTTTGCCCTGTCTCCTGTTATCAAGTGTGCGTCCAGCAACGGGTTTAAGGTGGTTATTTGTTTGCCGATTCTTCTTGCAATTATGTTTGCATAGTTTTCTATTTGTTCTTCGGGTTCAACGAAAATGTTTGATTTTAGCCAGCCGTATTTTTTGTGGTAAACCCATACTGGGGCGTCTGACTGGTTTACCACGATTTCTTCCAGGTTTGGGTCTGAAAGCATTATTTCCAGTTTGCCTAAGCCAAGCATTTCGTGCATTAGGACTGCGGTTAAATCGTTCACTGTTTTTTGGTCTGCTTTCGGCATTCTTGCCTTTATTTGCTTTTCTGCCTCTCTTGCAAAGTTTTTTTTCATTTCATTGATTTGGTCTGGGTCTGAGATTTTTTCGCTCATTGCCCCTCTCACTGATATAAGGCTGTTTTTTAGTTCTAAGAGCAGTGCTTGGGTTCCAGCGCCTATTTCTGGAATGTTCACATTGTATTCGTTTACGAGTTCGTGCCTTTTTTCCAAAATGTTGATTTCCACTTCTTCTTTGTCGGCTTGCACTTTATAGGATTCTATGACTTTTTCCACTGCCATTTCATTCCACCATTGCGGGTTTTATTTTTTTGCTTTTTTTTCTTCTTTTAATTTTATTAGAATGCCGCCCAAAGGCAAGTATTTTAATTCCACAAGCCCGTTTTCTGCAAGGATTTCAGCGTATTCGTCCACTTTTTTTCCGGGAATGCCAAGCTCTTTTGATAATTGTTTTGATTTTGCATGCCCTTTTTCTTTTACATAAGCGTAAATCCTGTCCGCATCCGTTACAATGCGGTGCTTTTTTATCTCTTTTGCAATTGTTTTTGTTTTTTCTTTTTTGTGGTCCAAGTAGGGCATTGCGGTGTCAATCATTTCAGGCGATTCTTCTATTATTATTCTTCTTTCCCTTCTGTCAGCTTCAATTAAGTTTATTAGTCTGTCAAAGTCTTGCAATAGCCTGCGGCTGTCCAGTTTTTCGAGCTCGCTTTCAATTTGTTTTTCGCTTAAATGGTATTTTTGCATTAATTCTTGAATTCTGCGCTCTGCAACCTCTATTTTTTCTTCTGGAGTGCCTTCTCCGCTTTTTTCTTTTATTATTTCTTTTAATCTTTCTCTTTGCATTTCCTCCATTGCAGCTTTTTCTGCTCTTTGTTTTGCCCAAAGGCTTCTTTCAATGAGAGCGCTTTCCTTGTCTTGTGGCTTGGTTTCAATAGCACTAGGGGTTTCAAGCGAAGTATTTTTTTGCGGTTCTTCCAATGGTTTAACCTCAGGCGTGCTCTCCTTTGAACCAACCACTGGTTCTGTTGTTTCTGGAGTTTTTTCTGCTTCCACTGGTTTTGCTTCTTTTTCTTTTTCGGCTTTCCTTGTTTTTTTGGTTTTTGGCTTTAATGGCTTTTTTCCTTCAAGTTTTGCCCTTATTTTTTTCCTGCGCAGTTTTCTTTCTTTTGGCAAACCCTTTTTTTTGCTTTCCTCTCTCTCCATCTTTATTATTTCCTTTTCCAGTGAAACAAGCTTTTCCTCTATTTCTTTTATTGCCTTGCGGTCAGCAGGGGTTTTCTCTTTTTTTGCAGCAATTTCATCCAGTTTGTGCTCTAACCTTTTATGCCAAGCTTTTTTTGCAGCAAGCTGGTGCTCTGCCTTTCCATCAAACCAACCCTTGTGCTTTTCCATTTTCAAGAATTCGCCGCCCTTGCTTTCCCTCCATTTTTCAACAGCAGTTGGCGGGTGCTTTTCAGCCTCTCTGGCAATCTGCTCTGCCTTTTTTATTCCAAAAAGCCGTTTAAGCAATTCAAACAATCTAATAGCCATTTTTTTCATCTCTCTTTTGAAGAATATTGCAGGCTCTTTATTATTAATTTTTCCCTTTAATTTATTGCCTCCAAATTGTTTGATTTCACGATTTTTTTGTCAGGAGTGCTAACTGAAACATTAAAATCAAGCAATTTAAAGGAATCCACGTTTGCATCAAACAAGTGGTTCACTAAAAACTCTGTCCTTGTAGGGCCAGCATGGTTTATTGAAACCCCTTGACTGAAACTGATTGTTATCGGACTAGAATTGCAGGACGGCTTGTCGCAAAAAATTGTTATTGTTTCCCCAGTTGCTGGATTATAATGTCCTGAAATTGTTTTTTGCAGTGCCCCGAAATTGCAATTGCCGCATTTTGAGTCATCTATTGTTATAGAAAAATACGGTTGTGTGCTGGCTGGATTGAATGGTTGTGAGGCAGGACAAATTGCACCATTGCAAAGAATTGCATTATAGTCTTCATCGTACTGGTAAATTGTCACTCCAACATCAATTCTTTTAATTCGCGAAAAATCAAATCCAGAGCAGCGCCCGCTCTTGGATTCTGCAAAAACTGCACTTTGTTTGCTTAAAGCGAATTCATAACAAAAGGGCTCCAGCAAGAAATGGAATGTGTTCGCATTGCCACCCCATTCCTCGTTCTTGATGGTGTTAATGTCCACATCCAATCCAGCATAGGTTGTTGCATAGCTTTTGTCCTCAAGCATTATTTCTGCAAGGTTTAAAGTGTCAAAATACGTGTTGAAATCCGATTCCCTTAAAGGCAAGCCAAAGTCTGTGCTTGTGGAATGGTTTCCAAAATTATAGTCGAATGGCAGAATCCTTTTCTCGATTTTTGTCGCTTCAGCGCTTTTCTTCAATTCTATCACTGAATCATTAATGTTTTCAAACAATTCTGAAACACGCAATATTGTTGCCGGAGTGTCAAAATGCTGTTCTGTGGCACGGTTTTCCTGTATTGTGGAATTCAATGCCAGTATGGAAAGAATCATCAAGAAAACCATTGCAGTGAACAAAATGCCTTTTGAATTCATTTTTTCACTTTAAAGCTATTTTCTCCAAACCCAAGCAGTTAACTTATAATATTCCACTCTTGTCCCGCTATGGCATAAAATTTTGGCAATGTTTCCCCGCGGGCACTCTTTTATGTTGCCATTCGGGTTAATTACTGCAATAATCCAGCCCTCTTTTGAAAGCGGTTGATCGTAAAACAGTTTGAAAGCATTCACATCCAATAAAGGAACATTAATAGTCAAAAGCTTGTTCACTGGATCAATTGTTGCACCATCAGGGCTCCAATAAAAGTCTATTGTTGTTGCCCCTGCATTCAGCAACCCAGTGTTTTTAGCATTCAAATCCAAAAACAAGCTGTTAACAGCAACCAAATAACCATTAACAATTGCAACTTGAAGGTCACGGAACTTCAATATTATGGTTTTTTTGTCAGGCCAAATAATGGGGGTTTTGCTTATTCCATTTTCGTCTTTATAATAGAAAGCACTGTTTTCTCCTGGAATCTTGAAACTGCTAGTATTGCAAGCAGTGTCCATGTTGCAATCGTACTGGACAATGAAGTGGTTAAGCCATTCTTCGTTGGTTGAAAGGTGTGCTTTCGAATATTTCAAGAATTCCTTGCCTGAATCCACTTCAAAAGTGCCGCCATTGCTGTCCAAAACCCTGGCTCCAGCTGGCAATTCAACCCTAATGCTTACATCATAAGCCTCCTTTTGCTTTTTCAAAAGATAACCAATCTGGTAGCCAATATCTTCGTAAACTTGAGAGAGCAAAGTGAAATCTGAAAGATAATAATATTTTCCGCCAGTTATATCGGCCATTTCTTGCATTTTTGAAAGATTGTCAGAGGATCCAAATCCAATTGAGTAAATCACAATATTATTGTCCTTGCAAATATGTGCTTCTGGAATTGGCTCGTGTTGTGGGTCTTCTGTTTGCATATTGCTAATCAAAACAATTGCTTTTACTGAACCACTTTGGGCTCGTGATGATGTCAGTTCAAGTCGGCCCTCGTAAAGGGCAGAGCCAGTCTCGCTTTGTCCCCCCACCACTATGTCATCAATTCCTTTTTTTATCAAAAACCGGTTTGCATCACTGGCAACCATTAATTTTAGGTCAGTATTGACGTCTTGGTTGAATGAAAACATTGCCAGTTGGTCATAGTTTGCATCCCACATTTGATGGTTAATGAAAGATTTTGATGCTTTTTTTAGCAGGTCTTCGATTTTGGCTTTTCCTTTATAGACAAGATTCAAGTCATAATTGATATTTTCATCACTCCACCCCTGTATTCTCCAAAGCCCAGCCCCCGGATTGTTACCAGGGTCAACGGTTATGGGGGATGCCCCCGTTGCACCATTGACATTTGGCTTATATGTTCCAGTTGGACTCAAAAGCCTAAGCCTAGGGCTTCCACATGAACCAGCATAACCGGAATAGCTCATTAGAATTTGGAATCCCAAATCGCTTTCAAACTTTTCAATGTTTATATCATACAGGTTTTGCCAACTGTTAGCATCCGGATTATTGCAATTTCCAGAATAGGTGCCGCCATTAAATGAGCCACTTTTTATTACTCCCATGTTTTTGTTATTTTCGTTGCTTTTTAGAGAACCGCTTTTTGTGAGTAGCAAAACAATGTCTGCTTTTTTTCTTCCGCCTGAAGGAATGAAGGCGTTTAAATCGCATCTTATGTTTTGATCGCATTCTATTTCGCTTGTGTCTGGATCAAACTTTGTTGTGAATTGAATGTTTAAGTCAGGGCTGCTGCCGTTAAAGTATGCGATTGTTGGTTTTTCTTGAAAGAATGCTAAAACCGGTTTTTTGCTTGTTTTTTTGTCTGCGAATTGCACTGAGCATTGCCCTGGAGGTGATTTTTTCACCAAGAAAGTGCTAGTGCTCACGATTTCTTTTCCTTGCGGTATTGTGTTTCCTTTTTCTGGAAACACTATTTTGCTTGGAAAGCATTCTGTAAAGGTTTTGTTTGGATCCAAAAGGCAGTTTTCTTTGTTTGATTCAAATTTTTCCAGTCGAATGCGTAAGTCAAGGTTTGCCGGCAATTCTTTTTTCAAGATTGCGTAAAGCGCGTCCATTTGCGCGTTCTGTTTTAGTGCTGTTTCTTCAAAGCCGAAATTGTTGTCTAAAACGTTTATTACAAAGCCGTTTTCGTCTAATGCCCTGCGCATGTCTGCAATTAGTTCTTTGGATTCAATTAGTGCAGTATAGGGTTCTTTTTGGTGTGGGTAGATTGCTGCAATTCCCAAAAAGCCCAGTACGACGAGCAATGCCATTGCTGCTTCAAAGGTGAAGGCATAGCCTTTTGCTTTATCTGAATGTTTTGAATTCGACAATTGCGTTCTCCCCCTTGAATTCAACCAGTCTTTTTAGCGAGACTGTGTTTTTTTCTGGAGTGGGTGGCACTCCAAGGGTTGTGGTTAAGCCTTGTGATTTGAATTCAAAGTAAAAGTCATAGCCTTCAAGTTTCATTTTGGTTTTTGCGGTTTGATAGTCTAATGCCAGGAATGCTGCCAGTTTTGTTTCATCTATTGTGTTTTTTTTGCTGCACAACCCGATTATTTCGACATTGCTTGGATTCCAGTTTTCAGGATAGCCTTTTGTTTTTAATAGTGCGTTTAGTGCTTGCAAGGATTTTGCTTCCATTTCGGTTGTTGCAATTGTGCCTGTCGCATTGCGGTAATTGATTGTCCAAATTGTGTTCAGTATTGTGAATGCCAGCAGGAAAACCATTATTCCTATCAAGAAATCGTAAAACGACACCTGCCCTTTTCTAAAAATTTTATGGCGTGTTTGCAATTGTTATCACTCCGTTAAGGTTTTTTGCAGTCACTTTTCCACTGTTAAGGTTTGCGGGAACGGCTTTTCCAATGAAATCGCAGCGCATTCCCTGCATTAACACGTATCCGTCTCCCACTTGAAAGTTTTTGCTTGCAGTGAATTCTGCTTTTGAGAATGGTCCTTCAGAGTAAAGCAGTGATAGTGATAATGCGATTTCATTGCATTCATTGGCTGTTTTGTATGCAAAACCTAGTTCTTTTGTGGTTTCATCCCTTAAAGCGTTTATTACCACTACCAAAACCAGTAATAAGAGCAATACTGCCACTGCTGCGACTGCTTCCAGGGTGAGCTGGGCTTTGTTTTTTTTCATCACACCACTTCAATGAAGTTCACGTTTTCGTCCACTGCAATGGCTTGCACTTTGTGGTATCCTTTTGTTGAGGGGATTGTGCCTGAAACATTAAAGTCGAATACTGCAATGGAACTGCTTCCATTGAATTTTATGGTGATTGTTTTGCCTTCTGGTTTGATGCTGGTAATGCCGTCAGGCAAATTGATTTCTGCAATGAGTGCGCTGCCTGGTCCGAGAGCGTAAACCTTGTCTGCTGTGGCTGTCAAAGTGTTTAGGGCTGTGTTTGCTTGGTCTATTTGCACTGCATTGTTGTAGGATGGCAGTATGTATGCCAGCATTAGTGCTGTTGCCAAGAGCAGTGTGGCTGCAATTATCATGTATTCCAGGGCTGCTTGCGCCCTGTTAAAAGAGAGTTCCATCTTTTTTACCTATATTATTATTTAATGGCTGGATTAAAAATTGTTTTCCTTTTTTTGGTTTTTTTTTTAATAAAAATGTGTTTAAACAGGGAATAAATATGTTTTAAGGCTTTTTCAAGCCATTTTTTATGATGGAATTGGCTGGTAGTGCTTTCAAGGAAGAGCTTTTGGAGCGAGTGAGAGAGCTTGAAAGGAAATTGAAGGAAAAAGAGGCAGAGGTTAGGGCTTTAAGCGAGAAAGCCAAAACTGCTTCCTTGTTTGAGTTTTCTGAAAAGGGTTTAAGGCTTAAATTGTACCGTTTTCTTTTGAAAAAGTATTCTGCTCTCTTGAATGAAAAGGAAAAGAAAACAATTGGTGAAGTGAAAGCCTTGATTGATGGCTCTGACCTTACAATTCAAAGCCTTGTGTCAGAGTTTAAGGGCAATTCTTATGAGTTTGAAAGGGATTTTTTGAGTGCTGCTGAAAAGGCTTTCGAGTTTGTGAAAAAGGAAATCGCTTATGTAAAACTCGACTTGGACTTGGATTTTTTCATGTCTCCGCTTGAAATAATGACTGAAAAGGTTGCAGATGACGAGGATAAAGCGATTTTTTTGTGCTCTATGCTGTTTGCTTTGGGTGATGAAAGCGCAAGCGTTGTGATTGCCGAACTTGATGACCTTTCAACCCATGCTTTTGTGGTTTTAGAATTTGATGAAAAAGTGTTTTTTTTGGATGCATCGCAAGAGCACGGTTTTTCAGAGTTTTCTGGAACCACAAGCGAAGTATTGAAAAAGTATTCTTTTGAAGGGCACAAAATCCGAAAGCTTTTATACAAATTCAACCATTTTGAATACAAGTCTTTTGTGGAAGAAGGCTAAACTTTTCACCAAGTGGTTTTTTTTATGGTTTTAAGAGTGAAAAAAGAGAAAAGCGCTGGCGCTATAGTTTTCCGGCGCGGGCAAAAAGGAATAGAATTCCTTTTATTGCATTACGGGAAAGGCCACTGGGAGTTTCCCAAAGGGCATGTTGAGGCAAGAGAGACAGAGATTGAAACGCTTTTGCGTGAACTAGAAGAGGAAACCGGGCTTTTTGATGTAAGGATTTTGCCTGGTTTCAGGCATGAAATAAAGTATTTTTTCACTGAAAACAGGAAAAGAATTGCCAAAACAGCGGTTTTCTATCTTGCAGAGTGCATTAGTGGAAATGTGCGATTGTCTTTTGAGCATTCAGAGTTTGAATGGCTTCCTTTTGAGAGTGCATTGAAACGATTGTCTTTTCAAAACACCAAGGAATTGCTGGCAAAAGCCAAAGAGTTTTTGGACAGGCAAGCACTTTAAGCTCTTTTCATCAGCACAATCAAAATAAATATTAACCAGTTTTCCTTTTATTTGTCTAAGGGGTTTTTTTGCATGGCTGGAAAATGGGTTCGCCCAAGGCTTTCTGTTAAAAGAAAAACTGGATTCAAGATTGAAAGAATTGAATTCAGAACGCGTTTTTTTGAAAAGGTTGCGTTTATGGGTTGCCCGCACTGGCGCCTTAGGGCTGAATACAGGCAAGGCAATAAGGATTTGAGTTTGAGGGAAGCCAAATCCCTTGCAAGGAAATCTTTTGAAAAACTTGCTTTAATGGGAATGCAAGCGGAAAAAATAAAGCCAATGTATTTTTTGATTGAAGAGGGCGGTGAAAAGAAAAGTTTTCTGGCAAAACCGGATGTTGAAAGGTTAAAGGCTTTGCAGGCAAAAGCCAGACAGGACAAGCCAAAAAAGAGAAAGGGAATTAAATGAATGAATTGCGCAAGGATTACTTGGTGGAAGAATGGGTTATTATTGCTTCAGGGCGAAGCAAAAGACCACAGCCTTCAAGTGAAAGCGAGCGCAAAAGCACTCCTTTGGAGAAATGCCCTTTTTGTCCTGGAAAGGAAAACGAAACCCCTCCTGAAATAATGCGCTTGCCTGTGAGCTCTAAGGGCTGGAGGGTAAGGGTTGTGCCAAACAAGTTCAGTGCAGTTCAAGACCATGGAGTGATTGAATCCCTGGGCTTAAAATACCGCTCTCTAAAAACCGCTTTTGGCAAGCACGAAGTAATAATTGAAACCCCAATCCACGACCTGGAAATGGCGGATTTTTCCCTTGAAAGAATTAAAGAGGTTTTAAGCGTTTACATTGAAAGAGTCAAAGCCCTTGAAGCAATAAAAGGAGTCGAAGAAGTTTGCTTGTTCAAAAACCAGGGTTTTTCCGCGGGCGCATCCATAAGCCACACTCACTCGCAAATAATTGCATTGAACAAGGTTTCAGAAAAAACCAAGAGAGAATTGAAAGCCTTCAATGCAGCCTTTCTTGAATCACAATCCTGCCCTTATTGCGAAATAATCTCTCTTGAAATGGACTCCCAGAGAAGGGTTTACGAAAACCAGTCTTTTGCCTGCTTTACGCCCTTTGCACCCCGTGCTGGCTATCAATTGCTGGTTTTCCCAAAAAAGCACTCCAGGCATTTTTCAGAAATGGGGGAAAAGGAAAAAGCAGACTTGGCAGAAATACTGAAAAAAGCGCTTTCAGCAATAAAAACCCTTGGCGCAGACTTCAACATGGTTTTCAGGAACGCAGTGCCTTCAGCCAGAGAATACCACTGGCACATTTCCATAATGCCTCGCTTGCTTGTGCGCGCTGGCTTTGAAGAAGGCACAGACTGCATAATAAACATTTACTCTCCAGAGGAAAGCGCTGCATTCTATCGCGAAGAATTTGCAAAACCATTAAAGGAGGCAAAAACAGAGGAATTAAAAGAACAACCGGAAACAGGGGATTTCTACTTAAAATTAAACCTTTCCTTTGAACCGGGAGAACAAAAATGAATCCAGAGATTTTCCGCGAATACGACATTCGCGGGCACGCAGAAAAAGACTTGGACAACCAAACAGTGAAAAAAATAGCGAAAGCCTTTGCCTCAAAAATTTTGGAAAAAAAAGGCAGAACTGTCTGCCTTGGAATGGACAACAGGGAAAGCAGTGAAAGAATTGCAAGCGCTTTCCGCAATGGCTTGACAGAAAGCGGGCTCAACGTAATAGATGTGGGCATTGTGCCAATTCCAGCACTCTATTATTCCATTATTGCCTTCAATTCAGACGGAGGAGCAATGATTACAGGCTCGCATTTAGCAAAAGAATTCAATGGATTCAAGTTGAGTGACGACAAAAGCGCTGCAACCCTTTTTGGAAAACAAATACTGGAATTAAAAGAAATCGCTGAAAGCAAAAAATTTCAAAGCCTTGAAAAAAAAGGCTTGGTGGAGAAAAAAAACGTGCTGAATTCCTTTATTGGCTCAATAGTGGAAAGAATTCACTTGCAGCGCTCATTGAAAATTGCAGTGGATTGCGGGAATGGCACAGCCTCGCTTGCAGCCAGCCAAATCCTGAAAGCCATTGGATGCCAAGCAAGCCCATTATACTGTGACTTGAATTCCGGTTTTCCAAACCACCACCCAGACCCAGTAAAACCAGAAAACCTGCAAGCCTTGATTGAAAAGGTTAAAAGAGAAAAATGCGATTTCGGGGTAGCCTTTGACGGCGACGCTGACAGAATCGGCGTAGTTGACGAAAAAGGCAACATTTTATGGGGCGACATGCTGTTATCAATTTTTGCCCAAGACCTGCTTGAAAGAAAACCAAAAGCAAAAATAGTTTTTGAAGTGAAATGCTCCAAAATAGTGGAAGACACAGTGAAAAAAGCCGGCGGCATTCCAATAATGTGGAAAACAGGCCATTCCCTGATAAAAAAGAAAATGCGCGATGAAGGCGCACTGCTTGCAGGAGAAATGTCAGGGCATCTCTTCTTTGCAGACAACTATTTTGGCTTTGATGACGCGCTTTTTGCAATGGCAAGGCTTTGCGAAATTGTTTCCAGAAAAGGCGCTCTCGGAAAAATAGCCTCAAGCCTGCCAAAATACAATTCAACGCCAGAAATCAGAATTGAATGCAATGAAAAAGAAAAATGGCTTTTAGTGGAAAAAGCCAAAAAATATTTTTCAGCAAAACACGACATTATAACAATTGACGGAGTTCGCGTGAATTTTCCTGATGGCTGGGCTTTGGTTAGAGCCAGCAACACAAGCCCAGTATTGGTTCTCCGCATGGAATCCTCAACAAAAAAAGGGCTTGAAAGAATAAAGGAAGAAATGCGGATTGCAATGAAAGAAATAGCTCCAAAACTGGAATTGGGGTTTTAATGCCAGCAAAATACACTGGACCGGTTGTTTTTATCACTCACCCGCTTTGGACTGAAGCCAGAAACGGTTTTTTAGAACCAGAAAAGGTTAAAAGGCAGGAAAAATTTCACAGGCAAAAAATTTTGCAATTGCTTTGTTTTGCAGCAAAACACGGGTTGCCTGTTTTCTATGTTCGAGACCCAAAAACTGAAAAAAAATTTTTTGAACTTGCTGAACAGGCAGGCTTTAATGCAAGAGAGCGCCACAGAGTGTTTCAATTGAAACCGGTTTTTTTTTCAAAACAAAACAGGAATGCTCAAATCATTTGCCTGGAGCAAGGCACGGCTTTGCCAGAAAAACTGAAAAACCATTTTAATCCAACCTCCATTATTCACGCTGGCGCTCTTAGAACTGAATGCGTTGGCGACAGTATTTTTGGCACTGGAAAGGCTTGGCCTAACGCGAGACAGGTTTTGCTCACTGGTTCTTATTCCTTTGAATTGCCAGCATTTCGCTTTCCAAGCGAACCAAAAAATAGGGGGGTTTGGACTGATAGAGCGGCAAAAATGCGAGAATTAAGGGCTTCAGGAGTTCATACAACCAGCAAGCTTGGAAGGCACTTGTTTTTCCCACAGCATTCTTTCAATAGCAAGAGCAATGGAATGCCTTTAAAGCCAGTGCTGGCTTCAAGAAAAAAGCCAAGGTTTAACCCGAAAAGAATTTGAATCGTTGTTCAACGAAAAAAAAGCGTTTTTTGTTTTTCCTTGAATCGTTGTTTGTCGTTGTTTGGAAATATATTAAAAGTTTATAGTGTCGTTGTTTGGAAATATATTAAAAGTTTATAGTTTCCAATATTAAACGTTTCATTATAACGCGTTTTTTTTTGGGTTAAGGGGGGTTGAAATTTGAAGGTTGCAATTAATGGGTTTGGGAGAATTGGAAGGCTTTTTTTAAGGCATGCTCTTTCAGAAAAATCAATTAATGTTGTTGCAGTGAACGATTTAGGTGATGCCAAAACAATGGCTCACTTGTTCAAATATGACTCTGTTTTTGGCAAATTTCCAGGGGAAGTCAAGGCTGGCGATGGCGAAATAAGCATTAATGGAAAAAAAATCAAGGTTTTCAGCGAGCGCGATCCAGAAAAACTGCCTTGGGCTTCACTTGGCGTTGAAATAGTGCTTGAAAGCACTGGGGTTTTTACCAAAAAAGAGGATTGCTCGAAGCATTTAAAGGCTGGCGCTAAAAGGGTTGTTTTAAGCGCTCCACCGAAATCAGATGACATTAAACAGTTTGTTTTGGGCGTGAACGAGAAAAACTATGATCCAAAGACAGATTTCATTGTCAGCAATGCGTCTTGCACTACAAACTCTCTTGCTCCAGTGGCAAAAATTTTAAATGACGAGTTTGGAATTGAAAAGGGCTTTATGACAACAATTCACGCTTACACTGGCGACCAGGTTTTAGTGGACGGCCCTCACAAGGATTTGAGGAGGGCTCGCGCTGCTGCCACCAACATTGTTCCAACCACTACTGGTGCAGCAAAAGCCATTTCTAGAGTGATTCCAGAGCTTGCTGGAAAGCTTGACGGGATTGCTGTCAGAGTGCCAGTGCCTTGTGGTTCTGTGACAGATTTTGTTGCATGGCTTGAAAGGGAAGTAACAGTTGAACAAGTGAATGCTGCAGTTAAAAAGGCAGCAGAGGGTTCCATGAAGGGCATTCTTGAATTCAGCACTGAAGAGCTTGTGAGCAGCGACATTGTTGCAAACCCGCATTCCAGCATTTTTGATTCCAAGTGCACTATGGCTTCAGGGAAAATGGTTAAGGTTTTGTGCTGGTATGACAACGAATTCGGTTACAGCAAAAGGCTTGTTGATTTAATGAAATTCATGGAGGCAAAAAAATGATTGACGGGATTCGTTCCATTGAAGAGGTTTCAGTCAAGGGCAAAACAGTTATTTTGAGGGCAGACCTTAATTCTGCAGTCAAGACATCCATGGAACTGGCTGAACCATTAAAGGAAGAACCAAAGTTCAAGCACACCAAACTCCTTAAAAGCCCAAAGCTTGCAGCGCACGCTAAAACCATAAGATGGCTTGCAGCCAATGGAGCGAAAATTGTTGTTTTAAGCCATCAAGGCAGGGAAGGCAGAAGCGATTTCATAGATTTAAGCAATCATTGCACAATCCTGCAAAGGCTTACAGACTTAAATGTAAGTTTTTTCAAGTGGAACGAAGACTATCTTTCAGCAATAAAAAAAATGAAAGAAGGCGAAGTGGTTCTCCTTGACAACACCCGCTTTCTCGCGTTTGAGTCAAAAGAAAAGCCAGCCGCAGAACACGCAAAAGAAAAAACAATAAAGGATTTGGCTTCTGTTGCAGATTTCTTTGTATTGGATGCCTTAAGCGTTGCACACAGGTCTCATGCCACAGTGGTTGGCTTTACCGCATTACTGCCAAGCTTTGCAGGACCGATTTTGGTTGACGAGCTTGAAGCACTGAAAAAAATAGAAAGCGCTAAGGATAACACAGTGCTAGTGGTTGGCGGCTTAAAGCCAGAGGACACCCTGCCAGTAGTGGAAAAAATGTTGTCCGGAAAGCGCGCAAGCCAGGTTTTGCTTGGCGGCGGTTTGGGCGAACTAGCCATAATGGCTAAAGGCAAAAGCCTTGGAGAAAAAGACGCTTTCTTAAAGGAAAACAAGGTGCTTGACTCTTTGCCTGAAATGAAGCGCGTGTTGGAAAAATTCAATGGAAAGATATGCTTTCCAGTGGATTTAGCCATAAGGCGCAAAGGGCAACGCGAGGAAATATCGCTTGCAGAACTTCCAATAAACGACATGATTTATGATGTTGGCGAAATCACAATGAAAAACTATTGCAGCATTGTGAGCAAGGCAGACTTGGTTATATTTAATGGTCCTTTGGGCAAGTTTGAATCCTACCAGTTTGCTTATGGGACAAGAAAAATGTTTGAAACCCTTTGCAGGAGTCGAGCTTATTCCATAATCGGTGGTGGTGACACGCTTACTGCAATGGTGCGGCTTGGCTTTAAAGAAAAAGAATTCAACCATGTAAGTCTTGCCGGAAAAGCCTTGCTGCAATTCTTGGTTGGAGAAGAATTGCCTGGAATTATTGCTTTAGCCAAAAACAAGCAATAATTTTTTTAAAAGGAAATTTTCACAAAAAAAAGAACTTTCACCCGATAGTGAAAAAACTGTTGGGTTATCCTTTTCTTTGCTTTGGTTTATTCTTCTAATTGCGCGCTTTTAATTTTTAGTGATAATGGTTTCCATGGACGTCCTAATGCTTGGCTGGGAATTTCCACCCCTAAAATCTGGGGGATTAGGCACCTACCTATACCATTTCACCCGCGAACTCCACAAACTAGGCTTAAGCATTTCCCTAATAACACCATACACTGGCAAAGACATTTCTCCTGGCTTTGTCAAAATCCTTCAAGCAGGCCCAGAAACAGAAATAATCGGCATTAAATCCACCCTCATGCCTTACGCCACCCCCCTGCCAGCAACTGTTCTCTCAACCACAACCGGATTAAAACAACCCTATGGCTGGAACCTCTTTGAAGAAGTCTCATATTACACTGCCAGAGCAATTGAAATCGGAAAAAAACTACAATTCAAAGCAATCCACTGCCATGACTGGATGACATTTCCAGCAGGCATAGAACTCAAAAGCATAACCGGCAAACCACTTATTGCAACCATCCACTCCACAGAATTCGACCGCACAGGCCAGTTGTATCCAAACGAATGGATTGCTGGAATTGAAAAGACTGGCTTGCAGGCAGCAGACAAAATAATCACAGTAAGCAATTTCATGAAAACACAAATAGTTGAAAAGTACTCGATTCCACCCGAAAAAATAACTGTTGTCTACAACGCAATAGACCTCTCGCATTACTCAAAAAAACCCCACTTGAACAAGCCAAACGAAAAAATTGTATTGTTTGTGGGGCGCCTTACAATCCAAAAAGGGTGCCCTTTCTTTTTGGAAGCAGCAAAAAAGGTTTTAGAGTTTGAACCAAACGCGCGCTTCATAATAGTGGGTTCAGGCGACATGCTTGGCGAAATGATACAAAAAAGCATTGATTTGGGGATAAGCAGCAATGTCACCTTTACCGGATTTGAGGAAAACGTCAGCGACTATTATTCCATAGCAGACGTGTTTGTAATGCCCTCGGTTTCAGAACCCTTTGGCTTGACTGCCTTAGAAGCAATGGCCTGCATGGCGCCAGTGATTGTAAGCAAGCAGAGCGGGGTAAGCGAGGTTTTGAGAAATGTTTTAAAAGTGGATTTTTGGGATGTGCACGAGCTGGCAAACAAAATAATCGGAGTCCTTTGCTATGAAGCAGTCCGCTCAGAACTCCAAGAAAAAGGGTTTTCAGAAATCCAAAGGTTCAGGAACTGGGGGGATGTGGCAAGAGAAACAGCCAAAGTCTACAATGAGGCATACAATGGAGTGTGAGCGAAGATTGCAAGCAATAGAAACGGGGTTTCTTAAAAAGCCGCCAATAAAGCCTAAAACTGAAAGGTAATGAAAAATGACAGATATTTGCCTTTATTTTCAAGTCCACCAGCCATTAAGGCTTTCAAAGTTTTCCTTTTTTGACATTGGAAGGCAAAAAGCATACTTTGACAGCGAAGCCAACAAATTCTATCTGGAACGGGTTGCAAGAAAATGCTACAAGCCAGCAAACGAAACAATCCTGCGCTTGATAAATGAAAGCAATGGTAGATTTAAAGTCAATTACAGCATTACCGGAGTGCTCCTTGACCAGCTTGCAGACGGCTTTCCAGAAATAATAGAATCCTTTCAAAAAATAGCTGACACTGGATGTTGCGAGTTCTTCAATGAAACCTATTATCATTCGCTTTCATGGCTTGTGTCAAAAAGAGAATTCATTGACCAGGTTAAATTGCACAGAAAAAAAATGCGTGCAACCTTTGGAGTAAAACCAAGGGTTTTCCGCAACACTGAAGCAATGTACTCCAATGAAATCGCAAAAACCGCAGAAGAATTGAACTTTAAGGGAATAGTTTGCGAAGGCATAGACAGATTGCTCGGATGGCGAAGCCCAAATTATGTATACAAGGCAAAGGGTTGTGAAATAAGGGTTCTTTCAAGAAATTACCGCTTAAGCGACGACATTGCCTTTCGCTTTTCAGAACACTCCTGGAATGAATTCCCATTAACCGCAGACAAATACGCTAACTGGCTTTCCTCCACACCTGGAGACTGCATCAACATATTTATGGACTACGAAACCTTTGGCGAACACCAGTGGCCTGAAACCGGCATATTCGAGTTTCTCTCCTGCCTTCCAAAAGAGATTTTCAAACACAATCACTTGAATTTTGCCACTGCTTCTGAAATAATAAAAAAACACCCTCCGCGTGACGAATTCGATGTGCCTCAAACTGTTTCCTGGGCGGATGTTGACAGGGATCTTTCCGCCTGGCTGGAAAACAAAATGCAAAAACAGGCTTTTTCAGAGATAAAAAGCCTGGAACAGCATGCCAGGAAAGCCGGCGGCACTGCCCTTGAAGACTGGCGCAGGCTGCAGATTTCAGACCATTTTTATTATATGTGCACCAAATGGTTTGCTGACGGTGACGTCCACAAATACTTCAATCCATACCAGAATCCTTATGATGCCTTCATAAACTACATGAATGTAGTGTCAGACCTAAAGGCAAGAGTGCAAAAAAAGAAGGCAGCAAAATAGCCCAATTGCTTTTTCTGAATATGCTTGATTTTGCTTAAGGGCAGGTTAGTTCTTTAGTGTAGGAATTGTTGTTTTTGTTCAATTCATATATTGTGCTTCCACTGTCCGCTGTTATCTTTATCGTGTAGGTTGTTCCAGCACTGCAAGTCCAGTAAGACATATTCCTGTCCATTTCAGCCCCTATTGAAATGCTGCTCATTGCATCATTGTCAGAGGCAGTTGCAGATTCGCCGACAAAAAGGCTGTTATAGAATATTTTGCTTGTTATGTCTGCATTTCCCTGGTTTTTGATTGTGTATGCAATGGTTCTGTTGTTGTTGAACCATATGTTTGTTATTGTTAGGTCTGGTGCTGTTTCTGGTGTTGGGCATGTGAGTGTTTTTGTGTAGGAGTTGTTGTTTTCGTTTGATTCAAAGATTCGCAATAGCGAGTCTGCTGTTATTTTTAGGGTGTAGGTTGTTCCAGCACTGCAAGTCCAGTAAGACATATTCCTGTCTACTGCTGCACTTGCCTCAATATCTTGAATTGTATCAAAGTCAGTGGCAGAAGCGGCTTCATTCAAGAAAAGCTCGTTGTATATGGGAGTGCCGGTTATAGAAGTACTTCCTTCATTTGCAATCCTATATCCCACTGTTCCGTTGTTGTTGAACCATATGTTTGTTATTGTTAGGTCTGGTGCTGTTGTTGGTGTTGGGCAGGTTAGTTCTTTAGTGTAGGAGTTGTTATTTTCGTTTGATTCAAATATTTGCTCTCCCGCATCAGCAATTATGTTGACATCATATGTTGTTCCGGGATTGCAACTCCAGTATGCAAGATTCCTGTCAAGGGACATTCCAGAAGCAAGATCATACATTATTTCGCCATCTGACGGGTTTGTGGCTCCACCCAAAAAAACGCTGTTATAGAATATTTTGCTTGTTATATCCGTATTTCCCTGGTTTTTGATTGTGTATCCTATTGTGCCGTTGTTGTTGAACCATATGTTTGTTATTGTTAGGTCTGGTGCTGTTGTTGGTGTTGGGCAGGTTAGTTCTTTAGTGTAGGAGTTGTTGTTTTCGTTTGATTCAAAGATGTTGCCTCCAGTATCAGCACTTACCTTTATCGTGTAGGTTGTTCCGGGACTACAAGCCCAATAAGACATATTCCTGTCCTGTGTATCCCCTGCGAAAATATCATACATTGCATCATATCCTGATATTACCGGGCTTCCATTCACAAACAAGTCATTGTAAAAAAGCCTGCTTGTTATGTTCGCGTTTCCCTGGTTTTTGATTGTGTATCCTATTGTGCCGTTGTTGTTGAACCATATGTTTGTTATTGTTAGGTCTGGTGCTGTTGTTGGTGTTGGGCAGGTGAGTGTTTTTGTGTAGGAGTTGTTGTTTTCGTTTGATTCGTATATTTGTGATAGTGAGTCTGCGGTTATTTTTAGCGTGTATGTTGTGCCAGGAGTGCAAATCCAGTAAGACATGTTTCTGTCTTCTGTTGCACCAACAGCCAAGCTGTACATTGTATCAAAGTCCATATAGGGCACGGAATTGTTTATGAACAAGTCATTGTAAAATTCAGTGGTTTTTATTTCTGCGTTTCCCTGGTTTTTGATTGTGTATCCTATTGTGCCGTTGTTGTTGAACCATATGTTTGTTATTGTTAGGTCTGGTGCTGTTGTTGGTGTTGGGCAGGTGAGTGTTTTTGTGTAGGAGTTGTTGTTTTCGTTTGATTCGTATATTTGTGATAGTGAGTCTGCGGTTATTTTTAGCGTGTATGTTGTTCCCGGGTAGCAGGTCCAGTATGAAATGTTTCTGTCGGCTGTTGCGCCTGCTGTGAGGCTTGTCATTGCGTCGTAGCCTGAGAGTTCTAGCGAGTTGTTTTTGAATAGATCATTATAGAATGTTTTTGCAATATTTGCGTCTCCCTGGTTTTTGATTGTGTATCCTACTGTTCCGTTGTTGTTGAACCACATATTTGTTATTATTAAGTCTGGCTTTGTTGTTGGGATAGGGCAAGTAATTGTTTCTGTATAATCATTGTTGTTTTCGTTTGATTCTATCAAGTAATCAGACATGTCTGCGCTTACTTTGAGAGTATATGTTGTTCCGGGATAGCAGGTCCAGTTTGGCATTATCCTGTCTTGGCTTGCGCCTGCTGCAAGATTTGCCATTTCATCCAAATCCACATAATATTGATTGTATAATGCATTATAGAAGGTTGTATTGGTTATTGAAGTATTTCCCTGGTTTTTTATCCTATAGCCGATTGTGGTGTCATCGTTTGCCCAAATGTCTTGGATTATCAGGTCAATTGTTGCTGTCGGTGTTGGTGTGGGGGTTATTGGTGTTGGGGTGGGTGTTCGTGTTGGAGTAGGGGTTGGTGTTGGCGGCGGCGGAGTGGGGGTTCTCGGTGGCGGAGTTGGTGTTGCTTGTGCTCCACTGCTTCCCCCTCCAGATGGCGGGCGTGCTGTCGGCGTTGGCGTTGGTATTGCTGTAGGTCTTGGTGGCGGAGTTTGTGTTCTGATTGGAGTCGGGCTTGGAGTTGGTGTTGGGGTTGTGGGAACCATTGTCGGTGTAGGGGTTGGTTTTGGTGTTCTTGCAGGGTTTGCTGTTGGCGTGGGGGTTATGGAACTGCCTTCCTCTTCCAAGCATTCCAATGCCAGGTTTTTTCCGTCAAAATAGAGTGTGAGCTTTGAATTTGTTGCTGTAAAGGTTGCCTTCCAATAGTCTTTTTTTGGAATTCCCCTGCATTTTGGCGGAGCATTATATTTAAGGTTTTCATAATTGTTTTCGCTGAAATAGCCAGCCCAGTAAGTTGCATTCGGGTTTTTTTCCAAGAATTCCTTTGCTTCTTTTAATTGCAAAACTTTTTCTTTTGAGAGTTGTGCTTGCTGGTTGCAACCTGAAAGAAGAAGAATTAAAAAAATGAAGGCAAAAAAAATTCCAAGTTTCATTAAAACGCCTACCCGATGTTTATTTGAACTCTTTTTGAAACATCCATTCCGCCGGGAATGTCCAGTTTTGCTTCCAGATACCATCTTGGCTGGGATGCAAATGAACCCCCGAGAAATGCAGCGGCTTTTGCCAATTCTCCTATAACGCCATCTGGTGCTTGCTGGCTTTGCAAAATGTTGTTTGGAACCTTTATTTCAAACTCGTATTCGCCACTTGAATATTCTTTTTCTCCATCCAAGGGAAGTTCAAAATTGAAAATAATTTGGTTTCTTTTTTCAGTGCGAGGGCCACTGTTATAATAACTGGTTCTGGTTATTGTTCTTTCGCCCCACAACCTGGCTTTAATGCCTCTTGCTTTTGTTGGTTTGTTCATGGAGAGAACAATGCGGCCTTTTATTGTGTCGCCAGGCGAAAAATTGAATTTTTCAAGTGTTAATTCGATTTTGCCCTTTCCAAGTCCAAAAAGGAATACAAACATTTTAATCCACAAAATTATGCAGTTCTATAATTTAATTGTTTTGGTTATTGTTGTTCAAATAATATTTTGTAGGCTTTTTCGTATTCTTCTATGAGCTTGCTCCAGTCAAAGAGGTAGGAAATGTTTTTTGCGCTGATTTTTGCGTCAACCCTTTGTTTTTTGTCCATGGAATAAATTTCAAGCATATAGTCTGCAAGTTCTTTTTTTGCGGTTTCATAGTCTGTGTTCATGCGCTTTATTACTTTCACTGATTTTTCTTCTTTTCCGCCCAAAACGTTTTTTTCAAGGTATTGGCCGAAGCCGCTCAAGTCTGAGGTTACAGTTGGTAGTGCTAGTGCCATTGTTTCTAGGGGAGTGTAACCCCATGGCTCGTAATATGAAGGGAACACGCCTAAATGGCAGCCAATGACTGCTTCATAATAGTTTAATCCGATGAGGCCGTCTGTTGTGGAAAGATAGGCTGGATAATAGATGACTTTCACTTTGTCGCATTCCCTGTTCGCCAGCCTGTTTTTTGCTAGGGTTCTAGTAATGCTGTTTTCTTCGCTTGTTTCCAGGGCGCAAACCGGCGGCAAATCGCTTTTTTCGTGTTTTAATTCAAAAATCATTTTTTTTGTGTTGTACAAGAATTCATCGTCCAAAAGGTTTTCTGATGTTGGCGGTTGTCCTTTTGAAATGTTGTAGTAAAGCCTGTTTTTTATTTTTTTTACTTCTTCCTCTATTTCGTCCTCCAACCGTTCATATAATGCCATGTGCCTTAACAGTTCTATGTTTTTTCCCTTGTTTTCTGATGGCACCCAAATGAATGCAATTATTGTTTTTGTTGAATTGCTTTCTTTTAGTCGCTTGTTCAGTTCTCCAAGGGCGTCTATGAACAAGTCCAAGCCCTTGTTTCTGAATTCATACCTTCCTGAAATGAAATAGAACAGGGTTTCCTCTATGTTGATGTCATAATAGGGCGTAAAATAGTCCATTACAAATTTTCTTATCTGGTTTCGGTATTGCACGTGCAAGTTTGAAAGCTCTTCCATTACATAGAATTTTTCCAGGTTAAGGCCGTTGGGAAGCACAGCGTGCGGTTTTTTTCCAAGCAAGTATTCTGCTTCAAGCCCTGTTACTTCTGAAACTGTTGTGAAAACATTTGCGTTGTGAGCGCAAGCTCTTTCCAGCTGGTGTTTTGCTTGAATGTTGAACTGATAGCATCTTTTTTCGTCCACTGTCCTGCCTGCTGCAAGGCCTTCCTTGATTTCTCTGTGAAGGTCTTGTCCTGCTTCTGCAATGCTTCGCCCCAAAATTGTTGCATGCGTGCTGAAAACTGTTTTTATTGACGGGTCAGAGCGTTTTAAGTGCAATAGTGCGCCGCCTGCAAGCCATTCATGGCAGTGCACAACGCACCCTTCTTTTTTGAATTCTTTTGAAAAAACATTGTTTATGAGTTCTTCCAGCAAGAGCCCTGTGGCTTTGCCCCAAACAAGCGGTTCGTCAAAATCAGTGCCTGAATGCAATGAGTCTATTCTGAAAAAATCCCAGTATTCTCTTTTGATTTCATTGGTTCGGTGTTTTAGGTCTCCGACATCAACTAAAACACATTTTGGTCTGCCTGTTAAAAGCCAGTGGCCGGAATAGCATTTTATTCCATGGTCTTTTTCAAGGCGGTCAAAGACTGCCTGGAATTCAGGGCTTGGCTTTTCGTTTTCAAAATCTGTTGCCGCGTTTCTTTTGAAATATGGGCCGACTGCAAAATAGTCCTTGAATTTTTTTTTCATTATTGGTGCTTTTGAGGAAAGCACTGTGTGAATGCCGCCAACTTTGTTGACTACTTCCCAGCTGACTTCGAAAACAATAATGTCTTGAGCCATTCCCAAACCCCAAAAATAAAAAACCAAACCAGTTTTTAAACAGAGCCATTATGCTTAAATATTCTTTTTTTGTCTTGTTTTTGGGGTTTTCATTGATAAGGAAAAATTCTGCTTTGGGTTCTTTTGCGTATTTTTTGTCCAATCCGGATGCTTTTTTTTATCGTTTTTGTGACACTGGCTTTAAAAACAAGTGGACTGGTTTTTGGGGTAATGGCTTTAAGCTGGTTGAATTCTTTGATTTTAGGGTTGGGGAAGAGTTTTTAGGGGAATCAAACTGTGTTTTGGCAGAATATGATTTTCTGAAAGCAATGCATTTGCACAGGCTTTCCAATGGGTTGGAGTTAACGCAAAAGGCATGGTTGCCCCGCACTGGCAGTGCATTAATCATAGAGCTTTCATCAAAAAAGGAAATTTTGGCTGATTTGGAAATTGCGGTTAACATGCGTTCCCTGCAGGAAAACCTGCACAATCGCGCTTATAAAGTGGTTGAAGGGAAAAAAACACTGATTGAAAGCGATTTGGGCAAAATTTTCATTACCCCGCTTAAAGGCAAAGCCTCTTTTAATTCCAGTCCACAGTACAGAGAGCATTGCCCAAGCAATGAACGCCAATGCTATTTTGTGCCAGGCATTTTTAAATTCAAAGGAAAAAAAATCGCGTTATCCGTTTCAGGGGAAAATTTTTTCAAACCCCAAAAAAACGAATTATTGCACAAATACAAGTTTTTTTCCATGCCTTCTAATAGGATTGAAACAGGAAACTCTGTTTTGGATGCATCACTTGGCTTTGCTGCAAGCGCAATATTGTTGTTGAAAGGAAGGGATTCTTTTATTGCAGGCTTGCCTTGGTTCCAGCAATACTGGGCTCGCGATGTTTTCTGGTCCCTGCCTGCAATTACAATGCTGGGCTTGCAAGAAACAGCAAGGCAGTCCCTGTCATTTTTTTCTGCAAACTCTCTTAACGGGCAAATTCCAAACTATGTTTTTGGCAATGAAAAGACGTTCAATGCAATAGACTCAACGCCATTGTTTCTTATAGCATTAGAGCATTATTGCAAGAGCACAGGCGACAGGGCTTTCGCTGAAAAGATTGCATCTCGTGCCTTGCACTGCATTGAATTCCTTGAATCAAGGCGTGATCCTTCAGACGGCTTTATAGTGCACGACAACGGATGCAATGAAACCTGGATGGACACCTTGAATAGGGCGGACAAAGCAGTTGAAATCCAAGCACTATACATTGCAGCATTGAATGCCTTTTCCAGGTTTGCCTCTTGCTTAAAGAGACCGGAAAAAAAATTAAGGGAAAAAGCGGTTTGGGCTGAAAGAGAAGCACAAGAAATGCAAAAAAAATTTGACTCAGAATTCTTTAAGGACGGTTTTTTCGTGGACCGCATAATTGCAGGCCAAAAGGATTGCACTCGCAGGGCTAACGCGCTTGTGCCATTGTTTTTGGGAACAAGTGAAAGGAAAGAAGTCTTGAATGTTTTTCGCTCTGAAGAGTTTTCAAACGAAAGAGGAATCCTGTCACTTTCCCGTTTTGATTCAAGATTCTCCCCTGAATCTTACCATGAAGGCAAAGTCTGGTCTTTATGCAATGGCTTTGCCGGCGGAGCAGAATTCTTGCTCGGCAATCCAGAAAAAGGCTGGCATTATTTTGACTTGTTGTGCGCAGACCAGGACAGGGATGCGCTTGGCTGTATTGGCGAGTGCTGGAATCCTGCAACACTCCAGCAAACAGGCTGCCCGAACCAGCTTTGGGGAAACGCAATGGCAATACGCCTTTTCATTGAATTCGCTTTAGGCATTAATGTCAATGCTTTTGAAAAAAAGATTTCAGTTTCACCAAAACCATGCAATCGCGCTTTAATTATAAAAATGCAGCTTTCTCTGGGCAAAAAAGAAGGGCTTCTCAAAATAAACACAAAAGACCATTCAGTCAGGTTCTCGCTGGCTGGCTATCAAACCGAATACTTGTAAAGCATTTTAATGGTTTTGCTGGAATTTCTTGGTGGTGTCTTGCTTGGAACAATTTGATGTAATAATTGTTGGAGGCAGTGTTGCCGGTCTCAGGAGCGCAGAACAACTGGCAAAGCGCGGGCTTTCAGTTTTATGCCTTGAAAGAAAACAAGAAATCGGGGTTCCAAAGCATTGCGGGGAAGGCCTTGGCTTGGGGCATTTCAAGCGCTTGGGATTAAAGCCGGACAAGCGCTGGTGTGCTGCTCCCATGAAAGGCGCAATACTTTACACTCCAAGCGGCAAAAAAGTCGAAGTAAGGTTTGACCGCACAGTCGGCTATATTTTGGAAAGAAAGCAGTTTGAAAAACACTTGGCAGAAAAGGCTGCAAAAGCAGGAGCCGTCATCAGGGTTAGAAGCAATGTTTCCGAAATAACAAGATTTAAGGGCGGCGTAAAGGTTATAGTGAAAGACCTTTTTTCAAACGAATATTTTTGCAAAATGCTTTTTGCCTGTGATGGAACAGCCGGTATTTCTGCAAAAAGCCTTGGCTTGGACAATTCCATTCAAGCAAGCGACCTGGATTCAGGCATTCAATATGAGATGGCCGGCATAGAATTCGAGCAACCAGACATGATTCACTTGTGGTTTGGCAATAATGTTGCACCAAGAGGTTATGTCTGGCTTTTTCCGAAAGGAAAAAACCACGCCAATGTAGGAATCGGCATTGGATCCCACATTGGCAAGCCAGCTGCCTATTATTTGAACAAATGGATTGAGGCAAGGCCTTCAATAAAAAAAGGCTCAATAATTGAAGTGAACTCTGGCGTAATCCCTGTGGGCGGATTATTGGAAAAAATGACAGCAGACAATTTGATTCTGGTTGGAGATGCTGCACACCAAGTTAATCCAATCCATGGCGGTGGCATGGGCTTGGCAATGGAGGCAGCAGATCTTGCAGCAGAAATAACTGAAAAAGCGTTCAAGAAAAACAATTTTTCAAACGAGGTTTTGGAAGAGTACAACAAGCGCTGGTGGGAAAAAACAGGAGTTAAATTAAAGCGCATTCTCCAAATCCGTTACATGATGGAATCTCTTTCAGACAAAGACTTTGAAGTTTTGGCAGAGAATTTTACAGGAGAAGAAATAATGAAATTGCAGGGTGGTTCCTTGAGCGAGTCTGCAAGACTGGTGACCAAAAAACTAATCAAAACCCCTGGATTGATGAAATTAATGCTGAAATACCTTGTTCCAAGAAATGAGAGAAAATAAACTTTCAAGCAATCAAATAATTTCAATTGAAACTGTTAAACCAAAAAATTGCAATAAATTCCTTTTTTTTCCAAAAAGCAAGCCTTTTATCAATTAAAGTGCATTGTTTTTCCTATGCAAAAAAACAATGCCGGGTTGCAGGAAAAGGCAATCCAAGGCTTTGAAATGCCAAATTTGACGCTGTCAGCCTTATTGCGTGAAATGGTGCCAGTTGTTGAAGGCTCTTTTGTGGAAAAAGCCCAGGATTTGGAAAAAGGTTGGGTGAAATTGCGCTTGAGGACAACCACTGGTGCAAAAGACTTGGTTTTTTCTTTAAACGCCTTTTTTTTGGCTGAATACCGTGTTGATGCCAGACAGCAGAGTTCTGGGTTTGGTGCCTTTTTGAAAAGCCGCATTGCAGGCAAAAAAATTGTTTCCTTGAAGCAAATTGAATCCGAAAGAATTGCCTTCTTTGAATTTTCAGAATTTTCCCTGGTTGCAGAATTGTTTGGCAAAGGCAATCTATTGTTGTTGGACAGGGATGGCATTATTTTAAAGCCGTTAAGAAAGGAGGAATGGCGTTCTCGGACTCTTGCTTCAGGCAAAAAGTATTCAATGCCGCCAAGCAGGGGCGTCAATCCAGCCGGGCTTTCCCTTGAAGAATTAAAAAAAACAATGAAGGAAAGTTCAACAGACATTGTTCGTGCAATGCTTTCCAGCATAAATGTTCCACCGGTTGTTGCAGAAGAGGCTTGCGCTCGAGCAGGGCTTGCAAAGGAAACTCTGGCAAAAAACCTTTCAGAAAACGATTTGAAAAAACTGCATTCTGTTTTGCATTCTTTTTATTCTCTGGAGTTTTCTGGCGGAAAGGCCTGCATTGCAGAGCACGGCGGAAAAAGGGTATTGCTTCCATTTGAACCAAAAAGTGGCATTCCGGTATTGTGTTGTTTTGAATCACTGAATTCGGCGCTCAGTGAAATCGTTTTAAAGGATTTTTTGATGCCTGCAAAAAAAGATGAACGGCGAAAGCTGGAGCTTGAGCGCGCTATTGCAGACCAGCGAAAAGCGCTTGCTGCATGCGAGATTTCGGCTGAAGAGAACAGGAAAAAGGCAGAATTGATTTATGCTCATTATCCTGATTTAATGCGCGCTGTTTTGGAATTAAGGGCTCTTTCTGAACAAAAGGGCTCTCCAGAAAAAGAAAAAACCGTTATGTATAAGAAGGATTTTGGCGGAGTTTATCTCTTAAGAGCTGACCTAAAAAACAAGAAGGCTGTTTTTGAACTGCCGAGCGCGTGAAATTCAGCGCGACAGCAATTCCCTCTCGTCAACTATGAAGACATCGCTAACCGCAGTGACAGCCGAGTAGGAAATCTCTATCATTTTGTCCTTGGCGTTTATCCTTCTGACTATTTTGCTTTCCTTGTCAAGTTCTACCAAGAGCTTTTCTATTTCCCCTGTCCTCTCATTCACCAAGAGATCAATGAGCTTTCCCACTTCGTCGCCCCTGTTGGTGATAACCCTCTTAGTTGCGAGTTGCCTGGCAATGGTGTATTTGTACATCACTTCACCTTATTTAGTAAAACACTCTACATCTTTATAAATCTTACTTTGGCTGCTCTGCTACATAATGGTTTGTTTTGCTTTCAAGGCGATTTTTTGGCAAGCCAATGTTTAATAGGCTTTTCTTATATTTAAACATTACGCTTTTTGAGGTGTTTTGATTGGATAAAGAGGAAAAAAAAACAGGAAAAAGTTTTTGGACGCCTGAAAGAATGCTTTTTGCAACCTTTCTAGTGCTCGGCATTCTTGTTGGAGCAATAATAATGCACTTTGTTGTTGAACCAGTTTTGGGCAGTTCCCTGCGTGAAGACCTTGAAAAGAAAACAATTGAGGCAAAAGAATTGCAGGAAAAATATGCACAGTGCATGTCTGAAAAAACCATTGCAAGCAAGGGCTGAGTATTTCAAAAAAACAGGCTAAATTTTCTTTTCACTTATTTTTCCGCCTGGTTTTTCCTCTGAAAAAATTTGTGCAGAAAAAATTTTTATTGTTGCATCAGGGGCCTTCCAGGCTTTAGCGTAAAGCCCTGCCTTCAAACAAACTTGTTCCAGAAAGGTTTCTGCATCCCAGCCAAGTTCTGTTGCAACTTGAGGCAATAAAAGCCCTGAATTGTAGCCCTTTTCTATTATCAAGCCATGCTCTCCTATTCTAATGGAGTCAGGCAATCCGCTCTTGTCTGCTTTTTTTGGTTCTGTTAAAACTGAAACCTCAACAGTGATTTCTTCAAGTTCTTTTGATTTTAATGGCTGGAATCTTGGATCGTGCAATGCAGCTGAAACCGCTGCCTCTATTACCGCACTCCACAACGGCTTTACAGGGTATGGCAATCCAATGCAGCCCCTTAGTTCGCCACCCGGATGCAAGTTCAGTGTTACAAAAACCCCTCTTTTTTCCAAAAACTTTTTTTCATTGGTTTTCTCTTTGAAAAGCAATCCAGTGGCAAGCATATAAGAAATGCTTTTTCTTGCCAGTTTCACCAGTTCCTTTCCCTCTTCAAAGGATAATCTTTCAGCCATAACAGGCTTTATTTGTTTTCTTTTTTTATTCATATTGTGGTTTGATGAATCCCTTGGTGCGAGAAATAACAGACTTCAAATCCTTGCAGGTTTATGTGCAATCAAGCCAAGCCAACCTGGTTGAATCAACAAAGCGGTATTATTTTAACCTTGGCAAAAAACTTGGATTGGATGCAAAAACCGAAATGGATGTGCTCTTGGAAAAGGTTCAGCTGCCAAAACCACAGCTGGCATGGCTTGACGCAGGAAAACCGGTTGTTGCCTTTTATTTTTGCTTTGGCTCAAAAGAGGAAATGCTTGCAGGAATTTTCTCACTGCTTGCCCTAAACGCTGACCTTTCCGTTATAATCACCTCTTCAAAAGCACGCACTTATTCCATCAAAGAAATCAAAACAATATTAGAAGAAGCGGTTTTCTTGAACCTAACAACAAAATTTCTTTTAGTGGACATTTCCAAGGAAGAATGGCTGGTATTGTAATCGAATTTCTTTTTAATTCAAAAAAACATTGTTGACCACAGCTTTTTTTTTTAAATCCAAGAATTGGTGCCCTTAAGGTATGCCAAAAAAAGCAGGAATAATAGCGATAGCGCAATGCCTGCCTTCCAAAGGATTTTGTTTTTTTCTTTTTTTATTACAGCTGCAACCAAGCCATAGCTTATTCCAAGCAAAGGACACAATATTATTGCAAATACGAGTGCATAAACTGCAATCTGGCCGATTGGTTGTCCGGAAGAAAGCAGCGGCCTTATTGCCAAAAGCGAAAACACATAGGCAAAAATCCATAAAATGCTGAAGAAAAGCGACAGGCTGCCGAACTTGCTTTCTTTTGCCATACGCCCGAAATTCATGTCAAATATTAAGCGATGGAAATTTATAAGGTTTTTCTTTTTTCAAACAGTGCTTTTTAATCAGTTTTTTTGCTTTACAGAACTATTTTTGTTTTTTTTATCTTCCGTATTCTTTTCTTGTGTGAAGGTAGATGTAGATTGCTCCGCCGCCGGCGAGAAGCAGTATTGTGATTCCAGCAAGCAAAACCGGATTTTCTTCCCTGAAAAAGACTGTTGCCGGCTCACACGGTTTTTCTTTGAGTCCGTCGGCTGAAAAAGTGCAGTTTATCTGGAATTTTCCCTGAGTTTGAGCGATTGCTTTTAGAGTGAAGGATTTTGCCTGTTTTGGTTCCAGTGATGGAATTTCCATTGACTGGCTTCCTTCAACTATTTCCAGCCCGTTTTCAGTTTCAAGGCGTATTTTTGCGTTTGAAACAGGAATTTTTTCCCTGTTGAAGATTGTGACAACAAGGTAAGCCTCTCTGGGCTGGTTTTTGACTGATTCTATTCCAATTGTTGTGGTCAGCCTTGGCTCTTCCGCTGGGTTAATGAAGACAAGGTTTGATTTGATGATTTCCTCTTCTCCAAAGACATTGCTGTATTTGGCATAGGCTGGCGGCAAGTGCATTGGTACAGCGTTTTCGACCCTGACAGTGTATGACAATATTTTTTTCTCTCCAGGGGCTATGATTCCAGCAAAGCTTGTCTGGCCTATTTCTTTTCTTGCAGTTGTGATTCCTGCCATTTCTTTTCTGCTGCGCAAGTCCAAGTATGCAAAATCGCTGCCTTTGTTGGTAATGCTCAGTATTATGTTTAAGTCTTCTCCGAGTGTTGCATTGTAGCTTTCCACGCATTCCCCTGAGTCAAGCAATACGCATGCCTTGAATTCCTCTGGAATGAAAATCGGTTTCTTGTAATAGCCTATGAGTGATTCATTGGACAGTACTGCCCTTGTAACGCTCCTGCCTGTTTTTATGCAGAGCCAAAGCTTGTTTTCTTTCAGGAATTTTGCTCTTTCAAGTTCTATTCTTGCCCAGCATCCTTTTTCAGAGCACTTGAAATCTTTTGCTTCAAATCTGCCTATGTTTTCTCCATTGAGTTCTGCTGATGCGCCAGCCAGTCCTTCCGGCGAGGGATAGAATTCTGCTTTGATGGAGATTATTGGGTAAAATTCCTTTCCTGGGTCTGGTATTGAAAAAAAGAATTCTGAACAGTTTTCTGCCTCTATTCCGTTTGCCTCCAGGCTTTTATAGCCAAGGCCTTTGAGTGAAACCTCTTGTTGTGCAAAGGCGCTTCCAAGCAAAAAAAGGAATGCAAGCCAAGCGAAGTTTTTTTTATGCAAGCAGTTTCCTCTCCTTTAATTTGATTAAGATATTGGAAAGAGTTTCTTTTATTCCTTTCTCATTTTTCACTTCTATTATTTTTTTGTTTCCATAATTTCTTAAAGCGTGTTTTTTGCAATAGTCTATGCCTTCACAGAAAACATTTTCTTGTGTTTTTTCTGCAGAATACCTTCTTGTTGAAAGTCTTGCTTCGAGCAGTTCTGGGTGCACTCTGAGAAGGATGACTGCGTCAACAGGCAGTTTTATTTCGCACCAAATGTGTCCTTCCAGTATAATGTCTTTGTGTTTTTTTAGTTCAAGGGCTGCGGCTTTTTTTAGTGCAGGCAATGGTATTACCAGTTCGGCGTTTTTGTGGTCCCACTTGCCAATTCCTTTTTTTAGGGCTAAATCTTTCTCGTTAATGTGGGTTAAGCCAAGCTTTTTTGCAAGTTTTTTTGCAATTGTTGTTTTGCCTGTTCCAGGCGAGCCTGTAAGGATGAGTTTCATGAAATAGTACTAAATGGAAACAAATAAAGCTTTAGCTTAAAAGCCACTGTTTTTTGACAACTGGTTTTTTTGGTAAGTGCAAAGAAGCAGAGTGTTTTTTTGAAGTTTTTTTGCTGCAGGGGGTTGGGGTGATGAGGTAAAACAAAACAGTCATTTTTTGCCTTGGAATGCTGGGCAGTTGTCTGGAAGGATTATGCCACCGCATTCAAGCGCCAGGCATAGGGACTTTGCTATTTCTTCACTCATTTCCTGGTTTTTTTCCAAGGGATGGCTTTTTTCTAGCATTTGTTTTTTTCCCCCTGCAAGCGTATATAATATTGCTGTTCCCTTTATAAACTTAACGCTGAAAAAAGGAAAAATCTGGCTTATTTTGTTATATGTGGTTTTTTAGTGGTTTTTTTGGCAAAAATAAGCCCAAAACAGCCTTATTTTTTATGTATATTTGCTTTTTTTTCCGCCAAAAATTTTTCAGGAAAAATTCAAAAAAATGGCGTTATGTATATTTGCAGGTTTGTGGAATAATTTTTTTCCAAGAGAAAGAGTTTGTTTCCAAATTGTTTTTTTTACACAAGCCTGATTGCGTCCAGGTTTTGTGGCGCAACTGCCTTGATTTTCATTTTTTTGTTCAAAAATATTGAGAATGCAGCTGCCTTTTCCTTGTCTCCGTGCTGGACTATCACCCTTTTTGGTTTGGGTTTCAGCCTTTTTATATAGCTTGCCAGCTGGGCTCTGTCACTATGCCCTGAAAAACCTTCAATGTTTTCCACTCTAAGCCTTAGGTTTAATGTCTTTGCCTTGCCATTAACTGTTATTGGAATGCTTGGCACTCCGTTCTGGAGCTTTCTTCCAAGCGAGCCCTCTCCCTGGTATCCAACAAATATCAGGGTGTTTTTTGGATCCTCTGCCATTGCCTTGAAATATTCCACGCTTGGACCGCCTGTCAGCATTCCACTGCTTGCAATTATAATGGAACCGCCTTCCCTTATTATTTGCTCGCGATCCATGTCTTTCACTTCCTTGAATATTTCTGAAGTGAAAGGCGAATCATTTTGCAGAATGCGCCTTCTAACGCCCTCCCTCAAGTGTTCCGGATAGGCTGTGTGAATGGATGATGCTTCCAGTGTCATTCCGTCTACATAGCATTTGAAGTTGAGCACGTTTCTCCTGTAAAAGTTTTCAAGAACCAGCATTATTTCTTGAGCTCTTCCCACTGCAAAAACCGGAATGAGAACGCAGCCGTTTTGAAGTATTGTTTCCTGCAAAACTTGCAATAATCGTTCTTCTGATGCCTGCCTGTTTGGCATTACATCCATTTTTCCACCATAAGTGCTTTCTATTATGAGGGATTCAAGCCTTGGATATTTTGCATCCACTGCATCAAAAAGCCTTGTAAAACCGAATTTTATGTCACTGGTGTACACAAGATTGTGTGCGCCTTCGCCTATGTGCAAGTGTGCTGATGCCGAGCCAAGGATGTGGGCGGCATTGTACAAGGTTAAGCGCATGTCGGGTGCAATGTCTGTTACCTTTCTGTAATCGCGTGTAATGCAATACTTTATCATTTCCTTTACATCGCGTTCCGTATAAGGCGGCTCTTTGCCTTCTTTTACCAGCACATCTATGTAGTCAAACTGCAGTAAAGCCATTAAGTCCCTTGTCGGTTCAGTGCAGTACACTGGTCCTTCATAGCCTGACTTGTAAAGATAGGGAAGGAAACCACTGTGGTCCAAGTGAGCGTGTGTTATTACAACTGCGTCAAGTTCGCTTAATGGAAAATGCATTGCTTCAAGCATTGGATAGGGGTCTTGGTATGATGCTACATTGATTCCACAATCAAGCAATATTTTTGTTTCATTTGTTTCTGCCAGGATGGCGCTTCTTCCGACTTCCCTTGCGCCTCCCAAAAACATCAAGCGCATCCAGGGGTTTTTTGTTTCCGGCACATCCCGGTAAATGCGTTCAGCGACTTTTTTCAGTATCTGCTTTCTTTCCTTGTGGTATGAGTGCAAGTGGTGCCTTATGCCTCTCAAAATGTCTGATTTTTGTGTTGGGGCTCTTATTATTTTTGGTGTCCAGCCCGTTTCCAGAATTATTTGTTTTGAGGTTGAGCCTTCCTTTCCAATAACAAGGCCGGGCTTTAATGCTTCTATTACAACTTCACTGAAGGAGTCCTCGAATTCTATTTCTGTGACTCCTGCATCTGCTGGCACTATTTTTGAGATTGTCTCTCTCGCTATGTCGTGTTCTTTTAGCAGGGATTTGTCCGTGCGAACATTGAGCATTTTTTTGAGTTCAAATGCTGCCTTTGCAACCAAGTTTTCGTTTTCAAAGAAGGCTTTGGGGTTTTGGGTGTAAACTGCTATTTCTGGGCCTTCTATTTCTATTTTGGTTACTTGTGCGTCTTCAGGGAGCGAGTTTTTTACTGCTTCTTTTATTTCTTCTATTTTGCCCATTTAAAGTCCCTTGTGTATGTTTTTTTTTGCTTGAGCCTTTTCTTTTTTTTTGAAGGCAATAAAAGAATTTCACTTGTGGTTTGGAATGTGTTTTTTTATTTCGGCTTCTGGGATTTCTCTTATGCCTGAGCCGTCCAACACCATTACTGAAATTGTTCTGCCACCCGTGTAAATGTCGCGTTTTTTGCTTGCAGCAATTGCCTTTACCGCCAGTGCAATGCCCTCTTCTTGAGACATGTCTTTTTTGTATCCTTCATCCAAGACTGCGAGTGCTATTTGGGTTCCTGAACCGCTTGTCGCATAATGTTCTCTTTCTATTACTGCACCGTATGGCATTACTTCGAAAAGTTGTGGTTTTCCGACCACGCCTCCGATAATGAATTGCACGGCGTAAGGCGCATACCTGTTGGCGTTCAAGACATTTGAGAGAAAGGTTGTAAGGGCTTTTGGTGTTATTGGGGCTTCCCTGTCGGTTTCATATAGTTTGGCTCTTGAGCGCAAAAACCTTATTATTGTAACCGAGTCGCCGACAGATCCTGCGTTTGTTAGGGCTATTCTTTTAGTGATTTTGTAAAGCTTTTTGCTTTCAAGGTCGTAGCCGAGGTTGCCCAGTGTTGCCTGCATGTCTGCTGCAAGCACTATGCTGTCTTTTGTTATTAATCCAACGGTTGTAGTGCCTGTCTTTAAATCCTGTTTTCTTAATTCTTCCAATTAACCACCAAAACTAAGAAGTTCTAAAAATCAGCTTTTTGAGTCACTAATACAATTTGCCCTGCACAATATTTAAAAGGCTAACTAATAATTGCCTGTCCAGCCTATTTCTTTTTCTTTTCTTCTTTTTCCGCTGTTTTTTCTGCTGCGCTTTTTGTCCCTTCATTGTGTTTTTTTATTGCTTCCTCTATTTTTGCTTTTTTAGAGTATTCTTCTATGAAGCGCACTGTGTGTATTCCTTCAAGGTGTTTCATTGCAATTTCGGCAAAGGCTTTTTTGAAGGGACTGATTCCGGAAGCGAATTTTTCAGGCACCATGATTTCAATAATGCCTTCTTTTGCGCTCCACTTTGAGTCTTTTTCATCCAAGAATGGCAAGTATTTTTCCATGAATGCCTTGATTTTTTCGTTTTTTTCTTTCACTATTTCCTTGACTTCTATTTCGTATTTTACTTTTTTTCCTGCAAGAGGGTGGTTGAAGTCAACGCGCACTCTTCCTCCGCTGACTGTTTGAACTCTGCCTTGCATGTTGTTTATTTCCACTGGCATTCCTGGAAAAGGCATTATTTTTTGTTCTTTGAATTCTTTTAATGGAACCATTCTCAGGAATTCTGGGTTTCTTTCCCCAAATGCGTCCTTTGGCTCCAATTCCAAGGAAATCTTTTTTCCCGGCTCGCTGTTTTGGATTGCTTCCTCTATTTTTGGGAAAAAGTCGTGTTCGCCTATTATTGCTATTGCCGGCCGGTATTTTCTTTTTTCATTAAAAATGCCGGCTTCTATTGCTTTTTTTTCCACTGTTGTGTCAAATACTTGGTTGTTTCCATCCATTGCTGTAAAGTCAAACTTGACTATCTCGCCTTCCTTCCCCCGTTTATCCCGAACTGCCTGTGCGCGTGCCGCAAGCTCGTCAAGTGGGATCTTCCAGAAGCTTTCGATGCCCGCATCACGGGCAAGCGAAAGGACATAGTTCGTGGCATTGTCGCCAG
>JAVYME010000002.1:42792-70810 GCA_038736825.1 Candidatus Iainarchaeum sp.
CTCGCCTTCCTTTAATGACATTTTTTCACCTAAAAAAATTAAGCCCTAAAAATAGGAGTTGATAAAATTTTAGGGTTAGGCTATCCTTTTAATTCTTTCTGGCACTGGTTTCAGAGTGCTGCTTTGCTCGAACAATTGTGAAAGATATAAAAATCATTCAATAGCCTTATTTCTTAAATGGATAAAAAAGCGATAGGTTCCCTTGTGCTGGTTTTGCTTATATTTGGCTCGCTTGTAGCCATGGGCTTAAACTACTTGCTCGAGCACAAACCCAATGATGGCGACAAGCCCCCAGTAGAGGAGCCAACGCCTTCAAGCCAGCCACAAATTTATTATTTCGCGCAAGACTTGGATGCAAATGTTTTTGAATTAAGCCAGGTTTATCCATTAAAAGGCTATACTAGTGAAACCAATCTTTCAAATGTAACAAGCGAGCTCTCTTCACTTGAAAGCATTGACAGGATTTTTGCAGCCGAATTCCAAAACCCAGAGCCGGACAGAGAGCGCTTTATGCCGGTTTATGTTGAAATTTTATTAAAACCAGGCAAGAGCATTGATGATGCCACAAGCGAGATTTCCTCCAAGGGAATCCTTTCAGATATTGTTGCCTCAAGAAAAGCCGTTGTCAAGGTTCCCTCAATTGTTTCACTGAAGTCAGTCCAATCAGACTTGAACCTTTCAAAAACCGTGACTTTGGAAGAACCCTTTGTGAGTGCAATTGTTTCAACTGATGCAATGAGCGGTGATGAACTCAAAATAGTTCTTTACCTTGCAATGAAGGGCGAGGAAATAGTTGGGGAAACCATGACGGCATACATGTCTGACAATATTTCGGCAAAGCCAAGATTCCGCATAACGCAAACCAGCGGCAAAATCGCCCGCCTTGACAATTTTTTGGGGTTTGAAAAAAAGGTTTCATACAATGGTTTTGATCCTCTTGAATTGAAAGCCGCCCTTGAAGGAATCAATGGAGTGCAAAAAGCAGAGGTTCTCCTTGAATCGATTAACAGTTCTTTTTCAATTGATGCCAATATTAGCGGTAAGGATTTAAACATGTTAAAGCAGGACTTAAACTCAGCCTTTAACGCAATCAATGGAATAACAGGAATTTCTTTCACTGAAACCGGCACTCTTCTTTCAATCACTCTTTCTTATAACCTTGAAGAAGGCTATGCAAAAATAATGCCGGTTGCAGTTGCCAAAGCCGAAGAAATCCTTGCAAGCAAAGACTATTCTTTAAAACACCCAACTGCAGACCTGAACTGCATTTTGTTCCTTTCAGGGAATCCGGCAGAAATCGCTCGCTCAGCTGAATCTGTTTTTTCCTCTTTTGGTGTTGATGGCAATTTCTGGCAACAGGCTTTCTTTGAAATAAAAACCCTGACTGATAAATCAACAGGCGAAGAATTCGCGTTCCCGCAAGGAATAAGCGAACTGCCAGTAAGAGTAAAACCAGGCTCGGAAATCAACACAGACCTTAACCTGCAAATAATCTTCCAAACCACTAGAAAAAACATAGATGCAGCATACGCAACTGCAATCAGCCAATAAAACCAAAATCCGGTAAAATAAAAAGCCTTGTTAAAGCGTGAACTATTCCACGAAATTATTTTTTCAAAAGTTTTATTGCTTCAGCCAGGTCTCCATCGCATTCTTCAAGTGCTCTTTTTGCTTTTTCCTCGCTTACTGCTGTTTGTGCTGCAACAAGCTTTATGTCTTCTTCTGGGATTTCCTTGGGTTCGCTTTCTTTGACGCCATCTTCCCTTTTTTCGTTTCCCATTACGGTATAGGTTTTATGCCCCTGCATTTCAATTGAAGTGATTTGCGGTTGTTCTATTGTAATGCGCCCTTTTTCCAGTTCTATTATCACTCTTTTTGCGTTTATTTCTTCGGATTTCATTCCGAGTTGTTTCATCATTCTCCGCATTTGAGCCGGATTTCCCAAGCCAGGCATCATTTTTCTTTCACCGCTTGCCCTGTTTTGAAAGAATTTGATTGAAAAGATTTATTAATCTCTTGCCTGCTTTATTTTCGTGGATGTCAGAGCAAACCTTTTCATCGCTTGAATTTTTTGAAAAAAAGGCTGGCTTGAAAAAGGACGCCAAGGCTGAAAGAAAGGCTGCCCTTAAAACCTATTTTGGAAAGGGAGGCATAATCAGGGTTGACTTGGATAAAAAGACAGCCGCTGGCTGGCCAGTGCTTGTTTATCCGACAAAATTGAGGTTGCGCGCCTTAATAAGGGAAAAGGAGAGAGTGCGGGCTGTTTATTTAAAGAAAAAGAAGGCTTGGGAGAAAAAGCTGAGGGATGCTGAACTCTACAATCTTTCCACTTTCGCCCGCCAGTTTTCTTCGCCTCTTTACTGGAAGCATTTCCTGCAAATGATGCGCGATCCGGATTACAGGGCGGATGCTGAAAAAACCAGGCTGCCAATGCACTTGGTTTCAGATCCGCGCTGGAAGCCAATGATAAGAATGTTCATTGAAGACTTGGAGTACAGAAAGCAGCTTACTGAAACAGTGGAAAACTCGATTGTTTACAAGAAGAACAAAAAACTGGCAAGGTATGCCTCTCAGCTTGCAGAGTTCAGGAAAAGCGAGAGCAACAAAAACATTGCGGACTTGGACAAAAAAATAAGGGATATAGAGGAAAGCCTTGATTCTTACAGAAAGCTAGTGGAATGGGCGAACGAATGAATGGTTCAGCGGAAGCGTGCTCCTTCACTTTCTTTTAAAGCCTTCCATGGCCAACTTTTTTCAGAGACTTTAAGGGGGGTTGTTTTTTTATGGCAAAACCGATTAAAAAATTTTCTGCAGGGGCAATACAAGTCTCGGTTTGGGAGAATGAGGGAAGAGAGGGAAAACAGTTTTACAGTGTCAGCCTTGATAAAAGGTACAAGGACAAAAACGAGCAATGGAAAAGCACTGGTTCTCTCAAAGCAAAAGACTTGCCAAACGCAGTGCTTGCCCTGAACAAAGCGTACGAGTATTTGACTCTCAAAGATGACAATGTCAAGCTAACAGATTTAATGTAAAAGAATTCTTAAAAGGATTTCAAACCCAATATTCCAGAAAACATGAAACCAGCCAGTGAAACATTGGAACTAGAGAAAAAAGTCATGGAATTGAATTCCTTCAATTCCTTCAATCCAATGCAGGAAAAAGCAATAGCCGCAGGCATTTATTCCAAAAACCTTGTCCTGAGTGCACCAACCGCAAGCGGAAAAACAATAATTGCCGCACTTGCAGCACTCAACTGCATTCTGAACCGCAAGCGCAAAGTGATTTTCACTTGCCCGCTTAAAGCACTCGCATCAGAGCATTTCAAGGAATTCAAAAAACTTTACTCTAAAGCGTTCAATATAAGGATTGCAATAAGCACCGGAGATTTGGATTCCAGCTCCAAATACCTTGCAAAATACGATTTGATTTTTTGCACGAATGAAAAAATTGATTCTCTCACAAGGCATGGCGCTGAATGGCTTAAAAACACTGGGTTGCTGATAGCGGATGAAATCCACGAACTTGATTCAGGCCGCGGTGCAACCCTTGAAATGGTTATTGCGAAAATGCAAAGCCTTATTCCCGGACTGCAAATTCTGGCCTTGAGTGCAACAATCCCAAACTCAAGGGAAATAGCATCATGGCTTGAAGCAAATGTTGTGGAAAGCGATTTTAGGCCTGTTGAATTAAAAGAGGGAATTTTGCTTGGGAAAACTCTTTATTTCAAAGAAAAAGAGATTGAGCTTGATTCCATGGAAGAGGATGCACTAGATGCTCTTGTGGAGGACACTCTTTCAAAAGGCAAGCAAGCATTGTTTTTTTTGAACACGCGCATGAATGCTGAAAATTTTGCCAAAAAAGCCTCAAAAATAGTTGGAAAAAAATTATTGCCAAAGGAAAAAGAGTTTTTACAAAAGGTTGCTGGAAAGGCTGAAAATGTGCTTGAATCCCCGACAGAGCAGTGTCATTCGCTTGCAAGGGCAATAGAAAATGGGGTTGCATTCCATCACGCCGGCCTTCTGGCAAAACAGCGCGAGATTGTGGAGGATTTTTTCAGGGCTGGCAGAATAAAGGTTTTGTGTGCAACCACCACTCTTGCTGCCGGCATAAACACGCCTGCTTTCCGGGTTGTAATTCCGTCCCTTTATCGTTATACTGAATACGGAATGCAGCGCATTCCGGTAAGGGAATACAGGCAGATGTCTGGGCGCGCTGGCAGGCCAAAATATGATTCTGTTGGGGAATCCATTCTGTTTGCAAGGAGTGAAACAGAGTTGGAAGAACTAAAAGAGTGTTATGTAGAAGGCGAGGTTGAGAGGATTGAGTCCAAGCTTTCCTATGAACCGGTTTTGCGCATGCATCTCCTTGCATTGATTGCCTCAAGGTTTGTTGTGGACAAAAAATCCATGAAAAATTTTTTCAAGCGCACTTTTTACGCTCACCAGTTCGGCAATATTGAAAGCCTGATGGAACGGCTTGACTCAATTGCAATAGAGCTTGAAGATTACGGTTTTGTGGAAGAAAAAAAAGGATTGCTTGTTGTCACTCCAATAGGCAAAAGAGTTTCAGACCTATACCTTGACCCTGTTTCAGCAAAAAAAATCATTGAAGCATTAAAGAAAAGACTTGACATTTTTGCAGCGCTTTTCATTTTAACAGACACCTCTGAATTCCTTCCAGCATTCCCAACCCAAAAAAAGCGCGAGCCAGACTTATGGAAACAATTGTATTCCATGCAGGAATCTTTGCCAATAGATGTTTCCAGCGAGCAATTCCAGGACACAGATTTATTGGACAAATTCAATTCAACCCTTTTATTGAATGACTGGATTGAAGAAAAAAGCGAGCAACAATTAATGGAGAATTTTGGCGTTAGGCCTGGCACTTTGTTTTCAAAACTCCAGATTTGCGACTGGCTTGCATATTCTTGCATGGAATTGGCCAAAATTGTCGGTGTTCAAGAAAACCTGCCTTTACTGTTTGAAGCAAGAAAGAGATTGAAGTATGGAGTGAAGAAAGAACTCCTTGAATTGGTTGAATTGCGCGGCATTGGACGCGTGAGAGCAAGAAGGCTTTACCGGAGCGGTTTGCGCTCTCTCGCTGACCTCAAGAGAGCGCCTTTTTCGGATATTGCAAGGGTTTTAGGGGACGCAATTGCTGCAAGCGTTAAAGAGCAATTGGGGCAAAAGGCTGAAATTGTTCCAACAATTGCAAAGCAAAAAAATGCAAAAATTGAAAAGAAAAAAGAAAAAGGGAAAAGCCAAGCAGGCCAGAGCGTGCTTGGCAGTTTTTGATTTTTCAAGCAAATCCAAGCAATGACCTGAAAAAGTTGAAAATTGCGTCAATCGGGTTTTGTGCCACGGTTGTGGCAGGAGTTGGTGTTTCCTTGACAGGCATTGTGGTTGGCTTGGCTTGCGGTGTTGTGTCCGCTTGAGCAATAGTGGATGTTCCCACTGTTGGCGCTGGTGTTGTTTCGGTTTGAGCCAAATGTTTTGGTGGAACTGTTGGCTCGGCTGGAGTTTCAATCATTAGTTCTGGTTTGTCTTTTGAGCAGTTTACTCCGACAATTTTTACTTGTGGGTTTATTTCACCGCTTTTTATTCCAGGCATATCGCTTAACGGCACTGGTTCTTTAAAAGATTGGCCTACCAATACTATGGGGGCGCCTGTTTCAATTCCTCCTGCTCTTCTGAGCACCATTAACGCTATGTTTGCTGTTCCATTTGCATTGCATTGGATTGTTTCAACTCTTATTGAGGTTGTTTGTTCTGTATAGGTTTCCAAGCTTTTAATGCCAGTTATTTCCTCGCCAACCGCGTATGCAGTGATTACTTTTTCGCCTGTTTGTTGGCCAGAACCACTGGTGCCTGTTGAGGCATAGGTTGTGGAAAACCCTGTTTTTGGGGTTGGAGTTGTTGGTGGGGGCGTTATCGTGCTTGCTGGTGTTTTTGTTGGGGTTGGGTTTTGAATGCATGTTCCGTTTGAGCAGGTTCCGTATTCTCCTATGCAGGTGTCTGCTATTCCGTTGTTTCCGCAGTTGTCTGTCCAGCATATGTTGTTTATTCCGCAGCAATAGTATTCTATGGGACAATAGGGTGTTTTGGTTGGTGTTGGTGTTTTTGTTGGAGTGGGAGTCTGGCTTCCCCCTCCACCATCAATTATTATTGCAAAACCAGTGGGATTATTGATTTCTGTAAAAACTATTATTCCCGCCGAAATGATTATTACTACAAGCAATGCCGCCAAATATTTGCTCATAAACATCACCCAATAATCTTTTTGGATAATTATTTAGTGTACTTTATATTTAATTGTTCTCTTTTCTTTTCTCAACTTTTCTTTTCTCAAATTCTTGAACTCTTAATTTTCACCTATATAGAGTTTATTTTTTTGCGATTATTGTAATCCGGATTTTTTAAAATTTTAAGAACCAAGTTTTTCCGAAACCTTTATTAAGTTTGAATTCGTTTATAAAGAGAAGAATATATATAAAAAAACAAAACAGCCTTTATTTACTGGAAAAAATTAACTGGCATTGTTTTGTGAAATTGCTTTCTTGGGGTGTGGTTTATGGTTTTAGAGTTTTTGAAAAAGGGTTATTATTTTTTGGAGGACAAATACTATGCTTTACTGGATAAAATCAATCGTGTCATTCCAGTTTACAGGATAGTGGATCCCATTGACAAGCATTTCCCTTCTTTTGTTCTTTTTTTGCTTTTGCTTTTACTTTTGCTTTTGTTCTTGCTTTCCTTTGCGCTTCCTGGTTTTTTTTCATGGATTTTTCCCTCTGGCGGTGGCGGAACCTTCAATGCCAAGATTAAGGTTTTGGATGACGAAACGAAAAAACCAATAAAGGATGCAAATGCCACAATTGTTTTTATAGATTCCAACAAAAGTGTTTCTAAAACAACTGACAGCGACGGCTTTGCAGTTTTTGAAATTCCTTCCAAAGAGGCAAAGGTTTCTTTGCATATAAGGGCTACTGGTTATGAGGACTTGTTCAGGAGCACTGTAACGCTTTCTTCTGAAACTGTTTCCTCTTTTACTCTCAAGCATGGGGCAATTCTTTTCAAGCCAAAAGTCAAAATGACTGTTTTTGATGGTGTTTCAAAAGAGCTGATTTTGGATCGCACTGTTTCAATAGATTTCAGCTGTTCTGGTTCAAGCACGGTTTCACTGCCCAGATTGAGTGGAATGCAAAACGCGCTTGTTCCTTTTGAAATAGAAGTGCCAGAGGGATGTGGTGTTCTATCTGGCACAGCAAAGGTTGACGGTTACAAGAGTTTAACGCAAATCCTCACAAGCGGTTATGAGAGCGCTGAAGTCAGGTTTGTTTTAACTCCTGTGACTGATGAAGTTACCAAAAAGGGTTCTCTTTCTGTGCAAGTTTTGGACAATCTTGGCAGTCCGGCTTCAAACATTTTGGTAAAACTAACAAATGAAACTACAAACGCTTATGTCACCAGTGATTATACCAAGGATTCTGGCTCCGTTGTTTTTAACGATTTGGTTCCAGGAAAATATTCTGTTTTTGCTGATGCTGGCGATGGCAGGACTGCAACTCAAAGCGGTGTTCAAGTTGTCAGCGGCCAGACTGCAAGCACAATTTTAAGGCTTCCCTCTTTCGCAGGGCACGTTAAAAAGCTTTACTTGAAGGTTGTTGATGCAAACAAGAATTCGCCCATTGGTGGAGCCCAAGTAATAATTTACATGAACGAACTGTGGTTTAAGACTGTTGACACCAATTCGGATGGCACTGCACTTGTTTGGCTTGGCCCGCAAGATGTTTCAAAGTCTTTCAAGGCAAATGTTTCAGCCAAAGGGTATATAATGAAAATTGTTTCTTTGCCTGTACTGGATTATGCTGACACTGCTCCCACAATTGTTTCTCTTTCTCCAGAGGTGGTTGGACAGAATTTCAATCCAATTGCAATTTTAATCGCAAACCGTTATGCTGGCAATGCCCCGCTCACTGTTGAATTTGATGCTTCCCAGTCTTTTGATCCAGAGGGCAAGCCAATTGTAAGCTATGACTTGAATTTGGGTGACGGCAATTGGGCGAACACTGCCAAAAAAACCCACACTTACTATAAAGACGGCAATTATGAAGTTACTCTTTCAGTAAGGGATGACAGGAATGCTGTTGGCACGAAAACCATCACTATTCAGGTTGTGCCCGTGGGTCAAAACTTTGCCCCCATAGCGCTTTTCACAATGAAACCCTATTATGGTTATGCTCCGCTTACTGTTGATTTCAATGCAGAGCCCAGCATTGATTATGATGGTTCCATTCAATCCTATCAGTGGAGTTTTGGCGATGGTTCTAATGGAACCGGCAGAAATGTATCCCATTCATATGCAAACCCGGGAGAATACACTATCTGGCTTTTTGTTGTTGACGACAAGGGCGCTCAAAGCAAGATTTCTGCAAAACTGCAAGTGCTGCCAAAACAGGCAGTGGAAAACCTGAAACCCATTGCTTTTATTTCAGTCGACAACAATGCCTATTTTGGCGCTGTTCCTTTCACTGTTTCTTTTGATGCTTCTGCTTCCTATGACCCTGATGGCACTATTGTCAACTACAAATGGAATTTCGGTGATGGTTCTGCAACAGCAATAGAGGAAGGTCCTTCCAAGGCAAAGGTTTCCCACGTTTTTGCGAAAACAGGGGTTTTCAATGTAACGCTGGAAGTAAAGGACAACAACAATGCAACTGCCACGCAATCTGTTGCAATACAGGTTTTGCAGGGTCCAACCAACTGGAAGCCTGTTGCAAGAATTGATGCAAATGTTTTCCATGGAATGATTCCACTTGAAGTGGAATTCAGTGCCGCCAAAAGCTTTGATTCTGACGGCTCAATTGTTTTTTACAGGTGGGATTTCGGTGATGGCTCACCTCAAGTGGATGGCTTGAACAAGGTAAGCGTAAAGCATGTTTTTTCCTCTGCTGGCGATTTCACTGTTTCTTTAATGGTGCGCGATGATGATGGAGCTGAATCAACTGATTCAGTGGTTATACAGGCTTACTCTTCTTCTTCGCCTCCAGAAAACCTAAAACCAGTGGCATTGTTTGAAGCCAGTTCTTATTTTGGAGTAAAGCCTTTATCGGTTTCTTTTGACGCTTCAGCTTCCTTTGACCCTGATGGTTCAATTCAATCCTATCAATGGAATTTTGGTGATGGCGGCACTGCAACTGGAAAAATCACTTCGCATGTTTTTAATTCTGTTGGCGAGTTCACTGTAGAGTTAAAGGTTACAGATGGAAAGGGCGCACAGGGAACCCATACAGCAAAAATACAGGTTATAGGTGCAAGCGCAAACCTTAACCCAGTGCCAAAAATCACTGCAAGCGGATTGTTCGGTCAAAAGCCTTTCAAGGTTGATTTCACTGCAGACGGCTCTTTTGACCCTGATGGTTCCATTCAATCCTATCAGTGGAATTTTGGCGATGGTGGCACTGCAACCACAAAAGATGCATCCCACACCTTCCAGTCAACTGGCTCCTTTGAGGTAAAGCTAACAGTAAAGGACAATTCTGGTGCTACTGCCACTACAAGTGTTTTCGTTCAAGTGGTTGACTGGCCAGTTGTCACCTATGGGGATATTCTGGCAAAGACTGAGACTGTTTCAGGGCAACCAGTGCAAGGAGCACTGTTGCAATTGTACAGGGAAGACCTTACAATTCCACTGACTTCACCGACAAGCCCAGTGTATTCTGGCCCAGGCGGAACACATTTGTTTGAAAAAATCCCTGAAAGCATTTCAAAATACTATTTTAAGGGATTCTATAATGATTTGGCTGGAGAATCATCACACAAGCATGTGGTTCCTGCAAGCACTATTGAATTAAAAGCAGTGCTTTCCCCCACTGAAGGCAGAATTGCTGTCAAAGTTTTAAAGAATGGCGCTCCAGTTCAAGGCGCAACTGTTTCTTTTTTGAAGGTTGCAGATTCTTCTGTTCTTGGAACTTGCACTACTTCAGTTGATGGCAATTGCCTTTCCAATGCAATAAAGGGCGGAGAAATTGTTAAGGTTACTGCACAAAAAGCAGGCAGTGCCATGGCTGAAAGCAATGACATTCAAGTAATTGCCGGCAACATTCATTCTGTAACACTCTCTTTAGAGGATGCCCCGGTTACAGGAATCAATGCTGTATTTGAAATGTTTTGCGAGGATTCACAATGCAATTCTCCAGCCAGTTCCATAACTTCCCTGCCTGCAGTGGAAAACTATTATTATTTGAAGTTCAAGCTTGTCCTTGCAGCAAAAACCAGTCAAAACACAAGGCTTGCAGTGGTAGCAAGCGATTTTAACCAGTCTGTATTGCCAGCTTCAAATTATAGAGTGAAAATTGTTGATGTGTTGGACAATTCTGTTAACGCCAAACTGTTAGCCACATGCTTTGACAAAAATAATTTGTTTGAAACAGTTCCAGCCTGCACAGGCCCAGGATCCTCTTTCAAGCATTCGGTTTCAGTTTGGAACACTCTTTCTTCACCCACTGGCTTGAGCAAAACAGTTATTTTAAAGATTGCCATAGAGCCAGGGCTTGCAGCCGGCACAGCTTCAGAGTTAAGGTTTGCTGCGAAAACAAGGCAGGACAACAACGACTTAAACACTGCAATCATATTGATTCCCTTGATAATTGGCGCGCCGGTTTGCTCTGGAGACCAAAACCTTGTTTGGACAGCGCACACTTTTGTGGATGGAGCCAAAATAGAACTGCCTTTAGATCCTGCTCCTGAAAAATTCGCAGTATTAAAGAAAAACTCTGATTATAATATTTTCTTTACTGTAAAGAATTGTTCAAGCCAAGACATTTCCAATCTGAAAATAAGAGTCTTGAACAAAAACGATGACAACTGCCTTGCCTTCACTGCCCTTGGAGGCGGCTTTGGACCATATGAGGCTTTCACGATTCCAGTGCTTGCTGCAGGCGCTGTTTCGGATGAAAAGAGAATTGAAATCCGAGCAGTCAAGAGCACAGACCGCACTCGAGTGGTTCTCACTGGAGTGTTTGGCTCCAAGGAAGAATCAAGGGAGTTGTTTTTCAAGGTTGTTTCCGACAAAAACCTTTTAGTTGAAAACCTGCCGAATTTCCTTGTCCAAGGAGTGCCAATTGCAATTTCAGGAAAAGTGCTTGATGCAAAAAATGCTTTACCGGTTGTTGATGCAATAGTTCAAATTCTTTTAAACAACAATCTTTTAGTGGAATTGAAATCCGACTCTAATGGCAATTTTTCTTTCAACCAGTCAAGCGGAATGCCGCCTGTTGCAGGCGACAAGGTTACAGTGATAGTGAGGAAAGCCGGCTATTATGAGTTTTTGAAAGACATTCCTGTTACTGCTGGTGGTTCGCCTTCAATGACTGAATGCGTGAAAATAGAGCCTAAAGCGGTTTCAGTTGTAAAGGGCTCAAACGGCTCTTTTGATGTGATAACCACAAATTGTCCAAAGAAACTTACAGTGGTTTTTGCAACCCAGCTTTCAATGCCATTACAGCAAATCACTTTGGATGGCAATGCTGCAAAAACAGTTTCTTTTTCAGCCTCTGGCGCCAACATATTCCAAGGAATTTACCCAATTGTTGTCAAGGGCTCTTTTGAGGGTTCTTCCTATGAAAGACACCTGGGAATAGTTGATGTCACAGTCACAGACCCAAATGCCTGCATTTCCATGGACAAATTTGAATTTGACCTGCTTGCAGGAACCGCAACTGCCACAATAAAAAACAACTGCTTTGTGGAAAACCGCACAACCGAATTTCCCATAATAATTTCCAACAATGCAGGCGTTGAACTCAAGAAAACCGATCCAAAGGACAATATTCCGGCAAGCTTTTCTTTTACTTGGTCAATAGAGTCCTATGCAAAACAAGAAGAAGGGAACGATTTCAGTGTTGCTTCAATCAGCAAAACAGTCACAGTAAGCCCAGCCAACAGCCTAATATTTGAGCTTGACACTTTCAATGCAGCCGACTACATTAACGGTAACGCTTCAAAAGGCATTTCCGGACTAAAACAGTCACCAAATTATAAGGGAAAATTGTTGCTGGAAGCATGGTTTGTGCCAAAAAGCAGTTCGCCAGAAGTGGAAGTTTGGATTGAAGGCGGCAAAATCATTGGAAAATACCATGGACCACTTGAAACAACTGGCATTTACCCTATAAGCATTTCCAACAAAATGTTGACTCAAACAGAATATTCCAAGATTGCAGTAGAAGACTTGTCCAAAGGAGGGGGTGGTTAAAATGAACAAGCGCATTTTATTGCCTTTATTGTTTTTTGCTCTTTTAGCGAGCAATGCAATCGCACAAGAAACAGTCACTTTTGCTGCCAATGACAGCGAAGTCCAAAAAAATGTTGTAATTCCTCTTGGCGGAAAAATCACTTTTTTAGTGCAAGGCAGCACTGAAGCAATAAAAATACTGGTTTTAGACCAAGACACAATCACTCCTCTTGCAGACACTGGATGGATTCAAACAAACAGTTACACTTACGATTTTGGCAACAATCGCTCTGGAATGTACTATTATGCCGTGAGCGTGAAATCCGGCGGCACTGAAAAAAAAGTCGGAAAAGGCCTGATTATTGTAAAGTACACTGGTGCTTTCCAAATAGAGGCTGGCACAACAATGGCTACAGGCACATGGCAAAAAGTCAACCTTACAAGGTCTTTTGTAAAACCAGTCGTAATAGTAAAATCGGTTGCCGGCTGTGATGATCCGGCAGAAGCAAAAGGGCTTTGCGATTTCATTACACCACGCGTTAGAAACGCTACAAGCACCAGCTTTGAAATAATGTTGCAAGACACTTGCGGTGGAAACTTTTCAGGACAACTTGAAGTGCCATACATTGTAGTGGAAGAAGGACGGCACAAGGTTAGCGGTTTCGACATAGAGGCAGGCAAAACCACAGCCTGGGGATTCTTTTTGATTCAAAACACTCCAAGCGCCTTTCACTGGTTTAATCCAAGGTTTGAAAAAGAACCTGTTTTAATCACAACAATTTCAAGCTTTAACGGGCCTGACCCAGTAACAACAAGAAACAAAACCCACTATTTAACAATAATTCCGGCTTTAGGAATCACTCTTCCAATAGGGGATTTCAGGGATGGCTTTGTGTCCATTTTGGACGAGCCGGGGTGGGTTCCATGGCCAGAGCACAGAAACGAAGAAGTATCCTATCTTGCAATTACCCCCGGCATTGGAATGATTGACGGGCGCAGAGTGGTTGTCCAAAACGGCGACCTAGTATCACATATAGCGAAAAAAATAGAATTTCAAGGAGTTTTCGACAAGCCTCCAGTGATTATTGCAGACATGCAACGCATTAACGGGGGCGATTGGAGCATAATGCGTTATGCAAACCTGACAAAGGACAGCGCAAAACTTTATGTGGCTGAAACCAACAGGCTTTTGGGTTGCCGCAATGGCGGTCCGCACACAATGGAGCCAGTTGGCTATGTTTTAATGGGTGAAGGGGGCACAATGCCTGCCTGCAATGCCTTTTTCACCACCAATCCAGACTATGGAGAACCACCGCTTGCAGTAAAATTTGATGCTTCGGGAAGCATTGGAAACATTCAATCCTATCAATGGACTTTTGGCGATGGCGGTACTGGCACAGGCAAAGAAGTGACACATGTTTACAATAATGAAGGCGAGTTCACTGCAAAACTCAAAATAACCTGTTCAGGCGGAGAAACATCTGAAACGCAAAAAACAATAAAGGTTGAAAAAGGAATCAATGCCCCGCTCGCAGCGGCAATCCAAGCAGACAAAGTGAAATGTGTTGCGCCTCCCTGCACCATAAACTTTGATGGTTCCAAGAGCACCGGAAAAATAACAAACTATGACTGGAATTTTGGCGACGGCACTCCAAACCAAAGCGGGCCAGACCTTAAACAGGTTAGTCATACTTTCAACCAGTATGGAAAATTCATTGTCACTTTAACTGTTTCTGATGCAACAGGCAACAAGGCTTCAGCCACAATAAAAATTATAGTGGGATGCGAGTCAGCTGCTGACTGCAAGTGCGGTGACGGTTGCTATATGGGCGTTTGCTTGCATCCATCAATTGCAGTCAACAAGAGCGTTGACCAAATCGTGCCATTCAAGGGAAGTGAAAAGGAAATAGTGACAGTTTGGACTCTAACCAATGTTGGAACCCACAAGGCAGTCATAAAGGGCTTTTGGCTGCCTGGCTGCGAAGGCTACAATTGCTGGATTGAATTGGTTGACGCTGGCGGAGCAGGAAAAAAAGTACTGCCAAACCCTGGAACAATACCGCAAATTTCTTGTGAGAGCACTGCCTCCACGCCTGCACCACCAGGCTCTCCAACCCCAACACCATCAGCAACATGCCAGTTCAATTCTTGCGAGCAAGCCAATCCACAGCCTTGCTGGTGCGGCACAGTCTTATCGCCTTCAACACACCCATGGTGTTGTACAAGTGGAACCTTTTCAGGCATTTCTGACACTCAAGAGGGTTGCAAGCAAAACCCGCCTTGCAGTGCAACAACAACCCCCGCACCAACAGGGCCTGTAATTAATAGTGTTTCCCATACCCCGGAACCATTAGTGCAAGGTTCCACAACCACTTTTACTGTAAGTGGAACCAATATAGAGCAAATAAAAATAAAGGTTTGGGATTTGACTAGCATTACTGTTTTTGAAAGTGCTTGGGTGAATGGCACTTCTTTCACTTGGAATGGAAAAAAGAATGATGGCACTTCTTTAAGGGCAGCTGGATATGTTTACAAGGTTTATGCAAGAAAAGGAACCCAAGAGGTTTCAAGTGAAACCAAAAACCTTACAATAGCTCCAGCTGCTGGTGCCTCAGCGCCAGAACAAGAAAAAGGCAGCTTGAAATTATTCTTGGCAGATGACATTTATGTGGATTGCGAGCCAGACTCATTTTACACTAAATGCTATTGCAATGGCAATTGGACAATAAGGCAAAACACTAAAACTGGACAAATGTACAGCAAGGAATGGTGTGATTACTTTTGCGATCCTGCCACTGCAGAATGCAATCCGCCTCCAACTTCCACTGGCACACCGATTCCTTCAGATCCAACACAGCCACCCACTAGTTCCACTGGCGGGAATTCTAGCACCACTATTACTGATCCAAATACTGGAACAACAACTTCCAGTGGCAGTTCTACCACTACAAGTACTGATCCAGTCACTAGTTCTACAACGACCTCTAGCGGGCGCAGGGTTTCTCCCTGCCCGCCTTATGGTGATGTTTTCATTGACGGCTTTGTGGATGTAACTGATGGACGCTTTATTAATGAATTTTTGCTTGGAGCCAGGACTTTGACTGAACAACAAAAAAAGAATGCTGATGTGGACAATGATGGCAGCATTACTGCTAGTGATAAGATTTTGGTTTCATATTATGCAGTGGGCATTGTAAGCACTTTCCCAGTGTGTTCTTCTGGCGGTGGTTCTGGTCCAAGCCCTCCAGGTCCTACTCCGCCAAGTCCAAGCCCTCCGGTTTTGCCTCCGGTTTCCGGCTTGCTGATTATTGAGCCAATGCAAACTGTTAGAGTGATTCAACACGTGGAAAACGTGCAACCGCCAACTGCAAAAAAGGACTTGAATCTCGGGCTTGTTGTTAGTTATACTGATGAAGTTGGATTGGGTGACAAGGTTTCTGAGAGCAAGCAAAGAGTCAAAGCGCTTTTGGCAAATGTTATCTCTGGCTTGTTCAATGTAAAATTCAAATTGAAAGACCAAAACACTTGCGTTGGCTGGAACGACATGTATGGCTTGACTGGAAAGCATGTTGCTCCAAAAGTGTTGTTTGATTGGTCTTTCACTTCAGATGACAATTCGCCTGTTTCAATCAACCAGTGTGACAAAAAGCTTTCAGGGGACTTTGTGTTCTGTGATGCAACCCAGTTTTCCATTGAGCTTTTAAAGAAATTAAACAAGATAAACAAGATAGCCTCTTCAAGCGGGCTTGGCGTGGCAGAATTAACCGAGTTTGAGGCTTTCCTGATGAATGACAATTTTTCAACCGATTTCAGGAGAGACTTTGACCACTATTATACCAACGGGTTTTTCAGCACTCCAGCATGGTATAAGGACTTGCCTTCGCCTTGGTCTTCGTATTTCTTGGATTTGGACAGGTTAAAGTTTTTGCCTGCAAAAATAAGCGAGCCAGGTCTTTACAAGGTTAAACTGGAATTCGCTTTTGACGGTGAAAGCTTTAAGTTTTTCACTGCCGGCAAGCCTTCTGCAAAAATCACTGTAAAGTTTGAAAAAGTTCACGGTGTTGGCGTTGAGGTTATTGATTCACCGTTTTATCGCCTGCCATTCAATGGCCTTGTTGGAACAACCAGAGTGGACGAGGACGGCAAAACCGAGAGAAAGGACTACGGAATTGGCTTTAACAATCAAAGCGGACCGCTTCCTATTGCAACTTACAACAACAACCTGGTTTCAACTGTGGCGGCAAAAGGCCAAGCCACTTATTTGACTTCAAAGAAGGCTTCTTTCGAGCAATTGAACCTTACTGAGCGCGGGCAAGTGCTCGTAATAGGCCCAATGAATGAAATAGTGCTTTTGCCAAGCTATCCAATGCCTGTCTTGCTTGGAATTGAAAGCGTTAAGGGCAAAGCCCAGGCTTTCTATTTGCCATTCCAAAAGAACAGTGTTTATGGTTCGCAATCGCCTTATCTTTCCTTTTGGACTGGCATTGCAGCGTCAGATTTCCTTAAATGCCGTGATTTCCAGAACAATCCCTTGCCTTACAATCAAGGGGATTCAAAGACAACAAGCCTGGCAAATGTTTGCAAGATACAGGATGCAAAGGACAAAGCCTATGGCTTTATGTGGGATTATGTTTCAAAGGACAGGGAAAGAATTTTCTTGAAAACAATATTTTATTCGGCTTGGGCTGATGCAATGGCGGTTTCGCCTGCTTGCATGGATTCCAATGAAAGTGTTTCAATAATTGCTTCAAAGTCGGCTGTTGCTTGGGGCACTAACCAGAGTGTTCCATTGCAAGAGGCTGGCTATGGAGTTGACGACTTCAAGGCGGTTGTGGACCGCATTGCCACAAGCGAAATATGCTTTGCTTCTGATTCAAGCGGCAAGTACACCTTTTTCTGGAATCCCCAGAAAATAGAGGAAAACCTTGAAGCTGCAAAGAAATTGATTGAGGCAAACTGGAAGTTCAACTGGCAAAACTATGTTTGCCCCAAGCCTTGAATTGTTAAATGCAGGGCAGTGGCTGTTTTAGCCCCTGCCTTTTTTTTATTGGTTTAATTGTTTTTCCATTGCGTTCTTTATTTCTTTTGCTTCCATGGACAAGCGTATCAGTCTTGTGTTGCCTCGCAATCCTTTTCCTGAAGCTGTTGTGGAAAGCAATCCATACATTTCCAGCTCGTTTATGTATTGCTGGAACCACCTGATGCTTACAGAGTTTTTTTTGTAGGCTGTTGCAAGCCTTCTGTATTCGTCAAAGACTTCCCCTGAAAAAAGGATTCCCTGTTCTTCGCCTTTCAGTCTTTTAACCCCTTTTTTGTCCATTGTGAGTTTTGCAATTGAAAGCAATACTAGTTGTTGTTGTTCTGGCAGGGTTGAAATCATTTCAAACACTATTTGTTCTTCCACGCTTTTTCTTGCTTTTTCCACCTCTTTGTCTGTGATTTTGTCGAGGTTTTCTCTTTCTGCTATTTCTCCTGCGCGCAAGAGCAGCATTACTGCAGTTCTTGCATCCCCTGATTCTTGGGCTGCTATTGCAGATGCAAGGTTTATTGCAGAATCCTGGATGATGCCTTCATGGAATGCTTGTGAAGAGCGCTCTTCCAGGATTTTTTTCAATTCTTGTGCATTGTATGGCGGAAAAACAAGCTCTTTTTCGCAAAGCGAGCTCTTGGTTCTGGGGTCAAGCCTTTCCTTGAAGGTTAGCATGTTGCTTATGCCAATCAAGGAAATAGAGCCTTTTTTGATTTCATCGTTTGCTCTTGTTAGCGCATAAACAAGGTCATCCAGGTCTTTCACTTTGTCAATTTCATCCAATGCAATGATTGCAGAAAAGCCTTTTTGCGAGCAAAACTCTGTGAGCTTTTCGTAAATAAACGAACCACTATAACCAATAAAGTCCTTTTCAGGGTAAAGGGATTGCACTGTAGTGCTTAAAACCTTGTATTTGCTGTTATAATTCCTGCAATTAAGATAAATTGCGGTTGCATTCAATGAGTTTTTTTTAATGAATTCCTGCAACTGGAACAAAACATGCCTTGTGCAGGCAGTTTTGCCTGTGCCAGGCTTGCCGTAAAGGAACAAATTGTCAGCTTTTTGGCCTGCCAGCGCGGATTTCAATGCCAGAGCCATTTCTTCTATTTGTTTTTCCCTGAACGGAAGCTTTTCAGGCGTATAATGAGGGGTTATTTTTTCCCTGTCCTTGAAGATTTTGCTTTCACCAGTCAAGCCTTCAAAAAGGTTTTTTTCCCCCAAATTTTTTCCCCCAAATTTTTTTTCCACCAATCGGCATAAAACACTAAATAGTTTGGATTCCTAACGTTTTCACTGTTTTGTTTCTGTTTTTAAACGCCCCTTTTCTGTGCCTTTTTCCTTTTCTTGCGTTAATATTAAAATAAATTGCTTGAATAGTATAAGTACGTCTTTTTTCAATGGGGTGATGTATTTGGCTTTTGCTAGCAAGCTTTTCAAAAAAGAACCAGGCATAGATGTAGAAGAATTCTTGAACACATTGGATGTAGAAGAAGAGGCAATGTATGAGGATGCTGACGCGTTTGTCAAACCCATGACTCTTTCAACCCAAGAGGATGCAGCAGCAGTAATGAAAGAGGCAAGGGATGGCAACATTGTTCTCTTGAACATAGAGGGCCTTGCGAAAAGGAATGCAATAAAGCTCAAAGAACTAATTACCTCCATAAAAAACCAGGTAATGGAAATCGATGGCGATATTGCAAGGATTTCCACTGATCGCGTCCTCATAACGCCAAGCAGGGTAAAAATAGTCAAGCAAAAAGAGAAGTGACAGCCTTAAAGCTTTCACTTCACTTGCTTTTTTTTCAGAGGGCAATTGAATGCCAAGGCTTGCCGCAGGATTTTTTGCAATAAAATTTGGCAAGACCGACGCCACAGCCATTGCAGAAAAAAGGATTAAAGAGCACGGTTTTTCCGGACCTGAAATAAGAGAAGCAAGGCTTTTTTTCTTGCCACGCTATTTTTTTGAATACTGTGTTGTAATTGCATCCGGAGAGAACAGCAAAAAAGTGGTTGATGGTTTCAGTTCAGGCAAAGCCCTTTTTGACCCTGTCCTTAAAGAGCTTGTGCCTGACAGCCAAGTGTCTGCACTTGAAGCGGACAGGATTGCGTATGAATTCGAAGAAGAAATTGATTTCAAGGTTTTCAAGGAAAAATTAAAGAAAAGCGATGCAAAAAAAATTGCAAAAATCCTTTTGTCAAAGGAAAAAAAGGTTCCGCTGTCTTCGCTGCAAATACTTGGTTTTTCCCTTGTTTTTCTTCCAGTCTGGCATTTTCGCTTTGAAGAAGGGCGAACTTCTTTTGAAATAGAAGTGAATGCCTGCACTGGCGCTCTTAGAGAGATAAAACCGATTCCCTTCAAGGAAAGCTCTTGGAATGAAGCGTTTGGGGAAACCTTTGCGGATTTGCGCAATCCAAAAAAATGGTTTTCGTATCTTTCTTTAATTCCAAAAACAGTTTATGGTTTTTTTGAATGGCTTGCATTCAATCCTTTTCTCAGGCGAACTGCAAGAGCTGTCTGGAAAAACAGGGATTTGCAGATTGCAATTCTTTTAGTCATTCTCGCGGTTTTGGTTTTACTTTTTCTCTCTTCAACTTGATGCTTTAAGCAAAATCTCCGAGGGATTTTTGGGAAACAGCGTCATTTCTGAAAACCGAATTTATTTCCTCTTCTATTAGTGCAAGCCTTTGCCCGAGATAATCGCTCAAACCATACTCTTTCACTATTTTTTTTGCAATTTCCAGGTATTTGGTTACACTGCCCGGCGCTATGGTGAGAATTATGTTTCCTTTTTCGCATTTTGAGCATTTTCCGCTTAAGGGAATGCGGCGATATTTTGCATTGCAGTTGGTGCACCTGAATTCTTGCCTTCCAAAGGCGCGAGTGTTGCCAATTATGTCTGGCATGAAATGGCTTGCAATAAGGCGTTCAAGCGAGTCCTTTAAGTCCACTGCAGCAATCTTGCTTTGAAGCCTTGCCTGCGCCATTATTTTTTCCTCCATTGACTGCAATTGCACATATTTTGAAACAGTCGGGCCGTCTGCAAAGTCTTGTGTTTCATGAGTGAATCCAAACCCTGAATACTGTCTTTCGGTTCCAAGCCTGTCTTGCACTATGTCCACGCCTTTTATTTCCGGAGGGGCAAATTCGAGTGCTTTCAGGTAGAGCTCTAAAGGGTATTCATTGCAGGTTTCCATTTCGTACACTTCAGTGTCTATTTCTTCTGGAATCAATGCCACTGTGAACACCAGTGGAGCATCCATTCGTCCACCTCGCGATGAAGGAAGATAGCTTTGCGAAAAATTCAGCAGTCCGTCAAGCAAAAGCATTATGGAATCCTGGTCGCCGTCTGCATTTCTTCTTTTGGTTTGGTGAAAATACGGGTGGGCAAAACAGGCTCTTGCTTTTGTAAAACCGATTATTCTGCCAATTATTGCAGCTGATGTGTGTGGAGCAAGCCCTAATACGAGTTCTCCAATCAAATCCTGCCGGTTTTTTGCATTAAAATGTCTTTTCAGTCCATAAAATTTTTCCAGTTCTTCGTCCAAAAAAGCGCTTACTTTTACGAAAAAATCCCCTGCTGCTTCATGGATTATCAGGTCTTGCGGGTGCAATTCCAAAACTTGGTTTTTTTCAGTTAATGGTTTTCCATAGATGTCTTTTTCATAGCCAAGCTCTCTAAGCTTTTCAATGCTTGTGCTTGTTTCTGCAGGCTTGAAGTGGGTGAGCGGATTGTTTATTAGTTCATACCTTATTGTTCCGTCTCTGAATATGTGGAGATCGTGTCTTGCGCGCAAGAGCCCTTTTCCCAATGGCTCTGCTGTTTTTTCCGCGTTTATCATTCCCCTTACGCCTTTCACCAGGTCTGGCACTTTTATTCCCATCCGTTCTGCCTCTTTTTTCACAAGCAAGTCTATTCTTTCCTTTCTTTTTCCAAAAGCTTTCGCCATAGAACCGCATTTCGGGCATTTTTCTGTTTTTATGATTGTGCCGCATTCCTGGCAAGCATTGGTTTTTTCTGTGCGGTTTCCACAATAAGGGCAAAACGCGAAAGGCACCACTGAATTGCATTCCTTGCACTTGAAATTGCCAACCTCTATTTCTATGCCACCACTTTGCTCTGAAACAATCATTGCCTTGTTTATGCTTCTAGTGCTCCCGCCATAGTTTCCGATTGGGAATAAAACGTGAGGGTTTCCCTTCATTTTTCTGGGCGAAGAAGCTTCAGGCCGGCCCATTCTCACTCCAATGAAAGAGCCAGCCTTGTCCCTTAACCTCAAACCGCTTGCCTTTCGCAGAATCGAAAGCGCGTCTTCGCCTTCCAAAACCGGTTTTTTTTCGTTTAAGGCTCCAAAGACTGTGAGAAAGGCTTCCGCTTGCCTTTCTCCAACAATTATTTTTTTTTCCTGGAGTGAATGCTCTAAACCTATTTTTTCCAGCAAGGCTTTTGTTTTTTCCTTTAAATCCAAAAATGCCCCGGTTATTTTTTTGCCTTCAATTTTTTTTTCTGCTTTTGCGCATTCTTTTACCAAAAAAAGGGTTTCCTCTGTTGTTAGGGCTGAATAGTATTGAGTGAAGGCTGGATGCAATGGTATGCCGAGCTCCATTGAAATTTTGAGCGCTGAATGGCAGTCCAGAGAACGCGGTTCCCTTATTGTTTTTTCCAAATCAATGCCCTCTATTTTTTTGTCCTTGGATGCCTCTCTTAATTCTAGCGCCCACCATTCCTCGTTATAGCCTGCAGGCAATAGCCTGTGCGCACTATACCTGAAATCGCCGTATGCCACCAGCAAGTCTCCAAGAAAAAGAATTTTTTCAAGTTTTGGCATTATTTCCTCTGCTTCCTTTGCAGAATGCAATTGCCTTACCTCGCCGTCCTTCAACAAAACTATTGGCCCCTCTATTGAATCCACAGCACTTATACTGCCTGCCTTGCCAGGCCGTTCCACTTTCACTTGAGTGCCAATTGCAATGAAATCATCAAGTATTTTCATTGTGGCTGGATGGATTGCCTTGCACATTATGCCCATTGCCCTGGTTCTGCCATACCTTAACCTGAACCCTCCAAAGCGAGAGGGATAGGCAAAAATCGGCCTGCCGGCTGCAATTCCTTCAAGGTATTTGTCTTTGGGTTCAAGGCTTTCGCCCTTTTCCTTGCCATGCTTTATTATTTGCTCAAGCCATGACCAGTCCAATCCAAGCAATTCTGCAAACTTTAATATTTTTCTTGCCTTGAGCGCAATTCCCTCGCTTATGACAAGACACATTCCACCGCGCACTCTGTTGTGCGGTATTCTCGGCAAATCCCTGTGAACTGAAACCTCTCTTTCCTCTGTTGGCTCGCCATTAATGCAAACAGGGCATCCTTCCACTATTTTCCTCACTTCCTCTTCAGTTATCCTGTACTGCCTGCTCACAATGCCTTCATAAATTTGTGTTTCCTCCACATACCTTTCCACTTCATCCTTTGTGGGCCTATAACGGTCCAAACCCATTAACTTTCTCGCATAATCACCCAAAATCAGGGGCAAAACCTGAGAGGTTCCGCCAGCAGCCCTTATAGGGCCTGCATAATAAATGTCCACGTACTGACTGCCGTCAGGGTTTTTTGAAATTTCCACTTTTGGCACTCCATCAATTGGTGCAACCACTACGCCCTCAGTGTTCAAAACAAGCGCGGTTTTAATTGCTTGCTCTATTCTTTTGGAGTCATCCGGAATAGAGCACCATTTTTGTTGAATGATTTCCTCAAAAAGCGTAAAAATTGTCTTTATTCTCTTGTTTTCGCCTTCAGCCTTTGCCATGAGCTCGCGATATCTTTTGGCAATTCCTTTAGGACCGATTATTGTTTCCGCTCTGTCAGCCAAGTCTGTTACTGGCTGTGTTTCTATTGAAGTGCTGGCATCAAAGCCTTTCGCTCTCGCCTTTGAAGCAATTTCAACCTGCTCCAATGCCTTTTTTTCAAGGTTTGAAAAATATTTTTGAATATCCGGTGATGCTACAATGTGTTTCATGCTTATCACACTGTTTCAGTTTCTGGCTCGCTTTCAATGAACTGTTTTTCAATTATGTTCCCTGTTTTTAGGTTTATTACTGGAACTATGCCCGGTGTTGGAACATGTCCCAGTTTTACTTGGTAGTCTGTGCGGCCCTGCCAAGTGCCATTATTGATTATCATTGTGCCACGATATGAAGTGTAACCGGCATGGTGGAGATCCCCAATGAAAACCAAGTCAGGTTCTTCCCTTACAAGCAGGTAATCCCTTTTTTCTGGCACATAAGTGTGCCCAACGCCATAGGCTGGCATGAAATCCCTTTTTTTGAGAAGCTCAACTATTGCCTTTTGCGGTTCAAGATAGGATAAACCGGAAATGCTTGAGAAAAGAGTGTGAAGCCCGGAACCATGGTAAATCATTGCTTTGAATCCCTCTATTTCAACCCAGCTGGGAGAGCCAAGCAAGTGAACGTTTTCTGCTGCATAAAGCTTTGGAACAAGCTTTTCAGGTATTGCTGGCTGTGGGTCAGCCCAGCGCACTGCATCATGCTGGCCTGGAATAATGAAGATTTGGATTTCTTTTGGTATTTGGAGAATCAAGTCTGAAAATTTGGCGTATTGTTCAAAAATGTTTTTTATGCTCAATTCCGCATACTGGCTTGGATAAATGCCTATGCCGTCAACATTGTCGCCTGCAACCACCAAGTATTTGATTTTTTTCACCTCTCGCCTTTCATTTTCATTTCCTATTTCGCAGTTTATCCATTCCACGAATTTTCGGAAAGGCGTTTCCAAGAAGAGCTTGCTGCCCACGTGAAGGTCTGAAATGCTTGCAATCCTTGTATCGTGCTTGCTTCGCTTCATTTTCCTTTGCGGCAAGTCCGCCCAATACAATTCCTTCACTATCACCATTTCATTGCTGATTTTTTCAGCCCTGATTCCAACAACATCGTCAAGCATTATTTTTTCTCTTGCCTGTTCCAGTGATCTTTCATTTTTTGAAATAACTGCAATGCAGGACTTTTCCAAGTCTTCCAGTTCTATTGCAGTATGCCCGTTTTTGGTTTGCCATTTCCTTGCAACCATTCCTATAAGGTCAAATTGTTCTTTTGCCGGAATCGCTCTTATCCGGCTTATGGGCACTGGGGAAAGCGAGTGATGGGCTTGTATCATTTTTTTTAATGTCAAGAATTTGTCCCTGAACATGGCCAAAAAATCCTCTATTTTGCCTTGTGAAAAACTCTGGTTTGTGACATCGTATTCGCTCATTATGCGATAATGAAATTCTGTGCTGGTTTCATCAGCCCTGCATTTTTCTTCAACTTGCAGTTTTTCAAAATGCTCTGACTGTTCTTCCCTTGAAATGCCTATTTTGGTGCGCACTGCTTTTTTTTCAATGCTTTCCGCCCTTATAAAGAATTCGTTTTCCTTTATTAGTTCAGAAACTATTTCCTGCCAGTCTTCTCTTGCCGATAAAAGTTTTAGGGCTTCACTGTCAATGAATGCCTTTTGTTGGCTGACAAAATCCAGTATTTCGCTTTCTTTTGAAGTTTTTTGTCCCAATTTTTCCCCTATTCCTTGAGTTTTTCTTTCACGCCTTCAAGCCTGCTAATGATTGTCCAAATGCTTGTGCGCGTGTGCGAGGGGATGTTTATGTCATTGCTTATATCGTCAAGAATGTAGATGGCATTGGAAAAGTCAACGCCTGCTGGTTTTTCTTTGCACACCTTTTCTTTTGCATCGCTTACTGCTTTTCTAATGTTTTTTGGGACAGAGCGGTCTTCTATCACTTCATCCATTATTTCGACCGCTTCCTCGAACTCCTCTTTGGCTTCCTTTTGCATTTTCTCTCCTCGCTGTTGATTTCAACGGTTCACCATTCAAGCGAAATGATGCTTTTTATGGTGAACCGAAACAGTTGCAATAAACAGATTAGTGAAAGAAAAAAATTTAAACTAAAACACTAACGCCTTGCAATAGCCCTAAATCACTCTATTTTGTTTCCAGTGCCTTGATTCTTTCCTCTTTGTAAAGCGTTTTCCAGAGGATTTCCCGGATTTCCACTGCTTTTTCTTCTGGGAATTCCAGGATGTTTTCGCCCGTAAATAGTTCTTTTGCCCTGTTTTTTTGCAGTTCTGAGGCAATGTCCAGCTTGTTCAAGAAGACAATGCATTCTTTTTCCTTGAATTCGCGCCTTATTTTTGAGAAAAGAGATTTTTGTTGTTCCATCGGGCAGGCTTGCTCGGAACAATCCACCACAAAGCCGGTAATGCCTGGCAAAAAGCGCATTGCAAGCACGGCTTTTCTTTCCACTGCATTCCTTTTTTCAGGCTCTCTGTCAAGCAAACCGGGAGTGTCAATCACTTGTATTTTCATTAATTTGTGTTCGAAAACCCCCACATTCAGTTTTTTTGTTGTGAAAGGGTATGGGGCTATTTCTGGCTCTGAGCCGGTGAGCCTTTTCAAAATAGTGGTTTTGCCAGCGTTTGGATAGCCTGCAAGCACTATTGTTTTTGTTTTTGCATCAATGCTTGGCAATTCCTTAAGGTTTTTTTGCAGTGAATTGAAGGCTTTTATTGTTGGAGCAAGCGTTTTCATTATGGAGGCACTCCTTCCCATTAATTCTTTGAAGATTTTGCCGCTCTCCTTTTTGTTTGCCCTAGTGGCTTTTATTGCTGCTCTTTTCCTGTAAGAAAGCAGTTTTCTTATTGTGATGAAATGGTTTCTCATAATGGTTATTTTTTCTTCGCTTTCAATGGTTTTTATCAGCTCAAAATGGAAAGCGCTCGTGTTTTCCCTTGTTGGAATGGCTCTTATGGCTGAATCGATTTTTTCCAGCAAAAAATTAGAGAAAGAGGTTATTTTTTTTTCAGTCAAAAATTTTTTGTCATATGCTCCTAAAACCCTTTTTGAAGCTCGGTCGGCTGCAGTTTTAACCATTTTTTCAGGGCTTTCCAGCAAAACGGTTTTTCTCATTTTAGGGCACCCGAAACCCATTACAAGGGTTTTTAATTGTTTTTTATCACTTTTTAGTAATTGTTTTTTGGTTGAATGTTCTTAATTTCTTTTCTTTTTGCTTTATGTCATTTTCAGGGTGTTTTTTTTGAATTTGTTTGATTTTGCCGCAAGGCTTTACGCAGAAAACAATTATAAGCGCCTTTTGGTTGTGCCAGCCACTTTAATCCTTTTATGCCTTTTTTTGGCGTTTGTTTTTCCAGGATTACAGTATGGAATTGATTTAAAGGGTGGCACGCTGCTGGTTGTTGGCACAAAAACACAAGTTGATGCTTCTTCTGTTGAAAATGCAATAAAATCACAGTTTTCTTTGACAGACCTTAGAGTGATTCCTTTTGCTGGCGGAATACAGGTTCAGTACGGAGAGGATCGCGTGCTTGCAAGCGCCAAGTCTGATTTGGACAGGGCAAAATCAATTGTTTCTTTTGACGAGGCTGGAGCAATGGATTCTTGCAATAAGGCGATTTCAGGACTGCAATCATACCTTGTTCCAGAGAAAACCTCTTTTGGCAGTGCTGTCTCTTGCATTGAGTTTGCTTCAAGTTTTTATGATTCTGCTTCAGCCGCCTTTGATGAACGATTGCAGAATGCAATAGTTTCACACATAGGGGCTAACAATATAAAGGAAGGCGGTTTCACTCGCACTTCCATTTCGCCTTCTCTTGGAAAAATGTTTTGGTCTTCAGCGCAATTGATTTTTTTGGCGGCAATTGTTTTGATAACCATTGTAATATTTGTTAGTTTTAGAGAGGTTGTTCCAAGCGCGCTTGTCATCGGGTGCGTGATTTTTGACATTTTTGCCGGCTTAGCCGGAATGGCTGTTTTAGGCATAAGCTTTTCTCTTGCCTCTATTTCCTCGCTTCTCATGCTTATAGGTTATTCCATAGACACTGACATAATGCTTACTGCAAGGCTTACAAAGCGCAAGTTCAGGACACTAAAGGAAAGCGCGGCAGATTCATTTGTGACTGGCATTACAATGACTGGGACAGCGCTTGGCGCACTCATAGTAATGCTTGTATTGTCATGGTTTTGGAATATTGAAACAATGTTCAGCATTGCTGCAGTGCTTTTTTGCGGGCTTATTGGGGACATAATTTTCACTTGGTTCATGAATGCCCCGCTTTTACTGTGGCATCTTGAAAGAAAAGCTGGAGTTAAATCAGGAAAGTGAATTGCATGGCAAACCTTTTAAAGAGCTGGAGAGTTTGGGTTTTGTTTGCAGGAATTTTTTTAGCCGCAGGCTTAATTGCATTCAAAGGCTTGGATTTTGGAATAGACTTTCAAGGCGGCACTCTTTTCCAAATACAATTGTCTGAAGAAGTTTCAGACATGGAGCAAGTAATACAGGTAATTGAAAGCCGCCTTAACTGGAGCGGTTTAAAGGACATACGGGTTTATGGAGCCCAAAACCGATTTGTTTTTGTAATAGTTCCAGAAACAAATGAGGAAGACATTCAAAGAATAGAGTCGCTTATAAAAAAACAGGGAAATTTTGAGGTAACAATAGACGGCAATGTTATGTTCACAGGAGAAGGCATAATAAGCGTTGACCAAACCACTAATACATTGCAATTCCAGCAAGTTGACCAAAAAACCTATAGGTGGAATCTCCCATTCATGCTCAAAATGGATGCTGCCACGCGCTTTAGAGATTTGTCCTTTCACAAATGCCGCCTGATAAGCTTTGAAAAAAGCGAATACGATTGCGCTCTAACATATTTTTACATTGACAGGCCGAAAAAATCAGTAC
>JAVYME010000003.1:0-55762 GCA_038736825.1 Candidatus Iainarchaeum sp.
GTTTTTGCAATAATGCTTGTGCTGAAGGGCTTTTCTTTTGGTGAGATGTGGACATACAACAGGGCTTTCTTGTTTGTTGTTTCTGTTCCGGTCTTTTATCTTTTGTGGTGGGATTCCAAAAAACTTGCTGAAAAGAGTAGTGACAAGGCAAAGGACTTGATTGCACCAGCTTATTTTGCCTGCGCCAGTCTTTTGATTCTTGAATTCCTTTCTCTGGAAATCAATGCTTCAGCTCTAGATCAAACCCTTAGGGCAACATTGATTTCAGTATTGTGGGTTGTGCTTGCCATAGCATATGTTTTGTATGGGTTTAGGGCAAGGCTGAAGGAAAGCCGGCTCACAGGGCTTGGCTTTTTTGCTCTTGCAATCCTGAAAGTGCTTTTCTTTGACTTGAGTCAGCTTGAATTATTTTATCGCATAATTTCCTTCTTTGTTTTGGGAATCGTTCTATTAGCTGCGGCTTTTCTTTACAAAAAATACGAAAAGCAGTTTGCTTGAGAGTGTGTCAAACCCAATGCAAAACCTTTAAATTGATTCGCTTGGTTTTTTTCTTATATGCCTGTTTCTATTCCAAAGGATTTCAAGTCCACTGCGGAGATTCCTGTTCCTGAAAGAATTATAGACCAGGTTATTGGGCAGGACAAAAGCGTGGAATTGATAAGCAAGGCGGCAATCCAGAAAAGGAATGTGCTTTTGGTTGGATTGCCTGGAATAGGCAAGTCCATGCTTGCACAGGCAATGGCTGAAATAATGCCAGTGCAAGAATTGCAGGATGTTCTTGTTTACCCAAACAATTCTGATCCCAATAATCCAAAAATAAGGGTGGTAAAGGCAGGCGAGGGCAAAAAAATAGTCAACGAGGCAGCAATTGAGGCAATGAAAGAGGAAAGCAATTCAAGGCTGATTGGTTTTTTGTTGCCTTTAGGGTTTTTCATTATTTCTTTTGTTTTATGGCAGCTGGGCTGGATTCATCCTGACCCGGTTGCTGCTTCTGTTGTTTTTGCAGCAAGCCTTGTATTGGGTGGCTTTTTATTGATTGCTGCCGCGCTTGCAACACAGATAAGGAGCAGGGAATCCATTTCAACTCCAAAGCTTTTGATTGACAATTCTGGCAAAAAAACCGCTCCTTTCATTGAGGCAACAGGTGCAAAGGCTGGCGCACTCCTTGGAGATGTAAAACATGACCCGCTTCAAAGCGGCGGCCTTGGCACTCCAGCCCACTTGCGTGTTGAGCCTGGAATGATTCATCGCACTAACCATGGCGTTTTGTTTCTTGACGAGATTTCCTCTTTGAGTCCAAAGTCACAACAAGAATTGCTTACTGCAATGCAGGAAAAAAAGTACGCTATAACTGGTCAAAGCGAGCTTTCTTCTGGTTCAATGGTGCGCACAGAGCCAGTGCCATGTGATTTTGTTTTGGTGGCTGCTGGCAATTTTGAGGATCTTGCCAGAGTGCATCCAGCGCTTCGTTCAAGGATTAGGGGTTATGGTTATGAAATTTACATGAACCTTGACATGGAGGATAATGAAGAGAATAGGGCAAAGCTTGTGCAGTTTGTGGCGCAAGAGGTTAAAAAGGATGGAAAAATTCCCCATTTTTCTAGGGAGGCTGTTGAAGAAATAATCCTTGAGGCAAGAAAAAGAGCCCAGAGAAAAAACCGTCTCACTTTAAAGTTGAGGGATTTGGGTGGGCTTGTGAGGGCTGCCGGCGATATTGCAAAAAAGAAGGGCGAAGAGTTGGTTTTAAGGCAGGATGTTATTGAAGCAAAAATGTCTGCTTTGACTTTAGAGCAACAAATAATGGAGAAAATAATAGAGCACAGGAAAGACTACGAGGTTTATGTGTCCAAGGGTACAGCAATAGGCAGGGTTAATGGCCTTGCAGTGAGCGGTGATGGTTCTGCTGGAATGGTTCTTCCAATAGAGGCAGAAATTGCTCCAGCTGCATCAAAATCTGAGGGCAAAATAATTGCAACAGGCAAGCTTGGGGAAATCGCAAAAGAGGCAGTGCAAAACGTTTCAGCGCTAGTGAAAAAAATCAGTGGCAAGGATATAAGCAAGCATGACTTGCACATCCAGTTTTTGCAAACCTATGAGGGCGTGGAAGGGGATTCTGCGTCGGTTAGCGTTGCAACAGCGGTTATTTCTGCGCTTGAACGGATTCCAGTAAAGCAATCACTGGCAATGACAGGCTCTCTTTCAGTGCGAGGCGAAGTGCTTCCAGTAGGAGGCATTACTGCAAAAATAGAGGCTGCAATAAAGGCTGGCTTTTCAGAAGTAATAATTCCAAAAGCTAATTTGCAGGACATAGTTTTAAACAGCAAAGAGCTTCAAAAAATCAAGGTAATTCCTGTTTCCTCGCTTGAACAGGTTTTAGAGAATGCTTTTGAGCGCGGAAAAGGCAAAGACAAAATACTCAAGTCCCTTAAAAAAATTTTGTCAATTTCTTTTGCAGGGCGTTTTGGAGTTGCAGGCGGGCAAGCTGTCGGAAAATGATTTTTTGAATTTCACTCTTCAATTTTTTTTAAGAGTTTTGTTTTCATATAACAATCCTGTTTTATTTTTTTCTTGGTTTTTTTCTTTTTAATGGTTCAAAAATTTCAAGAACTAATGCTTTTGGTTCACCCTAACTGGCTTTTTTATGGTCCAAGGCATGGGCGTGGAATTTGGGAAAAACTGTTTATAGAAAAACTTTACAGTCAAGGCAAACCGCAATTGTTGCCGCCAGAGATTTTAAGCCAAAAATTTTCTTATGAGCCTGACAGCATGGACTGGAAGCGTTTTAGGAGGGAAATGTTCCATCGTTATGGGAGTGCAATTTTGGAGGCTGAAAGAAATCCAAGGATTTTTGTTGCTGTTTTTCCTGTTCCAATGAAGATGTCAGAATACAAGGCAGTGGCTGGCAATGACAGGGTTGCAATGAAAAAAGCAGTTCACTCTGATTTTTTAAGACTGCTTTCTTTTGCAAGAAAAAGGCTTGGCAAAAGGCTTGTTGTGGTAAACACGCCAGTAATTGAATTTGAGAAAACAGCCAAAAGGCTTAAGCGAGTGATTGAAAGAAAGGGGATTGTTTTCGAGGAAGGCTTTCTTGTCAAAGGGTTTGGGGAAATAAGCGACATGAAGGGGGAAAGGCCTGGCAAGGAATGTGTTAGAATGCTTTTAGGTGAAATTGGAAAGGTTTTTCCGGGTTCAAGGCTTGTTGTTGATGAAAGGTATTGCGGGGATGTGCTTGTTGGAGTCAAAGCGCGCAGGATTCGCAGGCACACAAAAGAAAACTATTTAAAGGCTGCCAGGAAAAAGGCGTTAGCGCTTAAAAGAAAAAAATAGTAACGAGGCTATTGCGTAACCTCTTGTTTTTTTGATTGCTTTTTTTGTAAAGCACACTAACTTGCATTTTTCAGGATGAAAGCAAAACCTTTCCGCGTTTTAGCAAAAACTCTCCTTTTTTTGCGGTTTTTGCTTCAGTGTCGTTTTCGCCCTTAGTGTACTGGATGGTGTTGGCGCGCTTGTCTATTTTTTTGACAGTTCCAAGCCAGATGCCGTTTTTTGTGTAAACCGGCAATCCTATGAGGAGTTCTGAGGCTTTTGTCCTGAAATCTATTATTTCAAGGCTTTTGAATGAGACAAATATTATTGAAAGGGAGATTGCTATTGCCAGCCAGAAAAAGTCCACTGTTGCATTTCCAAGCAATACTAGGGTGCCTGCATCTAAAATGAACCAAAAAATAATGACGGATATTGCGTAAAGCAGGTATTTTCTTATTTTTAGTGCAAGCCTGAAATGTAGTGCGTCTGCAATTTTGCCTATAATCATGCAAATTGCTGAAAGTGTTACAAAGAAATAGATTCCTTGCACTGCGCTAAGATATGTTTCCATTGGGGCAATTCCGCTTGGCATGTTTGATGCTAGCGTTATTGCTGCAAAAATAAGCAAAAAAATGCTTGCAATATAGGGAATAAAGCTTGTTCTTTGAAGTGAAATGGATGGCACTGAGTTTCTGTAAAATTCTTGCACTATTGCTTCTATGCCAAAGCCTTTGAGCAAAAAGTAAGCGCCCAAAATGAAGGCTATGCCTTGAAGAAAAAAGGCCTCCATGTTAAAGTAAAGGGTTAGCGCATAGAAAACCAGTATTATGCCGGGAACTCCAAAAAAAATCCTTGCAAGGTATGGGTCTTTGAGTGCCTCTTTTATAGTGTAATAAACTGATTCCACTTGTTGCGCTTGCTTTACAATCACCATTTCCTTTGAAAGAATTTTTTTTCTTGACTGGAGCAAGGGCAATACTTGGTCGTCTTCGCCGCCGTCTGTCACTAGTATGAATGCTTCTGGCTTGATTTTTTCTTCAAGCAAGTCCAGCTGTTCGTTGAGTTCCTTGTCAGAACGGAATCCTCCCTTGTCATAACCAGTAATGGTTGCAATTTCAATTACTTCAAATTCCTTTTTTAATTCATCATATTTTTTTATTGCCGCAAAAATGCTGTTTGCATCTGCTTCTTCTGGGTCTGCAAGGATTAGCTTTGTTGCCGCCTTAAGGTTTTCCTCTCTGCCTATGACTGGGCCGCTGATTCCGGTTTTTTTGCCCAAGTCATTGTCTCTGTCAACGCAAAGAATTAAAATGCGGCCTTTTTTGGAGCCCAAAAAAACACCTCGGATTTTTAACTTTTTAATTAATTTTAGTTAATTATTTAAATATTCGGCTGTATGCTAATTATATGTAACCATCCTGTTTTAATTTTTTGGGGATTGAAATGGCGCCAGTTGCAATGAAAAACATGGCATTTTTTGCAGTTTTGCTAGTCTTGCTTGCAGTAGCTTTTCTTATAGTAGCATCACTGGACAAAATTTTTGGGTTTTTTTTTGCAAACATTTTTTGGATTTTGCTTTTGGCTTTCTTTCTTGTCTTCATATGGAAAGCCAAACTCTTAAAGGTAAAAGGCTATGAGCGCGCACTGATTTTCAGGTTTTCAAAATTCAAGCGAGTGGCCCAGCCAGGCTGGACTTTGCTTTTGCCCTTCATAGACACTGCAGTGATTGTCGACTTGAGGGTTAAAACCCTTGATGTGGCAATGCAGGACGCAGTCACAAAGGACTCCATTGAAATAAAAGTGGATTCAGTGATTTACCTTAAAGTGAAAAAAGACAACCAATCAGTCATCAATTCTGTTCTTGAAGTTGAAGACTACCAGACAGCAGCAAAACTTTTCGTGATTTCCACAATCCGTGACGTTATCGGGGGAATGCTTTTAAGCGAAGTGATTTCAAGAATAGACGAAATAAACAAAAAAGTGCATTCCGCTCTTTCAGACATCGCCCACACTTGGGGCGTTGAAGCAATTGCAGTCCAAATAAAAGACATTCAAATTCCACCCACAGTGCTCAGCGCCATGCACGCTCAAAAGGCAGCAGTTCAAGAAAAGCTTGCCAGAATTGAAAAAGCACAAGCCCAAAGAGCAGAAATTGACGCAGTAAAAGAAGCAACACAAAGCCTGTCAGACAAAACACTCAACTACTATTACATTAAAGCATTAGAGGAAATGGCGAGAGGACGCAGCACAAAAGTCTTCTTTCCAGTTCAATTCTCCAACCTCGCACAATCAATAGGCAACAGCCTTGACAAAAGCAGTTGTGTGCAAACAACCGGTTTGCTGGAAAGCCTGCCCGGCAAAAGCCTTTGGGAAAGCAAAAGCGAAAAAAAAACTGGCTGGAAAAAAAGCGAAAAATAAGCACGCAATTTTTTTTTAAATTTGTCTTGCCAGCAACACTGCAACGAAAAGCACATATCCAACTGAAAGAATTAATGCCAGGTTTTCTTCACCAACAAGAGCAGCTGCCTCTATTGCTGCACCAACAAGCAAAGAAAAAAGCGCTATTAAAAGCAACAAAAAAGAATCCCTAGCAATCATTTGGAATTCATGTGGATAATACTTTTTTTTAGCAAGAGCAACCGAAATAAGCCCGCCTGAAACCGCTCCCAAAAAATAGCCCCCGAATTCTGGAATACCGTGAGGCAAAAGACTGAAAAACATCAAGTGGTTTTCTGCAACAGCATTTTGGCCTACAAGAACTCCAACAATTGAAGCATTCCAGATAATCAAAAAAAGCGCTCCCGCTCCAAACAATACTGACAACAGAACAGCGAGCATCATAAGGGAAGCATTGTTTGAAAAAATCAAGGAAAACCAGCACCAAAAATCGCTTCCGCAAGCTCCACCGCCTTGCTGGGTTGCCTTTCCAGTATTAACCGCGCTATTGTCGGGTGCAAGCATTGCTATTCTGCTCAAAGCAGCGCCTTGCTCTTTGAACACCACATTCCTTGTTGGAATGGAAATACAGCGTTCTCCGTCAAGGCAAACACTTGAAGGCTGTTCTGGGAAAAGCATGTACCAGATTGCATAGCTTGCAATTACGCCAAGAGAAAACCAAGCATAAATTTTTATCAAGTCTATGTTTCTGCCGGCAAAATTTTTGTGGCGGGAATGCGCTCTAGCAGCTTGCTCTTCCTCAATAAGGAACACGCGGTGAACTAATGGAATGGCGGCCATGGTTATAAAAGAAATTGCAAGAATGCTTGCTGAGCCTGGAAACGAAACAAAAGCAATCCACATGGAAACACTGCTGAAAACAAACCCCAAGAAAAAAGCACAAAGAGGGTGTTTTACAACGGATTCCTCTTCCAAAAGCGATTCCAAAACCATTCAAAAAGCACCTGCAATGCTTTAAATATCTTTTTAATAAATAATCCATATAAAAAGACAATAGGTGCTTTTTTTTACTTTTTTTAGTGATTGGTTTGACTAAAAAATTGGTTTTGCCAGGCGAAGAACTCGGAACATCCGAAGAATTTGAAGCTGGAGAGAACACTTTCCAAGAAGACGGCTTGGTTTGCGCTGACTGTATTGGAGAAGCAGAATTTGACCAAAAAAACTATCAAGTGAAAGTCAAAAAAGCCAAGCCTTTAAAGGCGTTCACTCCAGGCACAAGAGTTTACGGAATTGTGTCAGCAGTAAGAAAAAACTATGCACTCATAACCATGCGCGAAGCCTATGCTGGAAAAGAAAAACGAGTGCTCACTAGAGGCAATGCAACCCTCATGGTTTCAATGATAGCCAATTCATACATTAAAGACATAAGGGATGCTTTCAGGGTTGGAGATATAATAGTCGCAGAAGTTGAATCAATCAAGCCATACGGTGTAAACCTGCGAACCAACAAGCCAGATTTGGGGGTTGTAAGAGCATACTGTTCCAAGTGCAGAAAACCATTGCATTTGACACAAGGCAAGCTAATGTGCACTGGGTGCGGCAGTCTTGAAAAAAGGAAAACCGCCAGCGAGTATATACTGAAATAAAAAAAGGTGAAACAATGGAATTGGAAATATTGCAAAATGAAAAGGAAACACTTGAATTCAAGCTCAAAGGGGAAAGGCACACATTTCCCTTGCTGTTAAAATACTATTTGTTAAAGGATCCAGAGGTTGAATTTGCTTCCTACAAATTAAACCATCCGCACGACAAAGACTCGCTTTTCCTGCTTAAAACCAAAGGCAAAAACCCAAAAAAAGCACTCCTTGAAGCAAACAAAAGGATAGCAGAAGAGGCAGCAGAATTCACAAAATGCTTGAAGGCTCTTGGCAAGTGAGGTGGGGCTTTGCCAAAGCCAAACAAGCAGTTCACAAGGGCAATAGGCATAGACGACGGCCATTTTACGCCAAAAAGAAAGGGAAAAACCAAGCTTGTTTTTGTGCTCCTTCGCTCTGACAACCGCATTGAAGGAATTCTTTCAGCAGACATTACTGTTGATGGAAGTGATTCCACAAAAACCATAATTGAAACCCTTTCAAATTCTTGCTTTTTGGAGCAAGCGCGCTGCATTTTTTTGGAGGGAATAAATTTTGCCGGTTTCAATATTGCAGACGCACAAGCAATAAGCAAAAAAACAGGTTTGCCAGTAATAATTGTTTTCAGGAAAAAACCAGACATTGAGGGAATCAAAAAAGCATTAAAAAAATTCAGTGATTCAATGGAAAAAACCGCGCTTTTGGAAAAGGCTGGCGAAATATTTTGCACTCAAAAAATTTTCTTTCAATGCCATGGAATTAGAGCAGAACAGGCAATGGAAATGATAAAAAAATTCACGCTGCATTCCAATTTTCCTGAACCAGTGCGAATAGCGCACCTTGTGGCAAGCAGTGTTACACTGGGGCGGAGCACTTCTCCTTAAAATTAAAAAAAGTGGAAACATGAAGGAAAAGAAAAGATTAAGGCTTGAAAGAGAGGCGCGAGAAAAGGCCAAGGCAGAGAAAAGGGAAAGGTTTTTAAAATTCAAGGAAAAATTCTCTTTTTTGCGCTGGCTTGATCCCTTCACTTATGCGGATCTTTTTTTGGAAAAAACCGGCAAAAAAGAAAACCAGGCAATAAGCTGGATTGTTTACCTTGTAACTGCCTTCCTTTCAGCCTACCTTCTCTATTTTGTAATCCTTGCCTATCTTTTTCATTCGCCTTCACCAATGGTGATAGTGGTAAGCGGTTCAATGGAACCAGCTTTTTATCGCGGCGATGTAATGGTTTTATGGGGCTGGAATTTGGAAGAATTGAATGCTCCACTAGTGGAAATGCCTGACAGAGAAATTAGGGGCGCAGACATTTCAGAATATGCTTTCACTTTGTGCTCTGTCAAGGGGGTTGAAAGCATTTCAGGGCTAAAAGAATGCCGCCAAATAAAAAAAGCCATCCAGTTAGGCATTCTTAAAGCGCCAAATGAAAAAATTCTTGCAGAAAAAATTGTTTTTTTTGACTTAAACAGGGAAATTGAAATTGCAAAAACAGGCGATGTAGTGGTTTATTTTTCTGAATCTCGCGGCATTCCAGTAATCCATAGAGCAATAGCAAAAATCAAGGCAAAAGACGGCTGGTTTGTTTTAACAAAAGGCGATTCTGTTTTAAATTCCTTTATTGACCAGGATACTGAAATTTCCCATGGTGCTGTTCCATTTGAAAAATTGCAAGGCAAAACCGTCTTTATGATTCCATGGATTGGCTATGTAAAACTAATTTTGTTGGATGACTTGCCTTGCTTTTTGTTCAGCCAAAACAAGGCTTTATGCCAGTTCCCGTAATTCCTTTAAGGTGTTTGCCTGAAAAAATTAATGCATGCCTTCAAGGAAAAAACCAATTCACTCAATTCAAAGGCAAACGTTGAGCCCAACAAAAAGAGCAAGGGTTTCCCATGAAATGGCTTTCTCATTGCTTCCAATAGAATTGCAAAAGCAAATTCCAAAAGGCAATGCAAGGCAGAGATTCAATGCAGCATTTGACAGGTTAAGCAGGCAGCGCTCTAGTGCTTTGCAGCCAATGCGTGAAAAAGACATGAAAGTGATTGCAAGGGCAACTGCAAGCCTTATAATTGGCGGCAAGCCAGTGATTGTAAGGAAGACTTCTAAAAAAAGCGTTATTGGTTCTGGCAAAAGCCCTTATTGCGAGCGCTTGCCAGAATTTGAAAGGATTGCTTGGTCAAAAGTGCCTGCAAGGCAAAGAGTTGTGCTTTCAAGTGGAGCGCAAGGCGAGTTTTTTGCATTCCTGGGAAGGGGCCTTCCAGGGCTAATGCCGGGAGAACCCCAAACATATATTTCCTTCAAGCCATTTTTTAATGCGAAAAAACACCCTCAGTTGCAGGCAATGCTGCGCTTCAAGTATGGAACCGACTTTATAGAACAAATCAGTGGTTCAATCCATTTTGTTGCAGCAAAATTTCACAAAGAAATAGGGCATGAAAAACCAGTTCTCGTTATATGGAACGACCAGTCAAGGCATTTTAACAGTTTGCCTGAAAGCCTCAAGCAAAGCTATAAGGGCTTGCCATATGCCTTTTTTGATTTTTTGGAGGGCATTGCAAGGCTTGGAGGCGCTGACAGGATTGCCTTTGCAAGCCCAGAACATGCAAAAAAATTTTCTTTGAACATTGAGCTTTTTTCAGACGAAACAGATTATCGCAAGAAAAGGGAAGCGCTTGCCAGAAACGTTTTAGCCCACTACCAGCGGCTTGAAAGAAAACTTGAAGAGCGCGGTTACCATCGCACTGAATTGAATCTCGGCATTAAAGACAAAACTGCAAAAGCGCCTTTTTTGGTTAAACAACTCTAACCACTTCTTTTAAACTATTCTTTGAGTATTTTTTTCATGGAAGAAGAATTTGAAGAAACAGATTCATATGACGGGGTTTTTGAGGAAAAAACTTCAAGCAAAGAAAAGAATTCCTTTAAAATTGAACCTGCAAAAGAAAGCTCTTTGAAAGAAATCACTGGGCGAGAGAAAAGGATTGCAGTGGTTGGCACTCTTGTGTCCATCAACAAAAAGGAAATGCAAGGGCTTTTTTCGGATGGCTCTAGCGATTGCAGCATTGTTTTCACTGAAAGCGAAATGATGCCTGGGCTCAAGGCAGGCATTATTGTTAGAGTGATTGGCAAGCCTTCAAAAAAACCAAGGCTTTCCATTGAAGCGGAAATAGTGCAAGAATTAAAAGGTTTTGATGCAAATCTATACAAGAAAGTGAGGGAACTTGAAAAAAAGCAATTTGGTGGTAAGGAATGAGGCTGGTTTTAGAGAAAGCGAATGATTTCAAGAAAAGCTGTGAGGCAATTGCAGTGCTAATTCATGAAGCTGAATTTGACATCAGTGAAAACTGCATTGCTCTCAAGGCAACAGACCCCAGCCAGATTTCAATGGTTGACTTTGAAATGAAAAAAGCCTCTTTCAAGGAATTCAATTTTGATCAAGCGCAACGCATAGGCCTTGACCTTGATTATTTGAACCAAGTGATGGGGAGAGCAAAACCCACAGACGAGCTTGCCCTTGAATTGAACCCGCAAAAAACCGCTCTTGAAATCACTTTTAAGGGTGCTTCAACAAGGCATTTTTCTGTTCCATTAATAGATGTTTCAAAAAACCCAGTGCCAAACCCAAAAATAGAGTTTGATGCCGAGTTAAAGCTCAAAGCAGGCATTGTCCAGGACGCATTAAAGGACGCTGAATTGATTTCAAGCCATGTCCTTCTCGGAGTTGAAAAAGAAACCTTTTTTGTTAATGCGCAAAGCAGCAAGGGCACACTGAAAAATGAAACCCATAAAAAGGAAAAAGAAATCAAGTCCTTTGTTGCAAAAAAAGACTGTCGCAGCATGTTTCCCCTTGACTACCTTAAAGACATGCTGAAGACACCTGCAGGCGATGATGAAATAGAATTAAAACTTAAAAGTGATGCGCCACTCTTTGTTTCCTACAAGATTGGGAGTGCAAGCATTTCCTATTTTTTAGCGCCCAGGATTGAAAGCGAGTGATTAAATCGTTTTCCATTGCAATCCATTTATGCTTTTAGGCATTGACTTGGGTGCTTCAACAACAGATTTTGTCTTAATGGAAAAGCACAAAGTGCTGAAAAAAAAATCAATTGAAACAGTTTCCTTGGAAAAACTTGAAATTGCAATACGGGCTTTGAATTGGCCTCTTGAAAGAGTGAAATCTTTTTGTGTTACTGGCGGAAAGAGTGCCAAGTGCAAGAGAATTCTTTTAGGCAAACCGGTTAAAATAATTTGCGAAATCAATGCCATTGGCGCGGGCGGGCTTTTTTGCGCTAAAAAAAAGAAAGCAATTGTTGTTTCGCTTGGCACTGGCACTTGCATTGTCAATGCAAGCGGAGACCAATTTGAGCATTGTTTTGGCACTGGCGTTGGCGGGGGCACTCTTTTAGGGCTTTCAAGGCAATTGCTTTTGCTTGAAGACCTTAAAAAAGTAAACGAGCTTGCAAAAAAGGGAAACCTGGAAAAAATTGATTTGCTTGTAAAAGACATTGTCGGCAAGGGCATAGGAAAACTGCCGGGAAATGCCACTGCTTCAAATTTTGGCAGGAGTGCACTAGCCAAAAAAACAGATGTTGCCCTTGGAATAATCAATCTAGTGGCGGAAACCAATGCAGTTGTGGTTTCCCTTGCATCTGAAAAATGTGAACAGAAAGAAATAGTGTTGACTGGAAAGCTTTTATCAGTGCCTGTTTTCAAGCAAAGGCTTTTAAGTGCATTGAGATTGCTTGGCAAAAAAGCAATAGTGCCAAAAGATTATGGAGTGGCAACAGCCATTGGAGCATGCATTTCCGCGCAAGCAATTTAAACCCTTGCCTTTTATCTTATTATTATTCTTTTGGGGGTATTTGGTTGATTCGTCTTTCAAAAGTGGCTCATTTTCAAACAGCAATCAGGGCAATCGCTAACTTTATTTCAGAGGGAAATTTTCGCTTTAACGACAAAGGCATTTCCTTGAAGGCAATTGATCCTTCACAGATCGTTCTAGTCCAATATGAAGCTCCAAAGTCTTTTTTTGACGAATTCAAGGTTGAACCAAACCTTGTGGGCATTGACATTGACGAATTCAACAAGGTAATGAAGAGGGCATTGCAAAAGGACACAATTGAAATGGAATTGAATGACTCGCATTTAGTGGTAAGGCTTAAAGGAGACCTTGAAAGGAATTTCCGTCTTTCCCTGATAGATCTAAGCGAGGAAGAGGCTGAAATCCCACAACAAGAATATGATGCAAGGGTTGAGGCAAAAGCAAGGGTTTTGCAGGAAGCATTCAGGGATGCAATGCTTTTCGGGAGCAGTGTGGTGCTCAAAATCGAAAAGGGAAGGTTTTTGATAGAGGCGAGAGGCTCGCAGGGCACGCTCAAGACAGAGGCAAAGGCAGCTGAACTTTTCAAAGTAAAAGCAAAAAAAGACGTGACAAGCAAGTATTCCTTGAATTTTTTGGAAAACATTGTAAAAGAAGCAGACCCAGAAAGCACTATTTTAATGGAACTCAAAAGCGAAGCGCCAATGCGCATTTCCTATCCCATAGGGGAAACCACAATCCAGTTCTATTTGGCTCACATGATACTTTGAGCAAAAAATCCAGCAATCCGGTTTTTTTTTAAAGTTTTCAAGGGAACCAATCACTCGCGCTTTTTTAAAACAAAGCGCTCCCAATATTTTTTATGGTTTTATTGTCTGATTTGGAGTTCGCGCAAAAATTTCCCTTCAGTGAAACCGGAAAGCGCGCAGTAAGGGAATTAAATGTTCCACTGGATTCAGTCAGTGAAAATGCAAAAAAAAGCGCTATAGCCCGCATTAAAACCGCTTTTGCAAGAAAACCATATTTTGTAGAACACCTTGAAGGACACAAGGAATTGCTTGAAGAGGAATTGCTTTCCTTTCCAATAGCCAAAATCTATATTTCAATTATCGGACAGCAAAAACTTTTCTCGCTTTTTGCCAAAAGCCATGCTGATGCTGCCTTTGAATTATTGGAAAGAGAAAAAGGCGATTCTCTCAAAATAAGGCTTGCTCAAGAACTGAATTTAAGGTTTAGCCTTCCAGAGGACGGCTTGTTTTCAGTAAAAGTTTTGGATTTTTTGAATTCTTCAAATGGCGCGCCAACCCTAAAACTAGTAAACCAGCGCTTGGAAAAAGGCAGTGTTTTGCTTGAAAGCCAGCGCTTTGCAAGGCTTTTGTCCGAAAAGGCTTTCAGTGAAATTCTTGCATCCCTTCCAGTTAAAACAAGCGGCATTCCAGAAAGATTGAAAGAAGAAGCGCTTGCACTCAGCGCTGAATTTCGTGAAAGGCAAGCAGTGGAATTCAAAAAAATGGCTGGAAAAACAAGGCTGGATTTTTTTCCGCCTTGCATGGAAAAAATGTATTCAGAACTGCTTTCAGGCAAGAATTTGCCGCACTTTGCAAGGTTTGACTTAACCACTTTTTTGAATGCTGTTGGAATGCCAGAGGAAGAAATAATAAAATCTTTCTCTAAAGCCCCAAATTTTGACGAAAGCATTACAAGATACCAAGTGAAAAAAATAACCAAGGGCGGAAGACTAGGAAAAGGCTATTCTCCGGCTTCTTGTGAAAAATTGCGCTTGCATTCTTTGTGCATTGCACAATGCAATGTAAAACACCCAACACAATATTACTGGAACCAGTTTCGCAATGCAAAAAAAGAAAAAAAGGGAAAGGGTTTGAATGAGTGAAAAGGAAAACCTTTTCTTGAAAAACGCATTCCGCTCATATTATGAAAAAAAACAGATTTCAATCCTTGAATGTGCAAAAAGAGAGTTCGGCATAGGCGATTTTGGAAAAAAAATAGTTAAACGGCACATGAGTTTTAGTAATGAAAACGAACTCAACCTTTTTCTGAGAAAAGAAGTTCCACCATATATTTCTTATTCTGCTGCATACTATGAAAAGCCTTCAGCCAGGCCAATGGATTCAAAGGGCTTTTTGGGCGCAGACTTGGTTTACGAATTTGATGCCGACGACATTGAAACCAAGTGCAAGGAAAAGCACGATTTTTGGCAGTGCTCTAATGAAAAATGCAATGCTAGCGGTAAAGGTGCAGTGATAGAATGCCCTAAATGCGGTTCTGGAGTTAAAACAGAGCAGTGGTTTTGCAAGGAATGCTTGGATGAAACAAAAAAGCAGGCATTGAGGTTGATTGAATTGCTTTCATCGGAACTTGGCTTTAGCGAGGGCATCAGCGTCAATTTTTCTGGAAAAGCTGGCTATCACTTGCATGTTCGCAACAGTGAAGTCAAGGGCTTGTCCCAACAGGCAAGAACTGAATTGATTGATTACTTGACATTAAACGGAATAGATTTGGAAGCGCATGGCTTTGGAAGGCTTGACATGTCAACTCTTTCCTGTCCAGTGCTATCTCAAAGTTCAGGCATTGCGAAAAGGTTTATGGAAAGGCTTGTTTCATTTATTAGGGATTGGAATCCTGAAAAGCTTGCAGTGCACGGAAACCTTAACAAAAAACAGTCTGCTTTTTTGGTGAAAAACCGTAAAATAATCCTTGAAAAAATGTCACAGGGAATCCTTTTCCCAATTGATGCTTCAAAACCTGAAACCAGTCAAAAGTTTTGGCATCTTTTGATTGAAGAGGCTTTGCGCGAGGAATCCATTGCATTGAACATTGACAGGCAAACCTCTATAGACATTCACAAGATTTTAAGAGTGCCTGATTCAATTCATGGCGGAACAGGCTTGATTGCAAAAACAGTTTCTTTGGATGAACTCAAAGCCTTTGATCCATTCAAGGAGGCTGTTGCTTTTTTTGGCACTCCAGTAAAGGTTTTTATTAATAAGGCACCAGAATTCTCTCTTGGGGGCGAAAGGTTTAAGGCATTCGAACAAGAAAGCCAAGAGCTTTCATTGAGTGCTGCAATATTTCTTGTGGCAGCAGGCAAAGCAGTCCTTGAATAAAGCAATTGTTTGCAAGAAGGCGGTTTAAGTGGATTACGATGAAATAAGGCGGGTTTTCAGGCTTGAAAAAAATTCAAGCCAGCTATGCGCAGTCGAGGCTGATTTTTGGCAATCCTTAAAGGAATTCATGAAAAAAGAGCGAGAAAAATATGTGGAAGAACTCAAGAACGGCCATATTTCAAAAGCCAAAGATTTTGCAAACATGGAGCAAATTGTGCTTGAATTGCTTGCAATCAGAGAAAAAAAGGTTTTAAACAAAGCCCTTATTGCATCGCGCACAAAAGAGTTTTCATTAGATGGAATGTCCAAAAGCGAAAAAGAACTTTTCAAAGGGCTTTTGGCTGTTTTGGAAAAATTCAGAGAGGATTCAAGCGAGTTGGTTGGAGAAAGAGACAGTGAAAGGCGAACAGAGGAAAAGGATTTAAAAAAGCTCTCACTCCAAATTCTTTCTGACATTCCAAGCTTTATTGGGGCCGACATGAAAGAATATGGCCCGTTTTTTAAAGGGCAAGAGGTTGAGCTCCCAGGAAAAACCGCAGAACTTCTTGTGGAAAGAAAACTGGCTGCCCAAAAATAGTTTTTTTGTTTTTTTTTAAGGAGGAAAGATTATGGCTTCAATTAGGGAAAGCGATATTGGCAAAGGCTCAAAAAACACTTTTTTGAGAGTCAAGTGCGAAGGCTGTGGAAACGAGCAAGTGGTTTTTTCTGCTCCTTCAATGGATGTAAAGTGCCTTGTGTGCAATCAGGTTTTGGCTGAAAGCACTGGTCACAAGGCAATATTGAAAGCCAAAGAGGTAGGCAAAGCCTGAGGTTTTTTTTGTTTTTTGGAAGGGATTGCATGGTTGAACAGCCAGATGTTGGAGAAATTGTTGTTGTTCGTGTTTCTAAAGTGCTGGACTATGGTGCTTTTGTGGAGTTAGTGGAATATGACAACAAGCCTGGCTTTGTTCACATTTCACAAGTTGCTTCGCGTTGGGTTAAAAACATAAGGAATTATGTTAAGGAAAACGAAACGCGAGTGGCACAAGTGCTTTCCATTGACAAAAACAACAATCAAATAGATTTATCTCTTGCAAAAGTGTCACAACAAATGGCAAGGCAAAAACTGGAGTCATGGAAGCAGTCAAAGCGAGCTAAAAAAATGCTTGAACTTCTTGCAAAGAACCAAAAGAAAACCTTTGAAGAGGCATGGAAGGCGGTTGCAGAACCTCTCCTTGAAAGGCATGAATCTTTGTTTGAAGCATTTCAAGAAATTGCTGCAAAGGGCAGGATTGCTGCCGAGGGCGTGCCTGAAAACTGGGTTAACCCTCTTGTAGAGCTAGTGCAAAAAAACATTAGTGTTCCATTGAAAACTTTAAAGGGCACAATTTCAATAAAGAGTGAAGCCCCTGATGCTGTTGAAAAAATAAAATTGGCTTTCAGTAATGGATTGCTTAAAGCGAAAGAGGCAAAAGTTGAGGCTTATTATAGGGGCGGAGGCTGCTATGAGGTTCTCGCAACTGCAATGGATTTCAAGACAGCTGAAAGGGAGTTGAATGCTGTTGCGGAAGCAATAGTTTCTGAAATTGAAAAATTCAAAGGCAAAGCAGAGTTCACAAAAGATAATTGAGGTTTTTTGAAATGACAACCAGAATAGTTTTTTTAAAAAAGAAAAAATTCAAGAACGCTGTTTTGGTTTGCGGTCTGCCTGGAATAGGCTTGGTTGGCAAAATCGCTTTGGACTACCTTTTAAAGCAATGCAGGACTGAAAAAATAGCTGATGTTTATTCTGACTCTTTTCCTCCAAGCGTGCACACAGAAAAAGGCGTAATGAGCCTTATTCGTGACGAAATTTTTCTTTTTGAATTTAAAGGGCGCTCTTTTTTGTTCCTTGCCGGGCCGGTTCAGCCTTCCCTGGACATAAGGTTTTCGTCTCCACAGGACCACTACGAGTTCGCGCAAAAAATAGTTTTTGAAATGAAGTCTGTTGGAGTCAAAGAAGTGTATTCTCTTGCAGGCATTAATGTTGGCGACAAGCGAATGGAACAAGAGCCAAGGATTGTTGTTGCTGTGACAAAAAAGGAATTGATTCCAGTGTTTGCCAAGCTTGGTGCAATAGTGGATTCGCATGGCGGACTGATTTCTGGTGCAGCCGGGCTTTTGCCTGGACTGGCTGCAGAGCAAGGAATTCATGGGGCTTGCATAATGGGTGAAACCAATGCCAGGCTGGTTTATGGCGATCACGGGGCTGCAAAAAAGGTTTTAGAGTTATTGGTGAAAATGTTTGGCTTTAAACTGGACATGAAAAACATTGAAAAGGAAGCCAAAAACATAGAGAAAGCCTTTGCCACCCTTAACAAGCAATTAGCGGAGCGCAAGGAAGAAGAGCACGTGGAAGACTCGCTGAGCTATGTAAGATAGTTTTTTTTTTGAACTTCTTTCTCATGTTTGCTTGGAATAGTAATACATTCAGAATTCTCCAAGCGTTTTTTGTCCCTTAAAGGACGTATTGCAGTCCAAAAAGTCCTTTAATTCAATTCTTTTTTTCTCAAATTCTTCCATTGAATCACAGATTACGGGTTTGCCGTAATTGCCTCCCCCGCCTCCAATGTAGTGCACTAAGCCTTTCCTGAAGGATTCTATTTTTTTTGCAATTTCTTCATTTATTTCCATGAGTTCCACTATTGGCGCGTCAACAAGCGCTCTTATTTCAGAGCCAAAGCATTGAATGAATTTAAGCCATAGCGCTTGCACTTTTTGGGATTCCGGTTTTTCTATTCCTGTTGCAATGCTTATTATTTCAGCCAAGGGAATGCTGTGCATGTATTGGGGCCTGAATTCTGGGTGGATTTCTTCACTGAATTTTGCCAGTTCCATTATGCGGTCGCGGACTCCCTTTTTTATTGTTCCATTGCAGCGAGGGCACTTCCATTTCATTTTTTTTGCGCTTTCAATTGAATATTTTTGAAAGCATTGAGTGCATGCAGTGCAATGGTATTTTCCTTCGCGAGGGTCAAGCCCGACATTTAGTAAAAACACTCCTGTCTTTTTTTCTTTTAATGCTTTTTTTAGTCCTTCAAATGAAGGCGTTTTCATTTCAATTCTTGTGAATTCCCTTCCAATGCGGTGAGGCCATGGCGAGTGCGAGTCTGAACAGCACAAAAAATGGAATTTGTGGTTTTCCTCTATGAGGTCTGCAAAATAGGAGTCAGCTGAAAGCCCTAATTCTATGAAATCAATTTCGCCAGCCATTGATTTGTAGCAGTCGGCAATTGAATTGAAGTGAGAGTAAACCGAAAAATAGGGCGTGAATGCGTGCGCTGGCCCAATCAAGCCGCCTGCTTCTTTCACTTTTTCTGCAATGGTTTCAGCGCTTGCTTTAAGAGTGGGTCTTCCAAAGCCCAAACCGTCAAGCTTTCCGAATTTTTGAAGCATGGAGCGCAGTTTTTCTACTGCGTTGAAGTCAGGCAGGAAAACCAAGTGGTGCACTCTGTTTGAATCATTGATTTCTGTTTGCAGTAAAAAGGCTGTTCTTGATTCTTTTTCGAGAAAGCAGTGGTTTTCTTCAAATAGTGAGGCTTTGGCTTGTTGTAACCATTCTTTGTTCAAAATGTCGCCTGTTGCCATTAATTGCAATCCTTTAAGTTTTGCCTGCATTCCAAGGGCTTGTATTGTCATGTTTTTGCTGACTCCCCCTGAATAATAGCCGTGCAAGTGCAAATCGCAATCGGTTTGCAAAAAAACACCATTATTAAATCGCTTCTGGAATTATTTTTTCTAGGAAACATATTTTAAGGGGTTTTAATGAAGGAAGCGCTTTTTTATTCCAGAAAAGGCGGGCTGGTGCAATGCTTTCTTTGCAACAGGCGTTGCTTGATTGGTGAAGGCAAAACCGGTTTTTGCAGGGTTAGAAAAAATGTTGGAGGAGTGCTTCAGTCTTTGGTTTACGGCAAGGCTTTGACTCTTTCAGTGGATCCAATTGAAAAAAAGCCTTTTTACAATTTCATGCCTGGCTCTTTTTGCACAAGTGTTTCCACTTATGGTTGCAATTTTTCTTGCCTTTTTTGCCAAAACCATGGCATTTCACAGGATTTCACGGAAAAAATGGTTGAAGCAGTGCCTTTTGTTTCACCTGAAACAATTGTGGAGCGTTCTTTGAATGAAGGTGTTGAAGGCATTTCTTATACTTATGTTGAGCCCACAATTTTTGCAGAGTTTGCGCTTGACATTATGCGGATTGCAAGGAAAAAAGGGCTTTACAATGTGTGGGTGAGCAATGGCTATATGTCCAAAGAAGCAGTGCTGGTTTTATCCAAGCACTTGGATGCAATCAACATTGATTTAAAGGGGGATGCCGGGTTTTATAAAAAAATGTGCGGCAATGCTGATGTTGAAAAGGTTAAGGAGTCAATTAGATTGTTTTTCAAGAAAGGGGTTCATGTTGAGGTGACAAACCTTATAGTGCCAGGCTATAACGATAAAGATGAACAGTTGGAGGAAATTGCTGGTTTTATTGCCTCAATTGACAAAAGAATGCCATTGCATTTTTCGAGGTTTTTTCCACACTACAAGATGTCTGGCACTCCAATAACTCCAGCGAGTGTTTTGGAAAAGGCTTTTGAGATTGCAAAGCAAGAGGGCTTAAAATATGTTTATTTGGGCAATTTCAGTCAAGGGCAAGACACTTATTGTCCTGAATGCGGCAGGCTTTTGATTGCACGACAGGGTTTTTCGGTTGCAGTTTCAGGCTTGAATGAAAAGGGAAAATGCGTTTTTTGCAATAGCAAAACCGGCATAATTATGCAAAACCCATCCAAAAAAGCAAAATAAAAGCAATTCAAAGGACGCCAAAAAATTTTAGCAATAGCACTGAACCAATTCCAGCCAACCCAAAAACAATGCTTGCAACAAGGCTTGGAATTAAAGGCATTTCTATTTGGAAAACAAAAAACACTAAAGCCCAAGCAATCAAGCCTAAAATGGAATTTATTATGATTTTTTTAAGAAAAACTATGATGAGCACTGTGACAATTATTAGCGCGATGGCTGTTGCAAGGATTGCTGGGTTTCCTGCAAGAACTGCAATCTGGCTTTCTGCGACCTCTGCTCCTTTTTTTGTCACTTCACCTACTGCACTGCCAATATTGGCAGCGCCTGGAATATCTGCAGCACTCAAAACAAGCAACAAGGTTTTCATGAAATAATTTGCCCGAGAAAGCCTTTTAATGTTTTTTCAAGCATTAAACCAAAAAGTTTTGTTGAACTAAACAGTTTTTTGAACCACTCGCATAATTTTGGATTTTTTTTTACCAACACTCTTTTTAACAATTATTCTGGAAATTCTTTATTCAAAGGTGTTTTTTTGGCGCGCTTTAATTATCTTCAAACCAAGATTGCAATTGCCTTGCTGAAAGGCTGCAAAGACATTCCGCAAATTTCCAAAATGGTGGGAGAAGATTTTGCTGTAGTGGAAAAAGAACTGAAAGCCCTTGTTTTAATGGGGATTGTTGAAAGAAAAGAGGATGCTTTTGCATTAAAGCCCGAAATTGCCAAAGAAATAAGCCGCAGGAAAGAAATAGAAGAGCAAGACTCTTTCAAGGTAAGGCTGATTGCGTCCATTGAAAACCAGGCTTTAAGCGAAAAAGTGGTGGAAAAAAACCTTCAACTCTTGCAAGAACAAATAAAAAAAGACCCAGAATTTATTGTTTACAATATAGAAACAGGCAAGCCACAAAAACAAGGCGAAGAATACTATAGTGGCTTTGTGGAAGTAAACTTTTCAGCCAAAAACTTTAATTCAATTATTAGATTTATATTAATGTACTCTCCAACAGTAATAGAAGTAGTAAAACCGCCAAAAGCAGAATTCACTGCATTTGATTTGCAGGAAGGCTTTATGGATTTAAGCGATTGGGTGTTCAAATACAATGCATTCATTAAATCGCACATGGAAAGGCAGGAAATAGAAGCCTTCAACAAAACCCTGTTTCAACAAAAAAAGAAATGAAAAAAAACACAAAAAATGCTTTCGCAAATCAACGAAATGTGTTTCCACAATTATAGTAAAAATGCCCTTATTGGGCGTTTTTTAACTGTTTTCAGGGAATAAAAAACCGAAACCTATATAAACAAGCCACTCTAAGGATTTATAGTTAAGCCACAATTGCCCAAAACTTTTCTCTCATAGAGATAAGTTTGTAGGCATTTTTGGCTATTTAGTTTCAAAAAAAAGAGGTGAAACAAAACATGAAAAGATTGGACGTCAAGAAACTGGCGGCCATAGGTGCAGGAGCTGCCTTGATTGGCATGGCTTTGGCTCCAATGGCTGCAGCGGCACTGACGAAAAACGAAGTGCTAAAAGGAGACAACACTCCTTTTGACGTCGTTGTCGGAAAAAACGCAGCAACATCCGACTATTTGTGGGCTGGCAACATTGCAGCAAAACTTGCACAGCTTGCATCTGCCGACACGGCGGTTTCTTGCACAGCAATAGGCTGGCAGGAAGGAAAAGGTCCAACAGGCACAGGCTCAAGCACTGACTGCCCATTGACAGACCTTTCAGTGGACTTGGCAGTAGGAGGAACAAGCATTTTAAAGCCAGGAACAGGGTACTCTTACACAAGCGCATACCTTACCTCTAGTGATTCACTTCCTTCACCAGTGGAATGGAACAATGGCATGCTCGGCAAAGCGCAAGTGGACTCGTTGCTGGACACAACTTGGTCATACAAGTACAATAACGGCAACTACACGCAAACAGTGAAGGAATTCATTGGAGTAAAGGTCAACGCCAAAATGGACACAAGGAACGACGTGAAAGACTTGGTTGCATACATGACAGCCCCGGGCGACTTCAATTACATGGTGCGCTTGGGTGCAGGAATTCCCTACAACCCGTCTTTCATAAAGAACGACCAAAACCTGATTTACGTGCCATGGTTCGGCAAAAAGCTGGTATTGCTCAGCGCAAACTCGAGTGAAGTCAAACTGATTGACGAATCGAAAAAACAGTCCTACTATGCTGGCGAAAAGATTCCAAACATTAAGGGTAAAGGCGACTATGCTGGAAAAGACCTCACCCTGGAATTCTCTTCACTCATCTACAGAGCAACCCAGGGAACCTATGAAGCCAGATTCCGCCTTTACAACGATGCCGGAACCCTTATAGACGAAAAAACCATAACTCAGCCAGGAACCTTCCTTGAAAGCGTCTTCACTCAAATGGAAACATCAGTTTATGTCGACGACTTTGCAAAAGAAGACATAACTGACAAGGGCTTTGTCACAGTGACAGTTGGTTCCAACACAGTGATGTTGGTTGACGGCGGAATTTACCCATACGATTCAACAGTCACATCCAACAGCAAAAAATACTGGATAACTAAGTTCACAAAAACCACTGCAACTGTTGGAGCAACAAGCAATGTTCCAGTAATCTCTGAAATAACAGTCTACAACAACGGCATAGAAAACTATAGTGCTTGGAACAACAAGAACCCGCTTTGGGCTACAGCTGACTCGTTAAACGAGCACTCAGCAGCCAAAGCAGTGTTCCTCAACGGAGCACCAGAAGGCTCGCTGGGATACGGCTATGCTGCTGTTGAATTCAAGGGCTGGAAAACCGGAGAAGAAACCACTTGCATGGAAATCGGAGCAGACATATCCGCAACCAAGGACACTAAGGCAAGCGACAAGGGAATCACCTATTTGGACACAGGAGACAATTGGCACGCAATACCATTCTATATAAGCAGCTTGTACAGCACCACAGAACAAGACTTCATCTTCGACAAAGCAATGAACAAAAAATATTATTTCAGAATGGGAACAAGTGCCACTGACTTGAATGTCTGCAACGGCGACTACTTGAACGGCATACCAGTAAGAGTTGTAAGCGGTTCAGGAATAGCCATAGACGGCGGCAACTACGGTAACACAGTAGGAGCAACCGTTGACGTAAACGGAGTTGCCTATGTGATAAGAGCTCAAGCAACAGGCGACAACTGCATAAGGCTTGACACAAACGGCTGGTTCCAGATTTCAAAGCAATCCTTCGACAACCCTCTGGAAATGGTCAAAGGCTATGCAGGCAACACTGTTTGGAACGACAGGTTCTACTTTGACTCAAAGAACACCATTACAGCATACCCTTCAGCCAAAGTGGAACTAATAGGCGACAACGAAGTACCATTCTATTATGCCTACGCCTATGACGGTTCAGGCCGCATCTGGCTAATGTTGGATGCATCAACCAACTTTGCGCCAAAATGGGGTAATGCAGACATCGCACTGGTTGGAACAGAAATCAACAACCAGACAGAAACAGGCACTCCAAACACAACCTTCTATGTGCCAGACGATTTTGCATTGGACTCAGGCAACAGAAGCGGCTATTACAGAATAGCTACGTTCAACATCACTGACGGCGACGGCTCAGGAACAGGTTCAGTATACATCAACACCATGACAGGCGGACTGGCTCCTGTTGGAAACACAAACCTCACAGGTTACACCTATGAGGCAAGCTTTACAGGAAACAGCACAACCTTGAACCTGACCTATGACAACCCATCCTACAACATACAGAAAGCCTGGACAGACTATGGTTCCAAGATAGAGATTGAAAAAGAAGGCTCTTGGAAGATGTGCTATCCGCAAAACAGGAGATACGTCCACATGCAGGTTTTGGGGCCAAACGCTGAGTTTACAGTGTCAGGAGACAAAATTGAAGGCATCAAAGAAGGAGAAACCAAAACCACTCCAAACAACCTCAGCGTGACAATAACCAAAATCTATGGAACCTGCGGAAAGTGCGAGTGCGCGCCAGGCGGCGGAGTCCTTCCAGGCGACGTAAAACTCAAAGTTGAGCCAAGCACTATCAGGGATGTCAAAAAGATTGGCACACAAATAGTGTACACAGATGATGTTGGCCCAAAGAGCAACGTCGTAATAGTCGGAGGACACCTTGTCAACAGGTTGGCTAAGGAAGCCACTTTCGAAGACGGATTGTCATTGGCTGACAAGTTGACTTCTGCTGGACAGAAAGTCACTTTGAAGACTGCAGATGGCGACTGGGTTGTAGCAGGATTCACTGCAAGCGACACAGCTAGCGCTGCCAGGGACTTCATAGAGTGGCTTGACCAAGCCTTCGGAAAATAAATAGGCAATAAAGAAAAGGAATTTTTTTCCTTTTCTTTTTTTTTTATTTTTTCCTTTTTCTTTTTTTTCACTCTCTTTATAAATCCTTGTTTTCACTCTTTAATGTTCATGAAATCAATTTTGGAGGATAATTTAATGCAATCCAAGCCTTTTTTTGTGTTGGTGCTTGCACTGTTTTTTTTAATTGTTTTTTTTGGTTGTGCAGGCCCAAAAGAAAAGGCGGCTTTTGAATGGAATTCTGGGAGCGCTTTTTATCAGTCAAATGTTGGCGAACCCAAGGAATTATTAAGGGGTTTTTCGGTTAAAGAGAAAGTGGTTGTGGCAATAGAGCTTTGGCTTGATGAGCCTGGAAAAAACGCGGATATTTTCAATAATGCCTTTATTCCTTTTTATGCAGTGGTGGCTGGAAATGACAGGAATGCAGTGCAAGTGGTTGTTTTTAAGACAGCTGATGGCAGAATCTCTAAATGTCATACAAATCATGGCGACCTAAAAACCCAAGAAATCCTGGAAAGCATTGAGTGTGAGTCTTTCCTTGCAGGAACTGGTTCTGGATTGATTGTGTTCTTCAATATGCCTGATGCTTCTTTGAATCGTTCTGTTGTCTGGCTTGAGGAAAACAAGGCAATCCTTAAAGCAAAAAACGCTGAAGACTTGGTAATAATGTCTCGCTCTCTTGCAGAACAGCTTTACCCTAACGCTAAAGAAATTCTGGCAAAAACCAGGGAAAAGCTCGGAGAAGTTGGTGGAGTTAAAAAGTGAGACTGCGGGGAATCCATTTGAGTGTAAAAACTGAAAAAGCGGAAAGGCTTCTCAGGATTGCTGCAATTGTCTTGGCATTGGTGTCGCTTGCGGTTTTATTGTTTGGCTTTTTCACTGGCGCTTTTTTTTTGATTTACCAAGCCAACTTTTTGTTTTTATTGCTCAGCATTGCCTGTTTTCTTTTTTCCATTGCAGCGTGGCTTTTTGCTTGGGCTTTTCTTGTGGTTAAAAGGAAAAGAATGCCATTCAAAAGGGTTTTTTTGGCAGGCTGTGCTTCTGTTTTTGGCTCTCTCACGCCAGTGCAACTCGGCTCTGATGTTTTGCGAGGGCTTTTCTTGAAAGAGGAATTCAATGCGCCTTTTTCTGAAGGCTTTTCAGCATCGCTTATAGTTAAGGGTTTAAAGTTCAGCGCTCTTTCGCTTGCATCACTGGCTTTTTTGTTTGTTGTTTTTTTCGGGCAAGGTTTTGGCAGTTTTGCAATTCCGCTTTTTTCAGGGCTTTTTGTGGTATTGCTTGCAACCCTCTTGTTTCTTTTGCCGCTCAAGAAAAGCATGGGTTGCAGGATTTCGCGATTTTTTGGATTGCTTTCAAGAAAAATTCCCCAGCTGAAACCTCTTGAAAAATATTTTTTAGACTATTCTGATTTCTTAGCCCAGTTTTCAGGCAAGGCATTGCTTGCAACAATGCTTTTGGCAGCAATTTCTTGGATTTTAGAGTTCGCTTCACTTTTTTTTGCTTTTGCCTCGCTTTCAATTGAAATAAACCTGCTTTCGCTTTCCGCCCTTTTCATATTGCTTGCATTGCTTGAAAGGGCGCCTTTTCTTCCACACGGCATACTTCTCGTTGAAAGCGCTGGCTTTGCATTCCTATCAATGCCTTTGGCTGGCCAGCCAAGCCTTTCCCTGCCAGAAATAGGCTCAGTGCTCATATTATATGATATTTCAAGGCTTATTTTTCCATCAGTTGCATCGCTTTGTTTTTATTTTTGGCGCGAAAAATCAAGAAAAGGCATTACAACTGCAAGGATTTAAGCAAGCAACAGGAACACTGTAAGACAGTTGGCAATCAATATTGCCCATATAACTAAAACAAGGTTTCTTTCACTCATTGGCCCAAAAAGCCTTATTAGTATTTTTGCAAAATCATATTTTCCACTGCCTTTTCCTCTTGGCGGAAGAGCTATTTTTTGCTCGGGTGAAAGACTGTAAGGCAATGCATTGCGCTGGCTTGGATCTGAAGGGTTTGTGAAAAGCTTTGCAGTAAAATCTATAATGTGTGGCAAAAAGAAAAGAAAGGAGATTGACATAATCCTAAAGTCCTTTGTCCAAACCAGCAAGCCTGCAAGCGCAGAACCAATCAAGAGAGTTCCAGAATCCCCGGGAAAAGCCCTTGCGGGAAAAACATTGAAAACCAAAAGAGCGAAAACCGCTCCGCTTACCGCTAGCGCGAGAGGCACAAGACCAGAATAAGGAGACACAAAAAGAAGCGCTGCAAAAAACACTGACAAAATGAATCCAGAGCCAACTTCCCAGCCATTCAAGCCAGCAAAAGTGTTTTGAAAACTGGCAATGCCTGCAAGAAACAGGGAAGCCAGAATTATTTTAAAAAGCGAGCCGGCCAAGTTTTCTCCGCTAAAGAAAAAGGCTGCAAAAGCAAGAGAGATTATGGCAATAATTATTGCTCGATAGCTCCATTTCCTTGTCTCTGAAAGAAATTTTGGCTTTATGTCGTCAAAAAACCCCAAAATGGAAAAGCATGAAACCATGCCAGCCCACAAAAAAACAGTCAAGTCACCATAAAGCCAATAAAAAGCAATAGTGCAAACCCAAACCGGCAATAGTAATGCAATGCCCGTGCTTTCAGGAATTTTCTTTAAGCCCGGCTTGTTCACATCTATGCCTATAATTCCCTTTTTCAAATGCCTGGCGGACACAATTTTGACAGCCACAACGCCAAGCGCAAAAGATGCCGCAAAGAATACGGCTGAAATGATTTCCTGCCATTGCATCTTTTCACCAAACGCTATAAAAATAATTCAAAACATTTATATATGGATTTTTTTGTGTGCTTTAAAAAGGCGCTTGGGTTTTTTTTTAGTTTTCAATAATCGTTGTCTGCCCAAAACTTTTTTTAAGAGCTTATTGCTTTCGGGTTTTTTAAGATTTCTTTGAGCAAAACAGTTGCATAAGCCCCCTTTTCCAGTTCAAAGGAAACAGTGAAATATTTTTTTCCGTTGAAAACTTTGTCTTCTCCGGTTTCAAGCAAGCGCATTTTTTCCGGCACTATGAGGATTTTCCTTCTTGCGCCGCGGCTTGAGCATTCGCCTAATTTTTCAATGCGGAAATCTGCAAAGCAAACCCCTTCTCTTTCCAGTACTTTTCTTTCTATTTCGCCTATGCGTCCTGGAGAGAAAACAGAGTCATAGCCGGCCAAGAGTCCAAGTGCAATTCCTCCCTCTTGGGGTTCTCCGTCAACCGGCTTTAATCCTATTCCTTGTTTTAATCTTTCTTTGAGGATTTCGTTGTAGAGATATGATTGGAATGCGTGTGTGAACAAAAACCTCAATCTCAGCGGTATTGCTTGCAATGCTGAGGCGAAATCGCTTGGGTTTTGGCACAAGGAATTGAGTATGGCTCTTTCATACCTGTATTTTTGCGGGAATTCCTTTAATGCGGTTTTAAAATCTCTCGTTTTTGCAATTGCCCTTGCTTTTTTCACTTCTGTTTCTTCGTTTTCGCTTTCAGCTGAAAGGTAGAGCATTACTGCATTTTCAAGGTTTCCCTTGACTATTTCTCTTCCGACAACATGACTGATGGCGCGAATTCCTCCAAACCTTTGCTCGCCAAAAAAATTTGCTATTCCATTCTCCATTTCCTTAAAGCATTCCAAAACCCTTTCTTCGATTTCTTTTATTTCGAGATCCACGTCTCTAACGGTTATTGTGAACCTGTTGCCTTTATGCATTCCCAAATCTATTTTTTCCTTTTGCCATGAAGCGTTCCTAAACCTTATCCCTCTCGGGCGAAATGCCTCTAAAAGTTTTGCATTTGGATTCCAAATGCTAATCCTTTGACAAGTGACAGCTCGCTTGTCCTTGATGCCAGCATAGCCGATTCTCTTGCCACTCACTTGCAAAAACCTTGCTGTTTGCCTTATAACTGAATGCAAGTCCTTGTTTATTTTTTCAAGGTCAAGGTGCAAGTAATCCATATTGTTTGGTTTTTCTGGCACAACAAGCTGTTCTTTGATTGTTTCAGTGGAAAGAAATGCTTTTGCTTCACAAACCCGTCCTTCAACAGAAATTTCTTCAACAACAAAATCAGTGTAAAGCCTTTTTATTTGCCCGCCAGTGCCAGGGCATTTTGTAAAATAAAAAACCTTTTCCATAAGGCAACCCGTTATCGGTTTTTTTACTTGTAGCGCAATATTGCGCCAATGCCCCCGAAAGCCTTAAGGAATTGCATTCCTTCATCTGTATCAGTGCTGATTATTCGCGTTTCAGCTCCAATCCTGTCAGCCATTTCTTGAAGGCGGTCAATGTATTCGGTTTCTTCCACTATTTCGGTTTCAGCCCCGCATTTTCCGCATTTTTTGCCTGAAACCTCTGCTTCAGATCGTGCAGTGTGCTTTTCAATGTTGCCGCATTTAATGCATTCTATTGTGAAAACGGTTTTTTCAAGTGCCTCGCTGACCAGAAGGGTTTTAACCTGGCCGTTTTCAAGCGCTTGCAAAACCTCTTTTTCACCGTAAGCGGCAAGCCCTGTTTTTATTACGTTGTGCATGAATTCTTTGACTATTTCTATTTCCATCATGACTTCTGCTTCTTTTAGCACATCCGCTGCATTGTGGACAAGCTCTCTTATTCCTGATTCGTCAGTGTAAGAAGTGCTTACCACTCCTATTATTTTTGCCTTTATTCTGTGATCCAGCAAGCCTTCTTGAAGAAAGTAATCTTTTGTCATGCCTGGGCCGCCTATTACAATGCCTTTGATTTTGTCTATGTCCTTCAAAAAAATTTCATTCATTTTTTCGCTTATTTTAATGTAAAAATTGTGCTCTGCCTCTTGCCTTAAGTGTTCAAACCTTTTCGCTGACTGTCCTCCGGCGCGAAATTTTCCGGCAACCCTGCTCTTGAATTGCCCTATTATTTCGTATTTTTTGCCTGACAATAAGGCTATTGTTGCCTCGTTTTTGTCTATTGTGAGCAGTCCATAAACTTCTGTCGGGCGGGACATTGCTTCTAATGGTTTCAGGTTGAATTCGGAGTCACACCAGTAAAGTTTTGTTTCCAGTTTTTTTATTGGTTTTACTGTGAACAATTTGATGTCGGGTTTGCCTTCCTGCTGGGATACATTGCCTGCAAAAACCGCCAGCCCTTTTTTTGGAATGTTGAATTCTGTTCGCTTTAAGAAATTTATTACTTTTTTGAGGGCTCCTTGAACATTTTTTCTTGTGTTTGAGTCTTTTATGTTGGAGCTCTGGCTTTTTTCCTCTGTTAACTGGTTCATTACTGAAGAGCGGTCAGTACCATGTGGTATATAGAGGGAAATCAGTTCTGTGCCTGAGCCTTTTTTTATGCTTTTCAGTTTTTTCATTTTTTTGGCGAAAAGCATTCTTTCAGTTTCGCTCGCTTGTTCTTCAAAAGCCATAAAAATCATTCCATAAAATGCAAACCTGGTTTTTATAAAAAAAGAGGTTTCCAAATATTTTTATATACAGAAAGCATTTATAGTTAATGATTTGCAGCAAAAAAACTTTGTTTTGGAAACCCCATGTTCGATGAAGGCTTTTTTGCAATGTACAATGAGGGCATGAATGAAGCCTCTCCTGCAAAAGACAGTGGTTCCACTGGAACAATTGAAAGTGTTTCGTTTGGTGCAAAGCAGAAAATTTTTGTCCTTTCAGTGGGTGGTTCAATAATTGCTCCAGACAAGCCTGATGCGGCTTTTGTTTCCAAGTTTGGCGCTTGCCTGGAAAGGCTTTTCTTGGAAGGATACCGGTTTGCGCTTGTGGCTGGAGGGGGGCAAACTGCACGAAATTATATTGCTGCTGTTAAAGCGCTTGGCGCTGACAATTTTGCGCTTGACGAGATTGGCATTGCTGCCACTCGCTTGAATGCAGCGCTTTTGATTCATGGCATTGAGAGAGCGCATCCAGAGGTTTTGACTGACATTCGCAAGGCAAGGGAGATAATTGTTGCTGGAAAAATACCTGTTTTTGGCGGTTTAATGCCCGGTTTTACCACTGATGCTGTTGCGGTTTTGCTTGCAGAGTCCCTTTCAATGGAATATGATGTGGAATATGTTAACATGACCAATGTTAGTGGCATTTACTCTTCTGATCCAAGTGTTCACCCAAAAGCGCGCATGTTTGAAAGAATTTCTTTTGAGCGCCTTTTGAGCTTGATGAAGCTGGCTGAAAGCAAGCCAGGACAGAATTTGGTTATAGATGTGCCAGCGTGTCTTTTCCTAAAGCGCTCTAAAATTCCAGGAATAGTTTTGGATGGACGGGACTTGGATAATTTGGAAAAAGCAATAAAGGGAATGGAGTTTGAGGGAACCCGCATACTTGAAATGGAAGATTAAAAAAAGAAATTTTTTCATTTTTTTTTGGAAAACAAGAATAAACTTTTTTTAATTTTTTTATTCTAGTGCTTCCCGCATTTCTTCTGCGCTTACAAGGAGTTTTTTCCAGTGTGGAGCATCATCAATTGATAAGCGCGGACAGGCAGTGTTCACAAAGCACTCTAAGCCCAAGCCCAGAACAAATTCTTCCCTTATTTCGCTTGAGGCCAGAATTAGTGCTTTTTTTCTTCTTTTTTCAGCCAAACTCTTTAATTCAAGTGCTTTTTTGAGCGCCATTTGCCCTGGTTTTGTTGATACAAGGATTCCGAAAGATTTGGCTTGTTTTGCGATTTCTATTCTTGCAAGGTGGGCTCTTTCCCTGCGGTCTATTTCCCTTTCGCTTACTTCTGAAATGTTTTCTGCGAAGGGGTTGAGGGCGAAAACCGGCTTGTTTGTGTTATAAGCTATTCCCAATGGATGGAATTGTCCATCTCCAACAAAAACAAAGCAATCTGTTTTTGTAGCAATGCGTTTTGCTGCCATTGTGTTGCATCCAAGCACTTGTCCTTTACGCATGCTGCCAGAATTGCTGATTAGCACTGTGAAGCCGTTTTCTTCAAGCATTTTTTTTGTGGCAGGCAGCCATTTCAGGAATTGTGCTGTGGAAAGAAGCCCGATTCTTTTGAATTCTTTTTCTTTCAGTTTTCCTGAAAGCGCTAAAACCAGTTTTTTCAGGATTGTTTTTTTTAATGGATAGTTGAGTGGCACGTAAAGGATTTTTTTTGATTTCATGAATTGGGTGTGCCCGAAATGGATTGCAAGGTCTGCTTTGAGTGTTTTCATTTCTTGTAATGGCAGGTCGCATGCTCCATAGCATGGTTCTATTATGGAAACTGTTTTTGTTCCGGTTTTTTTCTCGATTTCTCTTGCAATTTTGACTGTTTCTGTTTTTAGTCCTTCTGGGAATTGCAACAACAAGATTTTTGGTTTTTTTTGCAGAATGGCGTTTATTGTGCTTTCTATGCTGAATTCTGGCTTTATCATGTTTTTTCTTTTCCTTTGAGTCCGTCTAAAATCATTTTTTTCTCTTCTACTAGCACTACGTGTTTTATTTGTTCCACTGCGTCTATGTTGGCGGACAACGAGTCTATGCCGTACCTTATGAGTTTTGTTACCATTTCTGGATTGCTTGCCGCTTGCCCGCAAATTGATGTTGTGACGCCTGCTGCTTTGCATTTTTCTATTACTCTTTTGAGTGATCTCATTATTGCTGGGTGGAGTTCGCTGAAGTGTTTTTGGATTTTTTCATTGTTTCTGTCAATGCCCAGGGTTAATTGTGTTAAGTCATTTGTGCCAAATGAAATGAAGTCTATTCCTTCTTCAATCAATTCTTCTATTATCCAAACGCTTGCTGGGGTTTCAACCATTACTCCGAATTCAAGTTTTCCTTTTTCTCTTTCCAAGCCTATTTCTTTTGCTATTGCTTTTGCTTTTCTAACCTCTTGCTCTGAAATTACAAATGGCAACATTATGCCAATGTTTGAATAGCCTTTGTCCAAAAGCTGTTTTATTGCAATGAATTGTGCTTTCAAGAGTTCTGGTTCATCCAAGTCTCTTCTTATTCCGTGCCAGCCCAGCATGGGGTTTTCTTCAGCTGGTTCTTTTTCTCCGCCTTTGAGGTTTCTGTATTCGTCGGTTCTTGCGTCAAATGTCCTGTACCAAACTGGTTTTCCTTCAAAGTGTTTTAAGACTGCTTCAATTCCGTCTCTTACGGCTCTTACCAAGAGGTCTCTTCGCCCCATGCGCAAGTATTCTGCTGGGTGCACTCCTGATGAAGTAATCATGTGTTCTGCTCTGAGCAAGCCCACGCCGTCAGCGCCTGTTGCTGCTGCCTTTTCTGCTGCTTCTGGCAATGCCACGTTTACTTTGACTTTTGCAGAGATTTTTTCCAGCAATTCTTTTAGTTCTTTGGATTCTTTTTCGTATTCGCTTTCACTCATTTCTGCTGCAACTTTTTCCCCGAATTCTTCTATGACTTTTTTTGCTTCAGCTTGCATTGCGGCTTTTTCAGTTTCTTCGTCTTCGCGTTCCTCTAACTCGAGAATTTTTTCAGCTTCTTCCCTTTCTCTTTCCTCTTTTTTTAGTTCTTCTTCAGCTTCTTTTATTTTTTGCTTCATTTCTCTTTCGTCTTTTATTAGGTCTGCTATGCCTGTAAGGCCCGGCTTTGGCTCGCAAACCATTGGTTTGAGCTTTAACTGTTTTTGTTGTTTTGATTGTTTTTGCATTTTTAGCTTTATTGCGTCTTCAAGCCTGTCAATTTCTTCAAGGTGGATGATTTTTTCCTCGGTTTTTTTTTCTATTTTTATTTCTACTCTGCCTTCATAAACAAAGCCCTTGTAGCCGTTCAAGGTGACTGTTTGTCCGTCTTTGAGTTTTTTTGTTGCATCTATTGCTCCTACAATGCAGGGAATGCCTAGTTCCCTGCTTACTATTGCTGCATGGCAGGTTGTGCCGCCTTCATCTGTTATTATTCCTGAGGCTTTTTTCATTACTGGCACCCAGTCTGGATTGGTCATTTTTGTAACCAGTATGTCTCCTTCTTTCACTCGTTCTATTTCTTTTACTGTTGGCACAATCCTAATGCTACCAACCGCAATTCCTGGTGATGCGGCAAGGCCGTCAATTAAAACTTTTGCATCAAGTGCTTCTAGGGCTTCTCTTCTTTCGCGTTCTTTTTCGACTTTGTCTTTTAGGCTGAGGGTTGTTATGGCGCGGCTTTGCAGTATTAGCACGCAACCGTTTTCTATTGCCCATTCTATGTCTTGTGGTGCGCCATAGTGTTCTTCTATTTGTTTTCCAAGTGCAGCAACTTCAATTATTTGTCTGTCTGAAAGCTTTTGTTTTCGTCCTTTTCCTTCTGGTAAAATTATTTTTCTGTTTGTTTTGCCTCCCCTGACAAGCTTCCATTCCTGTCTGGCTATTTTTTTCTCCAAAAGCCTCATTTTTCCTTTATCCACTAGGTAAGTGTCTGGGGTGACGCTGCCGGAAACAATGGCTTCTCCCAAGCCAAAAACAGCTTCAACTATTATTTTGGAGGTATCCCCTGTTGGGTCTGCTGTGAACATTACTCCGCTTACTTCTGAGTCCACCATTTTTTGCACTACTACTGCAATTCCCACTTTTTCGGTTGAAAAGCCCTGCTTTTTTCTATAATATACTGCGCGTGCTGTGAAAAGGGATGCCCAGCACCTTTTTACTGCTTCAACCACTGCTTCTTTTCCCATTATGTTTAGGTATGTTTCTTGTTGGCCTGCAAAGCTTGCTTCAGGTAAGTCTTCAGCGGTTGCTGAGCTTCTTACTGCTACATAGGGTAATTCGCTTGAAGTCAGCCATGCCAGCCTTGACTCTCCAAGTTTTGCATATGCGAGCATTATTTCGTTTTTTAGTTCTTCTCCCATTTTTGTTTTCAGGATGAGTGAGCGGACTTCTGCTGTTGCTGTTTTTAGCTCTTCAGTGTTGTCAACATTTATTGCGTCAATTTTTTTCACTATTTTTGGTTTTAGGCCTGTTTCGTTCAAAAAGGCAAAATATGCTTTGGATGTGACAATAAAGCCGCCTGGAACTGGAAAGTTGGCGTTTGTCATTTCGCCCAAGTTTGCGCCTTTGCCTCCGACAAGGGGAATGCTGTTTTTGTCCACTTCAGCGAAGAGCACAATGTTTTTTTCAGGCATGGATAAGAGAAATGCAGAAGAAGTATATTAATGTTTCGCGAAGGGTTTTGGAAGCAGGCAAAAAGGCGTTTAATGGCAAAAAGAATTAAATTGGCGTGCTTTCTTTGACTGCTGTTTTTTTTTATTTTTTGCCTTTTTCTTCTTCTTTTTTGGCGCTTTTCTCTTCTTTCTTTTCTTCTTTGCCTGCTTTTTCTTCTTTTGCGGTTTCTGTTGTTTCTGCGGCTGTAACCCCTTCGGTTTCTTTTTTTTCTGCTTCCGCTATTTTTACAGCGCGCGGTCTTGTGCCAATGGATTCAGTGTCAGTGTGCACTTTCACTTTGCACTTGCATGGTATTTTTGAGTTTGCCCTTAAAAGCCCGCTTTTTGCTGTTTCAATGTTGGCTTCATCCACGAGCACGCTGATAAGCACTTGGCCTTTTTTTATTCTGATTGCCCTGCCTATTGGTTTTCCAAAGGCATGGCTCATTCCTTGTGAGACACGGTCTGCTCCAGCGCCTTGTGCTTGTTTGTTTTCGCGCATTATGTGGTAAGGGTAAACCCTTATGCGCATGAAATAGTTTTCTTTTCCAGCCTTGTTGTGCAAGTACCTGTTTACTGCCATTCTGGCGGATTCCATTGCGTTGTCTCTGATTTGGGCTGGTTCTTCTGCTATTAGGTCCAGAATGTGTGAATAGTTTTTTGCTGGATTGCCCATATTGAATTGTTTTATTCTTACAACCGGGCTTGTGCCTATATAGTTTTTTTCGTGGACTGTTACTGCGGTTCTCGTGTATGCTCTGTCTTTGAGCGTGCTATAACAATGACCGGGTCTTAAACCCATAAATCACACCTTTAAAGATAACATGCACTAAAATCAGCGCAATATAGGAAAATTCCAAGAATGGGTTTAAAAAGATAATTATTCGGGGTGCTTTTTGGTGTTTTTACTTTGGCTTGCGCTTGGGAGGCATTCTTTTGATTGTTTGCCGTTTTGGCTTGGAATGCCTCGGCAAAGGGTTTTGTGTTGCCCTTTTTTGAATTTCTTGCTTGTGCAGTTCTATTGCCTTTTGTGTAAGTCTTGCTCTGGCTTCACTGGTTTTCAGGCCTTTTGCAATATTTAATATTTGGGCTGAATTGTGGGTTTTTATGAGTGTTCTCCAGCCAAGAGCATCCCAGTAAAGTCTTGGGATTTTTTCTTTGAATCCAAAAATTCGCCCGAGTGCAAGAAATCTTGCTCTTGCGCCTGGAACTTGCTCCATTATTTTTTTGATTTCTTCGGGTGAAAGGTAGGGGCTAGGGCATATTCCAGAGTTTGCCATTTCAATAACCTGTTTAACCTAAACGCTTTTATTTGCTTTTTTTAATGGAGTGATTTTTTTTTGCAAAAGAGCGGGATGAGGAAGTCGAATCCTCTTCCCCCGGTCTGCAGCCGGGTGCATAGCCGTTCTGCCAATCCCGCGTTATAAAAATAGTGTTTGAATTGTTTTTTAATATTTAGTTGCTTCACTTTTCCTATGCTTGAACCGAATTTGTTGTTGGTAAAGCCGTCTCCTGAAATATTTTTGAAAAGCGAAAAGGTGAAGGTTTACTTTAACAAAAAATTGAGGGAAAACATAAAGTGTGCCTTGCATAACAACAAAATCGGTTTTTTTGGTTTGGAGCAAGGTCGTGGAAGAATGTTTTTGCAGTGCAAGAATCTCCTTAAAGCGCAAAGCGTTTTGTGCAGGGTTTTCGGAATACATTCGCTGGCGCCAGCCTTTGCTTTTTCTGCGACTGATTTGGAATCAGTCAAGGAAACTGTTGTGGAGTTCTGTCAGGGCCGTGTGGGGAAAGGGTCTTTTGCTGTTAGGGCTTCAAGGAGCGGGGAACAGCCTTATTCAAGCCAGGAGATTGAAAGGGCGGCTGGCGCTGCAATGCTGCAAGCGTTTCCATTCCTTAAAGTGGATCTTTCTGCGCCTGATGTGGTTGTTTCAATAGAGTTGTTTGAAGAAAAAGCAGTTTGTTATGTAGAAGAAATTGATTGTTTTGGGGGTTTGCCGCAAGGAGTTGAAGGCGCAATAGGAATGTTTTTTTCAGGAAAAAAAGAGGAAGCAGTTGCAGCCTGGCTTTTGATGAAACGCGGCTGCAATATATTCCCCATAGGCAAAAACACCCCTTCAGTTCGCAAAAACCTTTCACTTCTTGAACCCTGGAATGCTTACAGGAAATTCATGCTTACCAATCCAAAAAATCTGGAAAAACTCATTGTTGAAAGGGAAACACTAGTGCTTGCCTCGGCAGAAAACCGCACTTCAAAAAAAGATTTTGCCAAATACGAAAAAAACGACAAAAAAATGCCCTTGCCTGTCCTAAGACCCTTGCTGTTTTTGCCAAAAAAGGAATTAAACCGGCTTTTGCAAACAATTAAGGCTTTAAAATAATTGAGGCTTTCTCTTAAAGATTTGAATGAAACTGGTTTTCCTTTCAGATTTCCACTTGGGCTTTTCACAGCCAGAAAGAGAAGAAGAGGCTTTTGAAAACGCAATGTCCGCAATGAAGACAGCATTAATGGAAAAGCCTGACTTGATTGTTTTCACTGGAGACCTATTCCATGAAAAGATTCCATCCCATGAAACCCTTTTAGAGGCATTCAAAATCCTTTCACTGCCACGCTTGCAAAAATTTGGGGCTGCAACCATTGAAAAGGAAACCAGCGAGGGCAGGATTGCAATAGACTGCCCTGGCATTCCAGTAATAGCAATCCATGGAACTCACGAACAAAGGGAAAAAAACAGCACTAATGCCTTGGAATTATTGGAGGGCGCTGGCTTTATAGTTTACCTTCACGCTGAAAAGGCTTGCTTTGAAAGACACAGGGAAAAAATAGTCTTTCATGGATTGGGCGGAGTCCCTGAACTAAAAGCAAGGGACGCACTCAAGCAATGGAATCCACTCCCAGAACCAGGAGCATTAAATGTTCTCTTATTGCACCAATCCTTTAAGGAATTCCTGCCTTTTGAAGACGAAATGATTGCAACACTTTCCCTTTCAGACCTTCCCAAGGGCTTTGACCTAATTGTAAACGGCCACCTGCACTGGAGCAACGAATTGCAAGACAACGGCATTCACTTGCTAATGCCAGGCTCAACAATAATAACGCAAATGAAAAACCTTGAATCCAAAAAGAAAAAGGGCTTTTTTGTTTTTGAAACCAAGGGATTGAAGGCAAAATTTGTGGAAATACCGGGACAACGCGAATTCTTTTACAAAAAAATCTCCTTGAACACAGCCAATGCTGAAGAAGCAAGAGAGGCAGCAAGAGATGCAATAAGCGAAATCCTTGGTGAAAAAAAATTTCAAAAAATGCCGCTTGTAAAGCTAAAGGTTGGAGGCAGCCTTGCAAAAGGCTTTTCCGCTGAAGACATTGACTTTAGCATTGTGGAAATGTCTTTTTTGGGAAAAGCAATTGTTTCAATAGACCATTCCTTCAAGGAAGAATCATTCAGCAAAAAAATAAAAGAATTGAGCATGCTCCAACAACAAAAAAAATCACTTGGCGAGCTAGGCTTTGAAATACTGGAAAAAAACCTGAAAGAAACCGAGTTTGAAAACGCTTTTGACGCTCGCGGCGTTTTTGAATTGCTTGAAAAAGGCGAAAACGAAAAAGCACTGGAATTAATTATTTCCTCTGCAAGAGAAAAAAAGCAATAAAAACAAACAACAGCCAGTTTTCGTTCATTGCCGATTTTAACCAATAACTATTTATTTCTTTATTCAACCATTATTTAACTGTTTTAATGCTGTTTAGATGATTTTTACCTGTCTATGGAGGAATTTTTATGGTGGCAACAAAGTGGGTTACTGAAAGAGACCAAAACGGCTGTTTTTGGCCAACAGAAGCAATGAAAAAAAAGGCAAATGTTTCTGACGCCAAAATTTACGAAAAGGCTGCAAACAACCCAGAAAAGTTTTGGGCGGAAAAAGCAAAAGAAGGCCTTGAATGGTTTGAACCCTTCAAGACAATCTATGAATGGAATCCACCCCACTACAAATGGTTTTTGGGCGGAAAAATCAATGCTTCCTATAATTGCCTTGACCGACACGTAAAAGCCGGCAAAGGAAAAAAAGCAGCAATAATATGGGTGCCAGAACCAGTTAACGAAAAACCCATTACAATAACCTATAATGAATTGTTTGAAAAAGTTCAAAAGTTTGCCAATGCACTCAAATCGCTTGGAGTCAAAAAAGGCGATCGTGTTGGAATCTATCTGCCAATGATTCCAGAAGTGCAGATTGCAATGCTTGCCTGTGCAAGAATTGGGGCAATCCACAGCGTTTGCTTTTCAGCCTTTTCAGGTGAATCCCTGAAAGCAAGGCTTTTGGACAGCAATGCAAAAGTGCTTATAACAAGTGACGGCTATTACAGGCGCGGCACTCCCTTAAACCTGAAAAGCAATGCAGACATTGCAGTTGAAGGAACAAGCGTTACAAAAGTTGTCGTGGTAAAAAGAGCCGGCATAGATGTTTCAATGAAACCAGGGCGCGATTATTGGTTCCACGACCTAATGGCAAAAGCGCCAAAAGACTGTCCTGCAGAACCAGTTGATTCCGAACACATGCTGTTCACTCTTTACACTAGTGGCACAACCGGAAAACCAAAAGGAATAGTTCACGAAACAGGCGGGTATATGACACAAGCATATTGGTCCTGCAAGTGGACTTTTGACCTGCATGACGATGACATTTTTTGGTGCACTGCCGACATTGGCTGGGTAACAGGCCACACCTATAATTGCTATGGACCGCTTTCTGTTGGCGCAACAATGCTGTTTTTTGAAGGAGCACCAGACTTTCCAGACAAGGATCGCTGGTGGCAGGTTGTCGAAGAAAACAAAGTAACAGTGTTCTACACTGCACCCACTGCAATAAGAATGTTTGCCTTGTGGGGAGAACAATACCCAAAAAAGCACAATCTTGAATCCCTCAGGCTTTTAGGCACAGTTGGAGAACCAATAGACGAAGAAGCCTGGCTATGGTATTTCAAAAACATAGGTGGCTCGCGCTGCCCGATTGTGGACACATGGTGGCAGACAGAAACCGGTGCACTATTAATTTCAGCCCTGCCAGGAATTGGTCCCTTTGTGCCAACAGTTGCAGGAAGGCCTTTCCCGGGAGTAACAGCAGAAATTGTTGACGATCAAGGCAAGCCAGTCGGAAAAGGCGAAGGCGGCTTTTTGATTCTAAAAAGCCCTTTCCCGCCAGCAATGCTGCGCACCATTTACAACGATGACGAAAAATATGTTTCAACCTATTTCACAGAATACGGGCCAAACATCTATTTCACTGGAGATGGAGCGCGATGGTTTGATGAAAACAACATCAGGGTTACTGGAAGGGTTGACGATGTAATGAAAGTCGCAGGCCACAGGCTTTCAACAGCAGAAGTTGAAAACGCAGTAGCCTCACACCCAAAAGTCAGCGAGTGCGCTGTCGTGCCAAGACCACACGAAATAAAGAACGAAGTGCCAATAGCCTTTGTTGTGCTCAAAGGAACAAGCCCAAGCGACGAACTCAAAAAAGAATTAATGGAACACGTGAAAAAAGAAATAGGGCCAACCGCAAAACCCGAAGAAATTTATTTCGTGAACGAACTGCCAAAAACAAGAAGTGGCAAAATAATGAGAAGAATGCTCAAATCGCTTCTCACAAACAAGCCATTGGGTGACGCAACCACTTTGCAAAACCCTCACACAGTGGAACACTTGAAAGAAATCACTGGCTACAAGGGGTAAAAATTTTGAATGAGGCCCAAAAGGCCTCTTTCACTATTTTTTTAAAATTAGGTTTTTTTTAAGGCAAAAATTCTTTGTTTTTTATTTTTTTAGGCAAGTATTCTGTTGCCACAAACTCCAAAGACTTGTTAGCTAGAGCCTGTTGCTCTATCCTGATTTTTTTCTCAATTGCTGTTTTCAGTTCAGCCTGCCAGGGCTTGTTTTTGAACCAGTCATAGTCCAGCATTTCCTTTGCCCTCTTGATGTCCCCTGGTTTCATTTTTTCAGTAACATTTTGCAAATCATAGTTTTCAACATCCTCCAAAGTCATGCCAATGTATTTGGCTTCAGGTACTGCCATGAAATTGGAGTGGGCTGCAAGCGCCATAGAGCCTTGCTTGATCACGCTGTAAATGTACCACCCGTAGGGATCGCCGTCCGTGAAAGTGTAAATTGGAAGCTTTTGCTCGTGGTGCAATCTGAAAATAAGCCTTCTAGTGCCCCTTGCTGCCTGGCCTCCGGTTCCAACCAGTATTGCCTTGTTTTTCTTTGCAAAATCTTCTTCAATGAGCCTTTCATACATTGCGCTTGTTTCAATCACCAGAGCGTATTTTGCATTGCAATCCCTTATTTCTATTTCGTTTGGCTCCATTCTGCTCATAATGCTCCAGCCTCCGCGGCCTAGCTTGAGGCAATTGAATTTGTCGTTGTTGTGGACTTTGTCCACAAGGGTTATGTCTCCATAAAGGGTTCCTTTGGGGTTTGCGTGCACGTTGAGTTTTTCCCTTATGGTTTCCACTGAGTGCTCTAAGTCGACTATGCATGCATCGCTTTCAGTTTGGTCTTCAAAAGTGTTCTCGTTTGTGTTTCCAATTGTGTGCTTTAACTCGTAATAGATTTCCCTGATTGAAGCGGTTTTGTTGTGGTTTAAGTAATCGTACAGTTTGCTTGTGACAAGCATTGTTTGCAGGAATTTTTTGGTGTGCGCTACATTTAAGAAAGACCTTGTGGTTTCCTTGTCTCCCAATTCTATGATGCCCTTGTCTTCTTCGAATTCAACGTTTCCCTTGCCTCTCTGTTTTGTTTTGAAGTGGGGGTTTTGGCCTTTCTTTATTTGGTTGACTATTTCTTCAGCCAAAGAGTGTATTCTTGATGCTATTTCTTTTGGGGTTTCAAGGCCCTTGTCTTTTTTCTTTCTTTCACTCATCGCCCTCACCCATTAGTTCTGCTTTGAATTTTTTTATTCTTTCAAGTTGTTGTCTTTTCTTTTCCAGTTCTTTTTCTTTTTCTATGTCTGGTTTTTCCAGCTTGAGTTTTGTCAGTACAAGGTTTTCAAGCTTGTCTATGAGCATTTTTTTGTCTGCTTTTGTCACATTGCTGAGTGCGCCGGCTATTTCCGGAATGTATTTGTAGAACATGTCCCTTTTCATTTTGTTTTCTATTTCGCGCCTTTTAGTGCTAATATAGTGTGAGGTTTTTCTTGCGCACTGCATTAGTGCAAGCCTTAGTTCTTCCATTATTTCTTCTTCATCGGTTATTGCTTGCTTTCCAGCCCCAGTGTAGGGAACGTGCACTGAAATAAAGTTCACGAATATTGTTAGTGGAATGTTTTCCAAGTCTTTTATGCCATAGCGTTTCCAGTCCACTGTGCGTACTGCTTCTGTTATTGCGCAATTGCCTGCATCAAATAAGAGTGGAGCGCGGTTTGCAAATCGCATGATTTCCACTTTTGCTTGGTTTTCGCCGTTCATGACTTTTTGTGTTGCGTTTTGTTCTTCTTCTTTTTTTGGTTCTTCAATGCTGTTGTCTCCTGTTCCAGCCTTTCCTCCATATGCAATGCCTATTTCCACTTGGAATGGATAGCCTCCAGCATACACCTTCGGAGGCCTTGTGAGCGTGAAAACAAATTCTGGTTCTACAATGCTTTCAAGGCTTTTCTTTATGCGTTCTTCGCCTATTGGCCTTAGTCCTTCTGTGCTGGGCGCAATGAATTCCACTTGTTTTATTGCGTTTACGAGTTGTTCTGCTTCATCCCATGAAAGCTGTTTTGGGTCTTTGTTTAGGTCAAACTTCACCAGTTTTTGGATTTTTTCTATTGCTGTGTCGCCAACCCTTTCAAAATCGCTTTTAAGAAAGCTTGAAACCTTTCTTGCAGTGCTGGCTTTTCCCATTGTTATTATGTCATCCACTGTTGCACCGCTGGGATGTGGTTTTTGTGCAACCGGAAGCTTTGGAATATAGTTTGCTGTTCTGTTAAAAGTGATTTTTTCGCCTTTGGGTGAAATGAATGTCACTTGTGCGTGAGGGTTTGCTATTGCGGTTCTTCTAAGGTATTCAAGCGGTCCTGTGCTGCTTTCCCTGTAAATAACATCTTTAAATCTTGCTTGCACCATTAAGCCCCTGAAGGGTTTGTCGATTTCTTGCAGGTTTTCTATTTTTGGCTGGTTTTTTTTGGGGTCAATGGTTATCTCGCAGGCAAATGGCTTGCCTTTGCCTGTGCCGGTTATGACTTTAACCGGCTTGCCGGTAGTCATTTGCGAGAGCATTGTGCAGCCTGCAGCGCCTATGCCTTGTTGTCCGCGCATTTGCATTAGCCTGTGGAATTTTGTTCCTGCAAGAAGTTGCCCTAATGCCTTGCCAACAGTCTCTTTTGTCAGCCCCGGACCGTTGTCTTTTGCTGTTACAAGATAGTATTCTTCGCCCAATTCTTCTATTTTTACCTCTATGTCTGGAAGGATTCTGGCTTCTTCGCAGGCGTCAAGGGAATTTGTGACATATTCGTGGACAATGGTTGTCAGGGTTCGAACTTTTCCGTAAAGGCCCAGCATTTGCCTGTTTTTTTTGAAGAATTCTGCTACAGAGTGCTCTTTGAACTCTTCTGCCAGTTTTTCTGCTGCAACGGTTTTTTCTTCAGTCATGCTTTACAACTCAAACCTTTTTTCTTCCATCATTTTTTCTTTGAGCATTTCAAAGGCAGTGCTTATGTTTGCTCCTTCCAGAATGCTGTTGATAACGAATTCTGCGTTTTCTATTTCTTCAAACCGTCCAATTATTGCAATGGTGTTTCCAAAAACGGAAACACTGCAGTTGGTTTCTTTTTCGATTCGGTTTCTTGTTTGTCCTTTGCTTCCAATAATTCTGGCTTTTTTTTGCCTTATTGCTTTTTCGCTTTTTCCAACCACGTCCTTTAATTTTATAATGCTCATTGTGGTGTCTTCACCCAAGAGCATCATTGCTTTTTGTGGTGAAAAGCCTCGCCCTATGGCTTTGACTATGTTTTCAGCAATGTGTTGTTTTTCTCCGTCTTTTCCTTCTATTGATATTTCGCCAGACTGGCTGTCTATTTCAATTTTTGTTTTTGTTTCCTTTTCTATTCTTGCTTTTGTTTTTCCTTTTGGCCCTATTATGACTGCAATCCTGTTTAAGGGCACTCTGAGAAAGGATTGAGCCAAAGAAGACCACTTAGTTGCGCAAGCGCATCCCAAAAAATTAAAGGCAAAAGCTTTATAAAGAGATTTTCAGGGCTTTCCCTTAAAAGAGCGGATTTGCTCTAAAAACTCGTTTTCTGTTGTTTTAAGCCCTATTTTGGAGAAATAGTTTGCCATATTCTTGACATCCCTTTCAAAGAATTCTTTGGCTTTCGGATGGCTTGTGAGAACCGCTTGCCCGCAGTCTATGAGTACAAGTTCTTCGTTGAAATTCAGTATATTGTATTCAGAGAGGTCTGCATGGACTAGTTTTGCCTTTTCAATCATTAAAGCAATCCATTCTGCCACTGTCGCTCTTGCTTTTTTTGGGTTTTTTGGCGGTTTTTCTTTCATTGCAGGTGCTGCCTCTTCTTTTCCAATGAATTCCATTACAAGTATGTTTTCGCTGAAGGTCAAGGGCAGTGGTGCCCTGATGCCAGCCCTGTTCAGGCATTCAAGGTTCTTGAATTCTTTTCTTGCCCACTGACTGACGAGCTCGCGCTTGTCCTTTTTCACTTCTTTGAAGCGCAAGTCCCCTTCAATGTAATCACGCATTTTTTTGAAATCGCTTGCAAGGGTTTTATAGATTTTCACAGCGCGATGGTTTCCCGCGTGGTCTTGTGCTCTGAAAACGTGGGCTTCCTTGCCTGTGCTTACCACAAATTCCACGAAATCAAAATAGCCCTTGTCTGCAAGGCGGTGCAATGCAAGAATGGTGCGGTTGTCAAAAACCTTTGCAAATATTTCGCGAGACTTTTCTTCTTTTACCAGCTCGCCCAACATGGCTTTTTCCATCATTAATAGAATTGACTGGGAAAATTATTAATTTTTTTATCAGAGAGGCAGTCCTTTCAAGAGGCCTTTTCTTTCAAGCAGGTTTTTTTGCCCTCCAAGGTATCTCCAGACAATGTCTGCCTTTGAAGGCTGAAAATCCCAGACTTTGACGATTATTAGGTCGCCTTCCCGCATCCAAACGCGCTTGCGCATTTTGCCGGTTATGCGGCAGCCCCTTTCAACGCCGTCCTCGCATATTGCTTTGATTTGGCCAGCGCCCTGGATTTTTTTGACTATTGCAAAGAGTTCTCCTTCGTTTCTGTGCGGCAGCCTGAGTTTTCTCGGGGATTCCTCTTCTTCAAACTCTTTTTCGGTTATCCTTGACACCTGCAGTCAAATCTTGAAAACTTGGGCGTGTGGAACGCCTTTTATTCTAATAATGTTGCCTTCACTTATTAACCCTTTCTCAAGCGCAATTTCCACGCATTTTTTTCCGACAAGGTTTATGTTTTCGCTTTCTTCCATCATTTCTGAGAGCTCTTTTTTTCCGACAAGGCGTCCGCCATAAAATGATTCGCTTACAATAAATGAAATTTTTCCTTCTTCAAGTTTTTTTCCCAAGAGTTCTTTGTCACAGGCAGCCAGAACGCTTTGCGAGCCCTGCCCGTGAAGTTTTGCGTACATTTTTTTTCCCTTATTCTCTTATTGCAGTTATTGCCCCGCAAGCACTGCATTTGAGTATTTTTACGCCTTTTTGCTCGATTATTTTTGTATCCGGTCTTGAGCATTCGCGGCATAGCACAAATCGCTTTACATAGTCTTCCAGAAAGCCTTGGAGTTCGTGTTGTGAGAAAACTCCCTTTAATATTAGCCTTCCTCCTTCTATGTTTGCAGCCGATGCTGCTTGCGAAGTGAAATATTTTAGTGCGTGCTTTTCTTCTCGCTGGAGGTCTTTTATTGTTTTTGAAAAGTTTGCAACAATTGTTTTGTTGCCTTGAACTATTACTTGGAGTTTTGGCATTTCAAATCTTTCCTTTTTCAGGCTTTCCGGGGGTATTTGCTTGTAAGCCTTTTCAAGCAATTCCTCGTAATTCATTTCACCACTTCCCTTTCAATTTTGAGCTCGCTTGCCTGCTGGAATTCATTTAAATCTTCTGCAATTGTTTTTTTTGCTTTTTCATTTTTTTCTTTTTTTGTTCCTGTTTTTTCAGCGAACTTTATTGTGCTTATTTTGTCAAGCCGTTCCAGTAATTCTTCTTCAAAAGAGATTTTTTGGATTCCTTCAGCTAGCACATAAATTTTGTTGTTGTTTTCCCTTACCTTGCCTATTACTTTCACTGTGTCCCCTTTTTTGACTTTTTTGATGTCTTTTAGTCTTTCCTTAAAGGCTTTAACATCAATTGTTCCAGTAAAATCGTCTATTGAAATGCTTGCAAAATCGTTTTCTGATTCAAAAGTTTGCCAAACCACACCCCAAACATTTACCCTGGAAACCTTGAAGCCTGATGCGGTTACAGCGTAATGCGGTTCAAACTCGCCTTCTCCTCGGAAAAAAACCGCGTTTTCAAGTTCTTTTAATGGAAGGCTAAAAGCCCTCATTTTTCAAGCCTCCTTTAAACTATTATTACTTGTTAGGTTTAAAAGAAAAGAGGTTGTAATCCGTTAGTGAATTGGTGGTTTTTTGGCTAGAACTGAAAAAAAGCGTTTTGCTTATGCAAAACCGCTTGCATTGACAATTGCAGTGCTGGCAGTAATTGTTTTGGTGGTTTATGTTTCTTTTTTTGCAGACATCAAGTCTGTTGAGGGAACCATTGCCTGGCTTTTGAAGACTTTTGGCTTGCCAGGTCTTTTTGTTGCAGCCATTATAGCGAATTCAACAATAGTTTTGCCATTGCCATTGGATTTCATTGTTTTTCCCCTTGGAGAAGTGGATTTTTATGGTTTGGGGTTTTTTAGCCCTGTGGCTGTGGGCATTGCAGTTGGCTTTGGCGCAGCCATAGGCGAGCTATCTGGTTATTTTTTTGGTTTTATGGGGGCAAAGGGAATTGAAAAACTGAAGCACATTGAAATGAAAAGACTGGCGTATGTGAAAGGGCTTGTCTACAAGTATGGTGCCATGGTTATTTTCTTTTTTGCCCTTGTTCCTTCAGTTTTTGATTTTGTAGGCATTTCAGCAGGATTGATAAAATTTGATGTTAGAAAGTTTTTTTTAGCATGTGCAGCCGGCAAAATCACTCGCTACATTCTTATTGGCTATTTTGGCAGAATTGTAATAGACTTTTTGTACCATGCGCATTTTTTTTGAAAAAATCAAAGGACAGGCATGCCTGCAAAAAGGCAAGCACCCCACATTGCAATCATGAAAACCGATTGAAGTGGCAGTGCCGGCAAAGCAATTTTTCTTTCAGCGCAAATGTGGAGTGTTCCCACTAAACCCAATATTGAAGCAAACAAAACCAGTAAAACTGGAATTATGGCGAAAAAGAGCGGCAGGTTTTCGAGTTTCGAGGCAGTAGTTGAAAAAACCGCTATGCCGAAAACCAAGGGTATTACAAGATCGCCTGTGCCAAGCTGGAATTCGCGCTCTTTTGTTGGAATGGTGAAAGTGAAGGCAAGGTTTTCTGAAACTATTGCTTTTGCCATTTTAACCATGTGCTTTGTGACAAAAACTGCGAATATATCGTAAACAGACAGCGACACAATGAAGATTATTACTGGCAGCACTCCAAGGCTTACTCCAATAAGGGCGCCAGCGCCGGCAACAGCAAAAAGGCTTGAAATATTCTTAAGCCAGATGTTTTTCCTGAACTTTATCCTGAGAACCACTAACAGTATTGCAAAGGCAGGTGAAAGAAATAAAACTAATGCAGGGCCTTGCGGGAAAAAAAGAAAAATTAATGAATCCAAGACAAGCCATGTTGTGAAAAAAACAGCGATTTTTTCAAACAATCCGAAAGCACGCCTTTTGAAAAACCTCATCAGAAAAAGAAAAAAAGCAGTTACAAAAATTATGTAAAGTAACAGCGCAAAAGAATTGATTGGATCCTGCGGATTGTCATTAACAATTGTTGCATGCACTCCCTGTTGCATTAAAGCCAGTGCCACCAGTATGCCAAGCATTTGGCTTAAGGCAAAAAAAACAAAAAACCAGGCATATAGCTGAAACCGCATACCATTAATAACCAAATTAACCTTTATAAAGACTGTTGAATGTTGCTTGCACGCCAAACCAAAGCAATAGGAAAAGAATTTAATCATTCAACAGGATTTAAATCCAGTATGGCTAAAACAAAAACCTCACTCAACCCTTTGCCGAAAACCCTCAGGGAAAGAAACCGCTATCTCTTGTTTGAGGTTTTGCCAGTGCAAGGATTCAACGGAAAGGATTTTGCAATAGCCTTGGAAGAGGTTTTCCTTTCATTGTATGGCTCAATTGGAACCGCAGAAATAAACCCTAAAATTGTCAAGTTTTGGCCTGAAAAAGGCAAAGGGGTTTTATGTTGCAGGCGTGGCTTTGAAACCAAGGCAAGAACAGCATTTTTATTCTTGAAAGAAGTTAAAGGAGTGCAAGTAAAAGCGCGCTCTTTGAAGTGCTCTGGCACTCTCAAGGCCTTAAGCCAAAGCCTTTAAATTGTTTACGTTCAATAATTTCTTCCAAAGGCAATGTATAAAATATATATATTTTAGGGACCAGATTTTTAGGGTTTTAAGTTTTTATTTGGCTTTTGCGGAGGGAGCATATGATTGCTGGAGGAGCGCCAAAAACAAGCGCTTACGATCGTGTTTCCACAATGTTTTCGCCTAAAGGGCGGCTTTACCAGGTGGAGTACGCGGCAAAAATAGTTGAACAGGGAACCCTTGGAGTGGGCATAATCTATGACACTGGGGTTTTGTTTGCAGCGGAAAAAAACATAACTTCGCCGCTCCTTTTGCCTGAATCAATAGAAAAACTGTTCAAAATAGATGACCACATAGGCGCCATAAGCGCAGGGCTTGTTGGCGATGCTCGCAGGCTTATTAAAATTGCAAGAGAGCGCGCTCAAGAAAACCAAATGTATTATGAAGAAAAAATAGAAGTTGAAACATTAGTCAAGGAGTTGAGCGCAATAAAACAGTATTTCACGCAATATGCTGGAATGAGGCCTTTCGGGGTAAGCTTTATTATTGGCGGATATGATGGAATCAATGAAAAAAAATTGTTTGAAACAGAGCCAAGTGGCGCGCTTGCCCAATACAAGGCCACCGCCATAGGAAAAAACAAGGCAAAAGCAATGGAGGTCCTTGAAAAAGGCTACAATGAAAAAATGTCGCTTGAGCAGGCTGCAAAGCTTGCTTTTGAGGCTTTAAAGCAGTCCAGAGAGAAAAAAGAACCGATTTCGCTCAACAGCCTTGATTTTGCATTAATAGAGGATGGGAAGGAATTTGAAAGGCTTTCCCAGAAAAAATTGAAGTCTCTTTTAGGGAAATAAAAGGCTGGCTTGAAAATGGTAAAGCTTGAAGAAGCGGTAATAGCCCGCTTTGTGCATGAAGGGCACAAGTTCGAAGTGTTGGTTGACCCTGACCTGGCAATGGATGTGAAAAAAGGAAAGGCAGTCAACTCCAACGATCTCTTGGCAATAGACAGGGTTTTTAAGGACGCTGGCAAGGGCGAAGACCAATCTGAAGCCCTGACTTTAAAGGTTTTTGGAACAGTTGATGCTGGCGAAGTTGCAAAAAAAATAATTTTAAAGGGCTCAGTGCAGCTCACCACAGAACAGCGCAGGGAATTGCGCGAAAAAAGAAGAAGGGAAATAATCCAAATAATTGCCACAAATGCAATCAACCCGCAAACCAATGCCCCGCACCCGCCGCAAAGAATAGAGCTTGCATTGAACGAGCTAAACCTGCACATAGACGAATTCAAGCCAGCTGAAGAACAAGTGGAAGGAATCCTCAAAGAGTTAAAGAAAAAACTGCCAATCTCCTTTGAGAAAATGCAAGTGGCAGTAAAAATTCCAGCAGCATATGCTGGCAGGACAGCCAGCGAACTCCACCACTTTGAAGTCAAAAAAGAAGAATGGCTTAATGATGGCTCGCTAATAATGCTTGTTGAAATTCCAGCAGGCCTTAAAAACGACCTTTTCAACAAGGCAAACAAGGCAACACACGGTGAAGCCGAAATAAGGGTTTTAGACCAAAAGGAGAGGATTGCTTGACTGAAAGAAAAATAGTTGTTCCAGGCGAGCTTTTGACAGACCAGAGAAAAAAACTCGGAGAGCATGTTTTTGTTGAAGAAGGCAAGGCTTACTCTGATTCTCTTGGTTTGGCAGAGCAAGACACAGAATACGTTAGAGTCATACCATTGCAGGGCAAGTACATGCCACAAGCAGAAGACCTCATAGTGGGCATAATTGCACGCGAAGAATTTTCCGGCTATGTGGTGGACATCAATTCCTTTTATTATTCGTTTGTGCGCAAGGACAACCTGAGAAAGCCCTTGGAAAAAGGAGCAGTGATTTCCGCAAAAATAGCCAGTGTCAACGAAATCAATGAAGCAGAACTGGACCAAATCCGCGTTTTTTATGGCGGCGAAGTACTCGATGTTTCACCAGTAAAAGTCCCGCGAATAATTGGAAAAAAAGGCAGCATGCTTGAAGTCTTGAAAAACGGAACAGGGTGCTCCATAATGGCTGGAAGAAACGGGCGGGTTTGGATCAAAGACGGCAACATAGAGTTGCTCAAAAAAGCAATAAAAAAAATAGAGGCTGAATCGCACTTGAGCAACCTCACCGCCAGAATAACCGAATTCCTTGAAAAGGAAAAACAGGCTTTAAAGACAAAATGATGCTTGATGGAGGAATTATAATGACTGAACAAGAAATGGTTTATGTCAACAGCGAAGGACTCAGGCTTGACGGCAGAAAAGTTGACGAACTCAGAGAAATAAAAATAGTGCCCTCTGTTTTAAGCCGAGCTGAAGGCTCTTGTTACATGGAATGGGGGCAAAACAAGGTTTTAGTCGGCGTCTACGGGCCAAGGGAAGCACTACCGCAACACATACAAGATCCAACAAAAGCACTGGTTTCCTTCTCATACAGAATGGCAACCTTTTCAGTTCCAGAAAGAAAAAACCCAAAGCCAGGCCGCAGAGAAATAGAAATTTCAAAGGTTTGCGGTGAAGCACTTGAAGCAGCAATTTTCCTGGAAAGATTCCCCAACACAACAATAGACATTTACACTCACGTTTTTGACAGCAATGCTGGCACCAGAGTTACAGCCCTTGCAGCAGCTGCAGTGGCGCTTGCAGACGCAGGCATTCCAATGAAAGACTTGGTTTCACCTTGTGCGGTTGGAAGAGCCGGAGGACACATAGTTTTAGACCTCAACAAGTATGAAGAAGACGCGCCAGACGCGGTTGACATGCCAATGGCCATAATGCCAAGAAAGAAGGAAGTAGTATTATTGCAAATGGATGGCTTGATAGGCAAAGAACAATGGTTTGAGGCTTTTCGCTTGGGATTAAAGGGTTGCATGGCTGTTTACGAAAAGCAAAAAGAAGCATTGAAAAAAAAGTACATTGAAATAGAAAACCAGGCAATGCAGGAAATAGAAAAAGCCGGAAATGCAATGGATAAAGCGGCAATGGAGGGCGAACCGCAATGAGAGAAGAAATAATTTGGGAGCTTCGCTCTGACAAAGTAAAAGAGCTTGCAAAAAAAGGCGAAAGAGTTGATGGAAGGAAACCAAGCGATTACAGGGAAATTTCAATCCAGACAAACATAAGCCAGAACGCGCATGGCTCTTGCAGGGTAAAAATTGGAGAGACAGATGTCATAACAGGCGTAAAACTGGATGTTGCTGCACCCTATCCGGACACTCCAGAAGAAGGCTCAATAAGCGTTGGAGTTGAATTAATGCCAATGGCTTCACCGGTTTTCGAGTTAGGCCCTCCAAGAGAGGATGCCACAGAGCTTGCAAGGGTTGCAGACAGAGGCATTAGAGAATCCAAAGCAATTGATTTCAAGGATTTTTGCATTGTTCCAGGAGAAAAAGCATGGTTTGCCTTCATTGACTGCTATGTAGCCAATGATGACGGCAATCTTTTTGATGCATGCGCTCTGTCCGCAATCGGCGCGCTTTTAAACACAAAAATTCCAAAATACGAGGATGAAAAAATAGTCAAAGACGAATTTGTAGGCGAACTAAAAGTGAGAAAAATGCCAATGCTTTGCACTATTGCAAAAATTTCAGGAAGGCTTTTCTCTGATCCAGTTCTTGCAGAAGAAAAAGCAATGGATGCAAGGCTTTCCATTTGCACTGTCGAAGACGGCAGCCTTAGCGCCATCCAAAAAGGCGAGGCAGGCGGCTTCACAGAAAAAGAAATAGATGAATGCATAGACCTAGCAATTGAAAACGGCAAAATGCTAAGGTCAAAATTTAAGTGAGGGAAAACATGCACAAGACAAAAAAGGTTAAATCAGCTGGCAGGTTTGGGTCAAGATACGGGCGAGGCATAAGGGACAGAGTTGTAACAGTGGAGGAAAAACAAAGAAAAAAGCACGAGTGCCCCGCTTGTGGCTTCAATAGAGTAAAACGAGTCTCCACAGGGCTTTTCAAGTGCAACAAGTGCAGGGCTGTGTTCACTGGCGGCGCCTATTATCCAAACACAATGGGCGGCTCAATAGTGAAAAAAATGGTGGCTCAAAAGAAATTCATGCCGCTAGTAAAAGAACTCATAGAAGCCAAAGAAGAGTCCTCCATGGGCCTCCAAGAAAAAAAGAAAAGAAAAAAGGCTTCCAAAGAGGAAAAAGGAGAAAAAAACAAAAAAGAAAAAAGCAGTGAAAGCGAGAAAAAAGAAGCCATGGCAGTCCAAAAGGCATCTGAAGAAATAGTCAAAGAAAAACAAGAAGAGGCAGACAATTTGGAAGAAGCCTTCAAGGAAGCCGAAACGGAGGGCGAATGAAATGTACAAGTGTGTTCGTTGCGGAAAGGAATTTGAAGAACTGCCAAAAGGCCTTATAAGATGCCCTAACTGTGCTTACAGAATCCTTGTAAAGACAAGGCCGGTTGTTGCAAAAACTGTGCAGGCAAGATAAATGAACAGAGCAGAACGCAGTACAGCTGTGGCTGAAAACCATTTGAAAAAAAACAAAAACAGCGAGAACACTAGCAATCAAACAATTGAACGCGCTCAAGCCAAAAACGAGTGCTCTTTCAAGGCAGTTCTTTTGTTTGACAATCCAAGCCATGCCAGAACAGTGATTAAAGCCATAAAACCAGACTTGTCCAGGGCTTTTAAGAGATCCAAATCCAAAATAGCGCTTAAAGGCAAAAAGCTTTCAATAAGCATAAAAGCAAAAGACCTTACTGCTTTAAGGGCTTCATTCAATTCAATAATGAAAAGCATAGTGGTTTCGGACAACATATTAAAGGCTTTCGGCTGAAACTTTTTAGGCATTCAGGAGGTTTTTTTAATGGCAGAATTAGACCAATCAAAAGTTAACGAGTTTAGGGCTGGAAGGCAACAGTTGCTTAATGTAAGTGCGCAAAAGCAGCAATTCCAATTGCAGGCCAGCGCAGTCCAGAGTGCGCTTAACGAAATAAGGGAAACAAAGCCAAAAACTGTCTTTAAAGCAGTTGGCAATATTTTGATAGAAAAGGATGCAAAAACAGTTGAAAAAGAATTACTGGAAGCAAAGGAAACCCTGGATTTAAGGATTGACACGCTTCAAAAACAAGAGGACTCTCTTGTAAACAGGCTCAATAAAATAAAGGCTTCAATTGAGGAAGGCGCAGGCGAAAGCAGTGTCAGCGTTCCTGAACCAGAGGTAAAGGAAGCAAAAGGGAAAAAGAAAACCAGCAAAAAATAAACGCTTGAATTGAAAAAAACTCTTGAAAGGCCCAAAATGAAAAGCCCTTTTTCCCTTAAAGGCAAAAAAATCCTTGTTGTCACCCACAAGGGCGCTGATGTTGATGCCATTGCCTCCAGTGGAATTCTCTTGCTGGCTCTCAGGAAAAAAAATTTTGTGCAGATAGGCGTTCCAGAGCACATAAGCAAGCCTGCTGAAAAACTGGCTGAAAGAATGGAAATTCCTTTCACTCACGAGCCTGACTTTAGTTTTTTTGACACTCTTTTTGTTGCAGACCTTAACTCCAACCACATGCTTGGCTGTCTTGCAGAAAAAGCAAGGGAATTCAAGGGAAAAGTTTTTCAGTTTGACCATCATTCCACTGCCAGAGATCCTATAAGGGCAGATTTTCGTTTTTGCAATCCAGAGGCTGCCTCTACCACTGAAGTTTTATGGATGACTCTCAAACGCTATAAAAAACCAATAAATGAAAAAATTGCAATTCTTGCCGCTTGCGGCTTGTTAACGGATTCTGCGCATTTTTCTTTTGCTGGCAGAAATTCGTTCAGGGTAATGTTTGAAGCCATGCAACACGTGAGAATGCCATATTACGAGCTCTTGGAGTTTTTTTCTGTAGAACGCGATTTCAGTGAAAGGATTGCGCGCCTTAAGGCTGCCCACAGGAGCAGGATTTATAGGATTGGAAAAAGCATTGTTGTTACAAGCGAAGTCGGGTCTTTTGAAGCCCAGGCAGCCTCTGCTTTAGTGCAAATTGGGGCAGACGTGGCGTTTGTTGCAACTCAAGAGGATTCCTCTTTAAGGGTTTCTGCAAGGGCAAAAACTGCTTTTGCCGAAGAGTTTGGCATTGATCTTGCAAGAGATGTTTTTCAAAAACTGCAAGTTTTTTTTGAAGGCGAAGGAGGAGGGCATGCCACTGCGGCTTCTTTTACTGCAAAAACCGATTCCTCTGAAAGTCTTTTAGAAAAATGCGTTTCCCTTTTGCTTGAAAAAATGAAAGAGCAAAAGAAAAAAGGCATTGAGTTCAAGGAATACAAGTAATCTTTTTCAAGTTGCAGGCTGGCTAGTGCTTGCTTGTTCCTGTTGAACTGTTTTTTTTGGCAAATATTTTGCTATTGCCTGACGGCGTTCTTCCAAATCGGCTTTTTGTGCACTAAGAACTGAAATGGTGGCATCTATGCTTTTTATTACCGTATTCCAATTGTCAATTTTGCCTTCTTGCAATGCAATCTTTCCAAACGCTTTCCCTATTTTTCTATTCTGTCGGGCAATTTTTCTCATTTTCGCCCACGCCTTGACTCTTTTTATCCAATGAATTGATGGAAACCTGCTTGTATTGATTTCAACAACAAGGCGTTCCCTTTCCTCTTTCAGTTTAGTCAAGTCCTGGGTTAAAGAGGCAATTTTATTCCTTAAGTCCGCAATTCTTTTTTCAGCACTGGTTTTTCTTGTTGTTGGCTTTGTTTTTCTTTGTGTCTCTTTTGCCGTTCTTTTATCCAAAAAGCCTATTCTTTGCTGCATCAGCCTGTCAGTTCTTGCAAAACTCCGGTTAATCTTCCTCATGCTTGGCATTTTTCCACCATTAATTTTTTACAATGAACTGAATGATTTTAAGTGCTTTAAGTATTTAAACATTCCTTTTAAGCCTTGTTTGACCTGAAACAATTTTTTCAAGTTCCCTTATCTCTTTGAGCTCATAATCAGCCTTTATTCCCTCACTGCATTCAAAGATCTGCCCATATTTTGCCAGGGCAGTTTTCATTCCAAGCCTTTGGGCTCCAAGAATGTCTCTTTTTGGGTTGTCTCCAACAAAAAGTATCTGGCTTGGCTTTAACTTGAGTTTTCTCAAGGCTTTCTTGAAAGGCATTTCGTGGGGTTTCATTTCTGCCTTGCCCTCTCTTGCAATGACTACATCAAAAAAATCCGCAAGGTTTAATTCAGCCAGCCTCAGCCAAGCCTGTTTTGCTGGAGCATCACTGACAATGCCGAGTTTCAATCCTTTCTCCCTCAGCCTTATAAGTGTTTCTGTCGTGTGAGGGTATGTTGCAAGGCTTCCCAGTTTAACCCTGCGATATGCTGCAATCCCGCTTGCCAAAATTTTGTAGTCGATTTTTCCATTAATGCTTTTAATAAACTTGTCAAAGATTTTCTGGTTTTCCATTCCCTCTTCTTCATAAAGACGGAAAAGCATTTCAATTCCCTGCTTTTCCTCTATTTTCAAGCCGGCGTCCACCATTGCCCTAACAGCTTCCTGAGAGCAAAGCCTTTTCATTTTCCAAAAATCAACAAGCGTGTTATCCAAATCAAACAATACTGCCTTCAGCATAGAAAAACTTGCGTGCAATATTTTTATTAATGCTTTGAGCCTTCATTCCAAGGATTGCCATGAAATGCTCAAAGTGCGGTGAAAAGATGCTAAGGGAGGGCCTTGAAGGCCTTGCAGGTGCTGAAATTATTGCGCAATGGGTTTGTC
>JAVYME010000004.1:0-45236 GCA_038736825.1 Candidatus Iainarchaeum sp.
TTATAACAATACCAATAATAATACCTACTTTTGTAATAATAACACCTTTAGCATTCTTTTTGGTTTCTCCATTTTCTCCATTTAAAATATCATTTGAATTGTTATTAAGTCCAACTCTTAACATATCCCTTGAAAAAGAGGTTCCAATAAGGGCACACCCTATTGCAGAAATAGGGAAGGGCACTGGACTGGTGATGATGTGCTCTGCAGGCGATTTATCGGATATACGTTTTTTCAGGGAAATGAACTTGGAACCAGTTATTGCAATTGGCGCTGACGGCAGAATGAATGAAAAAGCCGGTTTTTTGAATGGATTGAAAGTAAAGGAGGCAAGGGAAAAAATTTTGGAAGAATTGCAGGCAAAAGGGCTTTTGGTGGGGCAAAAACAGGTAATGCACCGCACTCCTGTTTGCGAGCGCTCCAAGCACGAAATAGAATTCATTGCAATGCCTGAATATTATTGCAAGCAATTGGATTACAAGGAAAAAATGAAAGAATTGGCTGAAAAAATAAATTTTTTCTCGCCAAAGTCAAGGCAAATACTGCTTGACTGGATTGAATCTGTTAACACGGACTGGCCGATTTCAAGGAGAAGGTTTTATGCCACAGAGATTCCGCTCTGGTATTGCAAAAAGTGCAATGCTGCAATGGTTCCGCCAAAAGGCAAATATTATCGTCCATGGAAGGAAAAACCGCCAGTGCAAAAATGCCCAAAGTGCGGGCACACTGAATTCAAGGGCGAGGAAAGGGTTTTTGACACTTGGTTTGATTCAAGTTCTTCGCCTTTGTTCATTTTGGGTTACGGGCGCAACAATGATTTTTTTAACACCCATTATCCTTGCACTTTGAGGCCGCAAGGCAAAGAAATCGTGCGCACTTGGCTTTACTACACTGTTTTCAAGTCTTACCTGTTATTCAAAAAGCCTGTTTTTGAGGATGTCTGGATAAACTATCACATTTTGGACGAAAAAGGAAACAAAATGAGCAAGAGCAAGGGCAACGTGATAGACCCGCAAAAAATCCTGAAACAGTATGGGGCTGAGCCTTTCAGGCTTTGGTGCGCCACAGAGGGCAATCTTGCAAACACTGATTTTAAGTGTTCTGAGGAAAGAATTCGAGGTGCAGGCAAAACCCTTACAAAGCTCTGGAATGTGGCAAGGTTCATTTCAGGCTTTAAGAACAAGGGAAAAAAGCCAAAACTCCTTCCAGAAGACGAATGGATTTTGTGCGAACTCAATGAACTGGTAGAGTTTTCTGAAAAGCGCTTTAATGAATATGATTTTTTCAATCCAGCCTCTGCTGCAAGAAATTTTTTATGGGAAGCCTTTGCCTCTCACTACATTGAGCTCGTGAAATCACGCGCTTATAATTCTGAAAAAAGCTTTTCCGAGGAAGAGCAAGAGGCAGCCATTTTCACCCTCAACTTGTGCCTTGACACTTTGCTGAAACTGTTTGCGCCAATAACTCCCTTCATTTGCTACAAGTTATACAAGGAATTGCGCGGAAAAGACATTCATGCAGAAGCATTCCCTGAACCAGTAAAAGGCATAAAAAAGCCTGCCTTTTCCACTCAAGAGCTCATGGCATTGAATTCTGAAATCTGGAACTTTAAAAAAGAACAAGGAAAAAGATTAAACGAAGAAATTGAATCCTTTGAAGTGCCAGAAAAATTCAAATCCATTGAGCCAGCATTAAAGGCAGCCCACAACATTAAAAAAATAGAATGGAAAAAGTGAAAAGGAAAAAGCGAGAAAATGGATGAAATAGTGCTTTCCCTAGCCCAAGAACATTTTTCAAACATGACATTGAAAGAAAAAAAAGAAGTTTTGCTGGAATTCCTGGGCATTCTCTCACAAGAGGAAAAAGAAGAAGTTTTGGAAATATTGCTGGATGTTTTCTCTCAAGACAAAAAAATGCTGGCAAAAATCAAGGCGTTTGCTGAAAAAAAAAAAGTGAAATAAATGAGAGTGGACTTCACCGAAAAGGAAATAAAAAGACTTGAAGCCTTTTGCAAAAGACGCAACCTTACAATAAAAAAATTCCTTGCAAAAGGACACTCATCGCGAATTTTTTTAGTGCAAAAAGGAAGGCAAAAATTTGTTGCAAAAGTGGAAAGGGATGATTCCACTAGAAAGCGCATGCTGGAAAAAGAAGCATTCAACCTGGGACTTGCCAATTCCCTGGGCATAGGCCCAAAACTTGAAGCTCACGATTTGCACTTGCGCGTTCTCTTGATGGAATTCATTGATGGCAAAACCTTTGGGGAATGGATTCAGGAAAAGAGGACAAAGGCTGAAATTGAAAGGTTTGTGAAAGCCTTGCTTGCCCAAGCAAAAAAAATGGACGAATTCGGCTTGGATCACGGCCAGCTTGCCGGAAGGGGAGCAAACATTCTTGTAAGAAAGGGAAAACCGGTAATAATAGATTTTGAAAAGGCAAGCATTGCAAGAAAATGCCATAACTTGAATGTGGTTGAAGCTTTTCTGTTCAAAAACAAGCATTCAAAAATTGTGAAAAAAATAGGGCGTTTTTTGGAAAAATAAAAAAAAGGGGTTTTTTGCCCCCTAGTTTTTTTGCTCTTCTTTTGCCTTCGCTCGCTCCACTAAATCGCCTTCCTCTAGCTCGAACTTCTTTTTAACTTCAAGCTCTAGGAATTCACAGTCACTCTTTATTTTAGCCAAATATTTCAGTATACGGTCTCTTTCGTCAGCGATTTCTTCAAGCTTTGTGTATTTTGCTATGGCATCCTGGAACATGGCGTAATCCACATAAGTGTAAGGATAAGAGCCCATTTCTTTTGAAATTTTTTCCACCATGTGCCCAAGCCATTTGTTCATTTCCACTTTCACTCTGCCCTTTATTTGCTTGCCCGGACCAACATGCTTTCTGATCATGTTGGTTACAGTTGCCCTGGGAAACGGCAGTTTTTCCTCCACTTCACTGCACTCAGGCTTTTTAGTGCTTGCTTTTTCTGCTTTTTTTGCTGTTTCAGGCTTTTCAGCAGGTTTTAAAGCAATTTTTTCAGTTTTTTTCTCCTTTGCCATACGCTCACCCCTAAAAAATCGTGCGTTTAAGCATTAAAATAATGCATAATAATTGGGCAAGAATCAGAATTTAAAGGCATTGGTTGAAGAAAAAATCACTCCAGTAAAATTTTCAGTCCAGCCATAAACAATATTCCGAAAAGGAACAAAGCAAAAGAAAAAAGAGACTTTGAAAGGTTTTTTTCCTTGTGGAGTTCTGGAATGAGATCGCTTGCAGAAATATAAATGAAACCTCCAGCAGCAAATGGCAGCAAAAACGAAACAGAGCCAGCGTTAAGGCTGAAAAAATAGCCAGCAAGCCCGCCAATCACTGCAGTGGCTTGTGCAATGAAATTGTAAAGCAATGCCTTTTTTTTCTCAATTCCGCCGTGCACCATAATTCCAAAATTTCCCAGTTCCTGTGGCAGTTCGTGCCCGATTATCAAAACAGTTGTGAGAATGCCAAAAGGGATTCCTGCAACAAAACTGGCTGCAATTATCAATCCATCAATAAAGTTGTGCACTGAATCCCCGATTATTATCAAGTAAGACATTGGGTGCACCTCGCAATGGCCTTCATGGCAGTGATGCCAGTGCAAAAATCGCTCTATAAGGAAAAAAAGAATGAATCCAGTGAAAAGCAAGAAAAATGCTTCCTGTGACTGCATTTCTTCAAGGGATTCTGCCAGCAAGTGAAAGAAAGCGCCTGCTAAAAGAGCGCCAGCTGAAAAAGCAATCAAGCCCTTTATTATCTGCCTTACCTCTTTCTCCTTCATTTTGAGGGTGAAAATGCCGGCAAAAGCCAGAAGGCCGTCCAAAACAGTTGCGCCCAAAACCCAAAACAAAACTGGAACCTGCATAAGTAAACCCCATTCCCAAAACCTTATTAAACCATTCCAAGCCATTTCAATTCCATGGCACTCAAACTGTTGATTTTTGATTTTGATGGCGTTCTCGCAGACACCGCACAATTGCACTTGAAATCAGAGCAAGAAATTTTTGCCACAGTTGGGCTTAAAATCTCCAAGGGAGAACTGGCAGGCTTTTTTGGAATGAAGGTAAGCGAATTCATAAAAGAGGTTTTGAAAAAATACAAAATAAAAGCTGACTGGAAAAAACTAATGCAAAAAAAATACAAAGTATTGAAGGAATTGGTTAAAGAAAAAGGCATTCAGCCCCTGCCTGGAGCAAAAGATCTTGCATTAAAAGCAAAAAAATCCGGCATCAAAATCGCAGTGGCTTCAGGTTCAAGGAAAAAATTTGTTTTGCCCTTATTAAAAAAAATGGGCTTGCAGAAAACATTTGATTTGGTTTTGTGCGCTGACGATGTGAAAAAGGGAAAGCCAAACCCTGAAATTTTTTTAAAATGCGCAAAACGCTTAAAAGTGAAACCAAGCGAGTGCCTTGTTTTGGAGGATGCAGAAAACGGAGTGGTTGCCGCCAAGCGTGCCGGCATGAAAGCAATCGCGCTTAAAACCAGTTATTCTGGAAAACAGGATTTCTCGAACGCAGACAAAATTGTTAAATCTTTGCAAGAAATAGATATTGTTGCGGTGGAAAAATGGTTCGCTTTCTGAAAAGAAAAAAAAACAATTCAACAAACCACAACCACAAGCCAGTTGTTCCGCCTGAATCCCAACCGCATAACGCAAACAGAAGGCGCACGCTATGGTTTCGTTCAACGCACAGTGAAAGGGATAAAATAATAGGAAGAGACAAGAAATGGTGAGGGTTTCCGCCAAAAACTATAAAGCTTCTTTTTTGCCTGTTTTCTCGTAGTGCACTTTCCCGAACTCTTTTGATTTGTTCAATTGCTCTTTTGTGAAAACAGGACCATCAGTACAGCACAAGTGTTCGTCCAAAGAACAGTTTCCACAAATTCCGTGAGCGCACTTCATGTAGCGCTCCACTGCAAATTGTGCTGGCACCTTGAATTTGTTGCACAAGGCAAGCACTGAAACCATCATTTGTTCTGGACCGCAACAGTAAACGCAGTCAAACTTTTTTTCTTTTAAAAGCTTTTCCAGCATAATGCAGGCACTGCCCTTGGCTCCACAAGAGCCATCCTCTGTTGCAACATGCAATTCCGCTATTTTTGAAATTCTTTTTTTGAACAAAACTTCTTCCTCACACTTGCTGCCTTGAACAAAATCTATTTTTGTTTTCTTTTTAGACAGTTCTTCTGCGAGCAAAATTACAGCAGCAACGCCGATTCCACCACCAACAATGCAAACCCTCTTGGATTTGCAAAAATCAAAGCCTTTACCGTAAGGACCCCTTATTCCAAGCAAATCGCCTTCCTTTAGAGAAAAAAGTTTTTCGGTGAATGGACCGCGCTTTTTTGCAGTAATCGCAATCCCTTTGCCTGCTTTTGTGAGCGCAAACGGTTTTTCATCAAATGCAGGAATCCAAACCATTACAAATTGGCCTGGAAGTGAATCAATTGAAGCACTAAGGTAAAAGGTTTTTATTGAAGGGGTTTCTTGCACTATTTTTTTTATTTTATAACAGGTTGGATAGTCACTTGTGTGCAATTCCCACCAGCTCCTGTAAAGAATTGTAATTGTGCAATTTCATCCATGAATACATTTCTTTTGAAATCTTGGAAAAAACTTGTGGACCACTATAATGGACTGCTGTTCCAATGCCGACAGCTGATGCTCCCGCTTGGAGCATTTCAATTGCATCCCTTCCATTCATTACTCCACCCAAGCCAATTATTGGAATTTTGACTGCTTTGTACAAATCAAAAACACATCTTACCACAATGGGCCTTATTGCTGGTCCTGAAACTCCGCCAACCTTGAAATGCAATACTGGTTTTGCAGAGTTAATGTCTATTATCATTCCCGGACCTAAAGTGTTGCCGCAATTTATTGCATTTGCTCCGGCTTTTTCTGCTGCAATTGCGATTTCAGCAATGTTTGGAATTGAAGGGGAAATCTTTACAATCAATGGCTTTTTTGTTTGTTTTCTGACTGCTTCGGTTATTGCTTTTGTGGCTTCTGGAGTGCCTTGCCCTGCGAGAAGGCCAAAGCCTGGAGTGTGCGGACAGGAAAGAGGCAATTCTAGGGCACTAAATGAAAGTTTTTCGAATTCTCTTGCCAGAATTGCAAATTCCTCAGCATTTCCGGCTGTAATGCTGCCAATAACCGGCACTTTGAAACCAGAAAGATCTGAAAATTCTTTTATTGCTTCTTTTAAGCCTGGATTGGAATAGCCAACAGCATTCAGCATTCCGCACTCAAATACTGCGGTTATCGGGTTTTTGTGGCCTTCCCTTGGCTCCAAAGAAATGCTTTTGATTGTGAGCGCTCCAGCACCGCCCTTTTGTGCGCGCAATAAATTGTTTTTGTTCACTCCAAGAATGCCTGAAGCAAGGATTAAGGGGTTTTTCAATTTCAAGCCACAAAAAGAGGTTTCAAGCGAGACCAAAAAAACACCAAAGAATAGAGAAAGAAAAGGAATTTAAAGGAAATTCAGCCCTTCGTTCAAGAAACCCCGCTTGGATGCTTTCTTTCAGCAGCCTTTTTTGAAATGCTTTCCATTATGCTTTCCAAATCCTCTGGATTTGGACCGGAAAAAAGTGTTTTTACAGAAAGGCTTTTGGCTATCCGCTCTCTTTTCCGCTCTTCAATTGCCTTGCGGAGCGCATACTTGATGAACTCAGTGCGGCTGTCAAAAGCATCGCTTTCCACAATAGCGTCTATTTCTTTGAGCAAGTTTGCGCCTAAGCGCAAATTAACCATTTTGCCAGCCATACATCAATTGTATATACATTTGATGTATATAATCCTTTTGCAGGACTATTTCAGCCTTTCAGCTTCCTCTAAAAGCATTACTGGAATGCCTTTTTCTATCCTGTACGCCAGCTTGCATTTTTTGCAAAACAGTTTTTGCTCTTTTTTGCTGTAATCCAAGTCACCCTTGCATTGAGTGCAAGCAAGCACTTCCAGCAATTCTTTGGACAACTCGCGCTTTGGCATTCTTTCACTTGTCACATTTTTCCCTTGATTTCTTGAAAAAGCCGTTGAATGTGCAAGCAAACCAGTTAAGGTGAAGGATTATGTGAAATGCCATCAACGCAATGAAAACCAGCCCTAGCAGCACATGCCATTGAGTCCAATCCAGTTTCGGGATTCCCATGAATTCAAGCCGTCCAGAACGCGGCCCAGGAGGCATGAAAACAAAAATTATGAGCGCTGTCACTGTCGAAAAAATGAAAAAAACCAGCATGAGTGCATCTATTGCAAAATTCAATTTTAACCTGTCCATTAGAAAAAGAAAGAACGAAAGGATTAAATTGTTTGCATATTTTAAGGGATTTTGCTAATTTCCATTACTGGATTTCCAGCAGGCGAGATTATTGTTTTAAGGATTGGGCCTTTTGCTTGTCCCGGTCTTGCAATATACAATGAGTTCGACTCGAGTTGCTGTTGTGCATCTTGCAAAAAAACGTATTTTGAGCCGACGCCATGCTGCTTTAGCAGGGCAGGATCAGTTTTTGTGAAGAAGGCTGCAAGGATGTATGGTTGGTCGTACCATTGGCTTAGATCCTGCGAAAAATAAACCTTGCCATATTGGCCTTTCACGCTTTCCGAAAAAGAAAAAGCCTCTCCGTAGCCGTACTGGAACCAAGGCCAAGCTTCTTCAGGGTAAGAGAAAAAATAGTGGGATTCAAATGAGATGAATTCGAACATTGAAGCAAGCAAAACTAGGCTGAGGGCGGTGAAGGCTGCCTTTTTTGAAATGGTGTCATTTTTAGTTTCAAGTTTTTCCCAAAGGAATGCCAATGCAATGGCACAGACTAGTTCAAACACTGGGATTGCTGTGATTGCACGGAGAGCGTGAGGCTGTTCTATGCTGCTGGCTGCTGCAATCGGGAAAACCGCAAGCCAGAAGAGCAAGAGAAAATGTTGCTCTTTATGTTCCCTAATGCATAAAATGATTCCAATTAAAATCAGTGGCAACTGGAACCAGTGCAAAACCCCCTCGTGCGGCACTGCATGGCGAAGGTTCCTGTCACCCTCGACGAAAAGGAATTCCGGCTGATAATATGAAAGGTAGTTTTTCGGGTAAAGGGACTGAAAAACCGCGCTTTTGTCAATCGAATGCTCTTTCGCGTATCGTTCGACAAAGCCCTCGTTGAAAAGCGATGAAGCGATTGCCCTACCCTTGACCGCGCTTATGTGCTCGCTTGACGAAAGATATTCCAAAAAAAGCGGGGAAACAAGCAAAAGGAAAAGTATAAGGAAAATGGCATAACCTTTAAGGCTTTCCTTTATTGTTTTGCGATAAATTACTGCAAAGCCAAGAAGGAACACTGGCACAAAAATGTACGCTATGCCATAGGAATAAACAGCAAGTGCAAAGCACGCAGCTGAAATGAACGCGAAATTAAAATGCTCTTTTGTCTTGATAAGGAAAAAAAAACCTGAAACAAAAAAGAAAGGCATAGTGATCGCCTCGAAGGCAATCCTGCTGAAAACCAAGTGCCAAGGCGAAATTGCAAGCAAGGCTGCCGCCGCAAAACCAGCCTTTTCACCGAACATTTTCCTTGCAAGGAAAAAAACAGCGAGAACAGTAAGCGTAGCATAAAAAGCAGAAACAAGTCTTATCGAAAAAACGCTTAGACCAAAAGCCGCAACAAAAGGTACAGCACTGTAAATGAACACTGGGTTCTTGAACTCCCCGAACGCCTCGAAATAGAGAGGCAGGAAAGCGCCGTGCTCATCATGACCAGATATGAGGATCGAATAAGCATTGAAGCCATTACTCGCCTCATCACAGTAAAGACCAGGGGGGACTGAACCCAACGAAAAGGTGCGGAGGGCAAAAGAAAAAAGCACTATTGCTGCAAGCGAGAATTTCCATGAAAAATGCAAGTGTCGCCCAAAGCACCACAAGTGCCTCACCCTAGCTCATAATGATAAATAGTGTTTGCTATTTTTGCTTTTGGTGTTTGCCTTCTCAGCCATTCATAGCACTTGTGCTCTGCTGAATCCCTGCCTGTAAGGATTGTTGTGCTGATTGCAATTTTTCCCTTGATTGGCTCACAAGATGGACTGTAAAATGCCTCTGGAAAATTGCTTGAATTATAGTATGGCCAGCCAAAATAAATAAAGTTCACTTTTTCGATTTTGCTTTCGCGAACAAAATCCATGAAATAATACAAGTCTTGCCCCCAATCCAAATTTGAGTCTGAAAGTGCAATAGTGGCATTGTTGGAGCCAATGAATTCATTGAAATATGCGAGGTAATGAGGGTAGGCAAGAAGCGAGGAAAGAGCATGGACTGCTAGGATGATTATTAATGCATGGGAAAAAATTTTGTTTTTGGAAAAATTTTTGCACCTTTTTTCGTCCAAAATTATTCCACAAAAAACGAAAAGAAAGGGAAACACTGGAAGCACATAACGGAGACCCAAATAGAATTTGCCGAAAAAGGACACTATTATGAAGAAGGCAATTGCTGGAAAGAGAACTGCAATTGGTTTCAGTTCCGGTTTCCTTATAAAAAAATAAAATGATGCTGTCAGGAGCACGAGGAAGGGAATTGTTGTTTTCATAAGGAAAGCCATAAGGAAATATTCGGGAATGTAATTGCGGAATTCTCCAAACAAATAGCCTTCTCTTCCGCTGCTCACCCAGGATTGCATGAAGGAATAACCTTCAAAAGCCCTAGCTGGAATTAAACCAAAAACATTTGGTTTTTTGTAATTGTCAAAAAAATAAACCGCGTTGAAGAACAGGACTGGAAAAACAAAGAGAAGGAAAACAATTGAAAACAAATAGGGAACAGCGCGTTTTCCCTTAAAAGGTTCAATTATTTTTTTTGAAAGTTCTCTGCATTGAAGCAAAATGAAAACCAAAAGCAGTGGAAAAAAAACCAGTGCTGTGTATTTTGTGAGGATTGCAAGGGAAATGAAAAAAACAGATAGTGAGAGAAATCCCAGTTTTCCGGAGCGCGTGAAAACAAAAGCAAAATAAAAAGAAGCGAAAACGAAAACCGAGAAAAGCATGTCAAGGGTTGCAATCTGCGAATGAGCTATAATATTGGGCTCGAAAACAAAAAGGAAAAGTGAAAGCAATCCCGCCTTCCAGCCAAACAATTCCTTGGACCACAAAAAAACCAGTAATGCCAGAAAAACAGTGAGCGCAATAACTACAAGGCGTGCGCTGAAAACAATTTGGAAAAAATCTTTTGAATTGGTTTCAAAAAAGTCTGCTGCAAAACCATAATAAGCGCCAACATTGCCGTTTTGCCCTGAAAGAAACCAGTTTTCTTTCTCCAATGGCAATTGTGGGTTAAGGAAAAGCAATGGCAGCGCTAAAATCGTTTTTCCAAGCACTGGGTGCTCCACATTCACCCTGAAATCGCCTGTTTTCAAGTAAGAATAGCCCGCTGGAATGTAAACAGACTCGTCAACCGTAAGGTATTTGTGCAAAACGCTGGAGACAGAAATACACACAAAAAAGGAAAGAAGCACTGCAACAGAAAAAACAACCAAATGCTTTTTTATAAAGCCAATTTGTTTCTGCATTGGATTAGTTTAAAATCAAAGAAATTTTAAAGAAATGCAGGCATAGTTTTTTCAGTGAAAGCATGTGTCTTGCAATGCCTGGCAAAATAGTGGAATTAAGGGATAATGGGAAAATTGCAGTGATAGACTATGGTTTTGAAAAGCGAGAGGCAAACAACGAATTCTTAAAGGCAAAAAAAGGCGAATGGGTTTTAGTGCAGTTCAGGATGACAGTGCAAAAGGTTTCAGAAAAAGAAGCTCTTGAAGCACTAAAAGAATGGAAAGAAGTCAGCGGACAGAGTTAACCAACTCCAAATTTTTCATTGTGTATTTTTTAAGGCACTTCAATTGCTTTTCAGTGATTTCCTCTATTGCATTGTTCCAGTGCACTGAAACAAGAGAACCCTTTTTCAAGCACAAATTGAAAGGGTTTTCAATTGTTTTTGTTTTTTCCCCCAATTTTAACTCGCCAGCTTCCTTGAACAATCGAATTCCCTTTACTTCAAATCTTCCATTCTTTTCTGCTGTCACTTTTCCCCACCCAACAAGGCACTTGTCAAGGTTTGAAACAATAGCTGGAAGTTTTGTTGTAATGAATTCAATGTAGAGCACATGAAAAGAATGTTGCGGGAAAGCCTCTCCTGGCAAGCCCGAGATTTTTTTCAAGCGAACTGATTCCGGGAGAGAGCGAAATTTTTCATTTATTAGGATTTCAATTTCTTTCCCGGAAATGCCTTCCAGCAATTCAGAGCCAAGCCAGTAAGCAGTAATCGGCCTTTCGTCAAAAACTGGAAGAGAATGGTGTTTTGCAATCAATTCAATGTATGCGTGCTCGCTTGTGAAAGTTTGAAGAGCATTCTTTATTTCCATGGCTTTCTCTGCTTGGGGTTCGGTAATGAAAGAAGTGAAAATTTCCGAAAAAGGTTTTGCCCCGCAATAGCCTAACTCGTTTGGAATAAAAGAATACTTGCAGGCTTTTGCAAGCGCAAGCAATTCACTTCCTTGCAACCATAACGCCCCTGAATTTCAAGAAGCGTGAAACAAACGAAAAACCGGTTATAGAAAAAACCCCTAGTGAAACCAAAAGCAGTCCAAAGCCATCCAGCAAGCCAATCTTGGTTCCAAGAAATACGAAAGAAAGAATTGCAGTGATTGGTTGCGCTAGCAACAAAATCGAGGAAGCCTTGTGCACTGGCAGAAGCTTTAAGCCGTTATAATAGGTGAAAACATAACCGAAAAGCAAAACAGAGGTTAAAACAATCCAGCCAATCTGCTCAATTGATAGTGTTCCAGCCAAAAATATTTGCCCGTTAAATGAGAGAAAAGCAAACAAAAACAGTGCTCCAAAAAACATTCTTCCAAAAGCAACCGTGGAGCCTTCAAGTTCAAATTTTTGCATAACCCTTTTTGCAATTACGTTTTCCAAACCCCACAAAATTGTTGCAGCCAAAACCATTATTGCAGAAAAAGAAAAAACCAGCGGAGCTGAAAAAAGGAACAAATTGCCTGCAAGCAGCAAGAATGCGCCGGCAACAAATTTCCAGTCAATTTTTTCCTTTAAAAAAACTAGTGCAAAAATGGTTGCAAAAACAAAAAGGGTTTTGTGAATGAAACCAGCAAGTGCTGCACCGGTTTGCTGGAGTGCAATAAAAAACAATGCAAACGGAATGCTGCCGCCAATTAAACCAATCAATAAAAGGAAGCCAAAAACCCTTTTGTCCAAGATTTTGTGCAAATCCTTGCTTTTGAGCAAAACCAAAAGCGAAAAGAGCATTACCGCCACAAGAGAATTCTTTAATGCAGTGAAAAGCACTGGCTCCAAGCCTTTTACTGCAAAGGCATTCAGGAAAATGCTAAAGCCACTGATTAGGGCAGTAAGCAAAACCAGTGAAATGCCTTTAGAGTTTTCCATATTCTATGAATGGCGTGAGAAACAAATAAAAAGATTGTCTTGGCTTGCAGTGAAAAAAAATTTCACGAAGCAAAGTGATGTGTTTTAAACCTTTTGCAGCCTATTTTTTTCTCCTAAATTTGTAAAAAAAAGAATGCATTGGGGGCAAATTTAATGCTTTTCTTTGTTTGTGCTTTTTTTGCCTTTTTCCTTTACCTAGCCCTAACCGCTGGCTCAGGCAGCATCGGCCTTTGGGCAATAGAAGAGATCTTGCTTGCTTTAATTTTTTCTCTAGCAGCAGGACTTATTGCTTCAAGGGTTTTTTCAGCTTTGGGCTTTAAGGGCGGAACTGCCTTTCTTAACCCAAAAAGGTGGGGTTTGTTTTTATTTTATGTTTTTGCAGTATTTTTTCCAGCACTAATAAAAGCAAACCTTGATGTTGCATGGCGTGTTATAACCGGCAAAATCAATCCAGGCATTGTAAGGATTTCGCCAAAACTTAAAACCGATTTTGGAATGACAATGCTCGCTGACTCCATTACTCTCACGCCTGGCACTTTAAGCGTTTCCATTGATGACAAGAAAAAAGAACTGTATGTTCACAGCATTTGTCTTTCTGGAAAGGATCCAAAGATTGGGGAAATTTGCGGTTCTTTCCATGAATGGGTTCGAAAGGTGGCTGAATGATTTTCCTTCCACTGGCAGTCACGGTTTTGGTTTTCTTGATTTTTGTCTGCATTTTAAGGATTTTAAAGGGTCCGACTGTGCCTGACAGAATGGTTGGAATTGATGCTGCAAGCGGGCTTACAATTAGCGCTCTCATAGTCCTTGGCGCCTTTTACAAGCAGTCTGTTTTTGTGGATGTTGCAATAGTTTACGCAATTCTTTCGTTTGTTGGAACACTCTTTTTTGCAAGATACCTTGAAGCAAGGGAGGCAAAAAAATGAGCCTTTTATTGTTTTCTTCTTATGTCTTGATTTTATTCGGGATTTTGTTTCATGCTTTGGGGGCAATCGCTCTTTTCAGGTTTCCTGATGTTTACACTAGAATGCATGGCACTACAATGATTACAACGTTTGGCTCAATTTTTGTTGTTTTTGGGGTTTCCCTTTATGGATTCCAGGCTGGCGATTTTGCCCTCATAGTTCATCCCTTGATAGCGCTTGTTTTCCTCTTGCTTTCAGCGCCAGCGAGCTCGCATGCAATTGCAAGGGCAGCCCACAACAGCGGGGTTTTTCCCAAGCCGGCGATTGTGGACAGACTGAAGGAGGCAAAAAAGTGATTGCTGATATTTTCCATGCACTGGTTTTGCTGGGAGCGCTTTTTTGTGCAATAATGGCTGTCAGGGCAAAAGACCTTTTGATTGCTGTTGTCTTGCTTGGAGCAATGAGTCTTTTGGTTGCAACAGAATTTTATATTTTGCAGGCACCGGATGTGGCAATAACTGAAGCTGCAGTTGGAGCCGGCCTTTCCACTGCAATTTATCTGGTGGCAGTTGAAAAAACCAAGAGGATGGAAGAATGAAGCAATCCGCAAAAGTGGTTGTATTGAGTGTTCTCGCCCTCTTCCTGTTTTTTACTGCAATCGCAATGAGGTCTTTTGGGGCTCCTAAAAAAACTGCAATGGATGACTATATGATATTGAATGGTCAAAGGGAGACTGCTGCAAACAATATTGTGGCCGCAATTGTTTTTGATTACAGGGGTTATGATACTCTTGGCGAGGCAACAATTCTTTTCACTGCGGTCAGCGGTGTTTTTTTGCTGTTCAGGGCGGTGAAAAAATGAACGGTCTTTCCACTATTGTTAGAACGGTTGCTTTAATTTTGTTTGTTCCCGTGCTTGTTTTAGGGTTTTATGTAATAGCGCATGGGCATCTCACGCCCGGCGGTGGCTTTCAGGGCGGCACAATTATTGCAACATCGCTGGCGCTTGTTTTGGTTGCTTTTGGGGGAGAGCATTTCAAAAAGGCTGTTTCAAAGGAAACACTGAAAAACCTTGAAAGCATTGGGCTCACGGTTTTCATTGGTGCTGCTTTGTTGGGGCTCGGGGCTACGTTTTTTGCAAACTTTTTGGCAAACTCTGGGCTTTTGTTTGGGAAAAGCATTGGGTTTGGAGTGAATCCAGGCTATATTAACACTTCTGGCACTATTGCTGTAATGAATTTTGCTGTTGGCACTGAAGTTGCTGTTGGTTTATCGCTTGTTTTAATGCTCATGTTTTTTTCCAGTGACAGTGGAATGGAGGGGGGTGAAAAGAAATGATTTTTGGAAACCTTCCCTTTATTGTTTCTCTTTTAATGATTGTTGTGGGTCTTTCAGCCTTGTTGTTTAAAAAGAATCTCATAAAAATGGCCATAGGGCTTTCAATAATGGGTTCTGGCATTAATGTTTTCCTTGTTGCCTTGTGTTATCGTGACAACAGCATTGCCCCCATATTCACTAATGCGCCTTTAAGCGATGCTTCCAAGGCGGCTGCTGAAATGGCTTTGCCTGTCCCGCAAGCCTTAACTCTTACAAGCATTGTGATTAGCCTTGCAGTTACCGCTCTAATGCTTTCTCTCGCGGTTCTTTCTTACAGGCATTCTGGGACTCTTGATTCAGAGAAATCAAGGAGGCTGAAGGGTTGATGGATTTTATTGCGTTTGTTTTGAATCATGCGCCTGCGCTTTCAGTGGCTGTGCCATTGTTGAGTGCCTTTCTAATTCCTCTTTTTAAAAAGGAGTGGTTGAAGGCATCCATGGCTTTCACTTTATTATCTTTGCTTTTCACTGAAATCCTTGTGCTTTCCGTGTTCTTTAGCGTTCTTTCTGGGGGTACAAGGGTTTACACGATGGGTGCTGACATTCCAGGGCGGACTCTGCCTTCAGGCATGTCTGTGCCTGTAAGGATTATCCTGCAAATAGATGCTCCTTCAGCATTAATGGGCTTGATTGGTGCAACTATTGCGTTGATTGCTGCGTTTTATGCCTTGCAGGGCGTGAAGGACAAGGCTGAGGGCAAGTTTTATTGCCTTATGCTTTTAATGCTCTCTGGTTTTATTGGCTTTGTTTTCACTGGGGATTTCTTTAACTTGTTTGTTTTCTTTGAGATTCTTTCCATTTCTTCTGTTGGCTTGATTGCATTCTGGTTGCACAAGCAAGAGGCAATCGAGGCTGGCTTCAAATATCTTTCAATTAGCGCGGTTGCATCTCTTTTTGTTTTGCTGGCAATTGCTTTAATGTATGCACAGCACGGTGTTCTCAACATAGCCGCAATATCTCTTGAAACTGCAATCTCGGGTTTTGCAATAATTGATGTGATTGCTCTTGGCTTGCTGGTTGCAGGCTTTTTAATGAAGTGCGGCGCGGTTCCAATGCATTACTGGGTTCCAGATGCTTACGGTGAAGCCCCAGAGGCAATAACTGCAATTCTTGCAGTTGCAACCCAAGCAAGCCTTTATGCACTTTTAAGGGTTTGCTTTACAATGTTTGGATCCTTTGAACTGATTGGAATAATTGCTTGGGCAATGATTTTGTTCGGCGTGCTTTCGCTTTTTGTTGGTTCTACAATGTGCTTGCTTCAAAAAGACTTGAAAAGGCTTATTGCATATGGTGGAATTTCTCAAACCGGTTTTATTCTTGTTGCAATGGGCGCTGGCCTTGCAGCAATAGGCAACCCGGTTTTTTCAGATTTTGGCTTTAAGGCAATGCAGGGCGGAATCTTTCACATGATAAACCATGCTTTTTATGAAGCTCTTTTGTTCCTTTCAGCAGGCGCAGTAATCTATGCTGCTGGCACCAAGGATTTGGATGAATTGGGCGGTCTTGCAAGAAAAATGCCTTTCACTGCAATTCTTTTCCTTGTAGGCGCAATTGCAATGGCTGGCTTGCCTCCATCGAACGGTTTTGCTTCAAAAATCCTGATTTATGAATCAATTTATTATTTCAACCCTTTTTTGGCTGTGATAGCGCTTGTTTCAAGCGTGATTGTGACTGTTCCGCTTGTTAAGGCTTTTTGCGCAGTTTTTCTCGGACCAGAGGTTAAAACGCTTTCAGGTGCAAGGGAGGCGCCAAAGGCAATGCTGTTCGCTATGGCGGTTCTTGCATTGATTGTTATATTGCTCGGATTTTTTCCAAGCATTGTAATAGACTTTGTTGCCAAGCCTGCAGCAAAAGCCTTGCTGGACTGGGGTTCTTACTGGGGGGCTGTAGTGTGATGAACCAGGAAATTTTTGGCGGCACAATGCCTGTTGAATGGAGCCCGCTTGTTTTTATAGTGTCAATTGTTCTTGTCTCACTGGTAGTGGTTGTTGTCAGGTTTTTTGGAAAAAAAGACTTTGTTGACGGAAAGTTTAGGGCTGATGCATTTCTTTCAGGCAACAAACCGGAAGAAAAACATGAAGTGAAGGCAAGCAATTTCTTTTGGGGCTTTTTTGAGGCATTAAAGGGATACTATGAAAAAATGCTTGCAATTCACACTGGCTTGCTCAACGATTACATTTTTTGGTTTGTTTTCTGTGTTTCACTCATATTGATAGCGCTTTACATGGGGGTGGCCTTGTGGGGATAGATTCCTTGAAAAGGTCGCTTTGGGTTTTTCATGTCAACAGTGGTTCCTGCAATGGTTGTGATATAGAGATAATTGCAGCTCTCACTCCAAGATATGATGCTGAAAGGTTTGGCATAAAGCTTGTGGGAACCCCAAGGCATGCAGATGTATTGCTTGTCACAGGCCCTGTCACCAAGCAAATGAAGGAAGAAGTGTTGCGGGTTTACGCTCAAACCCCTCAACCGAAAGTGGTAATGGTTGTGGGCAATTGTGGAAGCACTGGCGGTGTTTTCTATGAATCCTACAACATTGACGGTCCAGTGAACAAATTGCTGCCAGTTGATGTTTATGTAACCGGCTGCCCTCCAAGGCCTGAGGCAATCATAGAGGGTGTTGTAAAGGCTTGGAAAAAACTAGAGTCTTTGGAGGCAAAAAAATGAATCCCGAACAGGTTTTGGAATCATTCAAAAAAGAATTTCCTGGAATTGAGATAAGGTTGGTTGAACAAGGCTCTGGCAAGCATAAAAAAGCCCAGGTTTGGGCTTTAGTCCAGCCAAAGGATTTCAAGAGAGCGGTGAAGCACTTGTTTGAATTGCAGGAATTTCCACATTTTTCTGTTTCTTCTGGAAGCGATATTGGAAATGAAATTGAAATAATAAACCATTTTGTGCTCAATTATGGAGAAAAAGAACCACAAATTCCATTCAATCTTAAAGTGAGGCTGCCAAAGGAAAACCCTGAAATGGAAACAATAACTGATCTTTTTCCAAGCGCAATCATTTCAGAACAGGAAAAAATGGAAATGCTGGGAATAAAAATTTCCGGAATTCCAAAGAAAAGGGTTTTCACTGATGACAGCATGCCTTCAGGCGTGTTCCCCTGGAGAAAGGATGGAAAAGGCGCTGAAAAAATAGCAAGGAATGTCCATGAAGGTGGCAAGAAATGAACAAACAGTTTGAATTGTGCGTTGGACCAATACATCCAGCCCTAAAAGAACCAATAAAACTGGATTTTCAAGTTGAAGGCGAGCGCGTTAAAGGGGTTTCTTTCAGTTTAGGGCAAGTGCACCGTGCAATAGAGTGGGCTGCAACAAAAAGAAACCCGATACAGGTTCTTTACATGGCGGAAAGAATTTGCGGGATTTGCAATATGTGCCATCCGATGGCTTTCAGCATGGCAATTGAAAGCGCTGCAGGCATTGAAGTGCCAGAGAGAGCTGAATTCATTCGCACAATAAACGCTGAACTTGAAAGAATCCACTCGCACATTTTGTGGGCTGGAGTTGCAGCGCACGAGCTGGGCTTTGACTCCCTAATGCATTATACTTGGCGCGTCAGAGAAAAAGTCTTAGACATAATAGAATACTTGAATGGAAACAGAATCACAAAAGGGGTTCTCATGATTGGCGGCGTGAGAAGGGACATTCCAGAAAAAGACTTTGCAAAAGTCAGGGAAGCACTAAACTATTACAAGGAATTGTACGCAAAACTTGAAAGCATTCTGTTAAAGGACCGCTCAATAATGGCAAGAACAAGGGAAATCGGCATTCTCACAAAAAAGGACGCTCTTGAATTGTGCGCTGTGGGCCCAACAGCAAGAGCCTCAGGAGTAAAAAAAGACATTAGAGTGGACTGGCCTTATGCAGCCTATCCCGAGCTTGAAATTGAACCCATAACCCCTGAAAGCGCTGGATTCAAGGCAACCGGTGACACTTATGACAGGATTGTGGTGAGATTGCTTGAAATAAAACAATCAATTGAATTGATAGAGCAATGCTTGGACAAAATGAAGCCAGGACCGATTCTTGCAGAACCTGTTCTCCAAAAACTGTTAGTGCAATTAAAGACAGTTCAAGGCGAGGGCGTTGCATTCCAGGAAGCCCCGAGGGGAGAACTAATACACTACATTAAAATGACAGGACAGGAAGCACCTTATGCTTGGAAAGTCAGAGCGCCCACTTATGCAAACCTGCCTCCCTTAGTGCCAATGCTTTCTGAATGCGAAATAGCCGACATTCCAATAATTGTGGCATCAATAGATCCCTGCATGTCGTGCACAAACCGCGCCATAATAACTGACAAAAACAATTCAATGCTTTCAATGGAAGAACTCAGAGAGTTAAGCATTAAAAAAACCCTGAAAATGCAAAAGGAGGCATTGAAATGAATGCTTTGCCATTATTGCTCGCACAGTTTTTGCTTATACCAGTGCTTGCCATAACAGGCATTTTTCTAGGATTGCTTTTTAGGGGAATTGACAGAAAGCTTGGGGCAAAAATGCAGGCACGCGTTGGCCCGCCAATAATACAGCCCTTTTTGGACTTGAAAAAGCTTTTAATAAAGGAAAACATTGTGCCAAAGCACGCCATAAGCTGGATTTTCAATTCAATGCCGGTGATAGCACTTGTTTCAGCGCTTTTGCTTTTACTTTACATTCCCTTGTTTGGCTTTGCACCACTTCTCAAAGGCTATGGAGACCTAATCCTTGTAATGTACCTGTTAATGGTTCCAGCCCTTGCACTCGCCATAGGCGGTTTTTCCTCGGGTTCAACCTATGCCTCTGTTGGAGCGCAAAGAGAGCTTGTTTTAATGATGAGTTACGAGTTTGCGCTTGCCATAGTGATTGTCACAATTGCATTCATTTCTTCCATTGCCAACCCGCTTTCAAATGCATTTTCTCTTGAAACAGTCTCTGAAACACCAATATGGGAGCTTGTAGGGCCAGTTGGCTCAATTGGTGTTTTCCTATTGCTTTTAGCCCTAATGCTTGTAATGCCAGTAGAGCTTGGAAGAATCCCTGGAGACATTGCAGAAGCCAAAACCGAAATAGCGGACGGCGTGCTCGTGGAATACAGCGGCCGCAATCTAGCACTTTTCAACCTGGCACAGGATGTGAGAACAATTGCTTTTGCAGCACTAGTGGTGGCGCTTTTCTTTCCTTACAATTTTTCACCCAGCATTGCAATTCTTGGTTTTCCAATAGAAGTGATTGCCAATGCTGCCTTTTTCCTTGTAAAGCTTTTCATTGTGGTTTTTGCTGGCTCAATTTTTGTGCATGTTGCAGTGGCAAGGTTTAAGGTTGACCAAGCAGCAAAAGCCTATTGGGGGCCAGTGCTCACTGTAGCACTTGCTGGAATGGCAATTGCAATTTATGGAACAACAATGGTGGTTTGAAATGGGAATGGCATTTGAACTTTTAAAGCAAATGTTCAAAAAAAGCGCTACAAACAAGTTTCCGGTAAAGTATGCTCCAAAATCCACAACAAAGCTCTTGGAAAAAGTTGAAAAGGGAGAAATGAAAATTAACCCGCCAATAGCAACACCCCCCAATTTTAGGGGAAGGCTTTCCTATCAAAGAGAAAAATGCATTTTGTGCAGGCAATGCATTAGAGTGTGCCCTGCAGCTGCACTTGAATTCGACCAGCCATCAAATTCAATCAAGCATTATGCCGCAAGATGCACTTTTTGCGCTCAATGCGTTGACATCTGTCCCACAAAATGCCTTGCAATGACAGACGAATTCTTGCTTTCAGCTTACGATACAAGCTTGGGCTTTGCTTTGCCAAAAAAAGAGCCATTGAAAACAGAACAAACAGAGGAAAAAGAAGAAAAGCCAGAGCAAAAAAAAGCAAAACCAAAAGCCAAAAAAAATGCAAAAAAGAAAAAATGACTCACAACAGTTCTATTTCTTTCAGTCTGCCCTCTTTCAACAAGCAAATAAGCCTTCTTGCAGCATCTGTTGCTTGCGGGCTAAGCTTGTTTAAATGCCAACCATTATTGGGCTGAATTCCGACAATAACAATCTCTTCAACATAAGGCTCTATTTGCGAAACAGTCTGTGAAACCGGAAGCGAATGCGTTGAATAAAACAAAGAATTCGCTTTAGCCTTGTCTATGCGCCGGATTTCGCCTGGAGAAAGCCCCATTTCCGCAGCATCCACTAAAACCAGCAAAGAAGGCCTTTCCCTTTTAATCAAGCCAATAAAGTTTTCAAGAGCAGCTCCAGCATTAACTGAAAGCCAGTCCCGTTCACTGAAATTGTCAGCAATCACGCAGCCGACTGCATCATCGCCGTTCAATTCTTGACCCATGCCCACAAGCATGCACATTTTTCTGGTTTCATTATAAGACTCAAATTTCATTCAAAAACCACTCTTTTCACTTTTCGCCCTGTTCCACCGGAAAGCATTGCTTTTTCACCGCAAACAGGGCAATCCAAAAAAAGAGCTTCAGAAAACTCGGCTTCCTTTCTCCATTCGCTTTCATGGCCGTTCAAGCACTTTATTTTCGGTTTTTCAATTTCAATTTTTATCCTGGCTTTTTCGGCAATAGTGCCCTCTGAAACCACTTTAAAAGCCTCTGTTAGTTCCTCTGCAGTAACATCCGCTATTTCGCCCAGTTCAATCACAATCTCTTTTATTTTTCCAGCTCTGGCTTTTTTGGCTTCTGCCAGCGCGTCACCCAAAAGCTTTCTTGCAATCCCAAACTCGTGCATTTCAAAATAGTGTTATTGAATGTTTTTTATTCTTTTTCAAGTCAAAAAAAGCCAACAAAGAAAATTTAAATATTGTTCGGTTCAAATAATTGCATTCGCTGGTGGTTGGGAATGGAAGACCTGCTAATGCCTTTTCGAAGAAACAGCAAAGTTAAAGAAGAGGCAAAAGAAGAAATAAAGGACCATGTTGGCACCGACCTTGCAATGGAACACAGGGCAAAGGCAAGGATAAGGGAAGCCGACCTAGAATTTGAAAAAGCTTTCGCAGAAGTGATGGGTATTCCCTTCAAGCCAAAAAAACTCCCAGAGGAAGAGGAACCCCCAGCCGCTGAAGAAATGCCATGCCCAGAAAAAAAGCAAAGCGACCAAAAACAGTCAGACCTGAAAGCAATAGTTGAAATGGCAAAAAAGGAAAAAGAACCAATAATTCAAGAAAGCCAAAAAGAAGAAGAAAAAAAAGAAATAGTCCAAAAAGTAATTGCTGAAATGAAGGCAAACGCAGTTGCAAGAGATGGCAGTGAAACCAAAGAAGAATTGGAAGAAAAGGAGGTTGACCCGGAATTGAAAAAAAAGCAGCAGGCTAAATGGGCGACTTTTAATTTCTGGTATTCTGACAGAAACGCATCCTCCTACGCAGAATTCAAAGATGCAATAAAAGCCATAGGCAACCAATCACTGGAACACCACGCCCGCAACAACGATTTCTCAAAGTATTTGCGCGAATTCTATGACAAAAAAACAGCCGACAAAATAGAATACCTGGAAAACTCGTTCAGGGGCGAAGAACTGCGATCAAGAATCCTCAAAACGCTCTAAAAAGAAAGCCAAAAACAGCGATTGCAAGTTTTTTATTACTTTTCCCGCAAAATTTTTTATGGCTGAATTTTGCAAAAAAAACAGGGAAAAAAAGATTTTCATTTCATGGAAAAAGTTTGACTCATTATGCAGGCAACTCGCAAAACAGGTTGAAAAAGAATTCAAGCCAGAACTGATTGTTGCAATTTCAAGGGGCGGCCTTGTGCCTGCACAAATAATATCGCATTGCATAAAGAACAGCGAATTATATGTCATAAAAGCAGACTATTACAAGGATGACACTGCAAAAAAAGACATGAAATGGAACACAGAGCCGCTCATAACCCAAAAACTCGACAGGCAAGTGGAAGGCAAGAAAATCCTTGTAGTGGACGAAGTGACAGATTCGGGTGCAACAGCACTAATGGTGAAAAAATACATAGATTCGCTTAAGCCGGGGGAAGCACGCTACCTCACAGTCCATTGGAAGCCATGGAGCAAGTTCAAGCCACACTATTTCGCTGAAGAGGCTGATGGCTGGATAGTGTATCCTTGGGCAAAAAAAGACTGAATTGAATTAAACAGCAAATCCAAAAAAAATTGAATTCTGTTGTTTAATGCAATAAAAACATTTTTAGCAGTCTTTCACTTTGCCAGTTCTTCAAAGCCAACATGTTTTAGTGCTGCTTTGTGACTATAACCCATGCTGCGCCGATGCAAATAACGCCATCTCTTCTTTTTTGGCAGGTTCAAGAAAACCCACTGGCCTATCTGGTCTCCCACAGCCCTAGTCCAGCCTGCCTCTGAAAAGGTTTTTTCTTTTTTATCCCAAACCGCCTTTCTGTCAAAATCCCGCAATGCCGGGCTTTTTATTTTTTTGTTTGGTTTCAAAAACTTGCGCTCCAAGCAATAAAGCCTGTCTGCAGCCTGCGCAAAAGGCACATCCACCTTTATTACGCCAAGCTTTTGCAAAACATGCACTGTTTCATGGATTGGACTGCTCTTTGAATACTTGTCATTACGCCAGCCTTTCGTGAAATAAATTTTGCCAGTGTTATCCTGCATTAGTGCGGGATAGATTTCCCCCTTCCTTTTAATGTAGCGATACAATTCCATTGCCTCTTCCCACATTTCGGTAAGGTCATGACTGTTCTCTTCAAGCACAGCGCTAACCGAAAGAGTTTTGCCAGTAATCAGGTTTTTCACGCGCCAGCGCACAACATCCTTTTTTTTCTTTGGCAAGCCGTTAGTGAAGACGTCAATTGCAAAATCCATTTGCCTTTCTATTTCCCTCAAGTCGGCTTTGGAAAGCTTGCCACCGTAAAGCCTTTCCCTAAGGCTTGGCACAGGCAGTTTTGTCCTGCCATTTCTTGCCTTTGCCTCTTCCTTCCAAGCCCTGCTCAAAAAACCAGCCAGCAATTCTTTTACGGTTTCAGACCTAGAATCAGGGGGAATGTCTGAAGAACCAAAAGAGTCATCCAGAGAATGCTCTTTTTGAGAAACAGGTATGCTAGCCCTTTTTTTCCTGATTGCCATAAAAGAAAACCGGTAAATCAAACCCCTAAAAAAAACTGCAATTCCAATAATAAAATATAACAATGTTTAAATAGTTTTACTTGCCTTTCCCCTTCCGCGTTTTCTTCCCTGCTTTACAACAGACTGCGAATTTTCCAATTGTTGACCTGCAAATGTGGACTCCGCAAGTCTTTTAGCCTGCTTGCCCACCTGCTTCCAGTCCACAAAAATCAAAAGAGCTGCTGCAACAATCCCCAAAACATCAAAAAAAAGCTTCAAAGAATCAGTGCTGCCAGGCCCTGCAGACTGCTCTACTGCTGCAAAAAGCCCGTGGGATAATACTACAAGGGCAAAATAGGACAAAAGCCTGCCGCAAAAAAAACCAACCAAAAGCAGTCTCACCTTTATTTTTGTAAGCCCGCTTGCCACGAAAAGCAGGTTGCTTGGAATCGGGCTGAGGGCAAAAAGGAAAGAGCCTATGAAAATAGCGCCCTCTCTTTGGTCGAAAAAGGCTTTTATTTCCGCAGCGTTTTTTGCTAACTCCTTGTTAAAAAAGCGCCTGAAAAAACCGCTGTAAAAAGTCAGAACTGCTCTCCCGCAAGTAGAGCAAACTGCGCCCACAAATGCTAAAAGGAATGGATTGAAGGAAGGATCATTGATTTTTGCAAGCGACAAAACAACCCACGTTGGAGGCATCAATGCCGGCATAATGTTTAGAAAAAAAACCAGGATGCCCAAGGAAACATAATCAGCCATAAAAGAAACCCAAATCAAGCAATCCAATATAATACCATCATTAGACTATTTAAAACCTGTCAAGAGAAAGATTTAAAACCATCAAGCACGTATAATTTATCATGGCGAGGCGGGCTAGAAGTGTTGGAATGCGCAAGCCAACAAAAACAAGCTTAATCCAAAGGGCTTTGGGAAGAGCCTTGGGCGGAGTCTATCCACTGGACAAGGTTGCACGCAGCAAAATAGCACGCAAAAAATGATTTTTTCCAGTCAACTCAAAAAAAGCCCATTAAAAAAGATTCCAGTGCTAATTTTTATTGCCTCAATGATGAACTGACGATGAATCTGACCCTTGATGATTGATGGGCGGTCTGAGGGGCACTTTTTGGGATAACACGGTTTTTTGCCTTTAAAACTGCATTCTAGGGGCTTTTGCAGGCATTTGTTTAAATACCTTATCATGCAAATTTTAACATTTAAAGCATGTTTAAACGGCTTTAAGGAGGTTTTTAAATGGAAGACTTGGTTGTAAAATCAAAGGTCAAGGAATACGCAAAAAAGAAAGACATCAGGATGAGCGCTGAAGTTTTCGACGAACTCAACAAAGTCATTGCAGGCAAAATAGACAAAGCCATCATGAGAGCCAAAGAAAACAAAAGGCAAACAATAAAAGCCTGCGACATATAAAGAAACTGTTTTTTTTAATTGGGCTTTTCTTGGAAAAGCCCGCTTGTTTTATTTTGCAATTTTTTTGCTTGCTTTAAGGCAACAGCCTAGTTATCGGGTAATAGTTTATGTCGTTTTCTGAATCAACCACTGCTTGCACAAAAACAGTGTTCAAATTAGCGCTCAGCCTAACCATTCTGCTTATTTCCGGCATGGAAAAAATTTCATCTTGCGTGCAAACATTTATTACATACTGTGAATGCTCTTCACCTGGCTTTTTGCCTCTAGGGTACACTCTCAAGTCAAAACCAAACTTGTACCCTGTTTTAACCACATAACCTTTTTCCCTCAAATCCCTGAAAACAAGGTATTTTGAATAAAACTTTGGATCGGTTTTTTCCCCTATTTCAAGCAATTTTTTTTCAGATACAACAGTCTTGCCTTTGACTATTTCCAGTTTTTCCCTTTCAACAAGATACAATGCCTCTTTCAAGTCCAATACAAGGTTTTTGCCCTCTGTTTCCCCAAACCCCTTTGAAATAAGCTGGTCTCGCTTTCTTTTCTCTGAAACCACCACTTTGTTTTCAATAAGTTCAGCCATTTGCATTACACCGAAAAAGGTATTAAATATAAAGAAATTCATCATAAAAGAATATAAAAACAAGGTGTTTGAATGGAATTAAATCCTTGGTCGAGCAAGGGCATTTCAGACTACGAGCACGTGTTCAAAGAATTTGGATTGAACGAGTTTCCAGAAGAATGGAAAAAATCCCTGAAACACTATTTTTTTGAAAGAAACATAGTAATAGCCCACCGAGGCTTTGAACTTGTAATGAAACGCATAGAGGAAAAAAAACCATTCATTAACATGACTGGAATTGCCTCCTCTGGGCCGCTGCATTTTGGGCACAAGGCAGACATAGACTTGTTTGTTTTTTTCAAATCGCTTGGAGCGCACAACCATTTTTGCATTGCAGACATAGACGGTTATGCGAGCAGGGAAAAAATTGCAACAATGGATGAAGCAAAAAAAATCGCTGTCGAAAACCTTGCACACGCTCTTGCCCTGGGCTTGGATGAAAAAGATGTTTATGTGCAATCACAAATGAACCCTCGCTATTACGAGTTTGTCTTTGAAATAAGCAAGAAAATCACAAACAACATGTTTGAGGCGGTTTACGGGCACGTGGATTTGGGCAAAGTGAGTGCAGCAATACTTCAGTATGCGGACATTTTGCATCCCCAGTTAAAGGAATGGAATGGAAGAATGCCTTCTGTTACAGGAATAGGCTTAGACCAAGATCCACACGCACGCCTTACCCGTGATATAGCGAAAAGACTTCCATATCCCTTGGAAATGCCTTCCTTTATTTATTTCAAGCACCAGTCCGGCTTAACAGAAGAAAGCAAAATGAGCTCTTCAGCTCCAGAAACCGCGATTTTTTTAAGCGATTCAGAAAAAGAAGTCAAAAAAAAGATTTCAAATGCTTTTACAGGCGGCCGCGAGACAGTGGAATTGCAGAAAAAACTGGGCGGAAACCCGGAAATCTGCAAGGTTTGCGAAATCCTTCGCTTTCATTACCCCAATACAAGGGAAGTGGAGCGCATAATGGCTGAATGTAAGTCTGGAAAGCGCTTGTGCGGGGAAACAAAACAGTTCACGATTGAATTTCTCAACAAATTTTTGAAAGAACACCAAGCAAGAACTGAAAAAAACAGAAAAAAAGCAGAAAAAATAGTGTATGGGAAATAAATGCCTTTCAAGTTCAAATGCAAGAGTGTGAAAGGGGTTCCTGTTAAGAGAATGACTGGTTCAAGCCGGATAAAGCTTGAAAAAAAAGCCGAACAGCGAAACCTAAGGCAGTGCAAGGACTGGCGTGGAATGATTGAAAGGTATTCCACTGAAGGCACAATGCATGGCACTGCAATTATTATTTCACAGGCAAAATTTGAAAAAGAGGGACCTCTTGTTTTCAGGCCTTGGACTGACGGAAAACTCAAAAGGCGGCTTTCCAATCCAGTGCTTGCATTCATGCAAAAAAGCGATCTCTTGCTTATTTCAAAAAAATACAGGATTCCTTTAAGGATTGTGGAAAGGCTTCAAAGAAGGGAAATGGAGGCTATTGCAAGAGAGATTGAAGTGCTTGTTGAAGACCCCAAACCCCGCTTTTTGGTGAGAACTAAGGGGGAAATTTTTGAGGCTGAAATAGAACCATTGCTTTTGCCGAATGGCAAGCCAAAGCCTTTTGAATATTATTCTGACAAGGACCTTGCAAGCATTTACCGGCAGATCGGCATTCCAATGCCTTTGCTTAAACACTTGCGGGAAAGGGAAAGGAACAGGATTCGCAGGGCAAAAGGGCTCATTGGAAAAATAAAAAAAGAAGGGAATTGAAAGGTTGAAGCCTTTCAATTCAATCTGGAACGCACCACTTGCATTTTTTTATGACGCGTTCTTTTGCGAGAGCCATTGCAGCGCGCCTTGTGTATTTTTTGTCGCCTGCGCGTTCCAGCACGGTTTTTGTGTTCTTGGTGATTTTTTGTTCAACCATTTTGAACATTTTCTCTTTAGAGCCGCCAATGTATTCAACATAGCTGGAAATGACTCCCCCGGCATTGGCTACAAAGTCTGGCACAATCCATTTGCCTGAATCAGCCAGCAATTCTTCAACTTGTTGTGTCATTGGAATATTGGATCCTTGCACTATTAGTTTTGCTTTCACTTGGCTGACTTCACTGGCTTTCACTAGGTCTGGCACTGCTGCTGTAACCAGAATGTCCACATCCAAGCCGATTATTGCGTGCCTGTCCAGTCTTTCGCATTCTCCTTTATAGCCAACAACAGAGCCTGTTTTTTGTATTGCGTCCATTAACCCCTTGTATTCCAGTCCTTTGTTGTTTACAACCAATCCTTTAATGTCTGATATTCCGACAAGTTTTGCTCCGGCTTCGCTTAAAAACTTGCCTGCAAAGCTGCCAACATTGCCAAAGCCTTCTATTGCAACAGTTGCACCGTTAAGTTTGATTCCTGCAAATTCTGCTCCAACCTTTGCAGCATGGAACACGCCAAAGCCTGTTGAGCCGAGCTCGTGGGGCAAGCCGCCCATGCTTTTTGGTTTTCCAGTACAGGCTTTCCTTGAACCAATGGTTTTTGCAAAAATTGCCATTTCTTCTTCGCCAATGTTCATGTCTGGAGCTGAAACATATTTTGAAGGGCAAACCTCTTTCAAGCCTTCTGCAAAGGCTTTCATTAGTTCTGCTTTTCTTTGCTTTGTTGGAAAATCGCTGTCGGCAATTATGCCGGATTTTGCTCCGCCAAACGGCAAATCTGCAAGTGAACACTTCCAAGTCATTGCCCTTGCAAGCTTTGCCACTTCGTCCACAGAAACTGTTGTGGTTAACCTGCAGCCTCCCTTTCCCGGCCCTAAGGCAGTGTTGTCTATGACTAAAAACCCTTTTAGTCCGACTTTTGGATTGTAAACATGCACTATTTTTTCTGGACCATACCCGTCGAATTCAACCATGTAATCCCCCCTAAAAATTTGAAGAATTAATTGAACTACAAATCTTTTTAATTATTTTTGGTTGGCTTTTTCTTGTGCAATTTCTATTATTTTTAGACTGTATTCCTTGCTTTTTCGCAGGTTTCCTGCAAGCCTTTTAAAGAACTCGTTGTCTTGTTTCAAAAGCACGATTGTTTCCACTCCCTTTAATCTTGCCACGTGGTCAATGTTTTTGGCTGTATCCCCCCATTGAACAACTGTTTCGCATTTTTTTTTCTTTTTTCCAACAAAGGCTTGTATTTCGCTCATTAGGTTTTCTCCTTGTCCGACTTCAGCCATAGTGAATCCTGAAGTGGCGTTTGCTGGAGTGTCCACTGGCAGTAATAGGATTACTTCTCTGGCTTTTTCCAAGGCTTGTTCGAGAAAATCTTGGCTGTTTTCTTTTTTTGAAATGAGCGGGATGAGGATTTTCATTTTTTTCACTTCTTGGAGTCCTTTATCCTTAATTGCATAGGGTAAAAGCGTTTTCTGGAATTGAAAGCCTATGGTACGAATTCAAACAATTCCTTTCTTTTCTCGGTTATTTCGCCTTCCTCTTTTAGAAACTCGCAAATCACTTTTACGAGTTGTTTGTTGAGGTGCAATGCTGTAGATATTTCGTCAGCAGTTGCAATCGATTTTTTCTTTATGAAGGCAAGCACTTCTGGTGCCTGTTTTTCATACATTTCGGTTTTTATTACAAGGTAATCGCCGTCAAAGGACTTTATGCCAAGCAATTCTCTTCTCCTTATTTCTTCGTTTTTTTCCTCACATAACTGTTTTGCCTCGTCTTCTGTTGAAATCACTGTGAAGTTGTCTCTTTCAAGGGAATACGCTGGCTTTGCTTCTTGTGGTTCGACTGCAAGTTTGCTTGCTTGGCTTGATGGTTTATTGAAAGGCTCTTGAATTGTTTTTGCGTTGGTTGAAGGGAATTCCTGTCTTGTTTTTTCTTTTAGTGATGGCAGAATCATTGGTTTTATCGGGATTTTTTCTTCGCTGTCCCAGTCTTTTTCAATTCTTTTTTCGGTTTGTGCTTGCATTGCCTGGCTTTTCAGTGATTCTTTTGCTTCTGTTTCTGTTTTTTGTGGCTCTGCTTTCTTTGAAGGCATTGCAGTGCCAACAGCGCTTTTCACTTTTTCAGCTTCAAATGGTTCCGGTCTTGCCAGTTCCACTTCTTCTTTTGTTTTGTAAACAGCTTTTCTGTACTGGTCGCTCAAGCGGAATGGAATGATTTTTCCTTCTTTTATTAGTTCTTTCAATCTTTCCCTTTCCTCGCTGGATAAAAACTCTTCAAATTTGCCTTCAACCCTTTCAGAAAGCTTTTTTTCCGCTAAAAGGGCAAAAATTGCTTTGTCCAATTCAGCTGGGCTTTTTTGCCTTGTTGTTTCAACAAGCACGAAAATGCCGTCTCTTGCTTTTAAAACCTCGTACTTTTTTCCCTTGGAAAAGCCGAGGGCTTCCGCCTGCTCGTCTGGAATCATAAAGGCTGGAACGCCGGTTTTTTCAATCAAAACCATTCAAACCACAGATTATAGAAAGGGGAAAGGGTTAATATTGTTTTTGGGGGCAAGCTCAATCCAAGGCACTGGCAAAAAAGTTTTTTTTCTTTTGACAGAAGACTTTTTTGAAATAAAAAAAAAAGCAGGATTGGACCCAGCGGGAGTCGAACCCGCGGCCTCAGCCTGTTTCGAGCCCTTTCGAGTTTGTTTTTGCGAGCTCTTTCTTTTTTAAAGAAAGGCTCTGCGAAGGCTGCGTCATACCACTAGACTATGGGCCCTTCTATAGTATGGGTTTGTGGAAAGGTTTAATTGGCTTTTCTAAAGGCTTTTGTTTTAAGGTGTTCAGGCAATTAGTTGAATGTTTTTTGACTTTTTTTAAACCTGTTTTTGGAATATTTTTTTGATTTCCGAGCCAAGGCTTAGCGCTTTAACATAGTTTTCTTGTTCTATTGCTGTTTTGAGTTCGCTTATTTTTTGCACAACTTCAGGCATTTCTTTTGAGGCGCACAGCGAGCTTAGTTCTGTCAGTTTTGAAAGAGCGGTTTGCTTGTTTCCGCTTGCAATGGCTTTTTCTGCTTCGTCCATGAGGTTGAGCATTTCTTGGGTTGGCGTGTAATGCACCAAGGGCTGGGGGTTGCCGGTTATTGCACTCAAATCGCCGGCAAGCAGGGTGTTGACAAGGCTTGCACAGGAAAGATTTTTTGGGTTGATTGAATTGAAAAAGTTTATCAGGGTTAAGGCAGCCAGTATTAGCACTATCAAGAAGATTATTATTAGCGCGTCCCTTATTATTGCAAAAACGCTTTTTATTTTTTCAAGTCTTTCCATAATTTCACTTTTTTTGTTTTTTTTGCTTGTAGCGTTTTGCACAGGTTTTAATGCAGGCAAGGGCTTTTTCTCTGCCTCCAAAGCCAAGCACTTTTACCCATTTTTTTGGCTCTAATTCCTTGTATGTGCCAAAAAAGTGCGCTATTCTTTTCAGCACGGCACTGTCAAGGTCTGAAAGGTCTTTTATTTTGCTGAAGGCAGCATCAATTCTTTCAACCGGCACTGCCAAGATTTTGTTATCTGTGCCGTTTTCGTCTTTTGTTCTTAGAATTCCAATTGGTTGCACTTCTACAAGGCATCCCGGCACCACTGGTTCATCGTTTATTACAAGCACATCCAGTGGATCCTTGTCGTTTTCAAGTGTTTCTGGAATGAAGCCATAATTGTATGGGTATCTTGTTGCTGTGAACAAAAACCTGTTTACCTTGATCATGCCTGTTTTCTTGTGCACTTCATATTTTACCCCGCTGTTCTTTGGAATTTCTATTACTGCATTTACTTGAAAGGGGGCTTTTTTTCCTATATTGAGTTCTTTCATGCAATCACTTTTTGTTTTTCAAGAGAATAATATTGTTTTCACTGCTTAATATAGTTTTGCCCAAAAGCATTTAGGCTTCAAGCAACTTTAAGAGAGCCTCTAAAGAAAAAAACAAAGCAATAAATGCAAGCAGGCTTTATTTGGAAAAAACAACTGTTATTTAAAAAGCAAGCGTTTTTTTGGGAACCAAAAACAACAACAATTTTATATAGTGAAAGGCTAAGTATTATACTGCTGTTTTGTTTTAAGGTGAAGTTTTTGGCAAAGGAAAAGGTTGTGGAAAGCCGCCTGGAAAAAGAAATGGGCGACGAGTTTGATGAAATATTTGGCCTTGAAGAGGACAAAAAAAAGGCTCGCGAGCGCATAAAAAAGCTTGTGGAAGAGGAAAAGGAAAAGGCAGCCAAAAAGGAATCCCTGCCAGAGGAAAACAAAAAAAAGCCTGAAAAAGAGCCAGTGATTGAAAAAAGCGCTGAAACCACCAAACAACCTGAAAAAACAAAAAAAGCAAAAGAAGAAAAAAAGATTGAGCCAAAAAAAGCCAAGCAAACAGAGGTTGAAGCAAAAGAAAGCGAAAAAGATTCAAAAGAAAAGCCAAAAACTGAAAAAAAGCAAGAGCCAAAAAAGCCTTCTTCAAAAAAGGCAAAAGAAGTGCTGGAAGAAGATGATCTCTCAGACGGCGGCTCTCAAGATTTTTTTGAAGAAAGCAAGGGCGAGCCATCCAAAAGCGCTTTTGCAGAAATCGTTGAACCTGCAGCTGACACAATCTATCCCCCGCTTTCCTTTTTAAACGATGGCAAAAAATCCGTTTTGATTGGCAGAAAAAAATCTGTTTTTGAAAAATACGGTTTTGAGGGCGCCCTCCACATAGGCAGAATCGCCGAACAAGAGTTTTCAGGCAACGAAGTGTTCCTTGACAGCTTGAACCCGCATGTTGTTTTTGTTTGCGGTGCAAGAGGCTCTGGAAAAAGCTATGCTTTGGGCATAATGGCTGAAGAACTGGCTTTAAAAAACAAGAACGTCGGCATAATAGTCATAGACCCAGTAGGGGTTTTTTGGAGCATGCGATTTCCCAACCGCGAGGAAAAAGAAATAGAATCCTTAAAAGAATGGGGGTTGAAGCCCAAAGGCTTGGAAAACCTTATGGTTTTCATTCCAAAAGGAATGGAAAAGGAAACCCCAAGGGAAACATATGATGCAACCTTTTCCATCAGGCCCTCACTGCTTACTGCAACCGATTGGTGCCTTACATTTGGCATAGACAAGTTTTCGCCAACCGGGCTTTTGCTGGAGCAAGCAATGGAAAAAGTAAAAACCGGTTATACTACAATTGAAGGGGAAAAAATCAAGGCAAAAGGAAAAGATTACAGCATAGAGGACATTGTTGCCTGCCTTGAAAAAGACACAGACCTAAATTCAGGGGACACTGGCTATAAAAAGGACTCCATTAGAGCGCTTGTTTCAAGGTTTGCTGGAGCAAAAGCATGGGGCATTTTTGATTCAACTGGAACCCCGCTAACAGAATTAAGCCGTGAAAACCAGTTAACAGTAATTGACACCTCCTTTCTCGACGACAACGTCACTGCACTAGTGATTGGAATACTTGCCAGAAGGATTCTTGCAGCAAGAAAGGTTTCAACAAGAAAAGAGGCAGCAAAAAGAATGGAAGTGGAAAAGGAAAGCAAACTCCTTGAATTCGAGATTCCGCCCACCTGGCTTTTCATTGACGAAGCCCACTTGCTGATTCCAAGTGGAAACATGAAAACCCCTGCAACAGAAGGCTTGCTGGAATACGTAAAACAGGGAAGAAGGCCTGGTTGCTCGCTCGTGTTTGCAACACAACAGCCTTCAGCAATAGACTCGCGCGTTTTAAGCCAGCTCGACATTATAATGACCCACAAGCTTGTCTTCAATGATGACATAAAGGCTGTTTACAAGAGAACACCGGCAATAATTCCCCACAAATACAAAGCAGGCGCTTTCATAAAAACCCTGCCGGTTGGCACTGCACTTACCGGTGACAGGCGAGAGGAAACCAGTAGAGCCTTCCTTTTAAAATTCAGGCCCAGAATGAGCCAGCACGAGGGAAGAGAAGCAGAAACCATTGAAGTGAAAAAAACATTGGACAACGAGGCAGTGCAAAGACTTATTGCCGGAATGTACCTTAACAGGCTGAAAAGAGACAATTACTTTAAAGTGAAAGAACTGGAAAGAATACTGGATTCAATGAACAAAAAATATAGTGCCAGTGTTGCACTAGAAGACATAATAAAAGAATTGAAAAAAAATGGCGCGCTTTTCAAGGAAAAAGAAGGCATTATTGAACTGCCAGTGGAAAAAGAAAAACCGGAAAGCCCAGAGGAAAGAGAAGAAGAAATCGAAGAAGCCGAAATGGAAAAAGAACCAGAACCAAAAGAAATAGAACAATTAAAAGAAAAAGAAATGCTAAAGGAAGCCGAAAGCCTTGCAAAAAAAGCAAAAACAGAAGAAGAACCAGCGCCAGTAAGCCTTCTTGCATTCAGCCAAAAAATCAGTGAAGAAAAAGCAAGAGACATCATAAAAAAGAAAAAGTTCGGGTTCTTGGGATTGCTTGGAAAAAGCCACAGAATAAGCGATTTGCGCTTAAAACACATTACGGTTTTCAAGGTAAAATTCAATTATTTCAATGAAAAAAACGCTTTCCGGCCGGGCACCCTGTTTGTGAACTCGCAAAGCGGTGAATTCTTGCACTACAAAGACAACAAGTTTGTTGAATCAACAGGTTTGAAAAGGCTTTACGGGCTCAGTGCAGAAGAAATAAGCGTTTTAAACGTTATTTCAACTCCAAAAACAGCAAAAGAGATAAGCAGGCAGGCTCACATGGAAGAACCAAAAACCCTGCAAACCCTAAAAAAACTGGTTGAAAAAGGACTGGCAAAACCGAAAAAAGTAAAAGAAAAGCAAGCCTTTGCACTAGCAACAGAGTTTGAGCTTCCGTTTAGCCCATTGCACCCCTTGCATGACTCCATAAAAGAAATTCCATTAGTGGAAAGCGAAGTGCTCTCAAAAGAAGAAGAACATTACTCAAAAAAGGATGTCTCTGAATTATTGAAAAAAATCTGGAAAAAAATTGTAGTGACAAGCATTGAAGAAATATACTGGCCTGCCTATGAAGGCATAATAGAAGACAGGTATGGCAAAAAAAGCCGCGTTCTAGTTGATGCAGTAACCGGAAAAATTTTGGCTTTTTGAATTGACATTGTCACAAACACGGTTGATGTTAAAAAAATACTGGCTAGTGTTTTGGCTGCCTTGCTCCTTCCTTTAAATTTTTTTTAACGAATTCGCTGGGTTCCACAAAACAGTTCTTTCCAATTATGATGCCGCAATTGATTGAGGCATTGATGCCGATTTTGGAGCCACTGTTAATGAGAGCGCCCAGTTTTCTCCTGCCAGAATCAATTTTTTTGCCTTTGACTGAGACTTTCACGTTTTTATTGTCAAACCGCAGGTTTGCGATTTTTGCGCCAGCCCCAAAATTCACATTCTCTCCGATAATTGAATCGCCAACATAAGAATAGTGGGGCACATTGGAATTGTTCAAAATAATGGAATTCTTTATTTCGGAATTGGAAACATGACAGTTTTCTCCGATTATCACGTTTTTGCGCAGGAAAGCGTTTGGGCCAACAATTGAGTTTCTGCCAATATATGCGTTTCCTTCAATTCTTGTGCCGGTTTTCACTATTGCACCTTCTGCAACCTCCAGGTTTCCGTCAACATGCACGTTTTCCTCTACAATGCCTTTTCTGGAATTTGAAATTGTTTCCCCGCTTCTTTCAAGTTCTTCCAGCAAATGCCACCATTCAAATTCTTTTCTTGAATCCAGTTCTTTTTTCACAAAGGCAAGGAATTCTCTTGGATTCATTTTCCCACCTCTTTTTTGATTTCCAAAGCAATTTTTTTTGCAATCCTTTTCACTTTTTTTATGTCTTTTGCTTCAACCATGACTCGCGCCTTGTTTTCCGTTCCAGAATAGCGCACAAGAATGCGCCCGTTTCTGCCAAGCTCTTTTTTTGCGTTTTCCATTGCTTTTTTAACAGAAGGCATTTCCTCGAAAGGCTTTTTCTCTCGCACTTCTATGTTTACTAGTTCTTGCGGGAATTTTTCCATTATTGAAGCAAGCTCTGATAATTTTTTTCCGGTTTCTTTCATTATTCTTGCAATTTGGAGAGCGCAAACAATGCCGTCACCTGTTGAACTGTATTCCCTGAAAATTATGTGGCCTGATTGTTCTCCGCCAAGCTCAAAATTTCCCTTTCTCAGTTCTTCAATGACATATTTGTCGCCAACGCTTGCCTTTACAACTTTAATGCCGAGCTTTTTCATTGCTTTTTCAAAGCCCATGTTGCTCATGACGGTTGCCACAACTGTTTTTGAGGAAAGCCTGCCTTTTTTTAACAAATCTGAGGCAAAGATTGCCATTAAGAAATCGCCGTCAACTATTTTGCTGTTTTCATCGCAAACTATGACTCGGTCTGCATCCCCATCCAAAGCAATTCCAATGTCGGCTTTGCTTTCTTTCACTGCTTTTTGAATTATTTCTGGGTGCAATGCTCCACAGCCACGGTTTATGTTGTGGCCGTCTGGTTTGTCGTTTAACACTATGGTTTGAGCGCCAAGCTCTGAGAAAACCTCGGGCGCAATATGGTATGCTGCACCATTAGCGCAGTCAAGCACTATTTTAAGGCCTGAAAGCGGAATATTGGAAACCGAGTTTTTTGCAAATTCAATGTATCTGCCCTTTGCGTCTTCAATCCTATAAGCTTTGCCAATCGAGTTCGGTGAAGCGCTCGAATTCAGTTCTTTTGAAAGCACAAGCAATTCTATTTCTTCTTCTGCTTTTTCGCTGAGCTTGAATCCCTGGGTGTCAAAAATTTTTATGCCGTTGTCTTCGCTGGGATTGTGGGAGGCACTGATTACTATGCCAGCATCACAGTTCATTGACTTGGTTAAATGGGAAATTGCCGGTGTCGGCATTGGCCCTACAAGGAAAACATCTACACCCATTGAAACGATTCCGCTGGTAAGCGCGGTTTCAAGCATGTAACCGCTAAGCCTTGTGTCCTTGCCTATCACAATGCGGTGTTTTTCCCTTGAATTTTTTTTCTGAAAATAGAGTGCAACGGCTTTTCCAACCCTTAAAGCGGTTTCTGGAGTCATGGGAAAAACATTTGCTTTTCCCCTGATTCCGTCTGTTCCAAAAACTTTTCCCATGCAACAACACCAATTGCAAATCCTATTTAACTGTTACGCTTTTTGCAAGGTTTCTGGGCTTGTCTGGGTCTAAACGGCGTTCCAGCGCCATATGGTATGCAAGCAATTGTATTGGGATTATTCTGAGCAAAAGTCCTTCTTTTCCGTCTTCTTGAACTTCAAAAAACTCGTCAAATACCTCGTTTTTCTTTTCACCAACCCCTATCAAAAATGCTCCCCTTGCCTTTACCTCCATTGCATTGCTTAAAATCTGTCTTTCGCTTTCTGGAGTTACAAACACTATTACTGGCACGCCTTCTTCAATCAATGCTATTGGTCCATGCTTTAATTCTCCGCCTGCAAAGCCTTCAGCGTGAACATAGCTGACTTCCTTTATTTTGAGTGCTGCCTCTAGAGCGCTTGGAAAGGCATTTCCTCTGCCTATAACGAAAACACTCTGTCTTTTCGCTATTTTTTTGGCAATCTCTTTTGCTTTTGCTGTGTTTTTGCTTATTGTGCAAGCGGCTTTTTCTGCAATGCTCTCTATAAAGCGTTTTCCTGCAATAAAATTGCCTTTTAAAGAAAAAGCCAGCAGTAAAATGATTGCCAGCTGAGCAGTATAGCTTTTGGTGGAAAGAACGCATATTTCTGGACCAGAGTTCATTAAGAGGTTTTCATTGCAAAGCCTTGTGAGTGAAGAGCCAACCACATTAACTATTGAAATTGTTTTTGCATTTTTTTGCTTTGCCAGTCTGACTGCTTCAAGAAGGTCTATTGTTTCACCGCTCTGGGATACTGCGACAACAACGCTTTTTTTTGAGATTAGCGGAGCATGCCTTGAAAATTCTGATGCAAGCACGGCTTTAACGCTTTTGCCAGCGATTTCTGAAAAAGCATATTCTGCAGCAAGGCATGCGTGATAGCTTGAACCGCAACCCAAGAAAAAAACGCTGTCCGCTTTGGAAATAAGGGTTGCCACTTTTTTGAATTTTTTTTGGCTTTGCATTGCGGTTCTTGCAATTGTTTCAGGCTGTTCGCAAATCTCTTTCAGCATGAAGTGCTCGAAATCACCCTTTTTTGCCTGCTCCACATTCCATTCTATGTTTTTTGGTTTTTTGTTTAATTTTTTTCCTGAATCTATGCTGAAAACTTTAAGCGAATCACTTATTTCCACCAATTCTTTGTCTTCAAGGAACACAACCTTTTTTGTCATTGGCAGGAATGCCGGAACATCGCTTGCAAGGAAAAACTCTCCTTGCCATCCAATGCCGGCAACAAGCGGAGAGCCATTGCGCGCTCCAATCAATTCTTGGCAGCCCTCCATTACTGCCACAATTGCATAGTATCCATCAAGCATGGACAAAGAAGCCCTGACTGCTTCCCTGAAAGCAAGTCCTTTGCCTAAATGGAATTGAATAAGGTGGGGTATTACTTCGGTGTCGGTTTCAGAATTAAAGGAATAACCTTTAGAGGCAAGGAATTTTTTTAATTCAAAAAAGTTCTCGATTATGCCATTGTGAACCACTGCAATCCGGCCATTGCTTGAAAGATGCGGGTGAGCGTTTTTTTCGCTTATTCTTCCATGGGTTGCCCAGCGAGTGTGCCCAATGGCAAGAGAACCGTCCTCAAAGCCCTTGGGAAGAAAATCAATTTTTCCAGGTTTTTTGAAAATTTTCAAGGAAGAATCATTGATGGCAATGCCCCAGCTGTCATAGCCTCTGTATTCCAGTCTCTTAAGGCCTTCGAACACTATTCTGCCAGCACTGTTTTTGCCCTTAAAGCCAATTATTCCGCACATTCAAAAAACCCCAGAAAAACAACATATTAATTGCGTTTTCAAGTAATATAAACCCCGCTAAAAGCAAATTTAACGCCCTAAAAAAACACTAATAATAAGAAAAGCAAATAAATAAAAAATATTTGAAATAGTATTAAAAATTGTTTAATACTAGTATTAATTTGGTGATATCTTGGATTCTTTTGTCACAATTGAAAAAAACAATTCAAGGCTAAAACTCAAAGCAAGAATCATTGAATCAATAGACTCAATAAAACCGCTTGCGAACAAAAAAGCATGGCTAATTTTCAAAGAACTATCCAAGCGCGAATCCTATCCTGCAGAAATAGCCAAAAAACTAGGCTTGGGCCAACAAGAAGCATACTATTACATGAACAAGCTCAAAGCAGCAGGATTAGTCAAAATTGCAAAAAAAGAGGAAAAACAGGGTGGATTGGCAAAATTCTATTCAGCTACAGATAACTGTTTTGCCCTAGTGCCAGCACTCTCAGAAATAAACAGGCACGAAAGCTTTTCCGCAATAACAGGCGAAGAAAAAAGCCTTGAAAAAAACATAAAATCCTTCTTTGAACCATTCATAAGCCAAGGCGAACTGAACGCAAAAATCATAGTGGGCGCACCAGACTCACACGGCGAATTCCGAGCAAGAGCCAGAGACGCACACCTCGCAGTAGAACTCGCAGGCTTTCTAGGCACGCTTGCAAAAAAAAGCCGCGTGCCCCTAGTTTACTTGGACACAACAATCAGAAACCTGAAAGACGAAAACTCCAACTTAATAATAATCGGCGGACCAATCACCAACAGCCTTAGCAGCCAAGCCAACCAACACCTTTCAATTTCATTCAAGCAAAAAAACGCACAATGGATTATTGAAAGCGAAAACTCTGGAAAAGAATTCACAGAAGACAACATTGGCATTGTGGAAAAAATCAAGCACCCCTTCTTTGAATCACGCCATATTCTATTCATTGCAGGCAAAAGAAACGCCGGCACCAGAGCAGCAATCCTCTCAATAATCCAAAACACTGAAGAAATCGCAAAACCCAACACTTTCAATGAAAAAAAGACAGCACACATTGTGGAAGGCTTAGACTTAGACAGCGACGGAGAAATAGACTCAGTCGAACTAAAAGAATAGTGCTTTAAAAGCACTATCAAAGGAACTAGCGAGCACAGAAAACTATAAAAACAAGCATTTGCTTATATTGTCTGAAACAATTGTTTATTGTGTGGTTTCATGATTAATGCTTTTGGCAATTCCTTGAAAGCCTTTCTGAAAAACCCTTTCATTTTGGTTCCAGCAATAGCCGCAATGGTTGTTGCAGGGATTTTCACAGAAATTGTGGTAATTCCAGTGCTTGAAGCACTAATAGATTTTATGCTGTTAAAGGGCGGAATGGAATTAGGCCTTTTTGAAGGGGTTTTTGTTTTTTCAAAACAGTATTTTGAGCTGGTTCTCTTGGTTTTTGCAGCCTTTTTCTTTTCTGCACTGATTTCAGCAATGCTGGCTTTGTTTTATTCAGCTTATGCTGTGCGCTTGGGAAAACAAGAAGCCTTTTCAGAATCATTGTCAGCCATGTTTTCCATGCTTCCAGGCGCATTTGGCATTATCGTTTCAGGAGTTGTTTTTTCAATACTGGGAGCAACTTTTTTCTTAATTGCACTAATTGTGTTGCCCTTGCATGAAATTAGCAGTGTTTTCATTGGATTGCTGCTTTTTGCTTTTGCGTTTTTTTTCATAAAACTTTTCCTTTTCGCAATGCCAGCAATGGCAATTGATGGTTTGAATGCAAGGGACAGCCTTGCTGCAAGCTGGAGGCTCACTTCAAAAAAGTTTTTTGAATGTTTTTTGGTGCTAGTAATTGCAATATTTTCAATCGCTTTTATTGCAAACCTGGGGCTTTTTTTGGTTGCATTCCTTGGAGAAAACATTCTTTCGCTTGTCCTCACTCTTGCGTTTGAAGCGCTGGTTTTCGCTTTTGCCACCCTCTTCTTTGCCTTTTACTACCAAGACAACCGAAAAGAAACAGAATCAATTCAAGTCAAAAGGCATGAGTCTTGGAAAAAGCGGGCTAAAAAGTGAAAGCCGGTAGATTGGAATGGCAGAACTAAAAGAATTAAGGCTTAAAAACTTTAAGTCCTTCAAAAAAGCCACGATTCCGTTCAGGAAAGGCTTTACTGCAATAATAGGCCCCAATGGTTCTGGAAAAAGCAATATTTTGGACGCAATCCTTTTCGTGCTCGGTTCAACTTCAATGAAATCTTTGCGTGCTGGAAGGATTTCAGGACTGATAAACAATAGTGCTGGAGAATCCTATGGAAAAGTGGAAATAGTTGTAGCAGACAAGGAAAGAGAGTGGGCAATCAGTAGGACAATTGACAAAAGCGGCAAAAGCACTTGCCGCATAAACGATGAAAAAACAGGCTTAAATGAAGCAGTTGCCTTGCTCAACGAGCTTGGCTTGAAAAGCGATGGCAACAACATTGTAACACAGGGTGACATAACAAAAATTATTGAAATGAGTCCAGAGGAAAGACGCGAAATAATAGATGATCTTGCAGGAATAAGCGAATTTGACTTAAAAAAGGAAGAGGCTGAAAAAAACCTTGCCAAAGCCGAGGAAAAAGTCAAAAACACCACGCTTGTCTTGAACGAACGCCTTTCAAGAATTGAAACCCTTGAAAGCGAAAAACGCGCTGCCGAAGAATATTTGGCGCTGGTTGAAAAAAAGAATAGATCCAAGGCAACAATCCTGAAACTGGAATCAGAAGAAGCGCAAAAAAGTCTTGCAATAGCAAGAGAAAAACTTGAAAAACTGAAAACAGAAGCGGACTCTTTGGACGAAAAAGCCAGGCAGACAATGGAAACAATAGAACGCACTGAAAAGGAAGTGCAAGAAAAGGAAAGAGAGCTTTTTGAAAAAAAAGAAAAAGCCCTGAGAGAAATAGTTTCAAAAATAGAATCACTCAAGGGAGAAAAAAACCTGGCTCTTGAAAAAACAGCAAACGAAAAAAGAAGGCTGGCTGAAAGCGCTGAAAGAGAGGAAGCAATATCGAAAAGGCTGGAAACGCTAAGGGAAGAATCCGCAATTGAAAAAGCAAGGCTTGCAAAAATATCTGAAGAAATTCCAGAACTTGAAAACAGACTGCAAACAATAATAAAAGAGCTTGAAAGCACAAGCATGGAATCAAAAGAAAAAGAAAGCGAAACAAAGGCAATGGAACAAAAACTGGCTGAAACAGAAGAAGAAATAGAAAGCCTGCAAAAACAAGCAACACTCCTTTTGTCTGAAAAAAGCGCTATTGAAAGGCAAAACAGCCTTGCAGAAAAAGAGCTTAGTGAAATAAGCGAAAAAATAAAAGGGCTTAAAGTTCAAAGAGAAAAAGCACTTCAAGTCAAGGAAAGGCTTGGAGTAATGGAATCCAAAAAAATAAAACAATCACTGGAAGTTGCAGAAAAAAACTGCGAGAAAGCGCTTTCACAAGAAAAAGAACTAGAGGCAAAAATTGGCGAAATACAGTCAGCCATTAAAGAACTGAAAAAAGAAATAGCAAAATGCCCTGTATGTGATTCCGACCTTTCCGCCCAAAAGAAAAAACAATTGCTCCAAAAAAAAGAAAACGAGGAAAAAAAAGCAGTTTTTGAATTAAAGCAAATTTCCTCAACCTTAAACGAAGCAAGAAAAAGAAAAACAGAACTCGAAAAAGAACTGGAAATAATGCAAGAGCTTGAAAGAGAACTGGCAGTATTGAACGAAAAAACCTCAGCGCTTGCAGAACTCGAAGCAAGGCAAAAAACACTCTTTGCCTCAAAACCAGAAACCACAGAAATTTCAGCCAAAATCAAAGAAGTTGAAAAAAAACTTGAAACCCTGAAAGCAAAAAAAAACAGTCTTGCCTTGCAACTGTCATCAGTTAAAACAGGCAAAAAAACAATAGAATTGAACAGCAAAAAAAGCGAGCTGGAAAACAGGCTAAAAATGCTGGAAACAGAGGCAAATAACATAAAAGAAAAAATCCTTTCAAGAATAGAGACTGAAACTGTAGCCTTGATAAAAGAAACAGAAAAAATACACTCTAGTGCCCTCGAAACACAAAAAAGAATAGAAAGCCTTGAAAAAAAATCCCAAGAACTTGAAAAAACACTTGAAAAACTTGAAACGGAAAGCGAAGAACACTCCAAAAAAATGCAAGCAGAACTGCAAAAAAAAGAAGAACTGGACAAAAAACTGGCATCACTCAGGCAAAAAAAAGAATCACTTGAAGCCGAATCAAGAAAAAAAGCCAAAGAAATGGAAGAACTCAGAATAGAAGCAGGAAAAGCAGAAGTAAGGCTTTCCGACATAGAGGAAGAATTCAAGCAATTCAAGGAATTCAAGCCAATTGAAGGCACTTCAATAAAAGAATTGAAAAAAGACTTGGCTGAAGCAGAAAAAAAACTAGAAAAAATCGGCCCAGTTAACCTGAGAGCCGCAGAATCCCTTGGAAACGAAAAAACAGAACTCTTGGAAGTAAGAGAAAAACTCAAAAAACTCGAAGAGGAAAGAAACGCCGTACTCGACATGATTCAAAAAATAGACATAAAAAGAAAGGAAGCCTTCATGCAATGCTTTAATGCAGTAAAAGAAAACTTTTCAAAAATGTTTTACAATTTTTTTGAAGGAGTCGGCCAGCTTGGCCTAACGGATCCAGAAAACCCGGCTGACTCTGGGCTAATCATAGAGGCAAAGCACAAGGGAGAAAACCTGCAAAACATTGACAGCATGAGTGGTGGAGAAAAAAGCCTTGCCGCCCTAGCATTCATTTTTGCAATACAGCAATACGATCCAGCCCCATTTTATTTCTTTGACGAATCAGATGCTGCTTTGGATGAAGCCAACTCCATTCGGTTGACGAGAATGATAAGCGAAATAAGCAAAAACTCTCAGTTCATAGCAATAACCCACAACAATTCCATGATTAAAAGCGCAGACCAAATAATTGGAGTTACGCTTGACAAAGACAAATCCAGTGTCATAGGCTTGGACTTAAAGGAAAAAATCTGGGAAAAAAACAGCGCAAAAAACAACAACTGAAAAAAAAACTCATTTTAGTTTTTTTGCAAATTCCATTAGCTTTCTCTTCCCTTCAGGGCTTTCAGCTTCTTTTTTGGAGAGCATGAGGCTTGCAATCGCTTTTTTTCCAGCAAAGTCCTCAAGTTCTGGCAAAACCTTTTTGTTTTTTGTTCCACTTAAAGAAATTGAAAGGAAAGCAAATTTTTTGATTTTTTCCCTGTTTTGTGAAACATAAGCGCGAAGCGCTGGAGAAATATAGCCAGCCCACACTGGCGAGACAAGAACCAGAACCACATAGGCAGCAGGGTTTTTCTTCAAGGGAGCAATTTTTGTGCTTTTCTTTTTTAAAGCATCAAAGCCGTTTGAAAAAAATCCGAAAAAACCATTCCGGTCTTTCAAGTCAATTATTCTTTCAATGTCAGCGCCAAGCATTTTTTGTAATTCTTTTGCAATTGCTTCGTTTGTTCCGCTCTTGGAATAATACGCTATTAGGGTTTTCACTCAAACTCCTCGCTTTTTGAACGCCCATTTTGCTTTGCTGGTTTTGGCTGTCTTGGGCTTTGCTTTTTCTTTTTCACTTGAAGGCTTTTCCTTGGCGCTTTCTGCTTTCAGGCGCGCGATTTTTTTTTCTTCATTTGAAACCTCTGCTTCTTCTTCTGATGCTTTCAATTTTACTGAGGCAAGCCTGTTTGTGAGCGAGTCAAGGGCTTCCCTGTAATCGGAATCAATTATTTCTCCTTTTTCATATTGTGCTTTAAGCTCTTTCAGCATGAATTGAATCATTTGGATTTCGCCATGCAATCTGTCTGTTTCAATCAAATGCTTTGACCTTATGCGCTTTTCCTCTTCCAAGGCTGCAAGCTTGTCCTCATGCTCGGATTTAATTTTTTGGAATTCTTCTTCGCTGAGTTTTTCCCTAAATCTTGCCTTTTCCGCTGACTCTTTCGCCTTTTCAAGGCGTTCTATTCTTTTTGAAATGAATCCTTCCTGTTTCTTGTTTTGAGAGAGTTTTATGGCGCCAACAAGGGCAATGCCTGCAATAACCACTAATAGAACCAAAACCAAAATGAAAAAGGTAACTGTATTGTTTTCGGCAACCTGGATTTTTGGTGTTATTTTTGGCTTGCTCCAGTCTTTTATGGTTTCCACGGAGGCTGATGCAAGTTCTGCCTTTGCTTGTCTTGTTACAAGCAATAGTTCTTCTGCAAAAAAGGCAAGCCTTAAGCCGGCTTTTGCGTTTTCTGCTGCTTCAGGTGTAGCCTTTTGTTTTTCAAAATACTTGGCTGAATCGTAAAAGTATTTTGCGTGGTCAAAGTAAAGTTTTGCCCAAACCATTGTTTGCTCTTCTGATAAAAACTGGGCTTCCAGTTTTGAAATCTTTTCACTGAGCAAGCCTATTAGTTCAGGGTAGCCTTTGCCTTGGATTGCTCTCTCTGCTTTTGCCAGAGCAAGAGCAGAGGCTGCATCAAATGCTGCAGAATCGCTTGAGCCTTCTTTGAGGGCAAGCTTTGCAGCGTTCAGCCTTCTCTCTATGTCTTCAGATTCTTCTGGAAGAATAACTGCAAGCTCGTCTTCT
>JAVYME010000005.1:0-38569 GCA_038736825.1 Candidatus Iainarchaeum sp.
CCAGTGATTTTTGACGGCAAGCGAGGCGACATAGGAAGCACAAGCAAGGCTTATGCCTTGGAAGGCTTTGATTTTTGGAATGCAGATGCTGTCACAGTAAGCCCTTTTCTTGGAAGCGATTCCGTGAAACCCTTTCTTGAAAAAGCCTCTTCAGACGGCAAAGGAATTTATTTTTTGAACCGCACTTCCAATCCAGGCGCTGTTGAATTCCAGGGATTGCTTGTTTCAGGAAAACCTTTTTACTTGATTGCAAGCGAAAAAATCGCTCTTTGGAACAAGGAATGCGCTGGAGCAGGCGCTGTGGTGGGTGCAACATCCCTGCCAGAATTAGAGCAAATTGCAAAATTTTATGTTTCGCAAAATGCTTTGGTTCCATTGCTTATTCCAGGCGTGGGCTCTCAAGGTGGTTCTGCAAGGGAAACAGTGAGTGTATTGAAAAAATGCGGTTATCCATTGCATTTGGCTCGCATAAATTCTTCCAGTGCAATAACCTTTGCGTTTGAAAAAACAGGCTCTGACGATTTCGGGGATGCAGCCGCAAAGGCTTTAAGGGAATTGAACAAAGAAATAGGCTATAAGTGAACCTAAAAATTGAATTTTTTTTTTAAGAGAGCGTGTTTTTGTGAAAAAGGCAATTGGCTTTATTGGTTCTGCTGTCAGGAATGTTGAACCAAAAAAAGCGGAAATTGCAAGAAAACTTGGAAAAATTGCAGCAGAAAAAGGGTTTGTTGTTTTTTCTGGGGCTTGCCCTGGCTATCCACTTGAAGCAGTCAAAGGCGCAAAAGAAGCAGGCGGAACAACAATCGGGATATCGCCAGCGCAAAACCTTGAAATTCATTCCACTGACTGGCAGTATCCAACAAAAGAATTTGACGCCATAATCTTCACAGGGCTTGGAAGGGCGAGAAATTTTTTGCTTGTGCGTGCTTGTGATGCCTTGATAGTCTTGGAAGGAAGAGTGGGCACGCTCAATGAAGTGACAAGCGCTTACGATGAAGGAAAAATAATTGCTGTTCTTGAAGGCATGGGCGGGATTGCCTCGCACATGAAAGAGATAAGGAAATGGTTTAAGGGAAAGCCGACTGGCGCAAAAATTGTTTTTGCAAAAAAACCGGAAGCGCTTTTTTGCAAAATACAGTCACTCCTTGAAAAAAAGAATTGCTGAAACCATTGCCATTATTTGCGCGAATTCCAAGAGCTGGCTTATTTCAATTGATTCATTGCTTTGGTGTGCAACCATTTTTCCAGGCCCAAAGCCTACAGCAATAATGCGTTTTTCCAAGAATTTTTTTGCAACAGTTGTGCCGGAAATGCCGCAAAGCTTGGCATTCTTTCCATAAACTTTTTTCACGCTTTCTTGTATAGCCATTACAAGGGGATTGCTTGCCCGGATTTCAAAAGGCATTTGGCAGTCAATAACCGAAATCCTGACATCATGCTTTTTTGCAATTTTTTTTATTCGTGCAAGGATTTCGCTTGGCTTTTGGCTTGGAAGAAAGCGAACATCTATTTTTGCCTCGCAATAGGCAGGCACTATGTTTATGGCTTCACCGCCATTGATTGTGCCAAAGTTAATGGTTGCCTTTTCAAAATATTTGGATTTCGCTCTTGGAATTCCTGTTTTTTTTGCTTTGCAAAGAAAGGCAGCCATTTTAAGGATTGCGTTTTCCCCCTTTTCTGGCTCAGAGCCATGCGCTTGCCTTCCAAGCGAAATGGCTTTCAAGTGCAATAATCCCTTTTCTGCAACAGAAATTTTTTTGTTTTCAGTGAAAACATCCGGGACAACAACAAAATCAGGGCTTATTTTTTTTTCATTTAAAAGGAATTGCACTCCAAGCCTTGAGCCCTTCTCTTCATCTGCAGCCGCCAAAAGGGAAATTCTGCCCTTCAGTTTTTTTTCATGCCTTTTCAAAACCGCCAAGAGAACAGCAGTTGCCGCCAGCGGGCCCTTGTTGTCTGCAACGCCTCTACCGTAAATTTTTCCTTTTTTTTGCACTGCCTTGAAAGGATCAGTAGTCCAGCCATTGCCTGCAGGCACCACATCTGAATGCAGTGCAATCATTAGCTCGGGCTTTCCTTTTCCAATGCTTGCAACCAGGTTTGTGCGGTTTTTTTCCTTTTCAAAAAGAGTGGTTTTAATTTTATATTTTTTGAAGTATTTTTGCAAAACCGATGCTGCAAGGCTTTCGCTGCCAGGCGGATTAACTGTTTTTTTTGCAACAAGCTCTTTCAAGAGAATGGACAATTCTTTTTTCTTTGCCAAAAGCTCTCTTGAAATTTCAGCGTTCATTGATTTTTTTAGGGCAATAGAGTTTTTAAACAAGAGCGCATTATTTTTAATGTGAGTCAAAATGAACAATGTTGCCGCTTATTCCCTTGAATTGAAAGCAAAGCCTTTTGAAATAAATGCTGGAAGGCATATTGCAATATTGCACGCAGAAACAGCAGCCAAGCTTGGGCTTCATCCATTGGACAGAATTGAAATATTTCACCCCCAAAAAAAGATAAAAACAGCCACAGTAATTGACACAACGGACACTGTGCTGAAAAAGCACGAAATAGGGCTTTTCAGCGAGCTAACTGGGTTGCTTGAAGCGAAAGAAGGCCAAGCCCTGATTGTTTCAGCTGCTGGCGTTCCAGAAAGCCTTAATTCAATAAAAAAGAAGCTCAATGGTGTCACTCTTACCAGCGAAGAAATAAAATCCATAGTGCGAGACATTAATGCAAACAAGCTCAGCGACATAGAGCTTTCAGCCTTTATGACAGCAGTTCACATTCGCGGTTTTGACCTCAATGAAACAGTTGCAATGGCTCAAGCCCTTTCAGAAAACGGGCGCAGAATAAAATTTGATGTTTCTCCGATTGTGGACAAGCATTCTGTTGGCGGCATAAACGGTCGAGCAACAATGCTTGTGGTTCCAATTGTGGCAGCAGCCGGGCTTTACATTCCAAAAACCTCTTCGCGCTCCATTACTTCTGCTGCTGGAACCGCTGATGCAATGGAAGTGCTAGCCAATGTCAATTTGTCCGCTGAAAAGGTTAAATCCATAACAGAAAAGGTTGGCGGCATAATAATGTGGGGTGGAGCGCTTGACCTTGCACCAGTGGATGACAAAATAATTAGAGTGGAATACCCTCTTTCTCAAAACCCTCAAGGCCAGGTTATTGCAAGCGTTATAGCCAAAAAGGCGGCTGTTGGCTCAAAGTTTGTTGTTATAGACATTCCAATAGGGCAGGGAATGAAGATAAGTGACAGACAGCAAGGTTCAGCTATGGCGGAAAAATTCATTTCTGTTGGAAGGAGAATGGGAATGAAGGTGGAAGCTGTTTTAACTGATGGCTCTCAGCCGAGCGGGAATGCTTTTGGTCCGGCTTTGGAGGCAAGAAATGTAATGCAGGTTCTTGAAGGCGAGTTTTTTGACAATTTGGCTCAAAAAAGCTGCGAGCTTTGCGGTGTCTTGTTTGAGCTTGCTGGCAAAACTGATGCTGGAGAGGGCTTTGATTTTGCAAAAAAAATCCTTAAATCGGGAAAGGCGCTCAAAAAAATGCAGCAAATAATTAAAGCGCAGGGCAAAAGGGTTGATTCCTCGAAAAAAATAGAATTTGCGCCTTATAGTACTGAGGTTAGAGCGGAAAAAGAGGGCGAGGTTTCAAGAGCGAATGTAAAAAAACTCATAGAGCTTGCAAGGATAGCTGGAGCGCCTTATGACAAAAGGGCTGGCGTTTTGTTGAATGTTGAGCCAGGGCATTCAGTGGAAAAAGGCAGTCCCCTTTACACGATTTATGCTGAAAACAAGAGACGGCTTGCATTGGCTGAAAAGTTTGCTCTTTCAGCCAAACCGGTTGAATTTGAAAAAATAATACTTGAAAAAATAAGCTGAACAGAAATCTCATTCAAGAAGGCTGTTTTTTTTGCTTTTTTTTCTTTTTTGTTTTTTTTGTCGGGGTTGCCAGTGAATTGTAAAGCGAGACAAGCTCTTCAACTTCCATGCAAAAGACTTTTCTTTTAGCCTTGGTGTCCTTGAATTTTTCCACTTCCACTGCCTTTATGTTTGCTCTTGCGGAAAGGAATCCTTTTGAGTCCTGCAACGCGTTTGAAAGGTTTTTGTTTTTGTGCCTGAAAACTTCATCAACAAAGTGCGCGAACCCTTCATCGTTTGAAGATTTTTCCTTTCTTTCAATTCTGTGCATGGCAATTATTCCTGAATCGCTTTTCGGTTTTGGGAAGAATCTTTTGGCTTGAATTGTGCCAAGGTCTTCAATCCGGTAATGGTATTGGGCGAGAGCGCTTAAGGCAGAGTATTCTTCGAATCCAGGGAGTGCTAAAAGTTTGTCTGCAAACTCGCGCTGGAAAACCATGACGCAAAGCTCTGGCTTTTCCTCTAAAACCTTTAACACTATTTTTTTGGACAAAAAATAGGGTGGAAAGGAAACTGTTTTATTGTATTCAAGCCCTTTTTCTGCAAGATAGTCAGAGCAGTGCAGTTCAAGCCTTTCCTGTTCCAGTTCTTTTAAGAGCAATTCACACAACCGCTCGTCTTTTTCAAAAGCCAAAACACTGCTTTTTTCCAAGAGTCTTCTTGTAAGAAAGCCTGTGCCAGCGCCTATTTCCAAAACCCTGTCTTTTGGTCCAAGGTTGGCTGCACTCACCATTTTTTCTATTACGCCTTCATTGACAATGAAGTGCTGTCCTAGTTTTTTTTCAGGCCTAAACCTGTATTTTACCATTAGGTTGTTGAGTTCCAGGAAAAGGCTCAATCAAACCATCTCGTTTTCCTATCTTCCCCTGAAATTGGAGCGCTGTTTTTTTGGCGGCCTTGCAAAGAGGTAGTGTTTTTGGTTTTCGTCTGATAGTTCTTCCAGGATTCTTTTTATGATGATTTTTTTAGGGTCAGGCATTAATGGAATTCTTTTTTTTATTTCTTCAAGTGATTCAAATGGTTTTTTTTCTCTTTCTTCGAGAATGTCTTTTAAGTGTTTTTTTCCCAGGCTTGGCAGTAATTCAAGCTGGTGTCTTCTGAGTGTTATGGGCGTGGATGAATTGAAAAAAGCCACAAATCTTGCCTTGTCTTCTTCCACGATTTTTTCTATTGCGTTCTCTATTTCTGCTTGCGAGCCTGGCGTCAAATCTGAAAAATCAATTCTCTTTTTTATGAATTCTATTTTTTCCCGTTCTTCTTTTCCTATGTAAACCTTTTCAAGGGGTTTGAGTTCGGTTTTTGGCACCACTTCCAACAGCGTGAAATATTTTTCGCCTAATACTTGTGCGGAAGCCTCTTCCTTGAAGCCAGTGCTCCGGCTTTTTGGAATATAATCCAAAACCAGTGCGTAGTCTTCCGCAAGCATTTGACAGCCCCCTTTTTAAAAAAATTTTTATTTTGAAACGTATTTTCTCACTATTTCCAGCGCTTTTGCCATGTCTTCTTCTGTCACGCCCTCTTTTTTGTCCACTGTTATTTTCATGATTTCCATTTCTGACGGCATTATGTCAATGATTTTAACTATGTTTTTTTCGTCAAGCGAACTTATTGCCTTCAATTCTTCGTATATTTTTTCCCTTTGCTTGTCTGTGAGCTTTGCAAACGTTGCAGCATATTTTGCTGCTTGTTCTTGCTCGTAGGTTGGTTCTTTGTCTTCTCTTTTCCTTGCTTTCAGTATTGCTTTTACTTCAACTAGAGAGACAGGCTTTCTGCTTACAAATTCTTCGCCAATCATTTGCTTTCACCGCCAAAAACCTTGAGATGCGCTGGATGCACTGCAATCTTTTTGTTGCAACCGTCAATCCAGACTTCAACACAATTCTTTTTAATTGCTTTCACAGTGCCAGCCATGCCGTGAAATTTTGGTGCAGGCAAGCCTGCGTGCACAGAACTGTCTATGCAGATTATGGCTCTCGAATTTATGGCTGGTTTTTTCAAGAGCGCGTTCACAGTCAGTTTTGGGCCTTTTCTTTTGAGTTTTGATCTTGTTTTGGCTCTTTTTCCCTTTGCTTCCTTGCTGCTCATTTTTACACCCCTGCAATTGCATGCCTAAATCCATGACTATGCAAATCTTGGAATTTAAAGAATTCTTCCAAGAAAAAGTATTTAAAGCAGAGTATTTGTTTTTTTTCTCTTGGTTTTTTAAAAAAGGAAGGTTTTTAAATACCTTTTTAAAAACATCATTTGAGTATTTAAGTGGGGCTTTTAAAGGGGTGTAAGGATTTTGAAGTATTCTATTGTGAATCTTGTTGCATCTGCTTCCTTGAAGGGAACGCTTGACCTTTACAATCTTGCAATGTCGATTCCGGACATAGAGTATGAACCCGAACAGTTTCCGGGCGCAATATTGAAATTGAAAGAGCCAAAGGTTTCAATGTTGTTGTTCAAGAACGGCAAGGTTATCTGTTCTGGCGCCAACAATGAAAAGGAAATCGCTATTGGAATAAAAAAGGCTTCAAAGCTCGTGCATGAAATCCAGAAAGACATTCCAGTGCTTAGAAAGGTTAATTATACTGTGGTGAATCTTGTTGCCACTGCTGCTTTGAACCAGACAGTTGACTTGTTCCAGGCAGCGCTTAACCTGGATAACGTGGAATATGAACCCGAACAGTTTCCAGGTGCAATTGTGAGGGTTTCAGACCCAAAAATAACACTGCTTTTGTTCAAAAACGGCAAAATAATTTGTGCTGGTGCAAAAACCGAGGCATTGCTTCAAAAGGGCTTGAACAAGGCTGCAAAAATGATTCGCGGCATAAGCAAGGCAAAAAAGGGAAAAAAATCCGAGTTGATGTGAGTTTCCCAACCTTTTTAAAGTTTTTCTTTCACTTTTATTATTGATTAGCGGTCATGTCGCGGGGAAAACACCTGTTCCCATTCCGAACACAGAAGTTAAGCTCCGTGGAGATTGGTTGTGCACTGCCTTTTCAGGTGGAGCGCTCCAAAAGCTGCTAATCACCTTTTACTTTTTTCTTTTTTTTTAGTTTCTTTTCCCAACCAATTTTTTTATTTTGCTTTTTTTTCTAACAGGCTTTTTTTTATTATCTTCACTTCAGAAAATAATTGAATGAAGCCAAAAAAGCATTTGTTGCCGCCAAGAGCTCGCACTGAAAGAGCCAGAAAATGGAGAAGGATAAGAGAACTCGCTGAAGCCAAAAGACAGCGTGAAACAAAAAAATTCCACCATTCTTTTCCGAAGGGCTCTAAAGCCAGAATTGGAGGCTGGATTTATGATGCAAACTCGCTTGAACGCCAGCTTGAAGCTTTAATTGAAAAAAACATTGCCCGTGCTAAAATCCCCTTGCGCGGAAAAATGCTGGAGACTGTTTCAGAAAACGCAGTATCCGTCCTTCTCGGAGTTGAAGCATTAAAAGATTTCAGGAAATGGAAGGAAACAACCGGAAAAACAAGTCTTAATGCATGGATTAAGGCAAGACTTGAAAGAAAATAAAAACCCTTTTTTCAATTTTTTTAAAACCAAAACAATTAAATAACTCCATTGCATTAATTATTGCATGCCTTCAAGAGCGCCAACGCGCAAGCCCTTGCAAAAAAGAATTGGTTTCAATCAAGCGGCAAGGCAAGGAATTGTTTCTGGATTGCAAGCGCAAAGAGTTTTTGCAGCAAGAAAAGCCTTTAGAGTGAAAGCGCAAACAACAAGAGCTGCCTTGAATGCTGCCAGGGAAAAGACTCGTTCAAGGACAGCGCTCCAAAAAGCAAACCGCCTTACACCAAGCGAAAATCCTGCTTTTCAAGCAAGAGCAAACAAGCTTGAAAGGGAGAGAAGCGCCTTTCGAATAAGAGCGCAAAGGGAAAGGCTTGCAAGAGCAAAGCCTTTAACCAGAAAGCCTCAAACTGTCAGACCTGTTTTGCGCTTGAACCCTCCAAAAGAAAGACTTGAAAGGGCAAAAAATGGCTTGCGCAAAGTGTTTGCAGCAGGCTATAGGACAGTAAGGCCTGTTGCTGAAAGGGAAGCCGGAAGGCTTGCAGAGTCAGGTGCAAGGGCATTGAATGAAACGAGTGCAACAATCCATTATGCTTTCGGTGAAGGGATTTCTGCAACAGGGGATCTTGCAAGGCACACTGTTGGCACTAGTGTTAGGGCTGCAAGCGAGGTTGGAAAGGCAACTGTTTCAACTGTTGGTGCAGTTGGCGCTGGAGTGGCTGGTTCTGCGGTTTCAGCTGCAGGCGAGATTGTTGGCGGAACTGCTGTTGGAGCAATCAATGCAGCAGGCAGTATTGCTGGCAGGACAGCCAATGCAGCAATTTCAACTGCTGGCAGTCTTATAGCCGAGGGCGCTGAGTACGGAATCGGGCTTGCAGGCAGAGGCATAAGGTTTGGAGCAAAGGCAACTGCAAAAACCGCAAGAGGCCTTTTCATTGTAATGCCAAGGGCTTTGGCAAAACGGGTTCTCCAGTATATTGGGGACAGGCGTGCTGTTTCAAGAATGGTTAACCCGAACCTCAAGGGAAAATGGCATCTTTATGTTCAACAAAACCCTGTTCTTACAAGGGATGGCTTTGTCCAACACGTTATTTGGAGGGATTTCAAAGTAAGAGGCGGTGAAACTCACACAATGCAGGTTGCAGTGGAGTTTGGTTTCACTTCAAGCGGCAAGTTTACTGTTAGGTCTTATCCAATGCTTACCGGAAATGCTGATATTGATGCTTTAAACCAGCGCCTTTTCCAGAGAAAGTTCAGGGTTGTCCAAAAAGGAGTTAGATCCTTGACGCGCAGGCTTGGCGGGGCAAAAGGCATAGGCGAAATAAGGGAAATGGCTCTTTCAATGGAAGCCTTTCCAGAAAAGCCTTATGCAGAGCCTCCTTCAAAAGTGGTTGCTTCAAGGGAATTGGTTCCAGAGAACGCTGCCCTGTCTGAAGCAGAAATTTCCAGTGCTTTTGAAGAAGCAAGAGAAATCGGAGAGCCAGGCTAAAACTCTAAGAACACTTTTTTTCAAAAAGCAAAGCAATTAAATTTCTTCACAGCATTGTTTGCTTGTGCTTGAAAGGTTTTTTGAAAGCAAGCCCAGTGCTGGAATCAAAGGCTTAAAGTTTTCCTTGGAATCAAAGCCTTCCGGCAAACGCATTCACTCAAAAAAGGCTGTTTTTCGCAAGCAGTTTTGCAATTCCAAAAAAGTTAAAGTAAAACTTTTGCACTCGCGCGTGATTGCAAGAAAGCCTTCAAGTGAAGAAAAAGAAAAAAGCGCAAGAATAGCAAAAAACCTTGAAATGCTTGCATTTAAGACCTCTTCAATGGAACCACAGCGTGAGCCCAGTGAACCCGTAAAAGTAATAAAAAAAATCTTGGCTGAAAAGCCCAAAGACTAAAACAGCACAACAACAAACCAATTTAAACCTTTAATTGCAATTCTTACTGTTTTATTTTTCGGGGGGCTTTTTTAATGAAAGGAATTGAAATAAACGGTTCAAGCCTTACTGTTGAAAAGCTTGCAATGATTGCAAGGTTCAAGGAAAAAATCTTTGTTTCAAGGGAAACACTCGCTCGCTTGGATGAAAACTGGAAAATGCTCAACGAATTGATTGAAAAAGGCGAAACCATTTACGGAGTCAACACTGGCTTTGGCGGCTTTGGGGACAAAATAATTTCAAAGGAACTGGGTGCAGAAATCTCCAAGCGCACCACTCGCTCTCATGCAGCCGGCGTAATGAATCCATTGCCGGAAGAAATAGTTCGCGCTGCAATGGCTTGCAGAATCAACACTCTTGCAAAAGGCTGCAGTGGGATTCGCTCAACCACTTTGCAGACAATGATTGAAATGTTGAACAAAAATGTTGTGCCAGTAGTGTACGAAAAAGGCTCGCTTGGAGCTTCAGGGGACTTGGCTCCACTTGCAATGATGGCTTTAGTGGTAATGGGTGAAGGAGAAGCATTCTATAAAGGCAAAAGAATGCCTGGCGCGAAAGCAATGAAAGCCGCAGGAATAAAACCAATAGACATGCGAAGACGCGAAGGACTGGCATTGTTCAATGGCTCACAGTTAATGACTGGAATTGGCGCTCTAGCAGTATATGATGCAGGCATCCTCTTAAAGACAGCTGACATTTCCGCATCAATGAGCATTGATGTCCTGAAAACAGTAATGAAGGCTTTTGACGAAAGACTTCACGCCCTGAGGCCTTTCAAGGGCCAAAACGATGTTGCTGCAAACATTCGCGCTCTCACTGCTGAAAGCGAAATCTTGGCGCAAAAGGGAAAGGGAACCCAAAGCGCTTACTCTTTAAGGTGCACTCCACAAGTTCATGGCGCTTCAAGAGACGCTTTAGAGTATGCGAAAAAAATTGTTGAAATTGAAATGAATTCTGTTGCAGACAACCCTATTTTCATTACAAAGGACAAGGCTTTTTTGACTGGCGGAAATTTTCACGGCCAGCCTGTTGCAATTGCAATGGATTTGCTTGGAATTGCAATTGCAGAAATTGCCAACATTTCAGAGCGCAGAATTAACCGGATGACTTCGCCTCACTTGAATGCTGGCTTGCCTGGGTTTCTTGTCATTGGCGAGGAAGGGCTTGATTCTGGCTTGATGATGATTCATTATAGTGCTGCATCGCTTGTTTCAGAGAACAAGGTTTTGGCGCACCCAGCAAGCGTTGACAGCATTCCGGTTTCAGGCGACCAAGAAGACCATGTTTCCATGGGCACAATTGCTGCAAGAAAGTGCAGGGAAATAATCAACAATGCTTGGGGTGTGCTCACAATAGAATTAATGTGTGCAGCGCAAGCCCTTGACATTAGAAGGCCTTTAAGGGGCGGCATTGGAACAGAAGCAGCATATCGGGAGATAAGGAAGCATATAGGCAAATACTCTGACAGCAGTGATGCTGTGTATTCTTATTTTGATAAATTGTTTCCAGCAGTGGTTAATGGAGAGATTTTGCAGGCAGTGGAAAGAAAATTAAAACTCAAGTGATTTTTTGCTTTAATTTTTTTTATTTAAGGCGTTTTTGTTTCAGTGGCGTGGTTTTTTGCAATTATGCTTTAATTAACTTTTTTTCCAATTCTTGCATGCGTTTTTTCAAGGCAAAGCTTGAAAGGCATGCTGCTGGCAAGGGTTTGTTCCGGAAAGAGACTGCCTCTTTTTTGTTTTTGCGCAAGTGCAAGAAAATTCCAAGGCAGGTTTTCCTTGGCTTTGGATGGCGTTATGTTTTGCCACAAGAAATGGGTTCAAGAAAAATATTGCTTGACGCTAAACGCAAGGGAAAACCTGTTCACTTGTTTCAAAAAGGGGTTGTTGTAAAAGACAGTGTTTTTGGGGAAATAAAGGTGAATTTGTTGGCTGGAGTGCTTTTTGAAAGGAAGGCTTCTGGAGTGCAGGCAAGCGTTTTTTTTGTTGAACCAAGACAGGTGCTAAAAGATGGCTTTGCTGGATTTCCTGGAAGGACAAGTTCTTTGCAGAGGACAGCTCTTTGGCAGGAAAGGGAAAGCATCAAGGAAGCGGTTTTTTCTATTGCAAGAGCGCTTGGATTCAAGGATGCTGAAAAAATCAGTGTTTCTATTGTTCCAAGGTAAATTTATTTGAAAACAAAGCCTGTTTCTTTGGCCCACAATGCCAAGTCAAGTTCTTCTGGTTTTATTTTTTGCTTTTTGCAAAAGGCAAGCATTTTTTGCTCTATTTCCAGGTATTGTTTTTTTCCCATGCTTTTTGGAATTTTGCTGATTGCCCCCAAAGATTTGAGGTTTTTCAAAATGTGTCTGTCAAGAATTGCAATGTTTTCGTAAAAGCCTATGTTTCGCAGGAAATGGCTTGCTTCCTTTAAGCCCATGCCTTTGATGTTTTCTGCAAGCCAGTTCCTTGTGTGCAAGTGTTTTTGTTCAATGCGGTTTTCTTTCAGTATTTTTTTTATTTCCAGTTTTCCGTTTCTTTCAAAGAAGGTTCTTGCCATTGCAATGTATTTGCTTTTGTTGTTGTGGAACCTCACCCTGCGGTGCAAGCATTTTTTGAGTTCTGCTTTGTTTTGAAAGCATTTCTTTTTTTTGGCAATTTCAATTGCTTCTGCACACTTTAAGGCATTGCTTTGTGGAGTGCACAGGCAGAAGGCAAGCTCTTCAAAGATTGCTTCATCTGGTTCTTTCCATTTTGACTTGAATTCTGAAAGCCTTTTCCTTATCTCTGCTTTTTTGCTTGTGCCCGAAAAAAGGTTTTCCATGAAAAAAAGAGCGATGGAAGCCTTTTTAATAATATGTGAAAAATATTTCACATATGGCTGTTGTGCAAAAATGCTTTTCGGTTTTGGGCAATGACTTGAGAATGGAAATACTCCTTGCCTTGGAGCGAAAGCCAATGACTGTCAGCGAGCTTTCCGAAAAACTCGGAGCAGAGCGCTCCAATGTATCGCATTCCCTTTCAATGCTCAAAAAATGCCGCTTTATAAGAGCTGAAAAAAAAGGCAGGGAAAGGGTTTATTTTTTGGAGAAATGCGTTTTGAACGATTTAAAGCGAAAGGCAAACCTGATAGAATTAATGGAATTCCATGTCAAACACCATTGCGGAAAAAAGTGCGGAGGGAGTGAAAAATGAAGATTTACTTGGACAATGCTGCAACAACCAAAATGCGAAAAGAAGTCCTTGCAGAAATGCTGCCCTTTTTTTGCAAAAAATACGGAAACGCCTCCTCTCTCCACAATTTAGGGATTGAGGCAAGAGAAGCAATTGAAAAAGCAAGGGACAAGACTGCAAGATTGCTTGGCGTTAAATCAAGCGAAGTTTTTTTCACTTCTGGTGCAACAGAGGCTGACAACTTAGCACTCAAAGGAACTGCATTTGCTGCAAAAAAAGAAGGCAAAAACCAAGTGGTTGTATCAGCAATAGAGCATGATGCAGTTTTAAGCACTGCACAATGGCTTGAATCACAAGGATTTAAAATAATAAGACTGCCTGTTGACAGCTTTGGCTTTGTCAGCCCAGAAAAACTTGCATCCGCTTTAAACGAGAAAACTGCAATTGTTTCAATAATGTATGCAAACAATGAAATCGGAACAATAGAACCAATAAAAGAATTGGCAAAAATTTGCGCTGAAAAAAACACTCCATTCCATACAGACGCAGTGCAAGCCTTTGGAAAAATCCCATTAGAGCTTGAAAATGTTTCAATGCTTTCGCTTTCAGCCCACAAAATTTATGGCCCGAAAGGCACAGGCTTGCTGGTTAAAAGGGAAGGAATTGAAATTGAACCAATTTTGCACGGCGGAGGCCATGAACGAGGCTTAAGAAGCGGAACTGAAAATGTTGCAGGCATTGTTGGAATGGGAAAAGCCTTGGAGCTTGCATTCAAAGAAATGAAAACCGAAAGCAAGAGACAGGAAAAAATGAGGGACAAGCTAATCAAAGGGGTTTTGGAAATCCCGGACACGCGCTTAAACGGGCATCCAAAAAAAAGACTGCCCAACAATGCAAATTTTTCCTTTTCCTTCATAGAAGGCGAATCCATTGTATTGAGGCTAGCGGAAAAAGGAATTGCTGCAAGCACTGGCTCTGCTTGCTCTTCCCCAAAACTTGAACCAAGCCATGTACTGCTAGCCATTGGACTGGCTCCATCTGAAGCACATGGCTCGCTCAGGCTTTCACTGGGAAGATACAATACTGTTAAAGAAATAGATTTCACTTTAAAGGTATTGCCAGGCATAGTGCGCGACCTTAGAAAAATAAGCCCTTTTGGAAGATAAGGAGAGTGAAAAAAATGTATTCTGAAAGAGTTAGAAACGCTTTTTTGAAACCGCATCACATGGGCAAAATGGAAAACCCGGATGGAATCGGCACAGTAGGCAACCTTGTGTGCGGAGACGTAATGTATTTGTACATTAAAGTGGGAAAGGGCAAAAACGGAAAAGAAAAAATAAAAGACATAAAATGGGAGACTTTTGGTTGCGCTGCTGCAATCGCCACTTCCTCAACAGTGGCAGACATTGCAATTGGCAAAACACTTGAAGACGCAATTGAACTCTCCAATCAAGGAATAGTTGAAAGCCTTGGAGGTTTGCCCTCTGTAAAAGTACATTGTTCCGTGCTAGCAGTGGATGCATTGCATGAAGCAATATATGATTATTTAAAGAAAAACAAAAAACCCATTCCAGAAAAACTTGAAAAAAGGCATTTGGAAATCCAAAAGGAAATGGCTGAATTAAGGGAAAGATACAAAAACATAATTGCAGAACAGGAAAAAATGCTGAAAGGCAAAAAATGAGCGAATGCCAATAAAGTATTTATATCTTCCTTTTCTCCATCTTATATGTCTTTTTTTTGAGGGGGCATAATGTCCAAAGAAAAAAAAGAGAAAACAACAGAAACAGTTAGCAGTGATTCAGGCAAAAAAGGCTTAGAATTGCCAAAAACAGATTTCTGGGCGTTGCTTTTAGCCTTGACAGTTGCATTATTTGCAATTTGCGGCTTTATTGTGGGCTGGATGGGAATTCACTGGGCTATTGTTTTCCAGCCAATTCTTTTCGGTTTATTGTTTTTATTGGTTTTAAAAAAAGGCGGCCTTGGAAAAGAAGAGTTTGCTGTTCTTGCAATAGTCTTGCTTTTCGGTTATGCATTGAGAACGCAAAACTTTCAGCCAAGATTCCAGTATTTTTTTGGCTTTGACCCTTTTTTTGCTGCAAGAATGCTAGAATTCTATTTGGTTGAAGGACAACCGCCAGAAATAGACCCAATCGCTTATTTTGAATTGCCAGACCAAGACAGAGTGATTCCAACAAACGAAGCGCTTTTTTATTACATTTCCGTGGTTTTTTTCAGGCTTTTCACTGCCTTTGGCCCTTATTCTCGCGAGCTTTTAATTGAAGCAGTAAAGGTTTTTCCAGCATTCTATGGAGCAATTATTAGTGTTTTGTGCTATTTTGTTGGAAAAGAATTGTGGGGCAAAAAAGCAGGCTATGTGACTGCATTCCTTGCAGCAATAATGCCAGCATATGTTTACAGGACAACCCAGTTTGAAAGCGATTCAATGGGCTTTTTTTGGATGATTGCTGGCTTGCTGTTTTTAATTCGCGCTCTCAAAGAACCAAAACTGGACAAAAGCCATATAGTCAATGCCTTGCTTGCAGGCATATTCTTTGCAGGAATGGCTGCAACCTGGGGTTTCTTTCTGATAATTCCAATACTGCTTATATTGTTTTTTCCTTTCGGTTTATTGCTTTTCCTTTCGCGTTCTATTAAAATTGAAGCATTTGGTTCCTTTGTGTTGCTTTACCTTCTCTCTTCAGTTGTGTTCTTTGTGCTAGTGGTTTTTTCTGATGGCTTTGGATGGATTAACACAATGTTTGATTATGCCGAGAAAGCCCTTCCTTTCTTGAATTTTAGCGGGGAAAACTTTACAAGCATTGCCATTGTAATTGTTTTCCTTGCCTTAATATTCGGCTTCTTTTTGTTCATTTTGTTTTTTGGCACCAAACGCGCTGAAACACGGGAATCTCTTTTAAGGGGGTTGGTTGTGGCATTGCTTTACGCTGTTGTCGTGTTTTTAATAATTGCATTAATTGATCCAAATGGGATGTTTTCTTCAAGAATAATGCCAAACGATGTTTTTATGACGACCGTTGGCGAAGAAAGCGCTGGCAACTCGCATTTCTCTTACAAGTATGGAATCCTAGTGCTTTTCGCTTATGCTGCACTCGCATTAATGCCTTTATATGTTTGGTTTAACAAGCAAGACTATCTTTCCCCAATAATTTTTCTCTGGATTGCAGCATCTCTTTTAATGGCTTGGTATAAATTAAAGTTCACTTATGCTTTTGGCTTGCCAATGGCTTTTGGCGGTGGAGCGCTCGCAGGAATGCTGTTTTTTTATTTCAAGGACTTAAAGCACTTTAAGGCAGTTGAATCAAAAATAGCGCTTTTCGCGCTTGCCTTCATGCTTTTGGCTGGAATTGCAATGGGTGACTTTTTTGTTAGGCATCACGAGCCAAGCATTGAAACAGACATTGCTTGGAAGGAAACACTTCACTGGATGAAGGATAACACTCCAGCTAAAGCCAAATTCATGAATTGGTGGAGTTATGGGCACTGGATTACTTTTGTTTCAGGCAAAAGCGTTTTTGCAGACAACCGAAATGTTAAGTGGAATATAAGCGATGGCGGTTATGGTAGATTCCTTATGGCGCAAGACTTGAATGAAAGCCTTGCACTTGTAAGGGAATGGAAGCCAGAATACATTCTTGTAGACAATGGCTTGTTCCAAGGGTTTGCCTCTATGGCAACTTATGCTTTCGAGACAAGGCCTGGGGATTTCAATGAGTCTGTCAAGCGGCTTTTAATGTTTGCAGACCCAAACCACAATTTTTATCTTCCCTGTTATCTGGAAAAGGATAAGAATGCATACAATTGTTCTGGCAATTTGATTCCTGCAACCGAAATGAGCTCGAGCTTGTGGGCTGACACTTGGACTAGGGTTCCTGCAACCACGCAAAGCGGCATATCTGTTTGGTTTTACAGGGAAAAGGACAATTCTGGAATTGCCAAAATGCTTTCCACTGTTAATAATTCCACTCTTGCAAGGCTTTGGTTCCATGACCCAGAGGCAATGAAATATTTTGAAGAAGTTTACCGTTATTCTGCAGGCAATCAAGCCATAAAGATTTTCAAGGTTAAAAAAGAGGCTTTTGGCTGGAGTTAAAGCAAAACCAGGAGGCTTTGTTTTTGCTTTCTTTTTTGCTTTTGTTCGCTTGCTCTTTTCTTGTTTGCTTTTTGACAGTGCCGTTTCTTGCAGAGAAAATGAGGGCTCGCGGGCTTGTAGGCAAGGACATGAACAAGCTTTCAAAACCGGAAATACCTGAAATGGGCGGCATTGCAGTATGGTTTGGCTTTTCTTCAGCAATAATGCTTTCCATTTTTTTTTATTCTTATCTTGGCAGTTTTTTTGAAATTGAATTGGATTTGACAAAATTGCTTGCTGGTTTTGCCACGGTTTCCATGGTGGGCTTTTTGGGCTTGGTTGACGATTTGATTGGCTGGAAGAATGGCTTAAAGCAATGGCAGCATGCCTTAATTCCAATGTTTGCAGCTCTGCCACTAATGGCAATAAACATAAACAATCCACCTTTTTTCATTCCTTTTATTGGCTTGGTGGGCTTTGGAGTTTATTATTCGCTTTTGCTTGTTCCAATAGGCATAACTGGTGCAAGCAATGCCACAAACATGCTTGCCGGTTTTAACGGGCTTGAAGCAGGGCTTGGCATTCTCATAATTGGCACTCTTGCTGCACTTTTGTCCTATTCTGGTGGAATTGAAGCACTCATAATTGCAATTTCGCTTTTGGGTGCACTTACAGCGTTCCTTTACTTTAACTGGTTTCCTGCAAAAATTTTTGGCGGGGACTCATTGACTCTCATGGCTGGAGCAGGCATTGCTACAATTGCAATTCTCGGCGACTTGGAAAAAATTGCAGTCCTGTTAATGTTTCTTTTTTTTGTTGAGCTTCTTTTCAAGGCAAAACACAAATTCAAGAGCGAGTGCTTTGGCATTCCCCAAAAAGATGGCACGCTTAAGGCTGACCCCAAAGGTGGTTCGCTCACTCACTGGGTTATGCGGCGTGGAAGGTTCACAGAACCAATGGTTGTACTAATAATTTTGGGAATGCAAGCCATAATTTGTTTAATTGTATTCTTGCTTTCTTATTTCCAGAAAATATACATTTAAACAGGGAAAAAAATGAAAATTTGCCTTGCTGCTTCAGCCGGCGGCCATTTGACTGAATTGCTTCAACTCAAGAGTGCTTGGAGGGGAAAAGAGCACTTTTATTTGACAGACAAAAGAGCCAATGGCTTGGCTTTGGCGAAAATGGAAAGGGTTTATTTTGTGGAATGCCCTAGGAGAAACCCTTTCAGGCTTCTCATCAACATATTGCAGTCATTGCTGGTTTTCATTAAGGAGAAACCGGATTTTGTGATTAGCACTGGAGCTGACACTGCAGTTCCATTTTGCTTGATTGTAAGATTGTTTGGGAAAAAAGTCGCTTTTATTGAATCCTTTTGCAGGATAAAAGAGCCAAGCCTTAGTGGCAGAATAATGTATCGCTTTGCCAGTCTTTTCTTGGTTCAATGGAAGGAAAACCTTGAATTCTTTCCAAAAGCAGAGTTTTGTGGGAGCGTGTTCTAATGAGAGTTTTTGTTACTTTAGGCACTCACCCGCAACAGTTCAACAGGTTGCTGGAAAAAATAGATTTCTTGATTGAAGGAAAGAAATTGATTGCTGAGGTTTTTGCGCAAACCGGGAATTCAACCTATGTTCCAAAAAATTTTGGTTTCAGGCAATTTCTTTCCCCTGAAGATTTCTCCTTGGAATTCAAAAAAGCGGACATAATAATTTCGCATGGAGGGGCTGGAGCAATCCTCAACGCGCTTGAACACAAAAAACCGCTCATAATAGTGCCACGCTTAAAGGAATTCTCCGAGCACACTGATGACCACCAAATAGACCTTGCAAGAGCCTTGCATGAAAGGAAAAAGGCAATTGCTGTTTTTGACTTGGACGAGCTTCCGAGAGCAATTGAGAAAGCGAAAAGGTTTAAGGCTGAAAAGGAAAGCGAAAAAAAACTTCTAGTGAAAAGAATTGAACGCTTTATTGCGGGTGGAAAATAATGGTGTTTCCAAGTGTTTCCATAATTGTTGCCACAAGGAACAGGGCAAATGCTGTTGTAAAAACAGTAAAAGGCATTCTTGCAGTCAGTTATCCCTCAAAATTTGAAGTGATTGTAATAAATGATGGGAGCACTGATAACACAAGGGAAGTGCTTGAAAAAGAGTTTGGAAAAAACAAAAAGGTTTTTTTAATCCATTTTGACAAGAATTTCGGGGTTTGCAGGGCGCGAAATGCTGGCATCAAAAAAGCACGCTATCCAATAATAGTCAACATGGACCATGACTGCATTCCGGAAAAAGACTGGCTGAAAAAACTGGTTGAGCCTTTTTCAAATCCAAAAATCGGCATTGTTTCCAGTTATGGCGGTTATGGTGGCACTTCAACTGCTTTCAGGAAAGAGGTGGCTGAAAGAGTCGGAGGCTATGACGAAGAATACTTTTATTATCGAGAGGACACTGATTTTGCTTTCAAAATAATAGAGGCTGGCTATGAGTTTAAGGCTGTAAAGGCTGGCTATTTTCATGATCACGAGGAAACAAAACCGAAAGATTTTTTTGCACTTTTAGGCTATGCCTTGCAGCGATTGAAATACCACCAGAACGATGTTCTCTTGTATAAAAAGCATCCAAACGAGTTAACGCGCAATTTTTTGAACATAAAATTTGGTTTTTTGGTCAGCCCTGCAGCTGATTTTGGTCTTGCCACCGGGCGGTGGAAGGGCAAGGGTGGCTTTGAGTTGAGCTCTCCGCGGGGAATAAAATTCATTGAAAACAAGTCGCCAGTGCATTTTATTGCAATTGTTTTACTGGGTTTTTTTTACATGCTTGCACTCAAAGCAACAAGGCTTTATGCTAGTGCAAGGTTTGGAAAACTGCTTTTGTGAGTGCAAAACAAATAAAAACATTCATTATTCACATATTTGGGGGGGTGTTATAATGAAATCAGAGGTAATAGAAAAGATTGCTGCCTTAATGACTGCTGCATTTGGTTTGATTGCAGCCCTTGCATGGAATGATGCAATAAAAAGCCTTTTCGCTGAAGGCGGAGCATTGCATTTCCTTGCAGATTTTGGAATTTGGGCTTATGCTGTCTTTGTAACCATAATAGCAGTTCTGGCAACAATTTGGATTGGCAGATTGGCTGAAAAAGCAAAAAAATGAATTTTTTTTTATGGCGGGCTTTTTTTTGCCCGCATTGCTTTTTTTTTAGGATTCCAATATTAATTTTTCCATTGTATTTTTTATTGTTTTCAGGGGATGCTGTTTGGTTGAAGCCTTTTTTGAATGGTTTTTTACTGAATACCTTCAATTCGTGCTTGTATTGATAGCCATTGGTGTTTTTGCTGTTTTTTTCAGGGTTTTGTTCAAAAAATTTGCTCACCGGCTTTTGCTTGGTTTTGGAGTGGACATTCCATACCCTGTTTTGAAGCGAATTGCTAAACCGCTTTACTTCATAATAATCACGGTTGGCTTTTATTTTGCAGTTCATGTTTTGTCGCTTTCAGAGCAACAATCACAATGGGCTGGAGCTGTTGCCTTTGTTGCCTGCACTATTCTTTTTGCAGTGTTTTTTTCAAGGTTTTCAACTCTTTTGATAGAGTACTGGCTTAAAGCCTCTAAAGGGCTTTCTAGAACGCCCAAGCTTCTTGAAAAAGTTGTATCACTAATAGTTTATTTGCTCGCTCTTTCAGCAATATTCATTTATTTCAAGATTGAAACCACGCCGGTTATTGCTGCTTTGGGCTTGAGCGGTTTGGCAGTCGGTCTTGCCCTGCAAAGCACTCTTTCAAACCTTTTTGCAGGCATAAACATTGTTTCTGACAGGCCAATAAATGTTGGCGACTTCATAGAATTGGAAGGACAGGATATTGCGGGCTATGTTGAGGACATTGGCTGGCGTTCCACTCGCCTGAGAACCTTTAACAATGACTTTATAGTTGTGCCTAATTCAAAGCTTGCGGATTCAATAATAAAAAACCATACTGCGCCTGGCCAGTCTTTGTCGCTTTATTTCAGGTTTTCTGTTCCATTGGATTCTGATCTTGAAAAAGTGGAGAGAGTGACAACCGATGTTGCAAGGCACATTCAGAGAACCATTCCCGGTGCAGTCAAAACATTTGAGCCATTTATTAGGTTCAAGCAATTCAATGAATATGGCGTGCCAGTATTGGTTGTAATGAAAATGGAAACATATGTGGACCAGTATCCTTTAACGCATGAATTCATAAAAGAGCTCAAGAAAAGATTCAAAAAGGAAAAACTGGAGTTGTCGCTGCCTTCAATGAGGCTTTATTCTGTGGGCAAAAACCGGGCGCCAAAAAGCAGGAAATAGGCTGGCTAATTAACTTTGCCATTTGCCTTTAAAAAAATATTCAAAAGGTTTTTTGCTTTAAATGGGTTTTTTTTGCAATAAGCAAAAAATTGCTTATTTTTCCAAGGGCAAGCCTGCGTTTTCCCATCCTTTCTTGCCTGCCTTGAAATCCAAAACCTTTTCATATCCAAGCTCTAAGAGAATTTTTGCAGCTTCAGTGCTGGCATTGCAAGCATAACTGGCGCAATAAACTGCAATTGTTTCGTCTTTTTTAAGGTATTCTGTGGCAATTGTCTTGATTTTTCCAAGAGGCAGGTTTATTGCTTCTGGAAGGTGTCCTGCTGCAAAGTTTTCCTCGGAAAGGACTTCCACGAGCTTGAATTTTTTCCCGTTTGCCTTCATTTCAAGCAGTTCTTCAATTGTAATGAACTTCACATCAGCCAAAAAAACACCCTTTTATTTAACCAATATTAAAATGCTCATTATTTAAATTTTACTTGCGGCTTTTTTTTGGTTTTTCCCAAAAACCACGAGATAAATTCCCGCTGCAACCAGTATTGTGCCGCCAATCAGGGTTTCAACTGCAATTGCTTCAGAAAGCACAATGAAAGCAAGAATTATTGAAAAAACCGGGTTTATGATTGTCATTATTATGGATGCTTCCTCTGCCTCTATCCTTTGAAGGCCAAAATTGTAGAAAAGATAGGCTGCACCTGTAGAAACAAAACCTATTGCGAGCAGGAAAGGCCAAACCTGAACCCAGTTCCCGAAACCGAAAGCGAAAGGCACAGGCAATAATGCCAGTGAGGCGAAAAAGAACTGCCACATTACATTGCCTATGTTGTGCCCCTTGTTTTCTTTCCTCATTTCCACTACCACTAGCGCCCAAAGGACTGCGCTTATCAATGCCATGCTGTTGCCAAAAGTGTGAGCGCTTGGCTGGAAAGGGTTAAGAACAGCAATGCCGGCAATTGCCATGCTTGCAGCAATGACTTTTTGCCTGTTCAAGTGTTCGCCAAGCAATGGTCCTGCAAGAATAAAAACAAAAAAAGGGTAAACGGAGTGCAATAAAACCACATTTTGAACTGGAGCGAACTGGAAAGCCCAAACATAAGTTATTGCACCCAATGTCCAAAGCACTCCTGCAAAAAAATAATCCCTCACATCCTTTCTGGTGAGCCTGAATGCTTTTTTGTCAATGAATGGCACTGTAAGGAAAAGAAAAATTGCTCCAAAGAAAACCCTGCAAAACATTATAGTCATGAAATGCGCATTGCTTCCAATCAGCTTGACAAGAATTCCCACGGTGGCTATGAGCATTGACCCTAGGCCAAGCGCGAGATGGCTGCGCATGGAATAAAGCTGCTTTGAAGTGGCAGAAAAAAGCCAATGCATAACCTGAAAATAAAGCGTTGCCCTTTAAATGCTTGCGGCGTTTTTGGAATAAGTGAATCACGTGAAAGAGGAAAGGCATTCAATTTTTCTTTCAGGCAAAGAAATAGTTTTTTCAGTTGTCTACAGCCGGAAAGCGCAAAGGCTGAGACTGCAAGTGAGCCTTGAAGACGGCTTGCAGGTTGTTTTGCCTGCAAGGGCAAAAGTGCCTTTTTCAGTGATTGAAAAATTTTTACTGGAAAAACAGGCATGGATTTTAAGGCACACTGAAAGACTGGAAAAAATTGCAAGAAAATCCGAGCAAAGCAGGAATTCCCTGCTTTTCTTGGGAAAAGAGGCTCCAATAGAAATAATGGAATGCACTCGAATTGGAGCAAAGGCTTTCCCGAAAAAAGGCAGGTTGTTGGTTAAAGTGCCTTTTGGAAAAAAACACCTTGTTGGAAAAGCAATAGAGTCTTTTTATAAAAAGCAAGCGAAAAGAATAATTCAAAAAATCGTTTCAGAGCGCGCCAGCCAGATGGATTTGTCTTTCAAGCGCATTTCAGTGCGCGGGCAAAAAACCAGGTGGGGTTCTTGTTCTGGAAAAGGCACTCTTTCCTTTAACTGGCGGTTAATTGCAGCCCCGCGACCAGTAATAGAATACATTGCAGTGCACGAATTATGCCACTTGCGCCATCGCAATCACTCAAAGGCTTTTTGGGCTGAAGTTGCAAGACACATGCCTGAATACAAGGAACAGGAACGCTGGCTGCGAAAAAACAAGCATTTTTTGCGGGCAAGAACCTCTTTTTAGGGCAAAAACAATAAAAGCAATTAGCCTCTTTCTTGATTAATGCCTTCCTTTAAACCTGAAAAAAAATTCATGCTGCTTGCAATAAAAAAAGCCCGTGATGGAATCCGTAAAGGCCAGACTCCCTTTGGTGCCTGCATTGTGTGCAAGGGAAAAGCCTTGGTTTGCGAGCACAACCGCGTATGGCAGCAAACAGATGTTACAGCGCATGCTGAAATTGTTGCAATCCGCAATTCTTGCAAAAAACTGGAAAGGATTGATTTGTCTGATTGCATTATTTATTCCACTTGCGAGCCTTGTCCGATGTGCTTTTCTGCAATTCACTGGGCGCGCATTCCAGTCATAGTTTATGGAGCATCAATTGCTGACGCAAAGCGCGCTGGATTCAGCGAACTGGAAATACCGAATTCTGAAATGAAAAGGCAAAGCAAGTGCAAAGTGAAAATTGCAAAAGGCTTTATGGGAAAAGAGTGCAAATCGCTTTTTTTTGAATGGAAAAAGCGAAATGGAAAACCCTATTAGGCGTTTAATCCCATTTATCTCTGGGGTTTCTTGGAATAAGTATCCATGCAATAATGTAGAGCAGTATTCCTGTGCCGCCAGCCAGCGCAAGCAAAACCCATAAAAGCCTTACAATTATTGGATCGATTTTAAAGTATTCAGCAAAGCCCCCGCAAACCCCGCCTAAAACCCTTTCTTTACCGCTCCTGTAAAGCCGTTTTGGTTTTGAATTACCGTTTTCCCTGTCAAGGGATTCAATTGCCTTTCCAGCTTTTTTGCCTAGGGCTTCAACTTCATTGCCGAAATCAGAAAGCCTTTGCTCAAAAGCGCTTTTTCTTTTTTTGGCCATGCAATTGCCTCAGTATATTTTGTTTTGAGAAATGATTATTAATCTAGAGCAAGGTTTGTTTTCAGGCAGTTGAGTGGAAAGAGAAAGGCTTAAAACGGAAAAAAACGTTTTTTTTCTTTTCATAATCATTGAAAAATCCTTTCTTGCAGTTTTTTTAGGAAAAATTGTATTTTGATTGTTTTTTTCGGGGGCTTTTGGTTTGGCTGAATTGAGCAAGGAAGACCTTTTGACAATAATAAAGATAATTGCGAACATATTGCGTTTTCTGGGCTTGTTTCTCTTGGTGCCGCTTGCTGTTGCAGTTTATTATGGCGAAGAGCTCTTTGTGGAATTGTTTCTTGGCTCTTCTGCCTTTTTAATGGTTGTTTTTTCTGCAATTTATTCAAATATTAGGGGGTGCGAGGTTTCTTCAAAGCATGCGGTTATTTCCATTGCAATGTGCTGGTTTGTTTTGGGATTTATTGGGGCAATTCCCTACTATCTTGTCGGCTTTTCTCCAGTTAACGCTTTTTTTGAAAGCATTTCCGGTTTTAGCACTACTGGTTTGACAATGGTGAGGGACCCGCAAGCCCTGTCACCGACTTTGGGTTTTTGGCGCGCTTATACTCAATGGCTTGGCGGTTTTGGAATTGTTGTTCTCGCCTTAATGTTTTTTGAAAAGCCAAAAACTGCAAAGGAATTGTTTGAGGCTGAAGGCAGAAGCGAGGACTTTTACCACAGTGTTTTCAAGATTGCCAGAATAATTATTGCAATTTATTTGTTTTACACTGTGCTTGGAATAATCCTTTATGTTTTAGCCGGACTGCCGGTTTATGATGCAGTCATTCACACTTTCACGACTCTTGCCACTGCTGGTTTTTCGACCAGGGCTAATGGAGTAGGCGAGTTTGGAAGACCGGCAATGATTGTGACGCTTGTGCTCATGGTTTTGGGCGGAATAAGCTTTGTCTCCCACCGCGATCTCTTAAGGGGCAAAATAAGGGATTTTTTCTCCAATCCAGAAATAAGGTTTTTTTTCGTTTTGGTTTTTGCATCCACAATCCTTATTTTCATTCAAGCCTATCTTTACCAAACATACCATTATTTTGACTCCTTTTTTTATGCAGTTTCAGCCTTGACGACAACTGGCGCCAGCACTTTCTTTCAAGTCAACCAGATGCCAACCTTTGCAATAGCAATTCTTTTATGCTTGATGATTTTTGGCGCCAGCTATGGTTCCACTGCTGGAGCGCTGAAACTATGGCGTGTCCTGATAGTTTTAAAGGCAGTCAGGAGACAGGTTTACAAGGCTCTTTTGCCCTCAAAAGCGGTTGTACCGGTAAGGCTTGGCGGCAGAACTGTTCCAGATGAAACCGTAATGGCTGTCCTTTCATATGTTGCAATCTATTTGTTGCTTTTTGCGGTCGGCATGCTTGCATTCATGTTTGTGCCAGCGCCAGCAGAACCCTACAATTACAGCCTACAAGAGGCATCCTTTACTGTGGCTTCAGCGCAAGGCGGTGTCGGCCTTGGCGTTTTACAGGGAGAGCGCTGGTATAACATGAACGATGCTTTAAAAATCCTCCTCAGCTTACATATGATTGTTGGAAGAATGGAAATCATTCCATTTTTTGTAATGCTGAAAGGCTTTGGAATAATTAGAAGGATTTGAATTCTGGGAAGGGGGCGTGAAAAATGTATATTATTATTGTCGGGCATTCTGCTTTTGCCGAGGAACTTGCAAGGCTTTCGCTTTCAAAAAGCAACAAGAACCGGGTTGTAATGATTGTAAGGGACAAAGATGAAGCAATGAGGATTGGCAGTGAATTGAACGCAATAGTTGTAAACGGGGATGCAACCAAGCCAGAAACCTTTGACGACTTGAACTTGAAAAACTGCGACATGTTTGTGGCAGCAACAGAAAGCGAAAAAGCCAATGTCCTTTCAGGGCTTTACGCTAAAAGCGAGGGCGCCAAAAAAATTTTTGTCAAAATAGACACAACTGAAGCAAACCCAATCCTGAAAAAGCTTGGTTTTGTGCCCATAAACCCAGATCTTTACGCTGCAAGGGCTGTAGAGTTAATGCTCACTCGACCAGCAGTCAATGAACTGGTGAGCATAGGCATAGGCCAGTTTGACATGATAGAGGTTTTGGCTTCTGAAACAAAGCTTGCTGGCAAAACCTTGGGGGTTTCAGAGGGAAAGCACTTTAATGCAATTGCTGCTTATTTGGATGGCAAATACGAGTTTTCAAGCGATCACCAAATAAAACCAGAGGAAAAACTGATTTTGTTGATAGAGGCTGGCAAGGAAAAAGAGGCGGAAAAGGAATACAAGTAAAAGCAAAAGAAATCAAGTGAAAGCAAAAAAAGAAACAAAAATGGCAATTTTTTGCAATGCAAACAATTATAAAGGGGAAAGAAGTAATATTTTTGACTCAAACGGAGGTGTAAAAAATGGCTGCGGTTGACGTAAAAATAACGCCTGACGCGAAAGTGAACAGGGTTGAAGTAATAATCAGAATAATACTGGCAATAATCCTTGGCATAATTGCATCTATTTTTGCCTTTATTGTCGGCATACTTGCGGTCGTCAACTTCTTTACCTGTTTGTTGCTCGCGAAAAGGATTGCACCAGAATTCATAGCAAAGTTCATTGAATGGGTTGCAAAAGTAGGCGCATACTTGTACTTTGTTACTGACGAAAGACCGCCCTGGACTCCGCTTTGAGCAGGGCTTCCTTTTCTTTTTTTTTTAGCTTTTTCTTGTCTTTAATGGCAATTGGCTGTTGTACCAATAATTAGTTTTAATTTTCATTCCATATCCTTTATTGCAGGCACTGGTGTTTTTAATGAAAATATTGTTGTTGAATCCTCCCTTTAAGCCGCGCTTTTCGCGCACTTCTCGCTCTCCAGCGGTAAGCAAGGGTGGCTGCATATATTATCCAATCTGGCTTGCTTATGCTACAGGTGTTCTAAAAGAGGCTGGGCACAAAGTACTGCTGTTAGATGCTCCGGCTGAAAACCAAACTCTTGAAGGGGTTTTGCAAACTGCCAAAAAATTCAAGCCAAAAATGTGCGTTTTGGACACAAGCACTGCCAGCATTTACAACGACTTAAAAGTGGCTGAAACCATAAAAAAGGAAACCGGCTGTTTTACGGTTTTAGTTGGAACCCATGTGAGTGCAATGCCTGAATGGGTTTTAAGGCAAAGCAAAAGCGTTGATGCGGTGTGCATAAAAGAATACGATTACACTTTAAGGGATTTGGCGAAAGAGTTGTCCAAAAAAAAGCCATGTCTGAAAAAAGTGAAAGGCTTGGCTTGGAGGCAAAAAAACAAAATAAGGGTAAACGAATTGCGCCCCTTGATTGAAAACCTGGATGAACTGCCTTTTGTGAGCAAGGTTTACAAAGAGTTTTTGAACATAAAAAACTATTTTTATCCAGCAAATCTTTTTCCTGAAATAACCATTGTGAGCGGAAGAGGCTGTCCTTACAAGTGCACTTTTTGCCTTTTGCCGCAAACACTTTTCTCTCGCTCTTACAGGACTAGAAGCATTCCAAATGTAATTGCAGAAATCAAGTACATATTGAAGGAATTCCCTGAAGCAAAAGAAATCTTTTTTGAAGATGACACTTTCACTGCAAACAGGCAAAGGGTTAAAGAGTTTTGCAGTGCAGTGAAAAAAGAGGGATTGAAGTTCACTTGGTCTGCTAATGCCCGCGCAGACGTTGACTTTGAAACCTTGAAGGCAATGAAAGAAGCCGGTTGCAGGCTGCTTTGCGTTGGAATAGAGTCAGGAGACCAAAAAATTTTAAACAATATAAAAAAAGGCATTACAGTGAAAGGCATTTCAAGGTTCATGAAAGATGCAAAAAAAGCAGGGCTTTTGGTTCACGGCTGCTTTATTTTGGGCAATCAGGGCGAAACAAAGAAAAGCATCAGAAAAACAATTGATTTTGCCAAGCGCTTGGATCCAGACACAGCGCAATTCTTTCCATTAATGGTTTATCCTGGCACAGAAGCATTCAATTATTTCAAGGAAAAGGGCTTTTTGACTACAACGGATTTCTCGCAATGGGTGAATGAAGAAGGATCGCACAACACAATTGTTTCAAGGCCAGGCTTGAGCAATCAAGAACTGGTTGAATTTTGTGATTTTGGGAGAAGAGAGTTTTATTTGCGCCCAAAATATGTTGCAAAAAAATTGAAAGAAGGTTTGAGCAAGCCTGAAGAGATTCCCCGCCTTGCAAAGGCTTCAGGAACTTTCTTGAAGTATCTTGTGCGGGGAACAAAAAAACAAAAAAAGGAAAAAGAATGAAAGCCAGCGTAATAGTTCCAGTGCGAAACGGCGAGCGAACGATTGAAAAATGCTTGAAAGCAATTTTAGCACAAAATCTTGGACAAAGCTTTGAGCTTATCGTGGTTGATGATGGTTCAACCGACAAAACAGCGGAAATCGTTAAAAAATTCAAAAAAGCAAGGCTTTTCAGGCAAGAACCACTGGGTCCTGCGGCAGCACGCAATGCCGGCGCAATAAAAGCCAAAGGCGAAATAATTGTTTTCACTGATGCTGACTGCATTCCGGAAAAAAACTGGCTTTCTGAAATGCTTAAACCTTTTGAGGATCCAATGGTTGCTGGAGTTCAAGGCGCTTACAAAACCCAACAAAAGGAATTCATGGCTCGCTTTTCCCAAATAGAAATAGAGGAACGCTATAAAAAAATGCTTTCAAGCAAAACAATTGACTGGATTGGCTCTTATAGTGCTGCCTACAAGCGCTCTGTCTTCCTCAGCTTGAACGGTTTCGACAAAGCCTTCAAAAAAGCCAGCGGAGAAGACCCAGACTTGTCTTATTCCATTCAAGAAAAAGACCATAAAATAGTTTTCAACCCAAAAGCAATTGTCTTCCATCACCACCCTGTTTCACTCGCTGAATATTTGAAGAAAAAATTCCAGCACGCTTGTTGGCGGGTTCTTCTCTATAAAAAGCATTCCTCAAAAGCAGTTTCTGACTCTTATACGCCACAGTTTTTAAAGGCGCAAATTGGCTTTTTAGGCATTTTCTCAATATGCCTACTACTTTCATTGTGGAATGAAACCATGTTGTTTTTTGCATTGGCAGCACTTGTTTTATTGATTTTTTGCATGCTTCCATTCGTTTTTTTTGCACTAAAACGAGATTTTTTTATAGGCATTGCCTCTCCAGCCATTCTATTGTTGCGCGATATAGCCTTTATTGGAGGGCTTTTAAAAGGCATCCTTTTTCTTGTTTGGAATAACTCTGCTTCTGAAAAAGTCAATAAAATTAAATAAAATTCTAAAATAATAGACTTATTTTTTAAATCTTTCCTAAAATAATAGAGTTGTATGGCTGAGGTTTTTTTGGAAAGAAAACTTGAAAAAACCCTTGCAAAGTGTTTGAACAGAAAAGAAATTATTGGGATTCGCGGGCCAAGGCAGTCTGGCAAAACAACCCTTTTGAAAAAAATTGAACAAGAGTTGAAAGGAAACAAGTCTTTCATTAATCTCGACATACCGGAAAACCGGCACGCTCTTGAGGAAAACCCTGTTGATTTTGTCAAAAGGTTCAAGGGCCCTAATGAAAACCTATTCCTTTTTTTGGACGAAATTCAAAAAGTAAGGGGCGCTGGACAAAAACTAAAAATAATCTTTGACGAGTTTCCACAAGTGAAAACATTTTTTTCAGGATCCTCCTCGCTTGAAATAAAAAGCGAGGTTTTGCCGCCCCTTGTTGGCAGACTCTTCTTGTTTGAATTACTTTCTTTTGATTTTGAAGAATTCTTGAAAGCAAAGGACAAAGGCCTTGCAAGTCTTTTCAGTGAAAAGCATGCAAGTCTTCAAAATTTTCTTGAAAGCAAAGGCGAAATTTCCCCGCCATCCTTTGAAGATGATTTTTTGAAATATTGGAAGGAGTTTTCGGTTTTTGGAGGCTATCCTGAAGTCATAAAAAGCCAGAATTTTGAGGAAAAAACCCTGATTTTAAAAAATATTTACAACCTTTACTTGGAAAAAGATATTGCCTCTTTTTTCAGAATAGAAGACACTTCCAAGTTTGAAGGTCTTTTGAGAGTGTTATCCTTCAATGTTTCAAAGCCATTTTCGCTTTCCTCTACTGCTTCAGATTTAAAAACCACTTACAACAAAATAGAAAGCTTTCTTTCAATACTCAAGCACACTTACATAATCCACTTGTTGGAACCATTCCACAAAAACAGGATAACAGAATTGAAAAAAGCCCAAAAAGTTTTCTTCTTAGATTTGGGCTTAAGAAACGCAGCAATAAACAATTTTTCTGGTTTTGACAGCAGGGCTGACAATGCAATGCTTTTGGAAAACTTTGTTTTTAGGGAATTATTTTCCAATTTTGGAAACTGGAAGCTCAATTACTGGCGAACCACTGGAAAGGCAGAAGTGGATTTTGTTCTAAGCAGGGAAAAAGAAATAGTGCCAATTGAAGTAAAAATGAGCGGTGAAAAAATAGGCAAAAGCTTTTACAGTTTTTTACAAGCCTATCAGCCAAAAAGAGCAATAATAGTAACCTTAAACAAATTCAAGAAACAAGAAATTAATGGAACCACACTATATTGGGTTCCAGCCTTTTATTTTTAAGGGAGACATATGGCATCAGAATTAAAGCGTTTTTCAGTTAAAACAGGCAAAGACATTTCAATAGTGAACATCACCAAAGAGGTTTCAAGTGCGGTTTCTTCTTCAACAATAGAGCGCGGAATCGCCATTGTTTTTGTCTCAGGCTCCACTGCGGCAATCTCCACTCTAGAATTTGAACCAGGCCTGCTCAAAGACGTGCCAAGCGTTTTAGAAAAAATTGCGCCAAAGGATTTTGACTGGGAACACCACAAAACCTGGAGCGATAAAAACGGAGCAGCCCACATTCTAGCAAACCTTATAGGGCCATCCCTTTCAGTGCCATTTGAAAAAAAGAAACTCTTGCTTGGCACATGGCAGCAAATAGTTTTAATGGATTTTGACAGGATTGCAAGGGAAAGAGAAGTGATAGTGCAAATTATAGGTTAGCGCTTTCTGTAAACCCATTGCAAGGGAAAAGCATATTTTAACGCTTTGAAAAAGAAAACAAAAAACTGGTTTGCAACCTTGGTTTTTGATTCACCATAAGAGCGCTCCCTAAAGGTTGCGGGAACACTTTTTACCTTAAATCCAGCAATTTTTGCTTGAATTATCATTTCAGCAAGAAAAAAATTCCTTTTATCTGTTGGCTTTATTTTTTTCCACACTTCGCTTTTCATTGCCCTAAAATTGAGTGAGAAATCGCTCACTGGAGTGCAAGTTATCAGTGAAAGGTATTTGTTGCCCCAATCACTAATGATTCCCCTTAGTTTGATAATATTGCTCTTTTTTTCAAAAAAAGAGCCTTTCTCAAACCTTGAACCAATAACCATGTCATGACCAGAATCAATTTCCTTTAACAATAACGCGATTTCTTCAACTTCCAATGCAAGATCTGCATCCATTGAAAGCAATATTTTAGCATTAGCCTTGTCATAAGCTTCTTTTAATGCAGCACCCACGCCTTCCTTTTGTTTCCTGCGCAAAACCCTTATGTTTCCATACTTTTTGTTCAGGTTTTGTGCAACTTTCCAGGTTTTGTCAGGCGAATTGTCATCCACTACAAGTATTTCAGCATCCAGCCTGTTTTTTTTAAAAAAAGCCTCGAGTTGTGGCACAAGCTTTCTAATATTTTCAGATTCATTGTAAGTTGGAAGGATTAAGGAAAGCCTTTTCATTCTCTAACACTCTCATAATTTATAAAAAGGATGTTTGGTTCTTTTAATAATATTTAAGTGGTTGGAATGCAAAAGAGGGTTTTTATTGGAGATTTCAAGGTTGGCGCGAGAGAGCGCGAGCTGGTGCAAAAAGTGCTTGAATCAAACAGGCTTTCTGAATGGAAAATGGTGGAAGAATTCGAGAGAAAATTTGCTTTATATGTTCAAAGAAAGCATGCGGTTGCATTCAATTCTGGCACTTCCGCTGAAATTTGTGCCTTTGAAGCATTAAAGCAAGGCAACTTGGTTGACTGCAAGGAAAAGCCTTTAGTGCTAACAAACCCATTAACTTTTGCTGCAACCGTTAATGCAATAAAATTGAGTGGTTTTGAGCCTGCCTTTGCAGACATTGCCCTTGAAACCTTAAATCTTTCAATTGAAAAGGTTAAAGAGTTCTTTGAATCAATTGAATCCCAAAAATGCAGTGTTTTAATGCCGGTTTTTTTAATGGGTTTTTCTGCCAACATTGTTGAAATGGAAAAAATTGCAAGAAAAGCAGGGGTTTTTCTCTTCAGTGATTGCGCTCAATCACATGGAGCTCTTTTTAAAAACAAAAAAATAGGCTCTTTCGGGGATTTAAGCGCTTTTTCTTTTTACATTTCTCACAACATTCAAGCTGGAGAAATGGGAGCGTTAGCCTCCAATAATGCTGAACTGGTTTCAATGTTCAAAAAAATAAAATCTTATGGAAAGAATGGTTCCCAGAGAGAACCTTCACCTGAATTTTTGGCTTTGCTTAAAAGCAAAGGAATTTCTTTAGAGGATGTTGATGCAAGGTTTACAATGGAATTTGTCGGCTATAATTTTAGAACCACCGAGCTTACAGCCGCAATCGGCATAGCCCAACTTGAAAAAGCCGAAGAAACAAAAAGAAAACGGCAAGAAAATGTAAAATATTTGAATGAGGGCTTGCAAAAGTTTTCTGATGTACTGCAATTGCCTGTTTTCTCTAAAGAAAACGATTATTTGGGTTACCCCCTCATAATAAAAAAACCTGAAAAAATTAATAGAAAAAAATTTAGAAATGCGCTGGAAGCGAAAGGCATTGAAACAAGGCCCTTGTTTGGCTGCATTCCGTTTCACCAACCCCAATATGTTTATCTCAGGCAAAAATATGAGGGCGGGCTTTCCAATGCGCTTTTTGCTGGAGAGAACGGTTTTTATGTGGGATGCCACCAGTACTTGACTCAAGCAGAACTGGATTGCATAATAAAAGCAGTGAGTGAAACGGTTGGAAAAAAATGAAGCTGGAAAAATTTTTTCAAGACAAAAAAACTATTTTTTTGATTGTAATCCTTTTGCTGGCTTTTTGCATTAGGGTTTTCAATCTTTCATACAGGCAGGCTGGAGTTGATGAAGAGCTCACAATAAGGGTAACCAAAAGCTTTGAAGAGGCAATTGCTTTTTCCAATTCTGATTTTTACCCTCCATTATCCTATGTTTTAATGGTTCCAGTTGTTTCCCTTTTAGGGGGGTTTTGGGCAAGGTTTTTTTTTGCGCTTGTTGGAACTCTTGCTGTTTTTTTGTTTTATTTTTTGGCTAAAGCTTTTTTTTCTGAACAGGAAGCCCTTCTTTCAACGCTTCTTTTTGCTTTTAACCCTTTAAATGTCTTTTATTCTGTCAACTTGCGGCATTATGTTTTTCTCTTGCTTTTGTCTCTTTTGGCAATGCTTGCAATGATTTCATTGCTGAAAAAGTTTTCAATGAAAAGCCTGGCTTTGTTTTGTGCTAGCCTTGTTTTAATGGGTTATATAAATTATGTTTGCTGGGCTTATGCGATTGCTGCATTGGTTTTCTTTTTGTTTTTTTTGAAAGATAAAAAATTCTTCAAAGAATGCGTTGGTGGCATGGCTTTGGTTTTGTTATGTCTTGCCTTTCTATTGCCCTTGGCAATATCGCAATTCAATAATTTTTCTAAAAGCCACTATTTTGCTCAGCCATTCAATCCCTTGATTTATCCTTATGCTTTTTACAAGCTTGCAGTTGGAGTTAACATTTCAAGCGCACTCAATTTCTTTCCGCCATTGCTGTTTGTAGTGCCAATTGTTTTGGTTTTGTTTGTTTATGGTGCAATTCTTTTTTGGAGGCAGAAGAATGAAGTTGGACGCTTTATTTTCTTCTTTTTCATTGTTTCTGCCACCCTGCTAGCTCTGGGTTCAATTAAATCGCCAATGCTTTTCTCTTTCCGCTATCTTTTCCCATTAATGCCAGCATTCATTATTTTTCTTTCAAAGGGCATTTTTTCTTTTGAAAACTTTAAAGCGCTTTCCTTGACTGCTTTCATTATTTTGTTGTGGTTGATTGCAATTTTTTATTATTTTTTGGTTTCTTCGCTGGCAGACTGGAATGCTTTTATTGGGCTTTAAAGGTACCAAAACCAATATATAAAAAGGAAAAAGCATTTCTTATAGGAGAGTTTGGTTTGAATGAAAATATTGCACTTGATTCACCACTTTGCGCCTTGTGTTGGGGGCATGGAGCGCTCTCTTGAGCAATGCTGTATTGAACTGGTTAAAGCAGGCCATAAATGCAAAGTGGTTTGCTTGAACAAGTGCTCTCATTCTAGGGAGAAACTCTCTTGTAGTGAAAGCTTTAATGGAATTCAAATAGTGCGGCTTCCATTCATTGATTTTGGGTTTTACAAGATTGCTTTTGGAGCTCTAAAGCATGCAAGGGATGCAGATGTAATTCACGTGCACGGTTTGGGTTTTTTTTCAGACCTTTTCCTGCTTTCAAAGTTTTTTCACAAAAAACCTGTTGTTTTGAGCTCTTATGGTGGAATTTTTCACACTGGCTCTAATCCCTTGAAATGGTTTTATTTTTTTGTCTGGAACCGTTTTTTGCTGGGTTTTGCGGACAGTATTGTTGCAATAAGCGAGCATGACTTTGAATTGTTTAAAAAAATTGTTCCAGGGGAAAAGATGGAATTGATTCCAGTGCCGGTTAAAGTTGAAGGCTTTAAGCCTGTAAAAAAGGAAAAAAACTCTTTTGTTTTTGTTGGAAGGCTGAGCAAAAACAAGCGTGTTGACTTATTGCTTTCGGTTTTTGCAAAAGCCTTCAAGGGAAAAAATGCAAGGCTTTATATTGCCGGCAACGATTTTGAAGGCTTGGAATACGGGCTAAAATTGCAAGCAAAAGATCTTGGAGTGGAAAAACAGGTTTTTTTTCTTGGAGAGGTTAAAGAAAAAGAATTGCGTTCCCTGTTGTGCAAAGCAGAGTTTTTTGTTTCTGCTTCAGAATATGAAAGCTTTGGAGTTAGCGCAATAGAGGCAATGGCGGCTGGCTGCATTCCAATATTGAGCCGGATTCCTTCCTTTGAATCTTTTTTGGAGAAAGAAAAAAACGGTTTTTTGGTGGACTTCAATCAAGCCGAAAGCGCGGCTTTAAGATTGCAAGAAATTGTTGGATTGCCTGAAAAAACCCTTGCTTTAAAAAGAAAAAACGCGATTGCTTTTTCAAAAAAATTCCATCCAGAAAAAATTGCTTTAAGGCTTTTAGGACTATACCGCAAAGTATAGGTTTTTCTATTTGTTGTTGTTTAAAATCTGCAAGGTGTTTTTGTGCGCATTCTAATTACAGGAATTGGAGGTTTTTTGGGCTCACACCTTGCAAAGCACCTTCTTTTGAGGGAAGAGTGCGAGGTTTTTGGCACAATGCTGGCAGGCGAATCCGTTAAAAACCTTGAAGGAATTGAAAAAAACATTTCATTAATTGAATGCAATGTTTGCAGCCAAGAACAAGTTGAAAACGCTGTCCTAAAATCAAAGCCAGATATTGTTTTTCACTTTGCAGCCCAAGCAAATGTTTACCTTTCATGGAGCATTCCAGAAAAAACAATGAGAGTAAACCTTTTGGGTTCACTGAATTTGCTTGAAGCTTTAAGAAAACACTCTCCAAATTCAATTGTATTGCTTTCAAGCACGCGCGAGGTTTACGGTGCAGTCAAAAAAAGCGCTCTGCCAATAACCGAAAAACAGCCACTCAATCCCTTAAACCCTTATGCAGTAAGCAAGGTTGCAATGGAATTGCTTGGCAAAAACTATTTCGAACAATATGGCTTGAAAACAATAATTGTTCGCTCTTTCAACATCACGGGCCCTGGAAGACCGCCTGAATTTGCTTGCAGTGACTGGGCAAGACAGCTTGCAATGATAGAGTTGGGCTTGAAAGAACCATTTATTGAAACAGGAGTGGTTAGTGCAGTTAGAGACTTTACTGATGTAAGGGATGCTGTTGAGGGCTTTTGGCTTGCTGTAAAAAAATGCAAGTACGCTGAACCCTACAATTTGTGTTCCGGCAAGGGCTATAAGATGAGCGAAGTGTTGAATTTGATTTCTGGTTTTTCAAAAAAAGAAGTCAAAAAAATAACAAAAAAAGAAAAAATTGTCAGGATTGAAGTGCCTTACGCTGTTGGCAGCAATGCAAAATTGAGAAAAGCAACCGGCTGGAAGCCAAAAATAAAGCTTGAAAAAACCCTTTGCGATTTAGTGGATTACTGGAAAAAAGAACTTTCAAAAAAGCCCTAGCACGGCTTTTTCCTTTTCTTTCGTCCAAGCAAATTTTTTTCTGTCTTCCAGCATTGCCTTTTTGAATTTTTTCTCCAAGCCTTTTTCATAAAATTCCAGAATTGCTTTTGCTAAAGCCTCAGGGTTTTGCGGTTCCACAAGCAATCCGTTCTTTTTGTTTTCAATTAAGTCAATGTTTCCACCAACACTTGTAGTGATTATGGGAGTATTATGGCCAAAAGCAAGCTGGATTATTCCGGATTCTGTTGAAGAAACATATGGCAGCACAACTGCATCACAGGCAGCAAAATATAGTGCTGCCTCTTCATCTGAAACATAGCGATCCACAATCTTCACGTTTTTTGCAATTCCAAGCTCTTCAATCATTTTTGAAAACCTTTCCTTTGGTTCCCAGAATTCGCCAACAATATGCAATTCAATGTCTTTTTTTGCCAAAACTTTTGGCATTGCCTTAATCAAAAACTCTAAACCCTTATAGGGTCGCACAAAACCAAAAAACAGGATTGCTGGCTTTTTAATGCCAAGCCTCTTCATTGCATTTTTTTTGGAAATTTTTGCCTTTTTTATTATGACTTCATAGGTTGGCTCGATTATGGTTTTCACTTTAGCGCTTGGAAAAATTTTTTTCAATAATTCTTCGTCAGATTTTGCCAGTGTCACAAAGCTTTCTGCTTTTTTCAAAAAACTTTTTGCGAGAAAAAAGTGAATCGCGCTTTTCTCGTGTGGCAAAACATTCTGGCAGATCACTGAAATTTTGCAGTTTTCTTTCAATTTATTTGCAATAAACCAATAGCAGGGCGCAAGAAAGGTGGTCCACCATTGAAAAACAACAATTTCCGCTTTAAATTTTCTTATTTTTTTGACGGTTTTCTTCCAGCTCAAGGGATTGATTGAATCAATCAAGAACTCGCTTTGAAATTCTTTTGGAGGGCTTCCTTTTTCTTTCTGGAATCTGCCAGGATAAAGAATTTTTGGATAAAGCCTTTTAAAGCTCAATGCAAGCACTTGGTTTTTTTCTGCAAGTTTTTTGCACAAAATGGTGTTCGAATGAGCTATTCCACCGCGAAATGGCTCTATTGGACCGATAACTGCAACTCTCATAATGGAAAAGCGAATTGTGTTCTTATAATTGTTATGGTGCGATTTTTGGTTGCAATATTGGAGTTTTTTTTATTTTTGTGCCAAAAGGGAGTTTAAAAAGAATTTATGCCAATTTATTAGCATTAGAGGTGTTTTCATGGATTTTTCTGGAAAGAATGTTTTTGTAACAGGCGGCGCTGGATTCATTGGCAGCGCTCTAGTAAGGCAACTAATAGCGGAAAACGCAAAAATCACTGTTTTTGACAATTTTCTCAGCGGCAGCAGGGAAAACCTGAAAGGCTTAGAAAAAGAAATAAACATTGTTGAAGGCGACATAAGAAACCAAAACCTTGAGCGCGTGCTTGCAAAACACAACGCAGAATTTGTTTTCAACCTTGCAGCAATGCCTTACATTCCCGACTGCTATAAAACCCCAAAAGACTTCATGGACATAAACGCCACAGGCGCAATGAATGTAATGTTTGCATGCAAAAAAGCAGGAGTAAAACGCATTATACAGTATTCCACAAGCGAAGTTTATGGCACAGCACAATATGTTCCAATGGACGAACACCATCCCTTGAACCCGCACTCCACTTATGCTGCCGCAAAAGTTGCAGCTGACAGGCTTTGCTTCACATTGTTCCACGAACAAGAAATTCCAGTAATAATATTGCGCCAATTCAACACTTTTGGTCCAAGAGAAACCCACCGCTACATTATTCCAGAACTCATCTCACAACTATCGAAAAGCAATACACTGCATTTGGGCAACATTGAAGCAAAACGCGATTTCACATATGTGGATGATGCAGCCAGAGCCGCAATAGAATTAATGAAACACAAAGAAGCAGAAGGCCAAGTCTTCAATTGCGGTTATGGAAAGTGCTGGAGCGTAAAAGAAATGGCTGAAATGCTTGCAGACATAATGAAAGTCAAAAACCTGAAAATTGTAGTGGAAAAACAAAGATTACGGCCTTTAGATGTTCAAATCCTGGAAGCAAGCTATTTCAAGTTGTTCAGGTTGACAGGCTGGACTCCAAAAGTTTCCTTTAAGGAAGGATTGGAACGCACAGTCCAAGATTTCAGGGAGCGGGGGGGCAGATGGCCTTGGGAAAAATAATTCCAGTTTCTGACACAGTGATTGTTGGAAACGAACTAGCATATTTAAAAGAATGCATTGACACCAAGTGGGTTTCCTATCTGGGGCCTTTTGTAAAGCGCTTTGAAGACTCTTTTGCCA
>JAVYME010000006.1:0-36381 GCA_038736825.1 Candidatus Iainarchaeum sp.
TTTGTATCCTGTTCCTGTTGTGAGAGTGTAGTTTGGATCAGTGGTTGTTATTTGTTCTTGGGTTATGGGATTCCAGTATGTGAGACTTGTTGTAGAGCAATGCTGGTTGATTGTTGCAAGGGTTAGGTTTGCGTTTTCCAAGGGAATTGAAACATAGTTGTCGCCGTAAGCGAACAAGTTTATAGTGAAAGAGTCTGCTAGTGTGTTTTGCATTAACAATAATGCCGAAATGGCGAGTGCTGTGAAAAGGCTTTTTTTTGTTCGCATTCGCAAATAATAGGCTGTTTTGTTTAAAAAACATTGCTGGCTGACTGAATATTGCCGGCTTTGAAAGTTTTTTGCTTAAAATCTTTAGGGTTTTTTCTTGAAATCAAGACCAGTCAATTGATTCCAGTGTTTTTTCAAGGTGTTCTATTTCTTCCAGTATTGGCAGTTCTTTCTCTTCTTTTGAACTTGGTTGTTTTTTTTCTTTTTTTGTCTTTTTTTTCAATTCTTCCTTTTTTTCATTTAGTTTTTTTTGCAGTTCTTCCCCTATTTTTTCTTTTAGCTTGACAGTCTCTTCTTCTATGTTCCTGACTTTTATTTCCTCTATCCTTTTCTCCCTAAACTTGGCTCCAGGCTGGAGTTCTTCCCAGGAAGTAACCACGTGTGTTTCCTTTTTTTTGAGTTTTGCTTTTTGGATTTTTTTATAAATTTCCTTTGAAGCAACTGTCACCAGTATTAATAAACCTATTGCTGGAAGGAAAAACGGGTGTTCATAGAACGGTCTCTTGTAAAAGGAGAGGGGAATGCTTTTTTCTCCTGCAAGCCCGTCTTTTAGTTTTATTGTAAGATTTTGAGCTGGAGGGTTTATTGGATTTGAAAGAGTTGCCCTATAAAGGCCATTGCTTTCATTGAATTCCAGAATAATTTCCTTTTTTTCGTCTCCTGCAAATATGTCTGCCATTATTTTTTTTTCTATTTTTTGTTCTTCTTGGCTTAAAACTTTTAAGATTATTTCGTTCAATCCAGTGTCTTCTGGAATTCGCATTCCCTGAACTGGCAAAACCATTTCAATTTGCACTTGAATTGTTTTTTTAAGTGCTTTTGCAGTGGTTTCCGCTGGTTTGGACAGGTTTCCTGCATTGTCTTCTGCTTGAAGGGTATAGGAATAGGTTTGCCCGCCTTCCAGTTTTGTGTCCGTGAATTTTGTTTCTATTGTTTCATTGATTTTTTTTCCGTTTCTGTTGATTATGTATCCTTTTATGCCACTTGTTTCGTCGGTTGCTTCTGTCCATTCTAATAATATTGCTTCTTCTTGTGGTGTTGCAGTGAATTTTTCTCCAAGCACTGGCGGTTCTGTGTCCAGTCCAGCCCAAGCGGTTTTTGGGAGCTCGCTATTGTAGGCTGAATCAGTGGAATAAAATAGTAGGTTGTATTTTCCATCCTTTTTTATTTCTATTTTGTTTCCTTCCATCCAATTCCAGTAGCCAAGCCGGTAATAAGTTTTCACGCATTGGGCTTCTGTTGAAATGCATTCCAGTTCAACTGTGAATGGCTGGTTGAACCATTGCCCTGTGTTTTTGGCTTTGGTTTCAATTGGAAGAATAGTGCTTGGTTTTTTTGGTGTTTCAATAGGAGTGATTGTTGGCTCAGGCGTTGGGGTTGGAGTGGGAATTGGCGTTGGTGTTGGTGTCGTGGTTGTTGTAGGGGTGGTTTTTGGTGTTGGTGTGATTGTTGGTGTTGGGGTTGGTGTTGGAATGATAGTTGGTGTTGTGGTTGGCGTTGGTGTTGGCGGTTGAGTTGGTGTTTGGGTTGGCGTGGTGGGGGTTGTTGGTGTGATTGTTGGTGTTGGGGTTGGTGTTTGGGATGGTGGTGTTTCTGGCAAGGATAATGTGCAATTTAGTGGAGTTGAAATAAAATAGGATTTTCCTGGTTCTAGTTCTCTGGTTGTGATTGTTCGCAGGTATCCTTGGCTGTAATCGTAGTGTATTATGGTTAGGTTTTCTGGGTTGCAGGTTCCTTTTATGTTGTTTATGTTGGTTGTTTGGCTTGGTGCTGCTGTCAGGTTTTGTTTGGTGTTGTATAGGTTTGTTTGCTGGAATTGTGTTGGGTTGCCGTTTATTTGGATTGTGCAGTCTTTTCCTGGAATGATTTTGTATCCTGTTCCTGTTGTGAGAGTGTAGTTTGGATCAGTGGTTGTTATTTGTTCTTGGGTTATGGGATTCCAGTATGTGAGACTTGTTGTAGAGCAATGCTGGTTGATTGTTGCAAGAGTTAGGTTTGCGTTTTCCAAGGGAATTGAAACATAGTTGTCGCCGTCCGCTTCAAGGGATATTGTGAAAGAATCAGCTAGAGCGGTTTGAATTAATAAGAGTGTTGAAAAAGCAATTATTGCATGAAGGGTTTTGGGTGTCATTTGCAAATAATACTGTGTTTTGATTAAAAAAGATTGCGGAATGCTTTAATTGCCAAAAACATTATAGTGGGCGTCTTGTCCTTTTTATGAGACTTTTCGGTGTTGCTTTTCTTTGAGCTGTTGCAAGCCTTGCCTGCCTTGCTGGTCTTTCAATTGCTCTGCGTTGCAGCATTTCAGCTCTATATTGCTCGCGTTGTTTTGCTCTCTCAGCTATGGCTTGCGCCAGTCTTGGTTCTGCCCGGATTTTTCCCAAGACAAAGCCTTGCCTTCCAACGCCAAAGCCTTGTCTTGAACGGTTTGCGATTTCCTCTTTAGAAGGCTGCCTTAAAACCACATCACCAGTCCTTGTAATTGAAACAACTGGATGGGTTTTTGCAATGTTTGCCGGGTTTGTCCATCCCGGCGGAAACATTCCTGCAAACTGTGGCTGGAAAAAACCTGTTCGCTCCATTGCCTCAACAGCCCTTCTAAGACGCCTTTTCTCCATTCGGTAAAACCTTAGTGTTCTGGCTGCCTTGCCTTCGATTGCAATATTGCCCACAAACCGGTTTAGGGCTTGCGCTTGCCTTACCTGTCGCAAACTCCACTCTTTTGCTGGCTTTGATTCGAAACTGCCTTTAAATGTTCCTATAATCTTTTGCGCTTCAATTGGAAGAAATGCAAAAGGAATCCTGATTTTTTCAGGAATTTTTTCAGGTTGAGCCATAAAAAACCTATTCCGTGATTGTTTTTAAAAAATGACCTTTTTTTGCTTTAAAAAAGCGTTCAGCCTAATCTGCTTGTATGCCTCCAAAAAGCGTGACAGGATTCCATGAAAAGTCAGTTCCATTTTCTTTTGTGTTAGCGCAAATTTTTTCTGATTCCACTCCTTCTGCAATTTCCTTTAAGGTTAACGGTTTTAATTGTTCTGGCACAAGTTCGATTGGCTGTCTACGGAGATTGTAACTTGCCCCACCCCACTTTCTTTCAGTAATGGGTTTGCCGGCAGAATCCATGTAGGCTTGTAGGTTGAAAATTTCCTTTGAATTGCATTCCAAGACAATTTTTGTGTCAGGTGGCAGGAAAGCTATTGTTGCCAAGAGAGGCAACTCCACTACATTTCCTGAGGGCAAAGCCTTTCCTGTGACATCCCAGTAATCGATTATTGACTTGGTTGGCACTTCAAGCTTTGCTGCAACCGTTTTATAGGGAACTCCCAAGCAGTCAGTAATCTGTTCTGAAACCGTGTCCCCCAACATGTTTGCCTGGAAATCCCAAAAAGTGAAAATGCCTTTTTTTGTTCCATAATCTTCAAGCGAGAATTTCTCTGAGGTGCTGTTTTTTGCAAGAGCGTAATAGATTTTTGCAATTTTTCTTGGTTCACCCTCTGCTGGCAGATACGGAGCAGCCAGAAAACCAATCCTTACAGGAATTGAATGTTTTAAAGTCATTTCAAATTCTTTTCCGTCACCTGAAACACTGAAGACAGAGCCCTCGCGTATGTCATCAATTGCTTTGGAATAAGCAAATCTGACTCTTGCAATGTTGTCATTGTCAGGGCCTTTTCCCGGCCTAACACGGTTTTTTTCCATGTTGTATTCATAGAAAATCTGGCTTGTTTTTATTTCTGGAATTTGGTTTGTGTAATAGATTTTTGCTTCAGGGTATTGCGGGAATTCTATTCTGGCGCCATATCCTTGCCTGCCGTTTTCCAAGCCGAGTTCGCCGTCAAATGGAATGAACAGGAAGGGGTTTGATTTGTCGGAAAGCTTTTCGCTTAATTCAATGTAGTGGCTTGCTGCAGGAATTTCTATGCGGTCCTTGCTGTGAATGTTGAATGGGAAACCTGTTTTAAGCTTGTATTTTCCTGTTTCAAAGCGGTTGCCTTCCTTTAAGATTACATTCCAGTTTTCTGGATTTATTCTTGCATCGCTTAACTGGCTTGCAAAAAATTCCTTGAAGTCTTTTTTGAAGTCTTCGCTTATTGCGTCTGAAACAAGTTTTATTTCAATGCTGCTTGCCAATGGTTCAGCCCAAAGCCAGCCATTCATTGCAATCGAATTTTTTTTAACAAATTCTATTTCTTTTTCTTCAAGTTTTGTTTCCGGTGAAAGCCCAAATTGAAGGAAGGAGTGTTTTTCAAAAAACGAGAAAAAGTTGCGCACTTCCTCTTCAGAAATCTTGAACCTTTGCATTGCAATTTCAAAATAGCAGTTGCCTGAGGCAAGATTGCAGTTCCGGCTTTGCTCGGCAATCCATTCCTGGTTTTCAAGGAAAACTGGAAGCGATAAAAGCCTTGCTCCCCCGTTTTTTGCAAAGTCTCCAGCATGCCAGCTGCCTCTTGAAACATAAAAGTCTTCTGTAAACCTTGCTTCCATTGCAGTCTGTTTCATTCCAGCCAAAATTTCCAGTTTTTTCAAGAGTGCGCTTTCCCCTTTTTTCCATTCAGTGTATTTTGCGCTTGCAGTATCACAAGGACTTGAATAGTCAACGTATATGTTTTCAAGACCGTATTGTTCTCCAAAGCATTTTTTGACAGATGCTTCCAGCACAGAGAGTGCAGTGCTTTCTTGGACTCTTTCAGTGCTGCCAATTGGTTGTCCTTGGAGGGCTTTTTGTCTTGCAGCTTGCAGGAATTCAATCCAGTCCCTGTCCAGAGTGCAATTCGGGTTTTCGAATTCTTTTCGGCTTCTTGCTGGCTTTTCTCCCGAAAATTCTAGGCAGTTTTTCCAGTCTGCTTCCATCCATTTTGCTTGAATTTCTATTCCGGCTTTCACTGAAGGGGGATCGCTCTCTTTTGGTTTTATCACTGGAATGCCTGTTTTGTCAGTCGGATAAGGGTATTTTTTTTGAAGCCAGTTTTTCCAGCCTGCCTTTTCAGTGGAATAAAACACCAGTTTGTTGTTATCAGAGGCTGCTGGCAGGACTATGAATTCCTTTCTTGAAAGATCCAAAAAGGTTTGTTCATGGGTTCTTTTTTCATTGGCAATGGAGTCATAAAAAAACTGTTTTTCTTTTTCGCTCATTTCAGCAAGGCTTTTTTCAGCAATTGCCTGCATTTCGGCAAAGAAAATGTAAAGTTGTGCTGCATCACAGTATTTTTCAGTGCAGTCCACTACCCTTTTGCTCTCGTTTTCAGCGCGAAGGTTCATTGCCCACAACCAATTCCTTTGTTCAACGAATTCCGGTGCACCTTCACCGGTTTTTTCGCATTGGCAGTTCAATCCAGTGCCCTTTTTTTCTACAAGCGATGGACGATAATTGAGTGGAAGGAAGTCAACACTTTTCCCGCCCTTTCTGTCGTATACTGTCAGTTTGAGGAATTGCTCTCCCTCGTTGGGGCCAAGCCACTTGTAAGGCGTGAAATCCTCAACTAGAACCCCAATGGCTGGAGTGCGGCTTTCCTTTACAAGATTCCATTGGATTGTCCTATCGTTTTCAAGCGTGAAAGCTTGCACTGGAAAATAATAGTCTTGCGAAGCATTTGCAGTCTCATAGCTTAAGGCAAACCTGACCAGCAAGCTAATACTGGCTGTTGCAAGTTGTGAGCTGATTCCTAAAACGTCTCTGAACACATAGTTAAGTGCCTCTTTCCACGGGCTTTGAGCAGTATCCCAAGCAATCCTGACAGCTTTTGCTATTTGCCCGATGGGTAATTTGCCAGCAGGAGTGCCTACAAAGACATGCTCTCCAATAGTCCCGCTTAGGAAGGACAGCACCCAGCTAACACCGTTCTGCCAGGTGAAAAATTTGATATCAACTCCTCTTGAATCTGTCCCAAAAACCTTTAATTGTCCAACTTCCACAGTATATTTTTCAAAATCCCTTCCATACGCAATGCCTTTTATTTGATAAAAAGAAGTGCTTAACTCGTTGCCTTTCGTTCCAATCGGTTCAAGCAAGGCAACCGGTGGAGCGTTTGCAAGAGACAATGCTTTCTTTGCATTAATGAGTCCAAAGCCTTGAGCGGAAAAAGGAAGCTTTTTGTCCATGGCTGTATTCCTTATAGCCATTTTTATTTCAAGAGCCGACCAGTCTGGATTTTTTTCCTTTAAAAGCGCGGCAAGCCCTGAAACATATGCTGCGGAAACCGAAGTGCCGCTAACCGAATTATATCCTGGAATGCTGCAAGCGCTTTCACCTGAAAAGATTGCGCTTGCCTGCCCGCACTCCAAAACACTAGCAGTCAAAGGCTTTGCAGCGCATTCACTGAATCCAGGCGCAATAACATCCGGTTTCATGATCACGCCTTCTTCCCATGAAACAATTCCAGTGCCTGAACCAGACATCAAAAAATCCGAACCGCCACAGTAAATCCCAGGGGTTTTTTTGGATCTATCGCTTCCACCGTAAGCTCCAACAGTTATTGCCTTTAATGAATTTCCGGGAGCACCAATTGAATTCGGAATTGTGTTTACCCTATAATCTGGGTTATAAGGCCACAATTCAAGTGGACTGCTTTCAGCCTTTAAACCGTTGTTTCCAGCTGAAACCACTACTACAGAGCCTGCTTCCACTGCGCTGTCCACTGCCTTTGAAAGAGCTCCATAATGCTCTCCGTTTTTCGTGCTGTTCATGCTAATGTTTATAACATCAGCTCTATTGCCAAACTTGCACTCCATTGCGCTGTCTTTGCACAAATCTTGTGGGTCTATTGCACGCTTTAGTGCCTGAATTAAGTCGCTTTCAAAAGAGCCAGCTAGAAAACTCTCTTCACTCTTGCAATTCCAAGCTCTCAACGGAATGATTTCAGCTTCAGGGGCAACACCCCAAACTTCACCTTCATCCAATTTGTTGTTAAGGTTTGGGTCTTGTTTGGCTGTTGCAATTCCAGCAATTGCTGTTCCATGCCCAACCAAGTCCAGTGGTTGTTCAGTGGATCTAGGAAAGCTCATTATTGCAGTTCCAAGGCCACAACCCGGCGTGGTTTCTTTTAGTGCTTCAGAGCGAGTGCATCCGTCAACACCAGTTGTTATTTTTTTGCAGTTTCCTTTTTCGAATTCTTCGCTTGAGCATGATCCAAAGGCTGGGTGCGAGAAGTCTATGCCTGTGTCTATGAATGCTATTTTGACTCCTTTTCCCGTGTAAAAGCTAAGGGGTATTTGTATTCCTATATCTTCTAGTTGCACACAGCTTGGGCATTGAGTTGCGCTTGCTTGGATTATTGTGTTTGGGTAAACTGCTTGCACTTCTGGGAGTTGAGAGATTTTTGTTGCCTCTTCTTCTGATATTTTTATCGCTATTCCGTTGAACAAGATAGAGAATTTTGCGAAAATTTTTGAATTGCATTCTGTTGCAGTCAAGCCCAGCGTTGAACAGATTTTTTGAATTCCTTTTGTTTGTGCGTCGGATTCAATTCCGGTTCTTGCTGCAAGGCTCATTCCCCTTAATTCTATTCCTGTTTGTGCTAGCGCGCTTGATAGTGCACTCAGCACTGTGCTTGTTCCACCATGCCTTGCTGTTTGGCTTTGAAATCCAGTGATTGTTGTGTCAAGTGTAAGGTTGTATGCGGTGATTGTGCCGCTTTCCTTGAATTCCACTATCCAGCCGTTTTGCTCGGCAAAAGCCTGCGACAAGACTAGCAAAAAAAGCATGGCAAAGCAAGTTTTTTTCATTTTCAGCACTTTTCCTTAAAGTATTTTATTGAGTTTTCCAAGAGCGCTATTTCTTCTTCTGCGTTTTTCCAGGGAAATTCCTCGCTTTTAAGGGAAATTGTTTCAGCTTCTGCTGGAAATTTTTCAATGAACTGTTTTGTTTTTTCATAAAACGCTTTAGCGGTTGCAGTCATTTTTTTTGCTGCCAACAAGAGTTTTTCGTATTCCATGAATGTTTCACAGGTTGGTTTTTCATGCAATGTTTTTGCTTTTGCAAGCATTGTTTCATGCTCTTTTTTTGCAATTGCAAATTCAACAATTTCCAAATAAGCGCTTGCAAGCAAGGCAATTTTTTCATCTTTAACGGTTTTTTGTTTTTCCAGTGATTCAATTATTTGCCGGAGTTCCAAAGCATTCTTTTTTTCAAGCTCTGAAAATGCCTCGTGAAGCCTTTCAGCGCTCACTCCGTTTGCTTTCCAGGCTTGAGCCAAATCCGAGTATTTTTCAAGAAAGGCTTTTTCTTTTGAGGTTGGCGTTGGAGTTTCAATTCGTGGAAGTGTTTCCGTCGGGCTTTTGAATAAGATTAGTGCAGTCAAAAAAATTGCAAGTGCAATGCAAACTGCTATAACAGCAATGCTCAAAGGTTTTAGTTTCCTTTTGCCCTTGGTGGTGAAAAGGAATGCCTTTGCTTCAGCAAAAGAGAAATTCATGTAATTGTTAAGTGTTGAAAGAAGTATTTATACTTGATGGTGGCTGTTGCCCTCTGGCTGAAAAAACTACCCTGGATAAAAGCTTTTAATCCATGGCGGTTTTTGCGGTTCTTCGCCTTTTGAAAGCATTTCCTTCCATTAACCAAGAAATGAAGTTATTGCTTGCATTTCTTGTAAATTTAAACCGGTCCGGCTGGCTTTCACTTAACCAGTAAGGAAATTTTTCCTTTTTTTTTAATTCTTTTTTTCAAAAAAACCGGGATTGTCCTGAAGGACTGTTAATTGCCTGCGTGTTTATTGTTCTTTTTTTTCTTTTATCCTGATAATGGCAATTATGCAGGCTGCAATGATTGTTGCCAGCAATGGATTGGTTTCAGGGGTTTCAAGTTCTGGTGCTGGCATGCCAACAACTATGTTTTTTGTTTTCGGGCAATTAGTGCATTCTTCGCCTAAAATTGTTGCTTTCAAAGTGTAAATGCCTGGTTCTGGAAAGCCTTGCCTTGAAAAAACCAGGCTTTTTTCTTTGCAGGGAATGTTTTCGTGTGGAATGCTTGTGATTGCACTTCCGTTCTCGTGAAAGTATTCTATTCTTGCTTGTGCATCCTTGTTGCACGCAATTGTTATGGTTGTCGGCATTGTTGCATTTTCTGGGTTTGTGGCGTCAAATTTGGTTATTGTGGCTCTTTCAGTTACATTGATTGTTTTGTTTTTCGGGTTTGAAGAAGCGCCTGTATTGTCTGTTACTGTTAGCGATACAAGGAATTCTCCTTTTTTGGTGAAAACATGGGATGTTTTTGGATCGGTTTTTGTTTCAGTTGAACCGTCTCCAAAATTCCAATTGTATTTTGCAATTGTTCCATCCGAATCACTGCTTCCAGAAGCATCAAATAAAACGGTTAGTGGAACAAGTCCTGAGTGCAAATTGGTTGTGAATTCCGCTTTAGGCTTGCAAGTGGCATTTCCGCCTATTGCTTGGCACCCATAAGGGCAAAGCACATCATTATGAATTTGGCTTGAATTGGAATAACAAGAGCCTCCACTGCAACCCCTTTCAATGCAGTTTTTGCTTTGCCTTTTGCTGTTTCCATTGCAAGTGTAAAATGGCCCAAAGTTTGGGTCACAAGTTGTGCCGGCATTGCAGTTGGCAGTCACACTCCAGCCATAGCAAGAGCCATTGTCACAGCAAGTGCCGGTTTCAACATTTTGTGCAGCATTGCACCTGGAAGAGCTCCAGCAAACAGGGGTTGGAATTGGTGTTGGAGTTGGAATTGGAGTTGGTGGCGGGGTTATTGTTGGGTGAGGTGTTAGAGTTGGTGTTGGAGATTGTGGGGGGCAAGGCAGGCATTTGCCATTACTGCAACCACAAGGACAGGTTGCCACAAAAACTATATCACAATAAGTGGTTTGGTTCCAGAGATCGTTTCCCTTGCAAAAGGTTGAAAAATTGCAAAGTGTTGGAGTTGGTTTTGGTGTTGGCGGAGGGGTTGGCGGTTGAGTTGGTGTGGGAATTGGCGTTTGTATTGGGGTTGGTGTGGGTGTGGGTGTTGGTGTTGGTGTTTGGCAGGCCAGGCATTGTCCGTTGCTGCAACCACAAGGACAGTTTTTCACAAAGTATTCGTCGCAGGACGAGTTTTTTTGCCATACATCTTTTCCCTTGCAAAAAGTTGAAGGAGTGCATTCCGGTTCCGGTTTTGTTTGGCATCTCCAATTTTCGCACTTGTAGTCATGACAGTCTAAGCAGCTCCCACAGGTGCTTGGCCTGCAATTGGAGCAAGAACCAAGGCAGTCATCGCATCCAGTGCAACCACACCACCAAAGACAAATGCATGCTTCTTTGCATTGACAGCTTTCAGCTGTGCTTTGACAGTAGGGGCACCACCCAGTGCCTTTTATGCAGTTAGCTGCAAATCCTGGATTGAAAAGAAAAGCTAAAATTGTGAAAAGAGTCAAGATTGAAATTGATTTTTTTGCCACGTTAGAGTTAAGTTCATAACTTATTTATTTCTTTTGGTGTGTATGCTTACTATGCTTGTGTTGGGTAAATGGCAAAAGCTTGGCTTGCTTGGCTTGATTGTTTTTTTTGTGGTTTTGTTTTTGGTTTATGTTTTTTTTCCTGTTTTTTTTGGGAAAAAACAGGCAATGCCGGCATGTGACTTGAGGTCAAGCGAGTGTGCACCGGTTGAGGTTGGTGGTGCCAAGGTTGTAAAGCTTTCTGGTTTTGAGAATTTGGAAAAACTAGAATTGAATGTTGTTATTGAAAACAGCGGGTTTAATGTTTCAAATTTTTTAATTGAAAAACAAAGCTTTTCCCTCAAAGTGAAAATCTCAAACAAGGATTCCGAAAGCCATAGAATTGCCTTGCTGGGAAAAACAGAAAAAAATTCAGAAATCTTTGAAACAATTGAACGCGAAAGAATCATCGCTCCAAACGAATCAACAGAAATACTCATAATCTCGCCAGGAAAACTGGACACCGAGGGAAAATTCTCCAAATACGAAAACGACATGCTCTTATCATGCACAACCTGCAAATCAAATCCAAGACTCGATATTACTATAAAAAAATGATTTTGCAGTGTTTTGCTTAAAGATTGCATTAAGTCCTGCCTGTTTTTCTGCCACGAATTAAAACTTTTTTTAAGCGGATTAAAATCAGGAATAATGGAAAGGATAATCCTGCACAGGCAAACGGCATTGAATTCAAGTTGCGTTAAAGCGTAACCTCGGGTTTTTAGTGTCAGTGGACTGAAAAGCTCGCCGAAGCTTGCTTCTTACATCTCTGACCTATCAAGCCGGTGTTATACCGACACCCTTGTCCCTAGCGCTTTGCACCGAAGTGCAAAGTGTTCGGGATTGGCTGTCTATTTTCAGGGAACGCTTCAAGCTTAGATGCTTTCAGCTTTTATCGTTTACAGCGTGGCTACCCGGCTTTGCCTTGTCAGACAACCGGCAAACCAGTGGCTGCGACTCCAGGTTCCTCTCGTACTAATGGAATCTTTCCCTCAGACAACCAGCACTTCCAACAGATAGTATCCAAACTGGCTCGCACCGTTCTCAACCCAACTAACGTAGGGCTTTAATGAGTTAACACCTCCACCCTTGGCTGCTTATGCACAGCCAGGATGCCCTGAGACGACGGCGAAGTATCAAACCGCGGGGTCGATGTGGACTCTCACCCGCGACGGATCCATTACCCCCAAGGTAAGTTCACTATCAGACTAGGGCCCCTTCAATGGGCGCACTAGCGTTCACTAGACCGTGCTTTCGCAACAAGGTTTCTTGCTGTGTGAAACCCTGTAAAGCCTGCTTTTACTCTTATATTCAAAGGCGGATTTCTGACCCGCTTGAGCAGACCTTTGGATACCCCTGATATCTTTTCAGGGGTGTACCGCCCCAGTCCAACTGCCCGGCTAATGGTGTCCTTTTGCAAGTTAGCAAGACAGTTTTGTAGGGATGGTGTTACATTGTCGCATCCAGATTTCCTGACGAAAACCCTTCGACTGCTCCCATCTACGCTATACTTACAAAACCGGCTCACAGCATCAGCTTGCAGTAAACCTCTGTGGGGTCTTCTCTTCCCGTTGGAAGTCCGCGGCATGTTCACCGCGTATCGCGTTCATCGGACTGAAGTCAGGGACAGTGGGGATCTCGTTGCTTCATTGGTGCAAGCCGGCATTAAACCGGCAAGGTATTACGCTACCATGAGAGCCTCAGAGTTAGGCCCGCTCTTTACCAGCGCTTAGTCCCCTTGAACGGGGTTTTCACGTACTGGCAGTGAGCAGAGGTCAGCCCCTATTCACACCCTTGCGGGCTTGCAGGGACCTGTGTTTTTACTAAACAGTCGGACCCCCCTTGCTATTGAAACCAGGCATTCGCATGCCTGGCACCCCTTGTACCGAAGATACAGGGCTAATTTGCCGAATTCCCTTGACTTCATTACTCCGTTACGCCTAAGCTTTTTCAGCTAGGGGCACCCCTCTCGGTTCTCGGTACGGTTATTCGAAATCCTTGCCGCAAACCTTTTCACTGGCTCCAGGCCTCAGCCGAACCTTGCGGCTATTCCCATTTTTTGTCCTTTTCACACCATTACAGTTCTCCAAGGACTTATAATGGTTAAGGCCATCGACACTAGGCCTCAGCCTAGCCCGAAGCAACAGTTTGCAGCCATTCGTTGCCGAAAGCGTATTCGAATAGTACAGGAATATGAACCTGTTTCCCTTTCTCTTTCACCGTGTTACGGGAAAGATTAGGACCGACTGACCCTTAGCTAATGGTTAGCGCTAAGGAACCCTGGCCCTTTCGGCGGAAGGGATTCTCACCCTTCAATCGTTATTACTTGCCCAAGGATCCATACATCCAGCGGATTCACTGGACATTGCTGCCCAGCTTTCACTCCACCGGATTACCCCCTTACTGGTTGATAACTGTTACAGTTATCCCCAAAGGTTTCGGCAGCCGGTTTTAGCCCAGATTATCTTTCGGGGCCTTTGTCCTAGGTAGGTGAGCTATTACGCACTCTTTAGAGGGTGGCTGCTTCTAAGCCAACCTTCCTACTGTTTAAGGGCAGAGACACCCTTTGTGAGTGACACTTAACCGGCATTTGTGGGCCTTAACCTTTGTCCGGGTTGTTCCCCTCCAAGACTAGCGGCTTACCCGCCAGCCCCCACTCCAGCCTTCTACGGCGATTGTTGCTTCGGAGTTTGAAAAGAAAGCCGGTCCTTTCGAACCAATACTTTCTACTCAGTATCTCTACACAACAATCAGCCTCTGGCCAGGCAATCCTTCGGGATTCTTCAGGGGGAGCCTGCAATCGCCAAGCGCGACTCGTATATCGCGCCTATTCCCAGGTCACCCGAGCAGATAGACTAGTACCGGTTGAAGTCCTCCACCTCTCGGAAGAGAGGCTTCGACTTGCCCAGGAATAGATCGCTTGGCTTCAGGTCTTGACCCAGTGACTGGGGCGCGAGAACACCCGCTCTCTCGCCGCATTTCGCGGTTGCAGAGCCTTCGGTTTCCCTTCGGCTGCTCCATTGACAGGATTAGCCTTGCCACTAGGACAAACTCCCTTGGTCGTGATTCTAGACGAACGGCGCAACCCTGGTCTGCAAGCTCGCTTGTTTTTTTGCAAAAACTTGCTTCGCTTGCTTCTACCCTTTTGAGCCGCGCCCGCCTGTCGCCATCTAGTTTCAAACGCTTTTCAGCCCCCGTTAGGGGTGCTTTTCAACCTTCCTTCACAGTACTAGTACGCTATCGGTCTCAACACGTATTTAGGGTTTGAAGTTAAAGACTCCATTCTTCGCGCGCAACATCCGGTGCACGCTACTCTTGAACTTGGCAATAATCCATTGCATTTCAGCTTACACGGCTTTCACGCTCTATGGCGCTCTGTTCCAAGAGACTTCTGCTTCAATGCTTTGGATTTAACCAAGCCAACACCACATCCACCATACATTGCTGTACGGTATTCGGTTTGCCCTCTGCCGTTTTTTCTCGCTGATACTCACGGCATCTCAATTGATTTCTTTTCCTGCGGTTACTAAGATGCTTCAATTCACCGCGTATGCCCTCCCTTTCGGGATGATTCGGGAATCCAGGGTTCTAAGACTGCATGCGTCTCGCCCTGGCTTATCGCAGCTTGCCACGCCCTTCTTCGACAGTTGAGCCTAGTTATCCCCTAGATGGCTTTTTGTTCAACGCTTTACGCATTCCAGTTCAAAAAAAACCGGAATTCGTGAAGTCAATGCCATTAACCTGTGCAGGATCATCTTCCGTTAACATGAAAACTACTGTTATGCTTGAGTTAACAGAATCACTATTCCATTCCAAAAAAGCTTGGAATGGTCATCATCAACAATGATGAATATAACAAAATCCCGCTTGGATTTTTTTTTTACAACTTTCTTTTCTTTTTTTGTGAATAGAAAGCTGTTATTGGACCCAGCGGGAATCGAACCCGCGGCCTCAGCCTTGCAAAGGCTGCGTCATACCGCTAGACCATGGGCCCAGCATTGTAATATTCCGTTAGAGAATATTTTTATTTCCTTTCCACGGGTTCGCTTTTTTTTTGTTTGTTGTTCAAAGAGCCTTTCGGGCCAGTGCACTGTTAGTGCTTTAAATTAAAGGAGGTGATCCGTCCGCAGGTTCCCCTACGGACACCTTGTTACAACTTAGCCCGTCTCGCAGGACTCAGAATCGACTTTTTCTTTTGAAAAAGCCTCATCAAAACCCTACTCAACTGGCTTGATGGGCAGTGTGTGCAAGGCGCAGGGACGTATTCATCGCGCGATAGTGACACGCGATTACTGGGGATTCCAAGCATTCACGAGGCAGGGTTTCAAGCCTCGATCTGGACCGAGACTGGCTTTAGGGGATTGCCTTGCCCTTTCGGGTTCGGAGCCCATTGTTCCAGCCAATGTATGCCGCGTGTAGCCCAAGGCATTCGGGCCATACAGATCTACCGTCGACCACTCCTTCCTCCTTGTTTCCAAGGCGGTCCCATTAGAGTGCTCATCCAAAACTGGATAGTGGCAACTAATGGCGTGGGTCTCGCTCGTTGCCTGAGTTAACAGGACGCTTCATAGTACGAGCTGACGATGACCATACAACACCTCTCAGCGTGTCAGGTAAGCCCTTCAGGTTGACCATCATTCTGCTGTCGGCCCTGGTGAGCTGTCTGGCGTTGAATCCAATTAAACCGCAGCATCCACCCCTTGTAGTGCGCCCCCGCCAATTCCATTAAGTTTCGGCCTTGCGACCATACTTCCCAGGCAGCGGACTTAACGGTTTCCCTTCAGCACTCCGGTGTCAAATGAGACCGGAACACTTAGTCCGCATCGTTTACGGCTAGGACTAACCGGGTATTTAGTGGAAAGATGGAACTTTGCAAGCCTTGCCCTTTTTGCAGGATGCAAGGGCTGTGCAATGCCGAGAAATTTCTTCAAGTTTTGCTTGCCGTAAATGTAAAGCTCAAACTCTTCTCTTTTGCCTCTTTTTCTCTGCAATTCGCTTGTTTTGATTCCTTTGCTTGAAAGGAATTTTTTCGCGAAATCCCAGAGCGGTTTTGAGGTGGTGGAGAAAGAGATTCTGGCTTGTTTTTTTCCAATGCTTGCCTCGGCGTCAAAGAGTCCCGCGAGATAAGCACCCTTATGTCCGTCAGACCATTTTGCAATGGAGGACGGGGGCGACAGGTGCTCCCTCACAGAGCCCTTTGGAACTTCAAGCACTTCTGTCAAATACTTGTATACAGCCTTGCTTTTTGTGTGACTGTAATAGGAATTCCTGTTCTTGTCATGGAATAGGTTTAATTTCACCCGAAAACCTTCAAAAACAATTTTTGCAATACCAAATGGTATTCCTTGTTTTTGTCGGTTATAAGGATTCTGCCGTAAGACGTGTTGCCGTCACCGTGCAATATGCCCAAAATCCTGCACAATTCTTTTGAAAACTGCGCTGGCAGTTTTACAATGAACTGCGAGTTTTTGTGCCTGAACCCTTTTCCAGTTTTCTGGATTTCAGGGTGTTTTTTCAGGAACGCATTCAATTTGCATTCCAAAACCTGTTCCACAAATTAATTTGTGCCTGAAGTTCTTAAAAGTTCCCCTTTTCCATATCTAATCCGGGTCGCTCCCCTAGCTTTCATGCCTCACTGTCAGGCCAGTCCTGGTCAGGCGCCTTCGCTACCGGTGGTCTTCTCGGGATCTTAGCATTTCACCGCTACTCCGAGAATTCCCCTGACCTCTTCCTGCCTCGAGCTTCCTAGTTTCCCTTGCGCGCCAACCCGTTAAGCGGGCTGATTTCACAGGGGACTTTTGAAGCTAGCTACGCATGTTTTAAGCCCAATATTAGTGGGCACCACTTGTGGAGTACGTGTTACCGCGGCGGCTGGCACGTATCTTGCCCCCCACTTATTCGCCAAGTTGTCTGGGCTTGGCAAAAGCCAGCAGTGCTGGCACTGGGAATCCCCCTATCGCGCTTTCGCGCATTGTAGAGGTTTCGCGACTGCTGCACCCCGTAGGGCTAGGGACCTTGTCTCAGTTCCCTACTCCGGGCTCCCTCTTCCAAGGCCCGTACAGATCTGAGGCTTGGTGGGCAGTTACCCCGCCAACAACCTATTCTGCCGCAGGCTCGTCCTTGAGCGCAACTTGCAGCATGAAGCAAGCGCTTTTTGGCAACAAGACATTCCAGTGCTTGTTGCCTATGGCACATTATCCCCAGTTTCCCGGGATTAATGCCTCTCAAGGGTAGATTGCCCACGTGTTACTGAGCCGTTCGCCAGAGGCCCTCGTGGCTGGCCTCTAAGACTTGCATGTCTTAATCGGATTCCCATAGCAGTGCCCTCCAGCAGGATCAGCTGGAATCGGAAGAAACTCAATGGAATTTTTTTCCAGAAAACCTGAGCACTTTTTTTAATGCTTTCAAGTTTTCTTTGTTATGTTGAAAGCACTTTTTCAGTGCACTGGTTTCCCGTGGCTCTTCAAACAACCTCACGCCAAAAAAAGCTTTGGCGCTCATTTCGTGAATCTTAGCACATTTTCTCGAAAGGCAAAAAATTGCCAGCCGAGTGTTATGTGTAAGCGTGAAATTTTTTTTCCGGCGCTTTCGCGCCATTGCTTGAACCGCCAAAACGGTTCAAAAATGGTTTCCAGTTTTTTGTGCTGGGTTTCGGTGCCGAAAACACCGAAACATATCATTATGTGGAAGTCAGTAATTATCCCAATAATTACCTCATTACCCGTATAATATACTCACACACAAATATATAAAGTTTACGGTGACAGATTCAATCTGCAAAAAACTGCTTTTAATGGGTTTTAGTGCAATGGTTTTTAATGATGAAGCGTTAAAAAGCAGGCACTGATTATGTAGAAAAGTCTTTCTTTACTAAAAGAAGCGCTCTTTCCTTTTTCTTGCATGGTCTTTTGCGTCTGGTTCGGTAACCAAAAACTCTGGACGTGGCCACCTAATGCGTTTGGTATGCAGGGGCGCGGTGTTTTACGCTTAAGAGTGTGATTTTCTTTTCGCGCATGTTAATTTGCGCTATCAGCCTGTATTTGCCCACCCTGAGCTTGAACAAGTCGTGGCCTGTTAAGCGTTCGTAGAAGAGAAAGGGGGTTTTCGTTGTTGCGTTTAACTTTTTCTTTATGCGCTCGCGTTCGGTTTTTTCCAGTTTCTTGAATTCGCGGGCAAAGGCCTCAGTCAAAAGCAATTCGAACAATCAAACGCCCCACTTTTTCTCGGCATCCTTCAAAGACAAAACTCTGCCCTTCTTGATTTCTTCAAGCGAAGCCTCGATCTGCATTATTTCCTCTCTGGAAAGAGGCTCTTCGCGTGCGACATTCAAAAGGCGCTTTATCACGTCATCAAACGGCTCGCGCTCGAAATTCTTGAACTTTGCCAGTTCTCGCTTTACGGGAAGGCTAACCCTTAAAGTTGTAGTAGTCATAAAGTATATCAATGTATACAAAGGTATATAAAAATGGTGTTGCCTTGTATTTTTCTGTCAATTTGGCTGCTTTTTTTGTCCAACCCTCTTTTTTTCCTTAACTTGAGGAATTGCCTTTTTTGTCAAAATGGGTTATTTTTAGTGGCACTCCATGGCGGTTTTCGCCGTCAACTATTTCTGTTTCCAGCCTGCCCTCTGAATCAAAAACCCTGGAAATCTCTGTAATACTGAAAAAAGAGCTCTGTTTTTCCTTTTTACTTTTTCCAGAAAAACGCGCCATTAAATCCAAAACCAGCCTGTAACCGCGCTTGGTTGTCCATTCACCGGGCTTTGAGCCTGGCGAGGGAAGGTTGAAGGCATAACCTTTCCATTTTCCAAGTTGAACGAATGGCGGTTTTGACTGGTTTGAAGGTTTGCGTTCAAGCGCTTTATCCATTAAAGCCATTGCTTTTTTTGAGAGCTGGAATGCTTTTTTGTCCAAGACAGTAAGTTCAGGCCCGCCTGGATAAAAGGCAGGAATTTTGAGTTTTCTTGCTTTGGTTTTTTTTCTTGAAGTGGCAGCACTTTCAAGGGTATCACGGTTTCCTGCAAGGCGGAATTCTTTCACTGTTTTCATTGTTTTTCTTTTTCCAAGAATTGCCTTTACAATTTTTCTTGCCAAAAAAACACCGCTTTTTTTTGCTTGAAATATCTTTGCTTTCCCCTGTTTATAAAGAATTTTTTGCATTCCGCTTTAGTTTTAAAGGGTTATTTTGTTCTTTTTTCAAGTTTTCTGCAATAGTCTACTGAATGCCTTAGCTCTTCTTCCAGCCGCCTTATCATGCGCTCATAAATTTCAACCAGTTTTTTGTTTGATTCAATTAAGGCTTTTTCCCTTTCGGTTATTTTTCTCTTGTTGAGGATTTGCGAGTTTTTATCCAAGCATTTTTTCCTGTTGTCTTTTTCAATTTTTATTTGTTCGTGCAATTGTTTTATTCTTTCATTCAACCTTGCAATTTTGTTTTTTCTTCTTGCCCTTGCTGCCAGCACTGGATGAAAGGCAGCGGTTTTAATTTTATTGCAAACACGGTTTTTGCCCTTTAAACCCATGAAAAACACTTCTAAATATAGTAATCCAAACGCCTAAAAAATGTTTTGAAGAGATTTTTTTGCATTGATGGGGGAACGCCATTCAAACCCCTGCTTTTTGGGGAATTGGTTGACTGGTTTGAGGTGAAAAAAGAATGGATTTGAAAAAACTGTTGTTAGAGGAAAACGTTGGCGGAATGGACCTTTTTTTGAGAGCAATAATTGGAACAATTTCAGTTTTTGCTTTGGCGCTGGGAATTGTTCCATCCGGAACAATGGCACTGGCAGTTGCACTTGTTGGCGCAATTGGATTGTTTTCTTCCCTGACAAGGCATTGCACTCCGTATGCCTTGATTGGTTTTAGCACTGCAAAAAAGCCTTTTCGCTGAAAAAAGCAGTCAATTAAAAAAGACTTTTTTTTCTCGCAATTGTACTGGGCTTCTTTTTTGTTTATTCTTTTATGTTTTTTGTTGCTGGTTTTTTTTGAGTTCTTTTATTTCTGCTTGGATTGCAAGGGTTTGTTTTTTGAATTCTTCTTCTGTGATGCGTCTTTTATAATAGTCTATTTGGAGGTCTTTAAGCATGCGGTTTCTTTTAGCAATCTCAAAACGCTGTTGTTCGCTTAACAGGTTTTGTTGCTTGAAATGGTTAGCCAGCCGGTTTAACAAGAATAAGGCAATAATTATGAATGCCAATAGCGCGCCTACTGCAATTATTGGCGCAGTAAAATCTGCTATTTGAGTTATTATTTTTTGTTGTCCAGGAATGCACTTGTTTTCTTCTATACTACAATTGTATCCTTCAGGGCAACCGCATTCTTGGCAGTTTTCAACCCATTTTTGGTTCAAGCAATAATATGGCTTGTAGGGACCGCAACCGGTTTGAGTGCATTGCGCTCCAACCAAAGGCTGTTGTGGAGCAATCGTTGTGGCTGGTTGCATTATTGTTTGGGTTGCAGTTGGCTGGATTGCAGTGGGAGTTGCTGTAATGGTTTGTGTTGAAGCAATGGTTTGAGTTGGAGTGGTTGGCTTTACGCATTTTCCGTTTGAGCACACTAGGTTTGCAGCGCAATTGCCACACAAAACCTGGTTTCCGCAACCATCATCCCAATAATCGCATTCTTTGCCCAATTGCAAGCAAGACTTGGGAGTGCACTGTGGTGTCCAAATTGCAGTCGGTGTTGGCGTTGGAGTTTGTGTTATTGTGGGTGTTGTTGTGGGATTTGTAGTGCTCGCTGTGCTGGTGAAATTATTGAAATCCAGGATTTTACCTGATGCTTTTTGTTCGCCTTTTTCAGCAAGGGCTTTAAAATAGTATTTCGAATTTGCTTCAATTGGAATTTCTTTAGAAAAAGAACTCCTCCCTGCACTAACTGTTTTCTTTTCCGTATGCTTGAGCTCAGTTGTTCCCTCCTTCCAGTATTCAAACCAAACAGAACAACCATTTGGACAATCGAATTCACCCCGCAAGTTTGCTTTTGAAGAAGAAATGTCAATGGCTTTCAATGTTTTGACAAAAATAGGGATAACCCACTTACAATAATAATATTTTGAGCACTCTTCTTGGTTACTCAAAGAAGAACAAGCCCTTGGAGTGCCTTGGCATTTGGATTCTAAATAACAGCCTTGTTGTTTGCTGCAATCGTTTGCTGAAAAAAAACCAGCAAGGCTCGAGTAGTCCAGTACAGCCAGTTCTGTTGTCCCACGAGCACCATTTCTGCTCAACACATTCGACTGTATTATTAAGGTCTTCGCATGGCGTTGGATTGCCAACACAGTCTAGACCCCACATGCAATCAAATTTTAAACACTCGGATTGGTTTGTAATTGTATAACAATTTGGTGGCTCAGATTTTTGAATGCATTCTGCTTGCGCGCTTGCAGTGAAAAAAGCAATTACAACAAACACCAGTGAAAGCAAAAAGCCTTTTTTCATTTCAAAATAGAAACGCTTTTTTTGAATAAAAACCTTTCCTGGGAAAAATTTTGCATTTTTTTAAAGGCAAGGCTGAAAAAAAACACAGTGAACTCAATAAAGTTCTCTGGATAATTTCAGCAAAACCGGTTTGTGCTAATTCCAAGCAATTATTTTTTCTTTTGCTCTGGTTCAGCTTTTTTCCATGCAAGGAAAACAAAAAAGCAAAGCAAGAGCACTCCCAACACAATCCTGCCAAGGATTTCACTGACTGCAACTGAAAAAGACAGTGCTCCAAAAACAAAAAGCAACAGTCCTCCAAGCAAAAAACCCATTTGGATTACGGGTTGCGCTTTCAAGAACTTGCTTGCAAGCAGGATAGTGGCAAGCCCTGCAATAAAAATTACAATTGCCTGGTATGCTCTAACCTCTTCCTGTCGGGCATAGCAGGCTTGCATTTGCACTGAATCCTGCAATTCATAGCATTCTGGAAGTGAAATAATGGCTGACACTGTCATTGTAACAATCAAAATGAAAAGCACTGCAATTACTAGGGCAAAAACAACCCCTGTGAACCACAAAGCGCTTTCCTTCAAATCCATGTTCTAAAATATGCTTTTGCCCTATTTAAACCTTTGCCTTCGTTTTTTTTTCGCAAAACCTTAAATATAACTTATTCAATTGATAAATAAGCATGCAATTGTTGTCTTTCCACAAAAAAAACCCTTTGCTTTTTTCACTGCTTTTATTTCTTTTTTTTGAAATTCCTGTTTTTGCAGCCAATCCTCCAGGCGATTGGAGCATGTACTGGTGGGAAAACGGTCAGCTCAAAAGATGGAATTTGGACACAGCGACAACCACTATTGTTGAAGGCGCTGTCAAGTCAGGCGAAACCACTCTTTTCATGAATCCTGACACAGGCGAACTCCAAATGATGACTCCGGAAACCCACGGAGCAGTGTTCGTAAAAGAAGAAGACAAAGACGCAATGACCGCAGAATACTATAAGGCACTAGAGGCGCACTATAAAGAGGAAGTAGACCAAGGACAAAAGGATTTTGCAGTTTGGACTGGTTCAGACGGAAAAACCTATGCTTACTCAAAGGGAGACTCATCGCCCAAAGAAGTGGAGTTAAAAGAAAGCGGGTATTTTGAGAAAGACGGGAAATACTATAAAGTGAATCCTGACACTAAAAAGGTTTATTCTGTTAGTGAAGAGGAATTCTTTGTTCATGGTACTAAAGAAGAATTTTGGGCTGTGAGTGAAGGCGATGAAGTTTTTTTGCTTAAGCGCGGTGATATGGAAGGAGAAGTTGAAAAGTATTCTGATGGGTGGCAAAGAACGGATGGAACTTATTTTTGGACTGGCAGTGAGAATGATCCAATTTTTTATCGAGTAAGCCTAGATGGTAAAACAGTTGAAAAAATTGGAGTTGAAGAATACGTTGGTTTGTCGCCTGATTTAAGTCTAGAACAAAAGGCTTTTTTCAAAGACGCGCTTTTGTCTATGGCTTACGAATTAGTCGGTACCCCCAAGCAAGCTAAATTGGAGTATTTTTGCAAACTGTGTTTTGGAGAAGATACTGCTGAAGAGAGTTCTTATCTTTTGGATAGCATGACTAGTAATAACGTAGAGGGTTTGAATCTTACAGTTTTAGATAATTTAAGTTATGTTGATAGTGGAAAGGGAATATTGTGTGGCCTTAACGGGATTTGCTATCCATACAATCCTGTTGGAGAGGCAAATTCACAACCAGTTGGTAGGATAGTGAAAGTTGGCAGTCAATATGTGTATGTTAGTGACAATGATAGCCAGCAGTATAAAGAGCAGCATGGAACGCAGTTAAGTGCCCTAGCAACACAAGCTGAATTAAGTGCAAGTGACAGAGTGGTTGTTGAAAAGCAAGCTTCAGGTGGCGCATCACCAAGTGATAGTAAAATAGGAGACCAAGATTTAACAGGCGTTGCATCTGGTTGCAGTGGTTTTGGTTGTAGTGGGGGGGATATAGGGGAAGAGCAGCAACCTGGTCTTGAAAGTTGCGCTACAGCGCTTTCTTGTTCTCATTATTATGCTCAAAATGTTTGCGGTTATAATTTGGATAATGGTTGTGGTGGCACTATTTCTTGTGTTTCCTGTCCGACTGGTTTTGTTTGTAGGAATGGTTCTTGTGCTTGCACTCCTAAAACCGCTTGTTCTTTGCAAAGCAAGTGCGGTGAAGAGGATAATGGTTGTGGTGGTAAAATTTTTTGTGGTTCTTGTCCTGCTGGCTTGCAGTGTGACTTGCAATACAGGGAGTGCGTTCCAGAAAAGGAAAAAACTTATTTGGATTTGAGTGAAATAAGTGTTTTTGCTTATTCCAATTATGCAGTGCTTTCTTGGAATACTTCTGTTCCGTCTGATTCCATTGTTTTTCTTGGCAAAACGCCAGCACTTGGATTGCAGCAAAATGTTTCTTTTGCCACTAAAACCCATTCTCTTTTGTTGGAGGGTTTGCAGCCAGACTTAGTTTATTATTATAAAGTGCGGGTTGTTGCTGGCAGTGAATCTAGGGAAAGCTCTGGTTCCTTTAAAACGCTCAAGGTTGGCGCTGACACTGGACCATTGAAGGTGTTAATGGTTTCAGTTGACCCGCCTGGAAGGGCTGAATACGAGGGTTATGCTTTTTCTTTTACTGCTTTAACCAATTCTTTGAATCCTTCAGAGCTTGAATTTGAATGGGATTTTGGTGATGGTTTTGTTTCAAAGAAAGCAGGCTATGTTGTTTACCATTCATATTATGGTTTGACTGAAAAGGAAAAAGATTTCAATGTAAGGGTGATTGCAAGGGATAAAAACGGTTTTAGTGCTGAAAGCAGTTTGACTGTCAAGGTTTTAAAAGCGGTTTTCAAGCCAGTTGTTTTGTCGCCAAGCCAGTTTGAATTGTTGTCAAAAAAAGGCAAGCTGGCTTTTTCAATTGTTTTTTTGGATGAACAGGAAAAAATGATTCCTTGCAAAAAAATAGTCTTAAAGGCTATTTTTGCAGGGCAAAGCATTGAAATGAAGTGCGATGACGGCAATCTTTTCAGTGGCTCTGTTTTGGGTTGGCATGGCTTGGATGAACTGGAATTGCTGGCAATTTATGCAAGCTATACTTTGGGTGAAAGGACTTATTTTGTTAAAACAAGGGCGCCAGTTTATTTGGCTCCAGCCAGGATTTCTGTAAGTGACATTTTCAGGCAAAAAAAATATTTTTTGAATGATTCCCTTGGAAAAGCCAAAGCCAGGTTTTTGATTGAAAAAATAATGCTGGTTTTTCCCCAAAACCTAAAGGCACAGCTTGTTTCAAGCAATTGGTCAAAGGATGTAAACATTGAAAGACAGGAATACGATTACATTCTCTCTTTTGACCATGTTGTAAGTGAAACCGATTTATTGGAGGGCTTAAAGCTGAAATTGGAGGGCAGGGATTCGCATGGAAACATTGTTGCAGAACTAATAGAATTGCCTCTTGAAAAAAGCAATCCAGAGCTAAGAATTGAATTGATTGAACCAATAGAGGGCAGTAGTGGTTTTGCTTTTGGGCAAAGGCTTAGGGTTAGAGCCAAAGCAATTCATAAAAGCCCTTCCCTTAAAAACAAAGCCTTGTTTTTGGAATGCGGGCGCCTTGATCTTTTTACTGGAATGGAGTTTGATTCAACCAAAAAAGAATATTTTTCTGAAATATTGCTGCCATTGCCTGGTTTTGGTAATGCAACAATTTTGTGCAGTGTTCACGCTTACGGTTTTGAGGGCGAAAGGCAAGTGGAAAGCGTTGCCCACTTCACAGTAAATCTTTCAGGCAACCTTGGAATAGAATTTGTTTTGCCATCACAAGGCAATTTCAAGGTTTTTGGTGGGCGCGTGGGACAATTAAGGGTTAAATTGTTGCAAGAGAACGGCAAACCCTTTGAAGGACTGGATGTCAATGCAGTTTTAGTGGTTGACGGCAAAACAATGGAGAAAACCTTAAAGTTTGATTCTTGGAGTGGAGTGCACTATGCAGACCTTGATTCACCCCTTGAAGCAGGCCAGCATTCTCTGGCTGTTTCGTTATCCCAGCCATTCCAGGGAAACAATGAAATTTTGACAGTGATTGAAGAGGATGTTTTCGCTGGCTTTTTGCTTTCAAGCTTGGTTTTGCTAATTGTTGTTGGCTTGCTTGTTTGGTTTTTTTGGTTTTTTTCCAGAAATGCTTTGGCTGAAAGAAAGGCGTTGTTGGCTGAAAAGCAAAAGCTTTTGGGTTTAAGGAAAAAATACAAGTTTGAGTTTTTCAAAAGGCATATAAGTGAAAAGGAATTCAGAGAGCGCTCGAAGGCAATCGACAAGTCCTTGGAATTGGTTTCTGGAATGCTAAGGCATGGCGCATGGGTTCGCGTTGGATTAATGAAAACAATTTATCGAACAAATGATATCAAAAAACTGCCTTTGAAAGCGCAAGCGGAAGCGCTTTGCATAAGGCTTGCTGGCAAAAGCGGAGAGTTTTCCAGAATAGAGGTTGCCAAAACGCTTTTAAGCGAAGGCTATCAAGAAAAAACCATAAACGAGGTATTGGACAGGCTTTTTAAGTGAAAAAAGCCAATCCCGTTTTTTTTTAATCCTTTCACTCTTATATATTGGCATGCAAAAATGCGCTTTTGTTGTTACAAGGCAACAAATAGATGGTTATTTGAAATTAATGCGTCCAATGGAGTGGAGCAAGAGCGCTGGCAACATGATTATTGCGGGCGTTATTGCGGCTTTCGCTTACCCTGGAATTGCTTCTTTTTTGTCGCTTGAATTTGCAATGGGCTTGATTTCAGTTATTCTCTTGTGGTCTGGCTTGTATGCTTTGAATGATGTAATGGACTGGCAAGAGGATGCCCAGCACGCAGTTAAAAAGAAAAGACCAATTCCGGCTGGAATTGTTTCACCAAACGCTGCACTCACTTTTTCCTATTTATTGTTGTTTTTTTCTCTTGGCTTGGCGCTCTTATTGCATAACTCTTTGTTCTTTTTATGTCTTTTGGCAATGTTCATAAACCAGATAATGTACACTTCTGAGCCTTTTTCTTTCAAAAAGAGACCGTTTTTGGACATTATAAGCGGTTCTGTCATAAACCCTATTTTCAGGTTTTATTCTGGTTGGATTTTGCTGGTTGGCTCTTTCAATGCACCACTCTTGGCTTTAGTGTTTGTTGTTGGCTTGCAAGTTGGCGGTTATGGCTTGTATCGCTTGATGAGCATAGAGCATGAAAAAAAACTCGGGTATGCTGGAAGCATGACGCGCTTTAATGAAAGAGTGCTTAAATGGTTTTTTTATTTTGCAATCCTTGCCGGCGGCTTAGCATATTTTGCCATGTGCTTGAGCCCAATTCTTTTTGAGGGAAAGATTCTGCCAAGCCTTCCAGGTTCTGGCAGCCTGCCACCCAAATACAGTGTGCTAGGCATAGCCTCAATTTTGTTGTTTCCATTCTATTTGCCTTTTTTGAGAAAACCGGAAAAGGCGGCAATGGAAAAAGCCTACAAACTCCTTTATTTCCATTATCTCTTCTTTATAGGCGGTTTTTTGCTCTTGTACTTTTTGTTTTAAAAAAAAGCGTGGTTTTTCAATTCAAGAGCGAAAAAATTCACGACAAAGGCATTGTTGAAGAAAAACTTGACACAATCCAGCCCAATATTAAAAACGATAAAAGCAAAAACAAAACAACAAACACTATTAGTGGAAGATTATTGCTGCCAAAACCGCTTTAAAAGTGCTGATTTCCTGAACATGTTTTACCAAAAGCACGCTCAATGCCATCCAGTAAAGGCCGGCTGCAACCAAAGCCAGAAAAGCTAGGGGTGTAATGCCGGCAAGCCCTGGAAAAAGCTTTACTAGAATTGAAAAAATTGAATGCAATAAAAGGATTGTGCCAGTAAAGGCTGCTTCCAAAGTGAAAATGGCTGCAAGGGTTGAATGAAACGCTTCCTTTCCCCCCAAAAACCTGCAAAAAACAAAAATAAGGGCATTGCCAAAAAAAACTGTTGCAAGAGACACAAAAAACCCAATAATTAAAAACAAAAAATCTATTTGCTTTGAAAGAAGAACCCCTTCAAGAAAGAAAGTTACAAGATGCCATGTCAAAAGAGCAAAAACAAAGCCAGCAATTGCTTTGCTTAGCTCGGTATTGTCAGTTGCAATTTGTTCTGGTTTTTTTTTTGTAAAAAACAATGTTAAGCCAGTCGCCAAAAACTGACACTCAAACTCCCCACAAAAATTCTCAAACTCTTGTTTTAGAGCTTTTTAAAGCCAATACTCTAAGGGCAATAGAGGTATTTAATTCTTTTTATTGCTTGAAATTTGCAGAAAAAAAGTTTTTTGCAATACTTTGCACTGAATTGGGGTTAAAAGAATATAAGTGTGCAAAAGCTGGCAAAAAAAACAGGGTTTTTAGTTTTGAGCGGAATGTCAACCCTGTTTAATTTTTGAGCCTTTAAGTCTTGGCTCTTTCCCTCAAATACTTGTGCTTGCGGTGTTTTCTGCGATACTTTTTTTTAGTCCACTTCCAGCGCTGTCTTGCCCTGGTTTTTTTAAAGCGCGATGAATCTTTTGCTCTTCTGCTCACAAAATCCCCAAAAACAATATTGCTTTCAATAAATTCGCTGAAACAAATTTATAAACATTGCGCTAAAAATCCTTTTTTTGCTTTTTTGCATAAAACGCTTTCAAAATGTCTTGTCCAAGCATTTGCTCGCACAAATCCATTTCCTCTCTTGAAGCCTCAAACTCCTCCAAAAACAATACAAACTCTTTAAACCATTCCTTTTGAAAATGATAACAGCCATTCACTCCAACAATAAAGCCATTCAATTCCAGTTCTTCAAGCGCTGCAAGCAAGGAATTAAGGCTTGCGCTCGCACTCTTTTTTGAAACCAAATCCATTATCTGGCTTTTGTTCAAGCCTTCCTCTCTTGCAAGACAGGACAATGCCTCCCGAAAAGGGCTTTTTCCCAAATATGACAAGAATTGAAGTTCTTCCATGACAATAACCAAAACACAATTCATATATTTAAAGATTGCGGTTTCTCAAGCAAAGCATTTTAAATCCCAGAACAGCAATGTTTGCCATGCATTGGCTCAAGCCAAACAAAATAAAGCCCTGCTTGAAGGTTTTTCCATTGCAGGGTTTTTCTGAAACCGTTTTATTGCTTTTGGAATGCGTTTTGCACTAGGTTTGGCTCGAATGCCTCTGGCACTTTGCCGGTTTTCGCATAAATGTATAATGCTGCGTTGAAAATGCCTTCAATGCTTGCTTTCAGTATGCTGAGAGCCAAAACATAAATTATGAAGACAACCAAGGCAATCATAATGAAAAGCGAGTTGCCTAAAACAATGGCTGGCACAATCAGCACAATGCCCCCAAAAAACATTAAAATGAAAAAAATAAAGCCAATTGAAGCACCGCCTACCACTTGTTCACCCCAGGTTTTCTTTAAGAGTTCGCCTGACCTCTTGATTGCCTCAAAAGGCCCAATTCCTTCAAAAACCATTATGGGTACCACGAAAAAGGTTAAAAGGCTCCAAGCCATTCCCATTGCTGAAACCAGTATTTGGGCCAAAAAATTGCCTCCTCTTCCGTTCCTGCCTGAGGCTGCGTTTTGGAGGGTTTTAAGCAATAAACCGATTGTGGCGGCAATCAAAGCCCAAACAAAGATTTTGCCAATGTTTTTGAAGGCATTGTTCAAGCCGTCACTGACAGTTGGATCGCCGCCGTTCAATCTTATGTGCGCGCAAGTGATTAAACCGACATTGAAAAAAATAACTATAAAATAACTCAAAAAATAAAACGCAAAAAGTGATAAAATAAGGATTGGAGTGAGAGGGGAGTTTTCTTCAGTAACAGCAATGTTGCCGTATTCGTCAGATGGCGGGGATAAAAGAACTATTGGAACAATAAAGGAAACCAGCAATAAAATTGTTGTTATTCCAGTAAGGACTGGGAAAAGCATTATCTCCTTGTCTTTTTTCAAAACCTCAAGGCTTGCCTTAATCAAATCAATGCTTCTGGAAATGCTTCCAAACATTTTCACATCACCGCCAAAAATATAATTAATAAGTAAAGGTTAGGGGTTTTTTATTGTTTCGCTTTTAGGAAAGCACTTCGTTTTTTTTTTAATCCTTTTCAGCATAGAATGTAATTATATGCTGGCTTGAGCGCACGCAAGTTGAACCTTCAGTCAAGCGTTCCTTGAAAGAAGTAAAGCAAAATTTAAGGCAAATGAGTGGCATAATGGTTTCAGAAAAGTTTTACCTTTTTGCAAGAAACCCAGGGGGCAAGGGCATTGCTTGCAATGGGCTTGAATGCCCATTTTCTTCAAAAAAATTAGCCTTTTTTTGTGCACAGTCCTTCCTAAAGCAAAAAATTATATATAAGGTAGAATAATATGCCTATTGTGAAGAAATTAAAGTTTTTGTTTTTGACTGCAATTTTTTTGGCTTTTTTGCCAACAGTTTTTGGGGACTGCCTGGTTTTAGACCAGCAAGTGAAAAGCGGAGATAAAATCAAAACTGATTGCTTAAAGCTCACTGGTGCAAACACAGAGCTTTTCAAAAATGACAGCGAGCTTTATTGCATTGGCTCGTCAGTTTATTTTGCCACAACCGTCCTCAACCCAGCAACCGGCAATATAGTTCAAGCATACAATTGCCAGTGCGAAGACAAGCAAGTCCACCACCCTTGGTTTGTGAGGTCTGAAATATCAATGCCGGTTTTTTCAAAGAAAAAAGTTTGCCCTGGAGAAAAAATCACTGTTTCCGTAGCGCCTTTTACAATCCAGTGCATTGATGGCGCGCTATCCTCTTTTTCGCCGGCTTTCCTTGTAGGCTACGAATTTGAGGGAAAGCCCCAAATTATTGGACATAACTGCAATCATCTTTCCTCTAATGGTTGCAATTTAGTACCCCATTCACAGGGCGGGCAATCCATCACAATAACAATTCCGCAAAACCTTTCAAGCGAGAAAAAAATCAGGCTCTTCACTGCAATGCAGGCAAAATACGATTACCAGATAACGGCAAACTCTATGTCTTTGCCGATAGTCCACTGGCAAACAATAGAACTGGAATCAGACAACTATTTTGATTTTGCAACAGACAAGTTAACATATTGCAGGGATGACGCTGTACTGGTTACAGGCGAATCTGTTTGCTGTGGCTCTGTTGGTTCCACTGTTGAGATTGTATTGAAAGACAGTTCTGGGAAAAAAGTGAAAACTGTTTCAGTCCAAATAAAGGCAGACAACAGTTTTTCAGCCACAATTCCCTTGAACAATAACCCGGCAGGCCAATACATTGTGAGCGCAAAAAGCACTGAGGGGGGCTGTTCTGCTGAAAGGCCCATAAATGTCATTGAATATTCCTCTTCCATTCTTTCCAATAACTTTTCCTTTGCCCCCAATTCGCCTGTAACAATTTCAGGTTCAACAGAGTGTTGTGCCAAACCATCGCAAAAAGCTAACATCAAACTTTTAGACACAACCAAAAATGTTATATCCAGTGAAAGCGCTGTCATAAAAAACAATGGTTCTTTTGAAGCCACAATGCTTGTGCCGGGAAAAGCCGGTGAATACTTTGTTGTCGTCGATTTCCCTAATCCAGTGCCAGAATGCACTGGAAAAAGCTTAAAAGTGAGCGTCTATGACCCCTACATTATAACCTCGGTTGAGGCGGAAAACAGAGAGGAAGGCCAAAAGGCAAGAGTGAGGGTTTCCTGCAACAAGGAAATGCCTGTTTTATTGAAATTGTTCTCTGAACCGGTTGGCAAAAGCGAAGAATTGCTGGCAGAACAAAACTATCAATGCAATACCGGCTTTGTAGAGATTGGGCCAGAGCTTTCATCCGGAATATACCGCGTTGTTGCAATTTCAAAGATTGCCACTTGTGAAAAGTGCGAGGGCATAAAGCGCTTTGTTGTTTCAAAAGGAGTTGTTTTAGATGTGCCTGATTTCAGTCTTTTCCTTTTAGGGTTAATTCCGCTGAGCATTCTTTTTTTGACAAAAAAAAGGGAAAAATAATGCTGCCAAAAAGAGTTTTTTTAGCCTTAATAGTGCTATTTGCTTTTTTTCCCCTGCCTGCTTGTGCTTGGAAAGAAGAGTTTTTTGCAGAAGGCCAGCTTTCAGCATCGCTTGACCGAAATTTTGCTCTTGCCGGCGAAACATTGACAGCAAACCTTTTGATTGAAAACCTTTCAGGAGTGCCACTCTCTGAAGCATACCTGGTTGCCCAGCTTGTTCTTGAAAAAACCGCTTTAGGGCAGCCAAGGGAAAACATTGTATTGGAAACCATGAGCAAAAAATATTTTTTGAATGCAGGCGAGTCAAAGCCGGTTGAAATGAAGATTGCAATCCCAAAAAAAGCCAGTTCTGGCAGTTACAGGATTGACTTTTACCTTAAGACTCCGCGCTCCTTTATTGTCGGCATTCCCTTTATTTTCTTGAACCCTCACTCTGAAAGGCTTGAGGTCAAGAACAATGCGGTTTCCAGTGATGTCTTGATTGACAGAGAAAAAACCATTTTGTGCGGTGCACTGCCTGAAAAAAACTACGAGTATGGCTGTTATCCCGGGCCTGTTGGCGTTGTCGGCAAGGCTGGGGAAAAAAACACGCTCAATCTTGCAATAAAAAACAATGGCTCCTTTTCTCAGCAGGTTTCACTCAAAATAAGCTTTTACAGGTATGATGACACTGTTGAAGAAATGCTTTTGGCTGAAAAAACAGTCCAGGCAAAAACAGTCATTGGAGCAGGAGAAACAATTGAACACCCTGTTGAATTTTTTTATCCAGAAAAAGCGGGCGCTTATGCTTTGAGGCTCGAGGTTTTTGACAGCGAGGGCGAACTCCTTTCACTTTACAGGAGCAGAATAAATGTTTACGGTGTAAGCGCCAGAGTTATCGCGGTTTTCCCGCAAAAAAAGTTTTTCAAGGCAGGGGAAAGAGTGCTTGTAGAGGTAAAAATAATTTCCCCCTCGGATTCCAAGACTTCGGACACAAATTGCACGGTAAGGCTTTCAGCAAAAAAAGGACAGAGAGAAATCCATTCCGAGTCAAAAAAAGTCTCCCTTTTGCAGGATTTGCCGCTTCAAAGCGTTTTTTTTGAGTTTACTGCCCCAGAAGACTTGTTTGAATTTGAAATTTCAGCTGAAATCCTTGATTCCTCTGGAAACGAAGTTGACAAAACAACGCAAAAAATTGATTACAAAGATTTTTCACAAAAAATCGGTTCTTTTGACTTGAACATTTTAGACTCTGCCGGAGAAACCCCTTCAATGATATTGGTTGGCGACACCATAAAACTCTCAGCAAATGCAGTTGACGAAGCAGGCTTTGATGCAAATGCAAAAATTGAATGCTTTGTGTTTTTTGGCGCTCAAAAGGCCGGCCCAATAGTGTTTGAAAAGAAAACGGAGTTAACGGAAAGGCTTTCATCAGGAGACTATTTATTGCAATGCCAGGCAGGCAAAAAAAAGATGGAAATCCCTTTTTTTGTCAGTTCTGTGCAAAAAATAGTGGCAAAATTTGCAGACAACTGTGAATTCAAAGAGGAAAAGCAAAAATTCACAGCAGGACAAGAAATCTGCGTAAAGGCAATCGTTTTGAATGAAAGCGGGGAAACACTTTCAACTCCAACAACAATGAGCATAAAGGGAAAAGATTCCACGGTTGGCCCAATTGAATTCAGTGCTGAAACAAAGGTTTCAAACCTGCCTGAAGGAAAATATATTTTCAAATTCGAATCAGGCGGGCTTGTTGAAACCTATGCAGTCAACTTTGAAGCAGTGACTGAACCAGAACGCTTGGTATTGCCTGAGAGGTCTATTCAAACCAAAGCAGCGCACACACCGCTTTCATTTTACCTTATGCTTGTTGTAACAAGCATTGCAGTCTTTCTTTTCTTAGTGGGCCTTTTAAGGATTTACAGGAAAAGGCGTGCTGGAAAATAGCAATTGAAGCCTTTTTTAAAAAAACAGACCGCGGGTATTTTAAGGATTGAATGCGGGAAATCGCAATTCCGCCCACGCAAGAGAATGAAAACTGTTTTTTCCTAAAAAGCGTTTGAAAAAAGATTATGAATAAATGCTTTTGCACTCCAAAGGTTAAGGGCAAAAGCAATGAGTTGGATGCAAAAAAGCATTTTTTTTTTATTCCTTGTTTTTTTAGTTCCAGTTTTTGCTGAAACCCTGTGTTATTTTAAGGGTCCTGATGTTTCTGGTGATTTTGTTCGTTTGACTAATTTTTTGGTTGAGGGTTCTTCTGGTTTGAAGGAGGGTGATTTGATTACTGTGAAGTTTGATTTGCAGAATTATGGGCAAAACCAGCTGGTTTTTGGTTCTCGTGGGGTTTTTGCTTTTGCAATTAGTCCAGATAATTCTGATGCTTCTTTTGGTTTTTCTTTTGCGAATACTGTTTGGAAGCCTGGTGAAACGCGTTCTTTTTCTGCTTCCAAGGTTTTGGGCAAGGCTGGAGTGTGGAAGGTTTGGCCTTCTTATGAGGTTTTGGTTGGTAAAACCACAGTGTTGGGTCCAGAGCAATGGCATTATTGTAGTTTGAAGGTGGCGAGTGCTGCAAAGGCTGATTTGGACCAGGATGGGGTTCCAGATGAAAGCGATAATTGTCCTAAAACTTTTAATCCCAATCAAGAAAACGGTGATGGTGATTCTTTTGGGGATGCTTGTGATGATTCTGATAATGATGGGGTAATGGATAACAAGGATAATTGCATTTTCATTTCAAACCAAGACCAAAAGGATTCAGACCAAGATGGCATTGGTGATGCTTGTGATTCTTGTGATGACAGGGATTTTGATGGAGATGGCATAAAAAACTGTTTAGACGAATGCCCAACCGAAAAAGAAAACCTTAACAATTTCCAGGATTCAGATGGCTGTCCAGACAAACAACCGGAAACTCAAACAATCAACACTCCAACCCCAACACCATTCATCACACAAAAGCCAACAACACCCACAATAAAACCTTCACCAACCCCAACAATTGCCAAAACACCCACTCCAAAACCTTTAATTGAACCGCAAAAAAGGCAAATTTCTCTTTCCACAACAGAAGGAAAAACCATAACAATAAGCGAGCCCAAGGCACCAAGCATTGCAGAAGGCCCAATAATGCAGGGAGCCTTTAATGATGATGACGGTGATGGCGTAATAAACCTTTTGGATGATTGCCCAGGCACTCCGGCAGGAAGACGGGTTTTTGAAAACGGCTGCCAGTGCAAGGACACGGATGGCGGAATTAAACAATTTGAAAAAGGAACAGTTTCCATAAAAAACAGGAGAGATGAAGTAGACGGTTGCTTTCTCGGCGTGAATAAATTAATGGAAAACTATTGCGATCCAGAAAGCGAAGCAGCAGGAACAATTCCTTTCAAAATAATTGACTGCAATTATGGATGTGAAGACGGCGCTTGCAAAAGGCCTTCAAGCCTTGCTTTTCCCTTAACCTGTTCCACTGGCACTGCAACCTGCTTTGACGGAATCCAAAACCAGGATGAAACAGGAATTGATTGCGGCGGCAAATGCCCTCCATGCAATTCGCGGTGCTTGACGCCAACAAAATATGCTCCAAATGACACTCCTTGCACTAAACACTTTGTTGGAGGAGGCCGTGCAATAGTTGATGGAAGGACTTATCCGCACATGCATTTCTATGATTATGATTTCATTTCAGATGAAAACCAGAGTGACCAGCACAGAATAGAGCTTGGATGGACTGAGGGCGGCGGTGAATGCAATTGCCAGTTTTACGAGGTTTGCGATGAAAACCTTGACAGCATAATAAGGGAGGCAGTGGAATGCTGTAGTGCCACAAGCTGGGATCAAGTGGACACACTAATAGAGCCAAACCTTTGCAGGGAAGCCTTGCAACAAGGCGGTTCAAATTGCAAAAAATGCATTGGATTGTATTTAATCAAAGGGCTTGGACCGTATGCGAGATGGATGCGAGGCTATTTCCGCAATCGTTCAATGGAATACTTTGTGTGCGGCGCTTGGGCTTCAGCTTCACCTTCTGAGCGGCTGATCAACTTTCACAAAACCGGTATTTGCAGGGATTATTCTGCAGCAGTCACAACCCTTTTAAGAAAGGCTGGTTACACTCAAAGGGAGATCGCAAACTATTGCGATGGAGCGCACTGCTATAATTTGGTGAAATTTCCTGGAGACTCAAAATGGCATGTTGTTGACACAACAAACAACAATATTGGAGTGGTTTTAGGCGGTCTTCCAGGCGGTTACCCTTACTGTTTTGCATTGAATGAGGCAAATTATTGCTTTAACAACATTAAAACCTATAATGTGGATGATTATTGGAGTGCAAGGGATCGTGGCGCGCCTTTTGCTTTTGCAACTTGCATTATTCCCGGCTTTGCTGGAAGATATTCTGGCTATGATTTCAATTTCAATCGCTCTTATTTCCCTGAATGCGGTTTAGGGGTTGCTTGTGCGCGTGACAATTTCAGGTTGCCGGATTTTGCGCCAAGCATTTCCCAGATTGTGGGGTGCAGTTAAATGAAAAAAACACTTTTGGTGTTAGCAGCACTATTGTTTTTTCCTTGTTGTTTTGCAATTGTTTTGCCTTCTCAACCCTTTGAAGGCATTTCCATTAACCGGATTGCGCCAGAACAAGCAATTGTGGGGCAAAAGGCTTGGATTGGTTTTTCAATTGAAAACCTTTCAAGCCAGGAAAAAACAATTGAATTGACAGAAAAACTGGGAAACGCGAATTTTGACGAAAGCCAAGCCAAATTCATTGAAACAGAGTATGGGGAAAAATTTTGGCATTATTATTGGAAGATAAGGCTTTCCCCGAAAGAAACCACTTCTGTTTTTTACTGGATTGAACCAAAAAACCCGGGCACTTATGTTTTAACCCCTGCAGAAGTCAAAGTCGGCGGAGAACTGTTTTTTTTGAAAAGCCATTCAATTGCAGTGAAATGCCTTTCTGACGGAAAATGCTCTCCAGAGCAGGGCGAAAACCAGTTCAATTGCTTTGAAGACTGCAATTCTGGCATCCAAAACCAGTATTGTGATTTTGAAACCGATGGCATCTGCGATCCTGACTGCATTGAGGGCGCAGACCCGGATTGCATGCAAACCGAAACAAAAACAGTCAAAACATCAGAACAGCAAACTCAAAGCCCAGTTCCTTCACCAATGCAATCCCAACAGGAAAACAGCCTTGTTTACTGGATTTCATTGATTGCATTGCTTGCACTGGCAGGCATCATT
>JAVYME010000007.1:0-33348 GCA_038736825.1 Candidatus Iainarchaeum sp.
TTGTTTGCTTTGTTTTGGAATGAAAAGGCTTTCAGGGAACTGGTGGTAACAGGAGAAAAAGGCGAATTTTTTGAAGCAACATACACAATTCAAAAAACCCCCACACTTTGCACTTTACAGCCAGGCGATGTTTCCTCAATGACAAGCAAGGCTTTTTCAGAGGAAGGGCCAAGGCTTTATTTTTGCATGAACAAACAGCAATGCAAAACAGAAGGCGGTTTTACCTTTTACTCTAAAACCTATAATGGAAAACCCTTGGATCCATGCCCTGCACTTGAAGAATTTTGCTGTTACAAGCCAAGAAGCCAGACACTAAAAGACGAAGTAGCTGCCTGCATTGCAAACCCAGACTTTGACCTTTTCCTTAAAGATGAGACTCCAAGCCCAGAATTCATTGAAAGCATTTTGCGGGCATGGCCTTCAAAGCCGAGCCCTGCACTTGAAGAGCAAGGCATTGGAAGTGCATTTGTAAAATATAGTGCGAGTGCTTGGAATGCCAAGCTAGGCGATGGCTCCACGTTTTATAAAAAGGAAAAATTTGATCCATTAGTATTACTGGCTTTTTTCAGTTATGAATCACAAATGGGCACTGACCCAAAATTCAATCCTGCAAGAAAATCGGTTGGAAACATCAAAAAAGCACTTGATTCAACTGAAGCCCTAAAACAATCAGTTTTCTGCAATAATGTCAAGCCTGAATTCGGAGAATTTTGCGGTTACCTGAAATGGGAGGATTCCATAAAACACTGGGCTTATTTGATGGAAGCAAACTACATTCAAGGACAGGGATTGAAGTCTTTGAGGCAAATCCTTTACAAGTATGCTCCGCCAACAGAAAACGACACAGAGAAATACATTGATTCAGTGAAAAGGCGTGCTTGCGAGTGGCGTGCTCTCTGGAAAGAGCAAAAGGAAAAAGAACAGCCGAAGGTAATGGCATTAATTGATGTTTCAGGTTTTCTTCAAAGGAACTCCAAGCAGATTTTGTCAGCGCTTGACACAATCCTTTTCTGGAACGCTGACACAGACAAAGACGGCGTAATAGACTTAAAGGACAAGTGCCCGCACGAAAAGGAAACCTACAACCGGTACAAGGACACAGACGGTTGCCCAGATGAAAGCGAAAAAAGAGAGCTTGAAAGGCAGGGCAAGCTCAAGCCAAGCGAGCGCTCCAAAAAAATTTACACTTCCCCTTCAAGCATAAGCGGAAAAAAAGCAATCCTTTTTGTCCCAATAGATTTTGACTATTCTTCAGATGAAAAATTCAAGAAAAGCGCAAAACAATCCTTTGACAAGTTTTTAGAGGAAGCCGGGCTTTCAAGCAAAAAAACAGTGCTTGTTGCAGACAGCGTTTTAGAATATGAAAAAATAGAGGAATGCAAAAAACTCAGGACTTCAAGGTACAGGTACACCTTGTTCAACGAGCGCTCTATAGACAAGCTTGGCACTTTTTGGAGAAGCCTTGACGCCTGCGGAGCAAACTTTTTAAGAGCAAAATACGGAATGCTGCCAAAAACCACAACCTATTCCTCTGACTACCGGGTTGTAGGGCTAATCAACACAGAACACGCAGTGTTTTACGATTTAGGGCAAGCCAAAGGCTTTGCAATGTTTGAAAAATCAAAGCCAAGGAATTCCATTATTGCAGTCAATTCAAGCCAGGCAGTAGGACACGAGCTAGGGCACACTTTTGGCTTGGCAGAACAATACAGCAAAAAAGCCTTTTTGGAAAGCTACAAAAAATACCCCTACATAAAAAACTTTTACCCTGGGCCATTACAAAAATACTTCAATCTGGATGCAGAAAAAGCAAGCTCGCTTTACCAAAAAGGCTACACTCGCGGAACAGAAGACTTTCCAGAATGCCCTTACTCCAAGGACGAGCTTTACACTAAATGCCCTGACTGGCCTGAATGGTTAAGCTTTGGAGCAGTTGACTGTTATGGAAGAAAAATGCCGAAAACCGGCACACTCAAAAAAAGAAGCTTTATGGGGCCTTCAAGCATTATTGATGTGGGGGTTGCAGGAATAGAAACAACAGATCACGGATTTGACTGTTTTGAACAGCCAGCAATCCAAAAACAATGGGGTTAAAAAAATGAAAAAGGCATTGCTTTTTGCAATTTTCCTGCTTTTCTTTGCACAGGTTTTTTCCCTTGAGAATGCTGCTTCAAGTGATTCAGAGGAGGAAACCCTTGTTTTTGAGGCAAGAATTGCCATAGAGGAAAACGCAGTCGTGGTTGACAGCGTGCAAGTGGTTTATGGCACTCCAATGGAAATCGATTCTGATGCAAACTATGTTGCCAAAATTCTTGACGAACAACTTTCAGTTTTATACCAGGCAGGATTTGATTTTGAAGAATTCACAGTCACTTTGCCTCCAGAGGCTTCAGAAGAAGAAATAGAAAAACATTATGCTGGGCCTCCTTCAGCGGTTGAAAAAGTATTGTTTTTGCCTTATTTTGAGGAAGCGGCTGTGCTTGCAATAGGTTCCAGGAAAGGCGAACTGATTGCCTTGATTGATTTGCAGGAAAGGGTTTGCAATAAGGATGGCAAGTGCGGTGAAAACGAAAACTTTTTATCCTGTCCTGCGGATTGCCCGCTGGAAAAAAAAGACAATTATTGTTTGCCGGAAAAAGACAATGTTTGCGATTCCGATTGTGTTGAAGGCTTGGATTCTGATTGTGAAAAGGGCGGCAAAGAAGGCGTGAAAGCGGAAACGTTTTCCATTGAACAAACCTATTTTATTGCAGTGGTGGTTTTAGCCTTTGTTTTGATTTTTGCATACAATGTTTTAAGGAAAAAAAGAAAGCAAAAAGGCAAAGCTTGAGGTTGAATGCAATGCTTGGTTTTTTTTTGCGCAAAGGCTTTTTTTTGTTTTTTTTCTTTTGCTTTTTTTCCTGTAATCGCTCAATCTACTGTTGATTCTGGGGTTGTTGTTGCGCAAAGGTTTGGTTTGGACAGGGTTTTGCTGGAATGGGATGTGAATGCGATAACTCCCACTATGTGTGATCCTTTGTTTGTTGTGGGAGAGAGTGGTTTTTTTTGTGATGCAACCCAGTTTTCTATAATGCTTTCCAAGCGTCTTGTGTTGGAGCCTGACTTGAATGAGTTTGAGGTTTTGCTGTTGGCGGATAATTATGGGGGTTCTTTTAGGGAGGCTTTTTCTGGTTTTTATTCTGGGCGTCTTTTTTTGGGTGGCAGGGTTGATGTTTCCAAGTGGTTTTTTTTGAATAGTCCTGGGCGGGCTGGCTTGTACAGGGTTTTTTTGGATTCTAATGAGGGTGGTTTTTTTGTTAGGTTTGTTTTGGTGGAGGACTTGAATGGCTTGGATTCCAGGTTGGGCACTCGTTTTTCTGAGAATCCGTTTTTTGGTTTGGCTTTTGATGCTTTTCCTTTTGATGGTGAAAGGGATTTTGGTTTGACTGGAAAGGGTGAGGTTTTTTATTTGAATGATGTTTCACGGCTTCCTGTTGCGGTGAATGATTCTTCTGGGCTTGAGGTTGAGTCTGGAAAGACTTTTGCGGATACTGCTTCTGGTTTGGTTTTGGGTTTTGATTTGAAGTCAAGGGTTTTGAGGTTTAATCGTTCTGTTCCGTCTGTTGTTTCTTTGCATTTGCGTGAGAGTGGTTCTTTTACTGGTTTTTATTCTTTGGCTGATTTGTCTGGCAGGGTTTTTTCTCGCGATTTTTTTGGGGATAGGGTTTTTTTGTTGGATTGGAGTGGTTCTGATGGGGTTTTTAGGGATGTTTTTTTGGATAGGGTTGCTTCTGGTTTGAGGTGTGATGGTTGGAGTGAGAGTTTGCCTTCTGGCAAGCTGGTTGTTTCTCCCGGGGTTTCTGATTCTTTGTCTTTTCATTCTGTTGTTTTTTTGCCTGAAGGGGTTGTTTTGAGGTGGTTGTGTGTTTCTGGTGATGCGTTTGTGGAGTTGCGTTCTTTTGCTGGTGGTGTTAGTGGTTTTTATTCTGGTGTGAGGAATGGTTTTGTTTCTTCTGGGCGTTTGTTGTCTGTTTCTTTGCCGGCTGGTTCTTTTGAGGGGGTTTTTTCTTTGAGGGCTGTTTTGGGGGAGGTTGTTGCTGGAAGAGTGAGGGTTTTGTCTGAACCGGAAAAGGGTTTGTTTGCTTTGTTTTGGAATGAAAAGGCTTTCAGGGAACTGGTGGTAACAGGAGAAAAGCCGGAAGATGAACCGGTTGCAGAGGAAATAAGCAGTTATGCTGCACTTCCAGCAGGTGGAGCGAATGCACCCTATGTTTTCAAGGTTTACTTGCAACCATTGTCTCCAACCGGCAGGGAGGACATTTATTGTTTTGCTTCAGGAATAGATCCAAACAATTCACCCTTAAATTTTATTTTCACTTGGAGGCTTAACGGAATTGAAGTTCAAAAATACCAAATTAATGGCGCTTTGAGTGGCGCTGAACGCACTCAATCAAGCATGCTTTCCAAGCAAAAACTGGCTGAAAGAAGAGCGAGCACTGGAACAGTGATTGAATGCGAGGTTATAGTCAACAATGGCAGAACCCAAAGCCATCCGGTTACAGCCAAAGCAACCATTGGACAGGAAAACCCAGTCGGGCAAAGCTCTGGCGCTCTCCCTGATTCTGATGGTGATGGAATTCCAGATGCAAGCGATAGATGCCCTTATGAAAAAGGCACTTTAGCCAACCAAGGCTGCCCTTCAAGCACTCCATCACTGCCAGCTTCTCCGTTGACGCCATCACAGTTGACACCATCACAAAACACTGTTTCCTTTTATTTCCTTCCAATTGACTGGGAAGGCTCTCAGCAATCCTTTGAAACCGAAGTGAACGGGCAACTCGCTTTTTTGCTGGAAAAATCCGGCATTAAAAGCGATCCAGCCTGTTCAGGGTTTTCCTTTCAAAAAACAATCCTTCCAATGACTCTAGCAGAACAATGCGGTTTGAGCTTGAAAACCACAATCAATTACAATGACTTTTTGTCAAAAGTTTATAGTTGCCTTCAAAGACAGGGAATTCCCTTAAACAATAAAAAAACCATTTTTGCAGGTTTAAGCAATTCAACCTCCAGCAGCTTAGTTGTTTGCTCTTACACGGCTTCAGGCTCTCAGTGCTTTAACTGGTTTGGTTTTCACGATCGCCTTGGAGGTTCAGGGTTTGGCACAAGCGTTTTGATTGCACTGGCTTCAACAGTTGGAAGCCCAAAACTTGGCTTTGACCTGTTCTCTCACGAAGTAGGGCACAGCCTGGGCTTTTGCGAGCAATACTCTTATTCTAAAAATGTGGCTCAACAGAGTGCCAGGCAGTTCAGCAGTTTTGGTGGTTGCACAAACAAGTATCCCGGGAGTGGGGAAACACTGTATGCCTTGCTTTTTTCCCAGTCCTATGAAAAATGCCCTGGTGAAACAATTCCAACCAATTGCCCTGAATTTGTGCAAATAAGCTATGTGAGTGCATACGATTTGGGTTTAACCACCACTCCAACCGAGGACAGCACTAAAGCCAAGGTTTTGTCATCAGAGTTAAGGGAAAAAATAAGATTGCATTGCTCTAAATTTGCTTCCCCAGACAAATGCATTTCAGATTATGTTTCAAGGCAGAACTGGTCTCTGCCTGATGTGGACTGCCTTGGCAGAAGGTTTTTTGTCGCCGGAAAGGAAAACAGGGACATTATGGGGGTAGTGTCCAAAATCCAACAGGAAATGGCAATGGTTTTTACAAGAGCAGGCTATTCTTCAAACCCAGAGCGTTCCTTTGACTGTTTTGAAAAAGAACAATTCAAAAAACAGTGGTGTTTGGGGGGCTGAAAAATGCGCAAAACGTTTTTGGTTTTTGCTTTTTTTCTTTTTTCAGTCCAAGTTTTTGCAGTAAATCCGGAAAAATGCCTTTTTTTCAGGGTTTTTTGGGAGAAAGGCGATTACCAGATAGACAGCTTGCGAATTGTAATGGATTTTCCGCTGGAAGTAGACCCTGAAGGCGATTACTTGGTAAAATTGCTTGATTCAAAGGGCACTGCATTATACCAGCACAAAACAAAAAAGGCCAGCACTGTTTTAGAGCAATCCATCGAACCATTGAACGGTGAAACCACTGACCAAAACATTGTAATAGATTTTGACACAATTGCTGGAACCCAGAGAGGGCAAATGTTTTTCCTCTTGCCTTATACTGAAAACGCGAAAAAAATTTCCTTTGAGCATGGCACTGCGGTTTTGGCTGAAGCGGATTTAAGCGTTTTATGCCAAGCAAATGGAAAGTGTGAAAGCCAGGAAAACTTTTTGTCTTGCCCGCAAGACTGTCCCTTGAGCGAAAAGGACAATTATTGTTATGCTTTCACAGACGGAACCTGTGATCCGGACTGCATTGAAGGCTTTGATTCTGATTGCACTAAAAGCAATGGAGTGAAAAAAGAACAGTTTTCCCTTGAACAAGTTTATTTTATTGGAGTGGTGGTTTTAGCCTTTGCTTTAATGGTTTCATACAATGTTTTAAGGAAAAGAACCGGAAAAAAATAACTAGAGTGAAATTTCTTCCAGTGCTTTCAATACGTGCTCTTCCCTTACAAGCCTGCTTGCATCTTGCTCTGCCTTCAAGCCAGCTAGTTTTAAGAGGTTGACTGCAAGGCGAGCGTCGCCTTTAAGGGAAGCCTTTTCTGCAATCAATTCAAGCGCTCTTTTTTCCCAAGTGTCCTCATAAAAAGCGTATTTTTTTCTTTCCCTTACAATGCCCTGGATTTCAAGGCGAGAATAAGGCCTGAAAAGGATTTCTTTCGGCAAAAGCCTGGATTTTATGCGTTCATCGAGTTCTGCAAGGAAACCGCTGTTGTTTGAGATAAGGATTGCTGATTTGGTTTTGAATCTTTCCAGGAACGCGTACAGAAAGCCTTGCTCTTTTGCCCGGTCTATTTCGTCAAAGCAAGCGGCAACCGGCGTGCTGCCGGTTCTTTCAATTATTTTTTCCAGCAAGAGTGATTCTTCCGCGCTTGCTGGCGCCAAAATCTTTAATTGCGAGCACATTTCCCGGAATATTTCTTTTCCAGTGGGGTGAGTCCAGCAGTTCACGTAAAAAACAAAGGCATTGCTTTCCTCTGCGAATTCTTCCAGCACTTTTTTGACTGCATGGGTTTTTCCTATTCCGGCTTTTCCTGTTATTAACAGGTTGCGCCCGCTTTTTCCTTCAAGCAAGGGCGAAATTGAGGCTGCAATTTCCCTGGTTTCGTTTTCCCTGAACGGCATTATTGGCGGAATGAAGTCTGGTTCAAGCGATTCAGGGTTCGAGAAAAGGGATTCTTCTTCTCCAAGCGGGGAAAGCTTTTCAGGGTTCATTGGTTTTTCTCCAGCAATACTGCTTTTTTTCCGCACAATTTTGCGAAAAGCTTTGCGTTTTCAATTGTTCCGTTTCCAGCATCTCCACCGTAATGCATTGGTATTGCGATTTCTGGATTGATTGCTTGAACTGCTTTGACTGCGTCCTCTGCGCTCATAGTGTAAGTGCCATCCACTGGCAGGAATGCAACATCCACTTTTCCCTTCAAGGAATTCATTTCTGGAATGAAATCAGTGTCGCCTGCAATGTAAAAGCGCACTTTTCCTGTTTCGAAAACAAAGCCTGTTCCGATTCCTTTTGGATGGAATGGTTTTGAAACATTGTAAGAGGGCACTGCAAAAATTTTGACTTCTTTTGCTTCAAAAGACTGTCCTGCTTTTAAGGGAACGGTTTTCCATTTTGAAAGCTTTTGCGCTGCAAGTGAATTGCAAACTATTATTGTTTCAGGCGAGGCAATTTTTGCAATGTCTTCTGGCGAGCAATGGTCAAAGTGTTCATGGGTTACCAGCACAATGGATGCCTTTTCGTTTTCTTTTATGTTGAATGGGTCTGTGTAAATCGTGTTATTGCCTGTTTTTATTTTGAAGCAGGCATGGCAAAGCCATTCTATTATAGTGCCCTTGAATTCCATTAAAGCCCTTAAAAATTGGTGTTTAAATTCTTAAAAAAGTTTCTGGATGCATTGAAAAAGAGTGAATTGCGTGCAAAAAACATTTTATCAGCAAAAAAACAGGCTTTTAAGCAGATTCTTTTTTCTTTGCTATTGATTTGTGGAGTTTTTCAAGTTTTTCCAGGGCTTTCTCGCGCTCTTCCTTTTTTTTATCCGCCTCTTTCTCTTCAGGTTTTTTTTCCTCTTCTTTTTTTGGTTCTTTTGCTGGTTCCATTGATTGTGGTGCTGGGGCTTCTTCTTTTTTCAATTCCTCTTTTTTTGTTTTTTTTGCCTTTTTTTTGCCTTTTTTGCCCTCTTCTTTGAGTTTCTTTTCTTTTTCCAATCCAATTATTTCATCCACTGCTTTCAAGAACAAGCCAGCTGTCCAAGCAAAAGGGCTTTCGCTTTTCAACAAAAAAGAATCAATCGGCCTTTTATGCTTGTCAAAGATTTCATTGGTAACACAATAATTGTTTATTTGCCATGCAAGCCTGTCCAATTCCATTAGTGCTTGTTCTTTTAAGCCGATTTTGTTGAGAGCAATTGCGTTCATGCAACCAATCCAAGGCCAAGAGAACCCGTTATGGTAATAATAGGCTTTTGTTGGCAGTATTAATAGTGAGGGCACTACCTTCCAAAAAGGATAGGGCGGATAATTGGTTTTCATGGGCACTTGGTTTAAGCCGTGTTTTTCAATGAATTCCTCTATTTTTAGCGCTCTATCGCTTGTGGCAATGCCCCATGCGACTGCAAGCACGTTTCCATCGCTTGAAAAATAATTGTGTTTTGTTAATCCAATCCAGTCAGTGTAATAATAGTTTTCCCAAAACTTTATGTTTAGGGCAAGCCTTGTTGTTTCAGCCCTTTTCTCGTATTCTGTTGAAATCATTTTCACTCCAAGCCAGTCTGCGAGAAAGGCGAATTCTTTGAGTGCATAATAATAACAGCAGTTGGAGTAAAGCACTTTGCCGTGCTTTAATATGGTGTCAGCCCAGTTCGAGAAAAAGCCCTCTTCTATTAAGCCGTCCTTGTCGCGATCCATTTTGCAAAGCCATTCCATTGAAAGCGAAACCTTTTTGAAATTGGATTCTATGAAGACTTTGTCATCGCTTTTCCTTGCATAGTCTGCAAGTGCGATTACAAAGAGTGCATTTGAGTCCACTGGTGGTGGAAAAAAAGCAAAGGGCTTGTATTTTGGCTTTAATTTTAGGGAAATTATTGCTGGAAGAAGCCCTTTTTTGTCCTGCAAGTCCAAAAACAATTGCAGGTTGTTTTTTGATTGCTTGAAATCGCCTATAGCGTTTGCCCCAAGAGAGGCAAAAAACGAATCCCTTGCCCAGTATTGCTGGAAATGCCCTCTTCCAGCCAAAATGCCGGATTCAGTATAGCATTCCCGCAAGTCTCTTTTAGCGATTTCTATTGCGTCAGCAATGGCTTTCTCCAAGCAAAAAACCATCCATCAGTATTTTTTTTTAATACAATTAATAACTGTTTCTGCCTTTAAAAGGTTATCGGGTGAAATTGTGAAAGCAGTGATTGTTTCCGCTAAAAGCGTTAAATCGCTTTGCAAGCGCAATCCTTGCTCGCACAAGGGCGAAAACGGCGTTTTACTTGTTATTGCTGGTTCTAAAAAATTTCATGGAGCGGAAATCCTTGCAGCAAAGGCAGCCTCGCTTTTCACAGACCTTGTTTTTGTTTTAACCGAAAAGGAAAACCTTTCATATGCAAAGCATGCAACACCGCTCATAATTGCCAGCGAGTTCTCAAAAAAAAACCTGATTGAATTCGGAAAAAAAGCGGATTGCATTCTCATTGGGCCGGGTTTGAGTGAAAACAACAAAAACAGGAAATTGATTTGCTTTGCATTGAAAAAATTTTCCGGAAAAAATTTTGTTTTGGATGCTGCTGCCTTAAGGCTGGCTGACAAAAGGCTTTTAAACAAAAAATGCATTCTCACCCCGCATGCAGGCGAATTCATGGCGGTTTTTGGAAAAAAGGCTTCCCCAAAAGAGGCAATAGTGCAAGCAAAAAAATGGAATTGCATTGTTGTGCTCAAAGGAAAAACCGATTTTGTAAGCAATGGAGTGCGCCTTTACGAAAACAGGACTGGAAATGCCTTAATGACTGCTGGCGGCACAGGCGATGTCTTGGCTGGAATCATTGCAGCGTTTGCCTGCAAAAACAAGCCACTCAAGGCAGCCCTTGCAGGAATCTATTTGACTGGCTTTGCAGGCGACTTGATTGCAAGAAAAAATGCTGGGCTTAATGCTGAAATGCTTTTGGAAATGCTGCCAAAAGCAAAAAAAATCTGTGAAAAAAGTTAAGCTTGTTTTTGGGTTTTGTTTTCCACAAACTCTTCCACAAGCTTTTTCGCTTGATAGTCAGAAAACTGTTTTGGAGGGTGCTTGAAAAAATAAGCGCTTGGGCCAACAATTGCTCCAGCTAGTTTCCTGTCAAGCGCTATTTTAGCGCACCTTATTGCGTCAATCATTACGCCGGCAGAATTCGGTGAATCCTCCACTTCAAGCCGTATGTCCAAGTGCATTGGCACGTTTCCAAACTTTCTGCCCTCCATTCTTATAAAACCAATTTTTTTGTCTTTCAAAAAGGGAATGTAATCGCTTGGACCAATGTGAATGTCTTCAGCGGATAATTCTTTTTCAAGCTGGCTTTGAACTGCACTGGTTTTAGAGATTTTTTTGGATTTAAGCCTTGCTCTGCTGTCAATCATGTTCAAAAAATCAGTGTTGCCGCCCACATTCAACTGGTAAGTGTGCTCTAATTGAACACCCCTGTCTTCAAAGAGTTTTGCCAGAACGCGGTGGATTATTGTGGAACCTATTTGGGATTTTATGTCATCGCCTAAAACCGGCAAGCCAGCGTTTTCAAACAATTTGGCGTTTTTTTCATCTGATGCCACAAAAACAGGGATTGCGTTTATGAATGCAACTCTTGCTTCAAGGCAAGCGTCAACATATGCTTTAGTGGCTTTTTCAGAGCCAACAGGCAAATAGTTTATCATTATTTCTGCACCGCTTTCCCTTATCTCTTTCACTAAATCGCATTCTTTTTGCTTTTCATCCACTAAAAACATTTCTCTAGTGGTTTCAGTTATGCCGTCCAATATCGGGCCTTTTTTCACTATGACTCCTGTTTTGTTGATGTTTGAAAACTTGATTGTGCAATTGGGTGGAGAGAAAGCGGCTTCACTCAAGTCTTTTCCCACTTTGCGCTTGTCAATGTCAAAAGCCACTACTGGTTTTATGTCACTGATTTTGTATCCGCCTAAAACGTTGTGCATTATTCCAGGCACTTTTGGGGATTTTGGGCCAACATCTTTGTAGAATTCTAGTCCTTGCAATAGCGAGCTCGCGCAATTGCCTACTCCGATAATGCCGATTTTTATGGGCATAACAAAAACCTTCAAAAAAGCATTATAGTAATGCCTTGAATACAATTAAAAGAATTACTCCCATTCGATTGTTGCCGGCGGCTTGTTGGTGATATCGTATAAAATTGCTCCAATGCCGCTTGTTTTCATTATGCTTGAAGCCATTTCTTTTAGGATTTGTGGCTCCATTTTGTAGAATTCTGCAGTCATTGCCTCTTTGCTTTGAACCGGTCTTAAAACCACTGCCTCTCCTTTTCCGTTTACCTGGATTGGAAGCAATACCACTGGAAACTGCCATATTTCTGCTTGGATTCCTTTTTCCAGTGCAATCTTGTTTGCTATTGCGTCGGCTTTCCTGCACAATTCTGTTCTTTTTTTGTCCACAAACGCTTTTTTTGCCTTGATTTTTTTCACGTTTTCTGGAATGACAAGGAAAACCACTCTATTGATTTCCTGCAAGGAATTGGTTAGTTCAATTGAGGCTTTTTCGAGTTTTTCCCAGTCCAGTGCTCCTGAAAGCAATACTGGGTGCTTGTAAGTGCGCAGGTCTCCTGCAACTCCCACGCTTTTAACTGGCAGAATGGCTGCCTTAAAACCGTGCTTTTCAGCGATTTCTCTTGCTTTTTTTTCTTGTTCAAGGACTTTTTTTTCCAGTGCTTTTCCTTCAGAGCACAAAACCCTTATGCCCAAGCCTGGCCCTGGAAAGGGATGCCTCCATACAAGGTCATCGCTTAAGCCAACAAGTTTGCCTAATTCCCTTACTTCGTCTTTGTATAATTCGCTTAATGGTTCTATTATTGCGCCTTTTTCCACCATTTCCGCTATTTCCTCTATTCTGTTGTGATGGGTTTTTATTCTGTCAGCGTATTTTGTGCGCGCGGTTTCAATTGTGTCAGGATAGATTGTTCCTTGCGCTAAAACCCATTCGTTTTCGTTAAAGCCAAGCTTTTCCACTTCTTTTTTTGTGATTTCAAGAAAGAGTTTTCCTATTATTTCGCGCTTTTTTTCAGGGTCAAAGGTTTTTTCCAGTGCTTTAAAGAATTCTTTAGAGTAATCCACTACTTTTAATTGTTTTCCGAGTTCGAGTTCTTGAAGGGCTTTTTCTACTGCACTGGTTTCCCCTTCACGCATTAATCCAGTGTCAACGTGCAATGCGAAAACCTTTTCTTGGTCTAAAGCCATGCCAAGCAATGCCAGTGTGACTGTTGAGTCAACTCCACCGCTTGCAAGCAATAAAACCTTTTTGTCGCCAGCCTTTTGCCTTATCTCCGCTATTGCCTTTTCAAGATAGCCTTGCATGGACCACTCTTTTTTGCATTCACAAATGTCCAAAACAAAGCTTGCAAGCATTTCCATGCCGAACTCGGTGTGCGCTACTTCGGGATGGAATTGCACTCCATAAATTTTTTCCTTTTCGTTCGCCATTGCTGCAACCCTGCAATTGCCAGTGGAGCCAATTATTTCAAATCCCTTGGGTGGTTCCACCACTTCATCGTTGTGGCTCATCCAAACAATGCTTTTTTCTGGCACTCCAATGAACAACGGGCTTTCACCTATTGCAATCATTTCGGTTTTGCCGAACTCTTTTTTTTCACACCTGCCGATTTTGCCACCCAGTTCCCTTGCAATCAATTGCATTCCATAGCAAACGCCAAGCATTGGAATTTTTGAGGAAAAAATTTCTGGATTGAAGGCAGGGCTTTTCTCTTCAACAATGGAGTACGGTGAACCGCTTAAAATCAAGCCTTTTGCCTCTCTCAATTTTTCAATTGGCGCGTCAGGCAATGCTATTTCTGCAAAAACCCCCATTTCGCGCACTCTGCGCGCTAAAAGGTTAGCGTATTGCCCGCCAAAATCCAATACAATGATTTTGTTTTCCGGCATTCGAGCACCACTTGCATAATTTTAAAGAAAAAACTGTTAAAAAGGCATTATATTGCTTTTTTTTCGGGTTTTAATGAAAGGTTTGGATTTCACACCGGTTAGTTTTTTAAGAACTTCAGTGAAAGAATAATGCAGTGTTGAGAGTCAAGGGGGCAAGTCATACCGCTGAGCGGATCCCTGGCTTGCTCCTTTAACGCTTTCTGTTTCTTTAAATTTTCAGCTTGTTGAAGGAAACCGTGCCTTTTCCAGTATGTTTTTCGGGTATTTGGGCAAAAACTCTGGTTTTGCCAGCATTGGAATGCCGTCCAGTTCTTGAACATCAGTGGTTGAAATCTTGCCATAATAGAGTTTTTCTATTTCTCCGCCTTTTTGCAAAAAATCTTGCACTTCCAGTGCGCCTTCGAAATAAAAATAGTCTTTTGGAAAAGCTCCAGGAAGAGAAGTGTCATTCAAGCCGCGTTTTGCGCGCTGGGCTAAGCGGTAAGCCTGTTCTTGTGGAAAAAAATCGCAAAGAAATTTGAATGTTTCAAAAAAAGAATTCTTTTGAGCGAAATCCACTGCAAGAACTCGCCCAGCATAGTTTTTCACTTGCTCTCCGTCAAGCAATCCAAACACTGCCTCGTTAACCACGGCAAGGCCTTCCTCTGTTTTAAGCCAGTTCCCTCCAGAGCCCTCCATAAACAAGCGAAAAGGCTGCCTTAAACCATTCAAATAACGAAAAATGTGGGTTTCAATTTCATGCAATGCCAGTCGTTTCAAATCGCTTTCAGAAAAGATTGCTCCCTCGCGCACTTTTAAAACCGCGCTTTTTGCCAGCACTACTGCGTTTGGGGAAATGTTTTCATCCAAAACCACATTCCAGCTGATTTTTTTACTGGAAAGTTCCAGTGCAAGCATTTCCGCTGCCTGCTTGCTTGAAATATTTTTTTCACTTCCATTCACTTTCACTGAATTAATTGTTTCCATTGCAAGCTTTAAGGTTTCACTGGATGGCAATCCATAAAATTCTGCTGCCTTTTCAGGAAACGCTTCAGAGCCAATGCTTCGCACCAACTCCATTCTTGCAAGCGAAGCATTTTTTCTTTTGTTCAAAAGCCGTCCAATGCCTGAATCCTCTATTTGTATGCTTTCCAGTTCTTTCCTTATTTGAAGGTATTCTGGTGTCATGGAAAAATGGCTGAAAACAGGGTTCTTTGGAAGGTAAGCGAACCTTGGATTTATTTCTTTTCCTTTAGCCAGTGCTTCAAAAAACCTTTTCCTTTGCGAAACAGAATTGGTTGGCTCAACAAACTTTAAAACATCGGTTTCAAGCCCATCAGTTATTTCAAAAAGCCTTTTCTCGATTTCAAAAAACTCGCTAACAGGCTCAACATCCTTTCCATTCATAAATCAATTGCGAAAGCCAATTCTTTTAAAAATAAGGATTTAACCTTATTGCCTTGCAGCCCTCAATAAAACGCGCTCATGGAATGCCGAGAGCGTTCTAAAATCAAAAAAAAAACACAAAAAAAAGCCATTTTTAAAAAAAAGCAAAATTAATAATAGCCTTCCCTGACAAAATATTAAAAGAACAAAAGGCTTTGCCGAGATGGCGGAGTGGCCCAACGCGCCAGCCTTGAGCCCAGCCTTTTTCTTTTAAAAAGAAAAAGCCTAGGTTTGACAAAAAGAAAGACTTGATGGCAAAAGAAAATTGTGCGGCAAGCAAGCTGGTATGCCTTTTGGCATGCGGGGGTTCGAATCCCTCTCTCGGCGCTTTTTTTTTCACTGGTGGCATTAATGGGTTTCACTGGGTTTGCATTGAAATGCTTGGAACTCAAGGATATTGAGCGCACGGGCTGGCTTGTGCGCAAAGTGAAAAAACCGGAAAGCGTTGCAAGCCATTCCTTTTTTTTGGCTTTATTGTGCTCTCTTTACGCAAAAGAAGAAGGCTTGAATGAATTGAAGTGCGTTAGGCTGGCTCTCGCCCACGACCTGCATGAAACAATCTGTGGGGACATTTGCTCTAGGGAATTCGAGCACGAACAGGAAATGACAAACGCTGAAAAAAAGAAAACCGAAGCAAAAGCAATAAAAAAATTTTCAGGCTTTGTTCCAAAAAGCAAGAGAAAAGCGCTTTCATGCCTTGAATTAGAATTCCTTGAACTTCAATCAAAAGAAGCTGTTTTTGTAAAAGACATGGACATGATTGAAATGTGCTTGCAGGCACTATACTATAAAAAAAATGAAAGAGTGAAAGCCGACATGAGTGATTTTTTCAGGAAAACCGAAAGAGAACTCAAAACCAGCACTGGCAAAAGGCTTTTCACCCAAATAAAAAAAGAATTTTCAAAATTAAAATAAAATTATTTTTTCTTTTTCTTTTCAACCAAAAACAAAACCATTGCCAAAACAATTAATGCCGAAAAAGGCATTGCATCCGGAATCTTTAATTCGGGTGGTTGCGGCACAGCCCTAAAATAAATTGTTTTGGGACAGTTAGCGCAATTGCCGTCCTTTATTGTGGCCCTTGCCTCGTAAATCCCGCTTTTCTCGAAAACAAGGTCTGGTTCAATCCAGGCGCCATTGCAGGGGGTTTCCTGTTGCTTTAAAAGCTCTCCGTTTTTGTTTCTTATCTCTATTATTGCTGTGAGTGAAGCGCTGGTGCAGGAAACCATTGCCTTTGTTTTTTGTCCTTCGTTTGTGTCGTTCACTCTAAATGCGGAAATAGAGTTTTGAATTGCAGTGATTCCTGTAATGGGGTCACTCCATTCAGACCATAACGGCTTTGTGGGGTCGTTGTCTTGGGCTTTGGCTCGCGCGTTGAAAGTGCCAGCAACCGTGTAGGTTTTGGTTGTTGAAGGGCAATTGCATGGCGATGGAGCGTCTGCTATTCCGTCACCGTCAAAATCCCAAATCCATCCAACAATTTGGTCTCCGTCTGGGTCAACTGCTGTGCCAGTGAATTGCACTATTAGTGGAACAAACCCGCTTGTGGGAATTGCAGTAATCACTGGCTTGTTTGGCTTTCTGTTTTCAACAATCACTTGAAGGATTGCGCTTGTCGAGGTTGCTCCATCGTTGTCTGTTACGGTTACTGTTGCAAAAAAAGTGCCTTTTGCAGTGTATTTGTGGACAACAGTGTTGGTTGTTGTTTCAGTTGTGGTTCCGTCCCCGAAAACCCAAGTGTATTTCACTATGGTGCCGTCCGGGTCTGGTGGTTTTGTTGGGTCAGCTGGAAGCGCAGTAAAGGTTGTGTCTTCTTGTGGATGCGTTGTTTGTGGCGAATAGGAGAGCGTGTGGATTTGCGGTGGAACATTTGGTAAGGTTACAATTGAAAGAGAGTCAGTGCTTTTTGCTCCAAAAGTGTCTGTTACTGTGAGTTTGGCTGAATAAGTGGTGTTTTTTGCCGAATAAACACAAGAAACAATCGCGGTTTTTGTTGTTGTAGTGAAATCTTTTGTTCCGTCACTAGTGCAATCCCATTCAAAGGATTTCATGTCTGCATCGCCTTGCGGGTCTGTTGAAAGGGAAGCGTCCATTTGCACTGTCAGTGGAGCAATGCCATTAGTGGCAGTCAAAGCCTTTATTTTTGCTTTTGGGGGCTGGTTTAAAACTATTTTAACCCATGCATCGTCATAAATTGCAGGGTCATCCTTGAGGGATAACCTGAACTGGAATTTTGCTTCCGGCTGGGAATAAGTGAGTGGAGGGCAAATTTTCATTAAAAAGGTTGCAGTCTTTCCATCCCTTGGCACGTCCTTTATTTCAGTGCTTTGAACTATTGAAGTGCCCTGCAATATTCCGCCCCAGTTTTCTCCTGAAACCCTTTCCACTTTGAAAGTGTCAGAGCCAATGATTGAATAGATTGCTTTGAGAATCAAGTCTGGAATCTGGCTTGAATTCGTGCCATACTTGAAGCGGTTTCCCTTTTTTGCAATGCCAAGTATTGTATCCATGTCATTTATTACGGTTTGCTCATAGCTTCCAGAGCCAATTATTCCAAAAAAGTAAGCGTTCTTGTTCAAGAGCGCTTGTCCTGCCTCAGTGCACCTGTAACCAGTGGCTTCACCAGTGCAAGAATCAGCTGGCTCGTCGGTTATGACAAGGATTGCAGGCACAACATCAGGGCTGTTTCTCCATCCAAAGCTTGAATCATTTATCACGTCTTTGGTAAGCGCGCACCATGGTTCAAGCCAACCACTGCCGCCGGCTTTAACTTGCCCTAACAGGTTTTTAATCAAGAGACTATTATCACCCAAATGAATTGCTCCAACATCATCAACTGCCCCAGCAGAATAGCCACAATAAGCTGGTTTTGGTGTAAAACCAGTTCTATTGCTGCCAACTCCTTCAAAAACGTATATTCCAACGCGCATGCATCCAGGACAGTCACTATTTATTTTTGCCATTATATCCACAATGCTGTTTTTCACTGCATCAATTTCATCCTGCATGCTTCCGCTTGCATCCAAAATGAAAACCAAGTCTAAGTCTTTTGTCATTTTTGTGCTTGAAATATTGTTTTGGATTTCGCCTTTCAAGTCATAGCACAACCCTGGAACCCCTTGGAGCACCAATGCTTCCGGTTCAGTGTCGGCTTCAGAATAGGGTGGAGCTGTTCCAGCTTTCAAGGAAACCTGTTTTGCTGCAATTGTTGTGCTTAAGGCAATGAAAAAGAAAAATGCAACCAATAAGGTTTTTTTCATCCAAACTGCCTCCTTTTCCTTACAACGCGCACCACTCCAAGTATTAGTACAAGCAATCCAAGCAACAAGATTAAGACTGCAAGAATGCCAAAGGTGTTTTCAGGCAATACTGGAATTGGAGCGGTTACCTCTATTGTTTGGGATGCACTGTTAAAACCGTCCTTTACAGCAATTATTTCAATGTTTCCAGGGCTAAGGCCTTCAAACATTGCAATGCCGTTTGAATTTGTTGTTTTTTCAATTCCGCTCACTGAAATTTTTGCGGCTTCCACTGGCCGGCCTTCGCTTTTCACTTGCACTTCCAGGGGTTGCCCTGCAACAATTTTTTCAGGTGCAAAGATTTCAAGGTTTTTTGGTTTTATTGCTTCTTTTTTTATTTCAATCAGGGAGGAAAATGCTTGAAAGTTTGGGGCTGAAACTTTTAGTTCAGCGCTGCCTTCGGCTGGGATTGCAAAAAAGGCTGTTCCGTCTTTTCCGGTTGTTTTAATGGTTTCGCCTAATTCTATTCTTGCGTTCTCTATTGGATTGCCTTTTGATGAAACCAGCACTTTAATTATTTCGCCGGGTTTTGCTGTTTTTGGGAATTCAACTGAAAGCTTTTCCGGTTCTGCCAAAACAATTATTTTTTTCACTGCTTTTTCCAATCCTTCTTTTTCTGCAATTATTTCAAATTCTCCTGCTTGTTTTGCAAAAAAAACCGTGTCTCCAGCCAAACCAGTGGTTTTTTGTTCGCCCATGAATGAAATTTTTGCGTTTTCTGCTGGCTGGAAATTGTCAAGGGCTTTCACTATAAAGCCTTCGCCTGCGTTTACTGTTTCCGGTGCTTCAATTGAAAGGATTTTTCCTGCAATTGCTTTAAAGGTTTTTCCGCTTTCAGTTGTTGCTTTGACTTCAAAAGAGCGCGAAATTGAAGTGTAGGTTGTGCAATTGCTTTTTTCCAGTGGAAGGATTTTTGTAATGTTGTTGTCGATTATTTCAATTTGCCCTATTGGTTTGTCAACGCAGATTGTGAAAGTGTCGCCTGTTCTGAGCATTGAGATTTTTATGGGTGTTTCAAATGAAATTTTTGTTTCACCGCCTCCTTCGCCTGAAAGAGTGAAAAAGAATGTGCCTTCTTCGGATGGCTGTATTGAGATTTCGCCGTTGGCGCCAGTTCTTGCTTCAATTGTTTTTCCAGAAGGGTAAACTATTGTGGCTGTTTTGTCCGCTAGTGCCATTCCATTGCAGGAAACAAGCACTACAATTTTTGCGTTTTCCCCTTCAATGACAATGCTTTTATGAAATTCTATTGAATTGCATTCTGTTGAAATTGCGAATTGCAGAATTAGGAGAAAAGCCAAAGCTATTGTTGTTTTCTTTCCAAATTGCATGCAATAATAACTCTTCCCCCGTATAAATATTTTTTGTTCTTGAAAAAACCCACCCAAAAGATTTATTAACCTTTTTCCGTTAAATGATTATTGCGGGGTTTCAACTGGTTCTTGAGCCATTCCCAATGGCACCAGCCAAGTTTCCCGGTTAACCCCGCAACCTTTTCTTTTAATGAAGTGCCTTCACGCTTTTTGCATTTTGTATGCTTCCCTGAATGGCACGCCCTTTTTTGCCATTTCAATTGCCTTTTCAGCTGAAAGCATTTCACCTGTTATGGCGCTTTCGCATTTTTCCGCGTTCACTTTTATTTTCGGGAGTGCGCGCAAGGCAATTTCAACGCAATCCATTGCGGTTTCAAAGCCTTCCATTAATGGCTTTTTGCCGAGCTGCGCATCGCGGTTGTATCCCGATGGAAGCGAGTTCTGGTTTGCAAGCGAATGGAAAAGAAAGGATTGCATTTCCGCATTCTTTGCGCGCAACAATTCGAACACGTCCGGATTCTTTTTTTGCGGCATTATAGAGGAACCAGTGCAAATTTCTTCAGGCAGTTCAAGGAAACCGTAATGCTCTCCTGAAAACAGCACAATGTCTGTTGCAAGCTTGTTCAAGGAAAGCATTAATTCGCAGAGCGCGAAAAGCACTGCACTCTCATACTTGCCGCGGGAATTTATTGCATAAAGAGGGTTTTTTTGTGCTTTTGCAAAACCCAAATCCTTTGCAATTGCCTCTTTGTCCAATGCAAGGCTTGAACCATAGCCTGCTGCTGCGCCCATTGGGCTTTTGCTTATAAAGTGCTTCACTGATTCCATTAATTCAATGTCATCCTTTAAGGATTCTGCAAAGCTTTCCATCCAGAGCCCCACTGTGGAAGGCATTGCCTTTCGCGAGTGAGTGTAGCCAGGCATTTTAATGCTTTTGTTTTTTTCCGCAAGTTTTTCCAGTTCTTCCTTTAACGCTTTGGTTTTCTCCAGCAATCCTGAAAGTTTTTTTTTCGAATACAATAAAATGTCCGCTGCAATCTGGTCGTTTCTGGATTTTCCCGCATGGATTTTTTTTCCTGTTGCCCCCAGTTTTTCAGTCAAAAAGTTTTCCACTGCAGTGTGCACGTCCTCTTGCCCTGAAAGGATTTTGAATTCCCCCTTGGATGCTTTCACTTTGAGCTCTGCAAGCGCTTTCTTTATTTCCCCGAATTCATGCCATGAAATGGTTTTTGCCTTTGCAAGGGCTTTTGCGTGCGCTTCGTTCACTGCACAATCCTCTTCAACCAATTCCATGTCCAAAAGGAAATCCTTTCCCACTGTAAAGGCTTCAATTTTTGCATCAAGCGCTTTTCCCGTTTTTTCCCACAATTTTTCCATCATTCCACCTTTTTCAATTGCATTGCTGTTTTGGATTGCAGGCTCCACAATTCAATAAAGCCTGGCGCCGCACTTTGATTGAACTGCCCTGCATTGTAAGCGGCAAGGCTTTCACTGTAAAGAGAGAAAGGCGATTTCCTTCCCACAACAGCCGCGTGCCCCTTGAAAAGTTTCACTTTCACTTTTCCGCAAACCCTTTTGTTCTGCATTTCAATGAATGCATTCAATGAATCCATTAACGGCTCAAACCACAAGCCTTGATAGGCAAGATAAGCCCATTTTTGGTCCACTAATTCCTTGAACTGGTTTTCGTGCACAGTGCTCACCATTTTCTCCAAATCCTTGTGTGCTTCAATGATGACTGTTGCTGCAGGGCATTCATATACTTCCCTGCTCTTCAAGCCCACAACCCTGTCCTCAATGTGGTCAATAATGCCAATGCCGTGCTTTCCGGCAATACAATTCAATTCCATTACGAGTTCATGCAAGGGCATTTCCTTTCCGTCAAGCGAAACCGGAATTCCTTCAAAAAAACCCAGTTCTATGGTTTCAGCCTTGCCTGGAGCCTTTTCCGGCAAACAACAAAAACCAAAAACGTTTTCCGGTGGTTCCGCAAAAGCATCCTCTAAAACGCCGCACTCGCTGCTCTTGCCCCACAAGTTTTCATCAGTGGAATACGGTTTCTCCACGGTTTCACTCACAGGAATCCCCTTGGCTTTTGCATACTCAATCTCTTTCTCTCTATCCATGCCAAAATCCCTCACTGGAGCAAGAATTTTCATTCCAGGATTCAATGAAACAATGCCGGCTTCAATCCGCACTTGATCGTTTCCCTTGCCAGTGCAACCATGTGCAATAGCATCAATGCCCTCTTTTTTTGCAATTTCCACTGCAATTTTTGCAATCAAGGGCCTTCCAATTGCAGTGCTCAAAGGGTATTTGCCCTGGTATAATGCATTGGCTTTTATTGCTCTCGCAACAAATTTTTCCGCAAACTCTTTTTTTGCGTCAACCACAAACGCTTTTTTTGCTCCGAGCGCCAAAGCCTTTTTTTTTGCCTTTTGCAGGCTGGTTTTTTGCCCCAAGTCCACGGTCAAAGTGTACAGTTGTGCCTTGAATTCTTCTTGAATGAATTTAAGCAAGATTGAAGTGTCAAGGCCTCCAGAGTACAACAGCAAAACCTTTTCCGGGTTTTCCGCTTCATGGGAAGCGCTGTTTTCCTTTTTCTTTTTTTCAAACCAGTGCATTCAAACACCACGCTCTTTTTCCAACAACCTGCTCTGCCGGAATATAAAAGCCTTTCGCCCGAAAAAAGACAAATTGAACAAAAGATGTCCAAAATAAAACATTTAATCCTTTCCATTCATTTTTTTTTGCATGAACGCTTCAAAGGAAGTCCAAAAATTTGTGGAGGAAAGGCCTTTCATAAAGCAGGCTTTGAAGAAGGGGATTGTGAATTTTTCCGCTCTGGCGCGCTTGGTGAAAGCTGAATCCGGAAGCAAATCCAGCGAGGAAGCCCTTGTTGTGGCAGCAAGGCGTTATGTGGAAAAAACAAGGTTTTCCGGTGCAGAGAAAGGGGAAATAATTGCATTGCTCAAAAAAAGCCGTGTTGAGGTGAAGAGCAAGGTGAATGCAGCGGTTTTTTCCCAGCTAGTGCCATTGAAAGCGCTCTTGGAGGCACAAAAAGAGGCACAGGATTCAGGAGAGCCCTTCCACTTAATCAAGGGCACTTCAACCTTTACAGTAATCACTTCTGAAGAATTCTTTTCAGGACTATCCCACTTGAAACCCTTCATTTTGAAAAACCAAAAGGGATTGGTTGAAATAACCCTGAAAAGCCCGAAAGAAATTGAAAGCATTCCAGGGGTTGTAGCGTTTCTTTACTCTTTGTTTGCAGAGCGCGGCATCAACATAGTTGAAACCACTTCGTGCTGGACTGACACTCTCTTTGTAATAAGCTGCAAAGACCTTTCCATGGCGCTAAAAATCCTTTCCTTTTAGCCCAAACCCTTTAAAAAATTCTCCCTTTCTATTCTATACGGAAAGCGTTGAAAGCCGAGATGGCGGAGTGGCCCAACGCGCCAGCTTGGAGCCTGCCCTTTCTTTTCTTTTAACAAAAGAAAAGAAAGTGTAAGTTGCCCAAAGAAAAGAAAAACGGTTTTGGGTTGCGGAAAAGAAAGAAAACTTTTGGTTTCCAAACAAAGCCAGGTGTTTTTGCAGCCAATTAGCTGGTATGCCTTACGGCATGCGGGGGTTCGAATCCCTCTCTCGGCGCTGTTCATTTTTCTTGGATTAACTGCCCTGCTTTTTCCGTGTCAGCGTAAAACTCCAAATAACCGCAGTCAAGGCACAAGTGGGCGGTCACCATTGGCAGGTTTAACGCAAACACCGGAGTCTTTTTTTTTGAAGAAAAATATTTTGGCGGCATTACAGTCGGGCTCACATAACCAGAATCAATCCTTGTTGAACCGCACTTAGGGCATTTCACCATGGCCATCAAACCACTTCCTTTTTTTCAAATTTAAAAAAAACTTTGTCCAACATTTTGTGTTTTTTTTTTCACTTCCGGTTTTGCACATTAAGATAGCATGTCTCCTTTTCGTATTCTGCAAGCCAATTGCAATAAGAGGAATCGCCTGTTGCCAAAGCCAAACAATAGTTTTTCATTTGCTTGTCTGAAATCTTTTCGCACAAAACCGGGTTTTTTTCTATTTGTGCAACACCGCTATAGCATTGCTGGAACCAAACATTGTTATCCTGCTGGAGCATGTCGCAATACTCTGTCTTTCTCGAATTGATTGCAATGAGGCTAATGCAACTGCTTTTATAGTCCTTGTCCAAAATTTTCTGGCAAAGCCAGAGGTTTTCCTCTTTTCCTTCCGCCAAAAAATAATAACAGTTTTCCTTGCTTGTAGTGGCAGTATCCTGAATGGAATTGTCGCCCTCAAGGAGTTCGCAAACAGACGGATTGCTGGTGTTTCTTGCAACAAAACTATAACACTTTCCTTTTTCATAAGCGATTGTGAGTCCAGCGCACTGGTTGACATCTGTGGAGAAAACCAGCCTGTTGACAAGGCATCTTTCCCTGCTTGAAACATCATTTGAAATCTGTTCGCAGATTCCGGCTGCAAAAAAGCAAGCGTTTTTGTGCTCTTCAAGCGAAAGCCTTTTGCATTCCGCAAGCGCCTTTTCCCTTGAAAGCTGTGAAGAATACTCTGCAATGCAGAATTGTGCATCCCTTGCCCTTTCACAGAGTTTTATGTCGCCTGCCTCAACCGCTTTTTTGTTATAGCACTCGTTTATTGCAATTTGTTTTTGCAATCCAATGCGAAGGGTTTTAGCCTCTTCCATTGTTTCGCATTCAGGCAATGGCTCTCTTGCCCTTTTTATTGCGTGCTCCAGGCATTGCTCTTTAAGTTTTTCAGACTCTATTTTTTCGCACAATCCAGTGTGTGGCAGGTCGAAAGAGAGCGACAAATAACAGTTGTCCCTTTCGCTTGCGCTTCCAATCAAAGCACAGGATTCAGGGTTTTTTGAAACCTTTGCAACAGTGAAAATACAACTGTGCCTGTAATTCTCGTTTTCCACCAACAAGCATTCACTTGAATCCAGCGATTTTGTTGCGTTGTCGTAATGCATTGAATCGCTCTGGCTTAAGCCGGGGTAACTGCGGTAACCCTGTTTTTTGAAATCGCTTTCCGGAACATAATCGCCTGACTGCCCCCAATCCCCTTCATAATATTTTGTCTTATTGAATGGCATTATTCCTTCACCCAAAACCTCCAAAGGGCTTTTCTCCCAGCCAAAAACCGAGTGCCCGAAAAACAACAAAAAAAGCGAGCCAGCGATTGCAAGCAAGAGAAAAGCCATTAAACCAAAAACCATTACTGGAGTAAAACTGGATTGCATGAAAGAATTTCTCTCTTGCAGTATTTAATTGTACCGTTTTGCCTTACCAGAAAAGAATATTAAGGGGAAACGCTTTGATTTTATTGCCTAAGCGCGCTATTCAGAGGCTTTGAAATGAAAAAGTTTTTTTTCTTATTTTTTGCCCTTGTTTTTGACAGCAATGGTTTTAGCCCTTCCACTCTTTTCAATGATGAAAAAAAGAGAGTGTTAAAAAAATGAAAAAGGAAATCTTTCAAAAAATTTTTGCAATTTTGGTTTTTTTCCTGTTTTTTGCCAGTGTCAAGGCAGACACCTTCAATATCCCGTTAGCTCGCTTCGGCTTAGTGCAAAGCATTGGAGAAAAAAAGGCAATTTTTGAAAACCAGATTAAGCCGATTGTTGAAACCTTTAGACTTAATGCAGACATTTCAAGCCTTGAAGATTGCGCCAACAAGTCCACCACCATTCAAGGGCAGGGGCAATGCCAAAACACCATTGAAATAGCCTTTCAGGCTGCATTGCCCTACAATGACATGTATGCCCAGACAAAGTATTCCCTTTTAAGGGACGGAATTGAATTCCAGCCCGCTTCAAGCATTCCGCCTTCAAAAATTTCACTTGGAGACACAATCCGCATTGAACCCCAAATTGTAACCCAAGAAATTTCACACCCCATCCAGGACTGGACAGTACAAGGCGCATCCACAGACACTCCACCAATAGAAATCCTTTCAAGCAGGGAATTCAACACGCTTGCCGAAATGTTAACCCTAAGACAGCGCGAAAGATATCCTGCCTCAGGGGAATTAATGGATGCGCTTAGAGTTGAAAAATTCAAAACCGAGGTTGTTCCCTGGACTGGCGGCAACAGTTATGTTGGATTCCAAGGCAAAACCTATCATGTTGTCGAATTGGCTGGAGGCAAAAAAGCAGGAGTGCTAATTGCTTGCGCTGAATCCATATCAGCAACCACTTACAGTGGCACTTGCAATTCCGACCCTTTAAGCGACAGTGTTGAATGCCATATAACCAAAATGCCTGAAAACAGAAAAGCTGAAATTGTCATTAATCCCTTTTTTAACTGCTTTATTCACTTTGACAGGATTTTCACTGGAAGCATAGCGCTTCAAGCAGACTGGTTTGGCCAAACCTTTGGCAATGTTCCAAAAAGCCCATTGTCTTTTCAGGTTCTGCCAACCGGCAGAGAAAAACCCCCTATAGCAGAATTCGAGTGCAATATTGACAATTGCACGCCGGATTCAGAGCAACCAAAATGCCTTTACTGTGATGCTTCCAAGTCAAGCGATGAAGACGGCAGAATAGAATCCTATTTTTGGACAATCGCTGGAAGCTACACTACCGCCATTGGAGTTAAATCCAAATTCTACCCTCAATCCCTTCCCAAAAGCACAATAAGCATAACCCTAAAAGCAACAGACAACCAAGGCTTTTACAGCGAGAAAACAAAAACCTTCAGTGTAAGTGAAGGAACACTAAAAGAAACAGGCATGACAGATAAACTGTCTTTTATTGCAGAATACAATCCCTCCACAAAAAAAGCAGAACTCACTCTCTCCAATTGCCCACCCACTGCCATGCAAGCATTCCTTGACATTGACTTGCTTGGCTTTGACGCCAAACCAGTGCTTTCAATTTTAGAAAAACAACCAATTGCCTGCGAAAAAACAACAGAGGTTGGCCCGATAACCGCGAAAGGCGTTTACCAAGCAACAGCCAAAATAAACAGCCAAACAATTCAAGCAATATTTTCAGTTCCATAAAAATAAAAGCCAGAACTCAGTTTTTGCCAGCATTAAACTTTACCCTAATATGCGAGCCATCACAAAACGGCTTGTTCTTTGAAGCACCACACCTGCACAAAGTAACACGATTCCTTTCCTCATAATATGTGCCATCTGAAGATTTTATTGGAACAAAGCCCTTAACCCAGATTGGACCAGAGCATTTTGCCTGCGGGTCCTCCACCAACCCAATAGAAGGCTTGAATTTTGGCTCTATTGCCCTACCGGTTTTTTTATGCCATACCACTAGCCTTCCAGAAGGGCAATTGCAAGCGGTTTCAATTGCCAGTTTCCTTTTTTTAACATTGCCTGACAGTTCAACCTGCTTCCAAGTGCCACCAGCCCTATGGCAAAACCTTGCAACAGCACACAATTTTGGAGCATCAGTCAAATCAATGCCAGGACCAAAAAACCTTTGCGCTTGCGCCAAATACCGTTTCTTCAAGGCAGTTTCCATTCCATTAAACCCAATTGTTTGGTGCGAGCCATCACAAAAAGGCTTGTTCTTTGAAGCACCGCACCTGCAAAGCGCAAAAGAATCCCTTTTCTCAAACTTTTCACCAGCAATCCATTTTTCAGGCTCATTATCCCTGCCAATTCCAATGATTTCCTTCCTTAAAGGCAAGCCGCCAAAAACAAGGTATGGACCGTTCTCTGCAATCACAATTTCAGCCTTTTTCCCGCCAGCCATTCAAACCAACCCCAGATTAATCAAAATACAAAACAAAAAAAAGAAAAAGAAAGCGGGCAAAGCCCGCAAACAAATTGATAAACCCATTTACACGCGGGTTGCAATCCAATCTGTTACTCCGCCAGTGCCAGCTCCACCACTCATATAATTCCAGCTAGGATCAATAGTCCCAGAAATGGTTGCAGTATAACTGTTCTCGTATGTGATGGTCATCGTTATTGTATTCCCTGTAACTTGACCAGTCATTGTCCAATTGTAAGGGGAGTTGTAAGGCGGTCCTGAACCTGCTGGATATCCTCCGGTTCCACTAATTGTTCCATCCGGATTCTGCGTCACAACAATCATGTCGTGAATGTAGGCTCCTGAGTTGACACTAAGCAACCATGTTCCAGTAACTTTGCCAGCGTTTGGGTTTACCAGTCTAGTGAATTCTTCCACTACGCTTTGGCTGCAACCAAATTTCCTGTGCCCTTCCATGTTCCCGTAAAGCGCTGGATTGTACGCCTGCAATAAGTCCAATATCTGAGAACAACTGCAACCATTAGTGCTAGCCAAAGTGAAAGGCGATTGTGCCGCATAAAAGGTTGTCTTGCCCTTCACATTCTTTGAAGACAGCGTAGTGAAATAGTCATCCCAGTTATAGGTGTCTGTCCACATTAGCCTGTTCACGCCCAAATAGCCCGCAGTCCCTATGAATCTGCCGTCAATCTTCCAAGGATCATTTGCTGTTGTACTGCAATACCAATTGCACACGTGCTGGTCTATTGTGCCATCGCAATCGTTATCCAAAGTATCGCAGACCTCGGTTGCATCCGGGTTTACATTTGGGTTGGAGTCATCACAGTCAGAGCTATCTTCGACAAAGCCCTCACCGCACTCACCACAGAACTCTTTTGAATTGTTGGGATCTCCAAATCCATCTTCGTCAGAGTCCGCATAGCAAGTGACAGAAGCCACTTCATCATAAGATATCTCTGCCTTGTAGATTAACCCAGTTGGATTGACTTCAGGATCGGTCGTAGGGTATGCATAGTTCCTGACAATAAACTGCAACTTGTTAGAACCAGCCTGCAATCCAGTCAAATTGTAACTCAAAATTGTATTCCATTCCTGGTTGTCCACAAATGGTCCTTGGACTTTGCCATCACTGCCAATCAAAGCACCATTCAAGTAAACCTCTTCAGCATTATCAGAAGTAACACTCACAATGTTCCCTGAAAGATTAGTCACACAAGACGGAAGCACTATCTCGCGCTCAAACAACCTCCAACTATCATTCTGTGCATCTTCTGTATAGTAAGCGCTTGAAATCCAATAAGCACCATCAATAGTCGGCCAAAGAGGATGTTTCCATGTCACAACTGCATTGTTTGAAGTTCCCCAGTCTGTAGAATCTATTTCTGCATAATGGTCTATTGGACCGTAAACCAGTGTGTCTGTATCACTGACAATTGTCATTGTTGCAGCCATAGCAGTAGCGGTCAGCAAGACAGCTATTGCCATTATTCCCAATATTTTTTTCATTTTAAAACCTCCTTATAGTTTTTTTTTGATTAACGTGCATTTGGCTGTTGATTGCAAGGTGAAAGAAAGCTAAAGCCCCCTTAAATTAGGAAAAAAATCCATTTAAAGGAAACTGGTTCCAATGCCCTGCCCTTGCAATGCCTTGCCTGTTTACTTTTTAATCTTTCAATTTTTGTTTGGTTGAATTTTGAAAAAAAAAACGAAAGCGGGCGAAAAATTTTTTCGCCCAAACTTGTTGACTGCGTTTTTAAGGACTCGAGGTCTTGTCTTCGTCGCAATGCCCTGGACCAATATAGCCCTCGTTATAGGAAGCCAACAGCGAGGCAGTGCTAGTGAATTGCTTTCTCAATGAATCGTTTGCCTTCAAAGCCCCAATTTGTGCCGGCGTATATGTGCTGAACCAAGTGTCTGCTTTGGCTATTGCCTCACTTACGCTGGCAGGCGCGTCAGCCCCATTCAAAATGTTAAGCCTTGCAGCCATGAACTGGTGAGCCAATTGATAGTAGACATTGCCCTTTACTGGAGTCCAAAACACTTTATACCAGGTTTGACCGCTCAAATAGAACGGAGTGCTTGCCCCAGTTGGTGCCAGCAAAGCCCAAGTGTCATCGTATGGTGCTTTTCCGAACTCTGAATGGGTTTTCCAATAGCCTTGAGTCAAAGTGCAGCCCTGTATGCATTCCACGTTCACCAAAACAGACCAGCTGTCTTCGCCCTTGGTTTCAGTGTCATTTGTAATGAATTCTGCAGTGTTGTCTATTTTGTGTTCGCCGCACCCTTCAGGGTCAGAGTATGGACCGATTGTCCAAGTGTATTTAAAGGTTTTTGGAGCTTGTCCAGCGCAAACCGAGCCCAAAGTTCCCTTTAATGTGTCTGTGACTTCAATGCATTCATCTGTTTCTGTTGTCGGGCTGCCAAAGGTTATGTTTGCAGTTCCACTGTAATCTGTTGTTCCGCTTGGAGTGGGAGAGCCATTGAATGGATGGGAATAGTTTTGTTGTGTTGCTGTGGCAGTGTTTGTTCTAGTAGTGCTGTCTGGAAGTGTTGCGCTATAAGTGCAGGTGAGTGTTTGCCCTGCTGGCAGACTGTATGGGAATGTTTCCGGGCAATTTACTGTTGCTGCTCCAACTCCACTAATTGCGTCTGTTACGCTATTGATTGTTGCCGGAATTGTGGCTGGATTGCTTACTGTTATGTTGCCTGAAACGCTCCAACCAGAATCTGTATGGGTTTTGTCCACTTTCACTTCATAGTTTAGAATGTAAGTTTCCCCTGGTGCAAGAGTCAACTCGGTTTTGTCAGCTTTCTTGTCAATAGTCCAATTGTATTTTCTTGTGAACCCTGTACTGGCAGTTTTTGCAATTGAAAGCTTGTAGCAATCAACTGTAACGCTTGCACTGTCCTGTTGTCTTGTTTGAGTTATTGTTGCAGTGTTGTTGATTGTTTTGCTTCCATGATTGTTGGAATAGGTTATTCCACTGCAATCAAAGGTTTTGTTGTAAGTTACACTGCCAGAATTGTTAAACAGCCATGGGCCGCCTTGCGTGTCAGTAACTTCTATTGAAGAATTTGAAGGCCGTGGGCTTACCCCGCTAAAATTTATTTCTTTGGAGGCACTGTTTCCGCCAACATCTCCAGTAGTGGTGACTGTGGCAGTGTTTGTTCTAGTAGTGCTGTCTGGAAGTGTTGCACTGTAAGTGCAGGTGAGTGTTTGCCCTGCTGGCAGACTGTATGGGAATGTTACTGGGCAATTGACTGTTGCTGCTCCAAATCCACTAATTTCGTCTGTTACATTGGTTATTTGCGCTGAAGCGTATTGTGCTGGATTTGTGATTGTTATTTGTCCAATAACAGAATAAGTTGTGGATCCAAGGGTTTTTGTCACTGTAATGGTGTACTGTGATTGTCCAGAATCACCGTCAAACAAAACCCAAGCATCAGGTGTAACACTCTTGTCAATAGTCCAAACATAGTTTTGCTCAATGTGCGGATAAACATTCTTTGAAACCGAAAGGTTTACTTGTTCATAGTTGACAGAAACAGCTTTGTTGCCATTTGAGGGACTGTCAAAACCGTCGTTCAGTGTGCCATTCCAAATGACTGTTGCAGTCCATGCCCCTCCAACTAGGTCTGCAGTTGATGCAACATAATCAGCACTTCCAACAAAGCTTGTTTCTGTTGGATTTGGATAGTTGTTTGGTCCAAAGGTGTGCTCTGTGCCGTCTGGCAATTTTAATGTTAGTGTTCGGTTGGTTATGTCGCAACCATCGCTTGATGATGGGTTTCCAGCGCTAACTGTAAAGGTTATTGTTTGTCCTGGTTGTGCTGAGGCTGTGCTTCTTGCAATGTTTACAACGCTGTTGTCTGCGTTACAGCCTGGCGGTGATGCCGGGTCTGCGGCCATAACGCTTGGTGTTGCCAGCAACAAGGCAATTGCTGCCAGCAATAATATTTTTTTGTTCATTTTTTTTTCCTCCTTTGTTTTTTTTTGATTAATATATTGTGTTTCTTAAATCACTGAAAAAAGTAATTTAAAGTGATGTATTTCTGGGTTGTAATTTGTTTGTTTGTTGTTTGTTTATTTTTTGTTTTTTTTGTTGTTTTTTTGTTTATTTTTTGCATTTTTTGTTTTATTTTTTTTCTTTTTTGAAGTAATTGGCAGTTTAGTTGGTGTTTTCAGTTTGTTTTTTTTAGTGCGGTTTTTTCGCTGTATTCTTTTCTTTCTGTGAATTCTTGGGTTTTTCCTATGTTCCATTGCTGTACTGGCCTGTAGTAGCCGCATACTCTGGAGTATACTTCTGTTTTGTTTTGGCATTTTTTCATTTTGCTCCCCTTTCCTCTGACAAGTGCAAGTGGTCGGATTCAACTTCCACGAGTGCTTTGAATATTTGTTTTATGCGTGGGTGGGTTGATTGTTTTGCTGCGGTTTTGTAGAATTCTATTGCTCGGCTTTCTCTTGCGTGGGATTCGTTCAGGTTTTGCTTGTAGTCTGTGGTGCATTCGGCTGTTCCTTTTGGGGTTTCGTTTAGTTTTAGTATTTTTTTCCAAATGCTTGCGTGTTCTGTTTCTATTTTTGCGAGTGCTTTGAATAGTTTTTTTGCTTCTGGTTCTGGGGTTTTTTCTGCAGCACAATAGTAGAAGGTGGAATTGCTTGTTTCGACTTGGAGTGCGTGTTCTGCGTTTGTTTTGTCTTTTTCGTTTAATTCAATGTTGAATTCTGGCTTGGCTTTTTTGAAGGGTTTTATGTGTTTGCCGTTTGCTCCGCAGAACGGGCAGTTGGTTGGGTTTTTGTATCCTATGTATGGGTCTCCGCAGATTTCGCAAATCCAGAGTTTTGCTTTCATTTTTTTTTCCTCCTTTTTTTTTAATTGCAGTTTTTGCATTTTCCTTCAAAGATTATTTTTACTGTTTCGGGCGTGAAGTTTTTTGAGTCGAATTTTTCTATTAATTGTTTGCAGGTTTCAGTGCATGGCAAATCCATTATTTTTCCGCACTTGCTGCATACTGCGTGCCTGTGAATGTTTTTGTCTGCGTCAAAGTGGTATTCGCCGTTTATTTCGAACCGCAGTATTTCTCCGTTGTCTGCCATTTTGTGCAGGTTTCTGTAGACTGTTGCCAGGGTTATTGTCGGAATGTCTTTTTTTACTGCTTTGAAGACTGTTTCTGCTGTTGGGTGGTTTTTGGTGCTGTAAAGGAATTCCTTGATTTTGTGTTTTTGCACTGTGTTCCTGGATTGCGCCATAAGCAAGCCTTATTAAAAATCATTATTAATAAATAAGCGTTATTGTTTAAATTCTTTTTGGTTGGTTTTTTCTGGAAAGAATTCTAGCGAAACAGAGTTGACGCAATGCCTTGTGTTTTTTTCAGTCAATTGCTCTCCTTCAAATAAATGCCCCAAGTGCGCTCCGCATTTAGCGCAAACTATTTCTGTCCTTTTTCCGTCTGCATCCAAAACCCTTTTCACTGCGCCTTTTATCTCTTCGTCAAAAGACGGCCAGCCGCTTGCTGAATGGAACTTGTTTTCTGATTTGTAGAGCGGCATGCCACAGTTTTTGCACTTGTAAGTGCCTTTTTTGAAATGGTTCCAGTATTTTCCAGTGAAGGGCAATTCTGTGCCTTTTTGGATTATCACTCTTTCCTCTTCTTTTGAGAGTTTCAATTCAATCGCCTTTTGTTTCCAGGCACTTGCATTTTAGTATCAAGAGCGCTCCTGTTATGAGGATTGCTGCAAAAAAGGCTTGTGCCAGGGTTATTGTTTCCGTGAATAAAATGAAGGCAATTATTCCGGTTATGAGGGGGTTTACCAAGGTGAAGGCGCTTGTCACCAGCAATCCTTTTTTTTCTATTGCTTTGAATTCAAAGAGGTTTGCTGCTCCAAGCGATATTCCTGCAATTATGGGGATTGAAAGGCTTACAGCATTGGTTTGAGGGTTTTGCGAGAAATTGTAGCCTGCAATTGGAATTGATGCTAGGAATGCTAGCGGGATTATTATGCATAAGGCTTCGGTTCTGGAATTGTTTTTTATCAGTTTTTTCATTGAAATCGAGTAAAAGCTCCAGGAAACCTGGGATATTAGGATTAGTAGTGCGCCTAAACCGAAATTGAACGATATTTCTTTTCCTGCTGTGATTACTCCAATCACTCCAATTGATGCTAGTATTGTGCCGAAAACGAATTTTTTTGAGGAGAAAACCTTTCTTTCTTCTGAAAAGAAGATTGTTGTGAGGATTGCTGTGAATATCAGGTTGGATTTTGCTATCAAGCCTGTGATTGTTGCGCTTTCAGCCAAATAGATTCCTG
>JAVYME010000008.1:0-31681 GCA_038736825.1 Candidatus Iainarchaeum sp.
GTGAAGTCAGTGCTGAACGAGCCAGGCTTGCAAGGCAAAATTTAAAGGACAGAATGCCTTCAAATTTTGAAGTTAAAACCGCAGAGCAACACTTGAAAAAATTGCAAGAAAAAAGAGCCAGACTAGCGGCTTCTTTGAGAAAACTGGAAGCAAACCTTTCAACTTGAACCATCAAACTTTACAATTGCAATCGCAAGGTAATAAAACCTTTCAATGCCTTATTTTTGCATGGGTTTGGGAGAAAAACTTAGAGCGGCAATGGAGCGCTTAAAAAATGCAGCCTTTCTTGACAGAGAAGCAATAACAGAAGCAGTAAAAGAAATACAGCGCGCCCTGATTTCTTCAGATGTAGACGTAAACCTAGTTTTTAATTTGAGCAAAGAGATAGAGAAAAAAGCCTCTGAAGTTCCACCAAAAGGAATGGACAGGCGCGAGTTCATTATCAAGACAACCTATGACCTGCTTGCAGAACTTTTAGGAGGCCAGCATGAAATCCCAAAAGAACCGAAAAGAATCCTCTTGCTTGGCTTGTTCGGGCAAGGAAAAACAACCACTGCTGGAAAAATCGCGAACTGGTACAAAAAGCGCGGCAGGCATGTTTCCTTGGTTTGTGCAGACGTGCACAGGCCAGCCTCTTTCGAGCAATTGCAACAAGTTTCACAACAAGCAGGAGTTGAATTTTATGGTTTGAAGAATGAAAAAAATGCTGCCAAAATAGTTGAAAGCGCTCTTCGCGAAATAAGAAAACAGGATTTGGTGATAGTTGATTCAGCTGGCCGCTCTGCTCTTGATGAAGAGCTCACAAGAGAAATAATCAGCGTAAAAAATGCCTTTAACCCAGACCAAACCTGGCTTGTATTAAGTGCAGACATAGGCCAGCTTGCAAAAAAACAGGCTTCTGCTTTTCATGAAGCAGTTGGAGTGAATGGCATTATTCTCTCAAAAGCAGACAGTTCTTCCAAGGGCGGTGGAGCTCTTGCTGCTTGCGCTGAAACCCGCGCGCCAGTGTACTTCATTGGCACTGGGGAAAAGCTAGCTGACCTTGAAGTGTTTGACGCAAAAAGATATTTGGGCAGGATTATGGGTTATGGCGACCTTGAAGCGCTCTTGGAAAAGGCTAGAGAGGCTGTTGAAGAAAAGGATTTCAAGCCAGAGGATATTCTTGAAGGAGAATTCAATCTTGATGTTTTTTACAAGCAATTGGAAGCCACAAGAAAAATGGGGCCTATTTCAAAGGTTGCTGAATTGATGGGTTTAAAAATGCAGATTCCTAAAGAGCAGTTGGAGCTTAGCGAGGAAAAGCTTGATTCTTTTAAAGTCATAATGGATTCCATGACAAAACAGGAAAAAAAGAATCCAGGCATTATTAACAGGGAGCGCATTGAGCGGATTGCGCGGGGCAGCGGGAAAAAGCCTGAAGAGGTTAGAGAGCTTTTAAAGCAGTACAGGCAGCTTGAAAAAATGCTGGGCAAGTTCAAAAAGATTGCTGGAAGAAAGGATCCTGAGAAAATGGATGAAAAGGATGTTCAGAGGTTGTTGCAAAGGTTTAGTGCTAAAAAGCGGAAGCGTTTGAAGTTTAGGTGAAAAAATGCTTGAAATGATTAGATATTTTGTGGTTTTTGCAGGAACTGCAATTTCTGCTTATACTGATTTGAGGACTGGCTTGATTCTTGACAAGGTAACCTATCCCATGATTGCGCTTGGAATTGTTTTTTCCATTGCAGACGTGTTTTTTTTGAATTCTTTCACGCAATTGGTTGTTCCCTTGCTGGTTTTTGCTTTTTCTTTTTTGCTTTATTATTTGGGAAAGCTTGGAGGCGGCGATGTCAAGATTTTTACTGCAATGGCTCTTCTTTTGCCGTCTTTTCAAGGGCAGCCTTTTGTTCTTAATGTTCTCTTGGTTGCTGCGCTTTCAAGCATTTCAATTCTTTCTGTTTATTTTCTTTTTCGTTATTTTTCTCTCAAGAAAAGGGAAAGGGTTGAACGAAAAGAGAAGGCAAGGGCTATTTTGCTTGGAATTGCAATAATGCTTTATTTTGCTGTATTTGTTCAACTGGGTTTTATGGGGTTTTTGCAGGCTTTGCTTTTGGGTGTGCCGCTTTTTTTGGGTGTTTTTGCCATGGCGTTCCAGTCTGGAATTTACAGGGAGTTTTTCTTGAAATATGTTTCGCCAAAAGAGCTTGAGGAGGATGAAATAATTGCGAAAGAGTTTTTGGAGCCAGCGGTTTTGGCTGAAGCAGGTCTTTCCATTAAAGGGGTTTTGGATTTAAAGGCTGCTGAAAAGCTTGCAAGGGCGGGTGTGAAAAAAATCCCGGTTTATCGTTCTCTTCCGCCTTTTGCGCCTTTTCTTTTGTTTGGGGTTATTGTTTCTTATTTTGTGCCTGACTTGTTTTCTCTGGTTTTTTTTCCGTAAGGCTTGTTTTTCTTGTATGATTGCATTTCATGCAAGTGATTTTTAGTGTGCTGCCTTGCACTCTTATTTTTGCATTTTTTCCTTCTTGGAGGTAGGACTGGCATTTCTTGCAATAGTTTTTTTTCAGTTTCCAGGGAATGCGTTCATTGCATCTTTTTCCTATTGCGATTGCAATTTTTACATAGCGGTGGCTTCTTTCAGGGTGTGCCGAGAATTCTTTTTTTGCGAGTTCAAAGAGGCGGTTAATGCGCTCTCTTGCAATTCTGCTGATTATTTCTCTTTTGTTCATGTTTTTTCCTTCAAATAATTGTAAAACATTTCTTTGAACCAAGGAGTGAATTTTTCCCTTTCTTTGAGCATGCTTTTTATTTCTTGAATTGAGAAAAACCTTCCGTCAAAGCTTTCTTTTTTGTTTTCTGAAATTTTTCCGTCATAAGTGCATTTCCAGAGTTCTGAAAATTCGCAGTTTTTTTCCGGATAGCAGTTTTTTGTTTCAGCAATTTTTTCCAAGCGAACCCCAGTTATTCCTAATTCTTCTTTCAATCCCCTTATTGCTGCTTGCTCAAAGCTTTCGTTTGGTTTTAGGTGTTCGCCTACGTCTTCCCAGTGCAGCGGGTAGAATTCTTTGTTTTCGGCTCTTTTTTTAAGGAAGAGTTTGCCGCTGGAATTGAAAACCCATACGTGCACTCCCTTATGCCAAAAACCCTCAGTATGTATAAAACTTCTCGGGGCTTTTCCTTTGAACGCCCCATAACCTGAAAAGTATTCTATTTCCTCTTCTTGTTCCATTTTTTCCCTTCAAAGGATTTTTTTCAAATAGGTTAAGCCGTATTCCTTGAAATTGTTTTTTTGATAAAAAACAAAGGCAAAGGCTTTTTTGTGTGATAATAATGAAATCACTTTGAATCCTTTTTTTGCAAGTTTTTTTTCAATCAACTGAAGGGTTTTTTTGCCTATTCCCTGTCCTTGGAATTCTTCCGCTATAATGAATTCTTCTATGAAATAGCCCTTGCCTTCGGGTTCAAAATGGCTTTCCCACCCGAAAACCATTCCTGTGCGCTTTTCGCCCTTCATTGCAATAAAGCAAAGCCTTGGCTCTCTTTGCATTGCCTTTTTTACTGCATTCCATGCCTTTCCTTTAGACCATTTTTCATTGTAGGGCTTTTTTCCGAACTCTTTCCTTATGAGCTCTGCACAAAAAGCAATATCGCTTTTTTGCGCTTGCCTTAGCCAAACCTTTTCTTTCATGTTTTTTGCCGAGTGCGGCTGCTGGGATTCGAACCCAGGACAAGAGCTTGGAGGGCTCCGATGATGACCACTTCACCACAGCCGCTCTGACATTAAAGAAATGTCTTGGTTTTGTTTTTAATGGTTTTCTTTGGCTTCATGGTTTTGTTTTTATTCTTTTTTGTATTGCTATATGCAGTGGTTAGAATGGGCGGAAAATTTATTGTTTTTGAGGGCGTTGACGGCAGCGGCAAGGGCACAATGCTGGCAAAAACCGCTGAATGGCTTTTCAATTGTTGTACTGAGCACGACAAAATAGTGCTCACTCGCGAGCCAACTTTTTCAGGTTATGGCGCCCAAATAAGAAGGGCTTTAAAAGCAGACCACGAGCCCATGACCAAAGCAAAACAGCTCTTGAATCTCTATTTTCAGGACCGCAAAGAGCACATAAACAAACTGATAAAACCCGCATTGCAGCTTGGCTCGATTGTCTTGTGCGACCGCTACAAGTATTCCACTATTGCTTACCAGCACGCGCAAGGCATTCCAATGGAAACCATTATTGCAATGCACAAGCGCCTTTTAGTGCCAGACCTGGTTTTGATTTTGGATGTTGAGCCAAAAACTGCAATGAAAAGAATCAGGACTGGAAGGTCAAGCATTGAAAAATTTGAAAAAGACTTTTTCATAGAGGAAATAAGGCAAAACTATTTGAACATAAAAAAAGCCCTGCCTGAAGAACCAATAAGGCTGATTGATGCCAATGGAGAGCCAGAGGAAGTCTTCCTCAAAGTGAAAAAGGAAATCCAGAAAACCCTCAAAACCTAAAGAAAAATATAATAACCTCCTTTACCTAATTCTACTGGTGTTTTTTTATGGTTGATATAGGAAACGTGATAACTTTTTCTTTTGCCTGGCACAAAAACATGAAATTTTTGAAATATTTTTTCCTTTTGCTTTTGCTGCACTTGGCTTTCTGGATTGTTTTTGTGCTTGCTTTTTTAGCCTTTTTTGGTGAGTACCTTTCTCTCCTCTTTTCAAACCCAGATTCTTTACTGCAATCCCTTGCCCTTGACTGGTCAAGCAGTGCATTCCTTTACAAAATTATTTTTTACATTTTAACAGTTTTTGTGATTTCACTCTTGTTTTTGGTTTTTGAAGTATATGTTCACGCCCTAATATTCCTGTTCGCCTTTCAGGAAAAGGGCTTTTCTACAGCCCCCTTTGGTTTCAACAAGGTTTTAGGCTTAATCGGTCTTGGCATTATTTCCTTTTTTGCAGCGCTCTTTTATTCTTTTGACGAAAGCTTGAGGAAATGGCATTGGCTTAGCCTTGCAGGCTTGTTTTTTTCCATCCTTTTGATGTTAATGTTGTTTTTTTCCCCCCTTTTATTTGTTTTTGGATTGCTTTTGTTTTTGCCTTGTTTTTTGTTTTATTTGTATTTTGTTTTAGTCAACAGCCTCAGAATGACTGCAAGCATGGCGATTTTTTTGCAAGAAGAAAAAGGCGTTGTGGAATCACTCAAGGAATCATTTAACCTAACAAAAGGTCATTTGATTGAAATATTTGTCTGCAATCTGGCGATTGCCGTAATTGTGGGAGTGGTTTCTTCTATCTTTGTGTTTGTTTTCGGCAGCCTTTTAGGTTTTGCTCTTCTGCCTTTCCTTCCACCCATACAGCTTCCTTTCAATGTGCCAAAGAACTTTGTGATGACTGGCCTTGAACCCGGAGGCAATACTTTCAACCCATCTTTTTTTGTTGGAGAGCAATTTGCTTCCCTGCTTTTTTCACCCTTTTCTTTCTTGATAGGGGCTTTTGCAGCAATAGGCATTTATTCTGAGCTTTTAAAAGACAGGGAAGCCGCTTCTATGGCTTCAAGCCAAAAGGCTTCTGTTGCAAAATAGAGTGCGGTCGCCGGGATTCGAACCCGGGTCACAACCTTGGCAAGGTTGAATCCTAACCACTAGACTACGACCGCTGTGTGATTAACAATTCTGCATGATTACCTTTAAATTGTTTTTAGTGGGCCTGGGCGGAATCGAACCGCCGACCTCCACCTTGTAAGGGTGGCATCCTAACCGCTAGACGACAAGCCCTCTCTAATTTTTTTTTCTAAAACTGTTTAAAAGAACACTTATTGGAACCAAAAAACACAAAGTATTAAATAGTTGAAGATTGTTATTTTTTGAGTTTTTGAGGCGGTGTTGAAATGTTGAATATTTTGATGAACCCAGTTGAGGAATTTCTTAAGGCAAAGCAGCAGAAAAACCTTTGGCATTCGCTTGTTGTTTTGCTTTTGGAATGCATTATTTTTACTTTGGGTTTTGCTATATGGTTGTATGGTATTTCTATGACGAGCTCTAATATTGACTGGGTAAGCTATGCAGTGATTGTTTTGAGTGTTTTTGTTGCTTTTCTTGTTTTTAACCTTTTTGTCGGTTATCTTTACAGGCTGATTTTCAGGATTTTGACAGACAAGGGTTCCTTTTTTGAGGCAATCACAGTACTAGCATATTCTGGGTTGATTTCCTCAATCGGATTTCTTGTCTATGCTTTTGCCACCCTAATCACTGCTTTTTTAAAAGGCAATGCAATATTGGGAATATTGACTGTGGTGCTTTTGTTTGCCGGTTTTATAGTGTTGTTTGTTTTTTCTTATAAGGCTATTGCTGTCATGTTCAGGGGTTTCAAGGAATTGTTTGAAACAGATTCAGCCACTGTGCTGGCAGCATATGCTTTATTCTGGCTTCCGATTTTGCTAGCCATGCTTTATATCATTTTTATAGTTGGGGTAATTAGCATGTTCGGGCCTAGATTTTGGGCGCTTGGAGTAATGCCATAGCCCAGTTTAGGCTTTTTTTAGGTGAGGGCAAAGCCTTTGCCCTTTTCTTTTTTATTGTTTTCTAGTCATTTTTCAAAATCAACAGATATCTTTAAATACTGCTTTTGCCTATTAACTACTGGTTTTTACTGTTAGATGGTGGTTTGCTTGAAAATGGATTTGTTGTTTGTCATTGGCGGAAAGAATTTTCAGTTGCCAAAACTAATTGGGGCGTTTCTTGTGGCTGTTGCTATTTTAATGTTGTTTCAAAGCGTGGCACACATGTTTAATGTGTGGGATGCCTTAAAGGATTACCCTAAATGCATTCAGGATGCCGTGGATCCAACACTGGAGATTTCGCAAGCTCAAGTAAAGTATTCTCAGTGCACTGAAAACCTTTACAGGATCACTGGCATTCAAGTTCGTTACAAGCAAACCGATCTTTCCATGAGGCAGTACTGGGGGGCTCTTATTGCTCCGGTTGTCAGTATTTTTATTTGGGCAATAGTGTTCTTTTTTGGAATAATCTTTTACAATACTGGAAAGATAATCATTCCAATTGAGAATGTGCAAAAAAAGTTTGATGCAAGAAAGCCTGAATCTCTTAAAAAGAAAAAGCCGGAGGCAAAATAGCCTCCAATATTTTTTTATTGTATTATTATTGTTTTTGTTTTTGTTGATCCTTCTATTTTTCCTTCTTTGGCTGCCACTAGTGTTGAAATCCCGCTCTCTTCAGCTGCATCCAACAACCTCTTGGTTATGATTCCGTCCAATACCACTGTTTTTGCCTCTTTGTGTTTTTTCATTGTTTTTAACAGGTCTCTAACGCTTACTTCTTCCAATTCTTTCATTTTTTCGTCAAAGATTCTGGCTTTCAAAGTGCCTTTTAATGCATCCATTATAGGCTTGAATTGCTCTATTTCTTGCTGTGTCGGCAGGTTTTTGGATTGTTTTTCCTGTAAAGCGTTTTTTTCTTCTGGGAATGGCACTTCTTCCAAGGGCGCTTCATCGGTTTTGCGCTCTATTATTGGAGGCCTTGGCACGAACCTTGTTATTCCCTGGAATGGCTTTATTCCAAACCTTTGCTCGCGCTGGAATGGTTCCATTTTGTGTTCGCCGAAAGGTTTTGGCTGGAATGGCTTGAGTTGGTTTTGGTTTGTATAGCTTGGAGATGTTGAAAGCGGCACGCGAGCAATTGGGCTTTTTTCAAGGGTTTCTCTTTTTTCCATTTCTTCGGTTAAGGGCAGCTTGTGCCTTAAAGCCATTATTATTTCTTTTCTTGTAAGTTCTTCCACTTCTTTGCCGTCTGGGGCTCTTGCGACAAAATCAACATCCGTGAGCGCTGCAAGTTTTCTCAGGTTTAGTTCGCCGCCCCTGTCTCCGTCAATGAACACTGTAATGGATTTTTTTTTGCCAAGTTCTATTATTGTGGGACTGATTTTGGAGCCATCCATTCCAATAACGTTTTTTATGCTGTTTTTTAACAGGTTTATTACGTCCGCTCTTCCCTCAACCAGTATTATTGAGTCAGAACTGTCTATTGCTGGCCCTGCAGGCAGCTTGTCTGGACCATATGTGCTGATTTCGCTTGTCCTCACTCTTTCTCTTACAAGTTGCGCTATTTCTTCGCTTTCAGGAATTTGTTCGCGCATGAGTTTTTCTAGTAATTCTTGCGCTCTGTTGACAACCTCTTCTCTTTTCTTGGTTCTCGTGTCTATTATTTCTTTGACTGTAAGGGTTGCCTTGCATGGCCCAACTTTGTCCACTGTTTCTATTGCTGCTGCCAGAATGCTTGTTTCAACCATGTCCATTGAGCTCGGAATAACTATTTTTCCGGTTGTTGTGCCGCCCATGACTGTGTGGGATATCAAAATGCGGCCTATTTTTCCATTTTTTTGGAGTTCGCGCAAGTCTAGTTCTTCTCCGAGCAAGCCTTCGCTTTGTCCAAAGATTGCGCCAATAATGTCGTGTTTGTCCACTACACCGTCTATTTTGAATGTTGCGGTTATTTCGTATTTTACCGCGCTAACATATGTTTTTGCCATTTAATCACTTCCTTTTTTTTTGGCATCAAAAGTTGTGAGTGTCTTTTGATGTCCTTTTAAAGCTCTTTTTTTTGTATTTTATAGAATCAGGCTATTTTTTCCAGGATTTGGAGCAATTCTTGTTTGGAAGCAAGGACTTCCACTGTTTTGTTTCTTGAGTGTTGGCCTGAAATTATTTTTGTTTTTTTTCCAAAAATTTTTTCAAGCTCTTTTTCTATTTCCGCATTGGCTTTGCCTTTTTCTGGCAGTGCTGCCACGGACAACAATAAGCTGTTAGTCCATTCGTCAAAGCCTTTTATCCCAAACCTTTCAGATTTTGGGGAAACGCGGATTTTAAGCATTACTCCGTTTTTTGTTTCCCTTAATGTGATCATTAATAATTGCCTGATTCGTTGATTTATAAATAAATCTTTTTTGGCAAAGGTTTTTATACTGTGTTTTTTTTCTTTAAAGCCCATTGTGCTTTAATGGAAAACCGCTTAAGGGCATAGCAACGTTTCTAGTTATTGTTTAAACTCTTGTTTTTAAGGTGTTCTTTTTATTTTTTTTTTATGGCGCATTATAGGAAGGGGGCTGATGCTGAGCGCGAGCTCATTCAAATGCTTTTTGAGAAGGGTTTTAGTGTTGCAAGGGTTGCTGGTTCTGGTGCCACTTCACTGCCATGTCCTGACTGTCTTGCTTTGTCTGAAAGGAAAAAAATGGCTTTTGAGTGCAAAGCGTGGGGTGCAGAGTACTTGAATATTCCTTTGCAGCAGATGAGCGAGCTTGTTTTGTGGGCTGAGACTGCTGGAATAGAGATTTTTGTGGCTTGGAAGATTCCAAGGCTTGGCTGGCGTTTTATAAAGCCACAGGATTTCAGGAAAAACGAAAAAAACTATTCTCTTTCCTTAAAGGAAGCGCTTTCCAAAGGGGTTCCTTTTTCTGTTCTTGTTGGCGAGCAAGAGAGATTAAAGCCAAAAAAGGCTTGATTTTTTTTTGCTGGCATTTTTTTTGCAAAAGTGCACTATATTATGGTTGAACCGAATAGCATTGTGATTCCTGTTAATGCCATTACCATTATCAGGATTAGCGAGTCCAAGGTAATGGATTGAGAGGTAAATTCTATGTAAACCATGTAAAATGCGAACACATTGAATATTACGCCTCCAGCCATGAGCATAAAGGAAATCCATTCGTTTTTTGTGCCAAGCCGTTTCATTTGCATTTCTTTGATTTCTGCCTTGATTTCTTCGGTTTTTTCATCCACTTTTGCTATTTTGCCTTCAAAGCTGGAATTGACTTCGTTTATGAGTTTTAGGTCTTCATTGACTTGCCTTCTGAAGAGTTCGAGTTCTTCGTCAAGTTCTTCTTTTACTGTTTTTTTGAGCTCTCTTTGTGCTTTTTCAAGAGTGTCTTCCACCATTTTTTTGAGTGCCGGAATTTCGTTTTCTATTTGGGTTCTTGCAATCCTGCCTATGTCTTCCTGTATTAGGGTTAGAGTGTCTGCTTGTCCCACCATTACCAGTCTTTTGGCTTGGTCTGGCTTTACTCCCATTTCTATTAAGGTTGCAATTATTTTTTCTTCTGGTTCACCGCTTTGCATCATGGTGCGAATTGCGTTTACAATGCTTGCCTCTTTTTTTGAAACCATTATTCCACCTGGATTTCTTCAATTATTGTTTCATTATAGTTTTCTGCTTCAAGCACAAATTTAACTTTTGCAGTTCCCCTTTCCTGTGGTGTTAGCAAGAATTCAGAGTTAATGCATTCCCCTTTCCCTATGCGCATAGACCTTGATTGGCTTTTCTCCTTAAAAAATCTTTGCTCGTGGGATTCTGCAATTGAAACCTCTATTGCTTTGGCTTTTGAGCAAATTTCCAGGTTTAAACTGAACTGTTTTCCAGCAATAACCGGCATTTCATGGCTTGTTTTATGGGATATTCCTTCAGCTTTTTTTCCAGCAGCCAAAAGCGTTTTTTCAACTGTTGCATGGAATGGCGCGAAAGCCAGTATCCTGGCTGGTTTTTTTGATTCTGCAACATAAAGCTCTTTCATTGAGCCTGGAGCGAGCTGGCTAATGCAATCTATTGGAGTGCCATCAGCCAATTCCACCTTGATGTTTTGCACTATGTGCACTGAATTGTTTTTCAAAAAAAGTTTTTCGTTTTCTTCTTGAAAGGAAAGCCCTGGAGTGTAAAGAAACAAAGCTATTGCCATTCCAACAAAGGCAACATATATCAGGAAAAAGCCAATTATGGCTCGCAGCCTTCGCTTGAGCATAATAGTATTGTTCCCTTTTTTTTAATAAGGTTATTCCTTGAGGCAGTTCAGGCGGATTAAGAGCAAGTTTTTGCTTCTTTTGCCTTTAAAAGTTCACAATAGTTTCAGTTTTCCAGTGTACTTGTTTATTTTGCTTTCTTCTGCTGGACCGATGGCAATGCATGTTGCTGTTCCGGGTTCCACTTGCGTTCTTCCAGCGTCTTTTATGAGGGCGCACGGCAGTTCTTTTTTTGCCTTCATGAACAACTCCAAGAGTTCTTTTTCTGATGCCACTTTTAGCACTATTTTTGGCATTCCTTCTGCTTTCCATTTTTCCACAATTTCTGTGTTTTTGGTTTTTTCCAGTGCTGCAAGCGAAGCGTGTGCTGCCTGTGCGGCTATTTTGCCTGCCCCCATTTTAAGGTCTTTTCTCACAATTATTGCCTGTTTTATTCCATTCATGCTTTTTCCAGCCAAAAAGGTTTTTTTCAATCCAAGCAATATTTTTATAGTACAAGCCCCTATTTTATTCTTATTTGATAGAAGCGGTTTTGGGAATGGCCAGGTTTTTTGTTTTTATTTTGCTTTTCGCTCTTTTTTTTTCCACGGTTTTTGCACAATTGATTGATTCTGACAATGATGGGGTTTCAGATGCTCAAGAGGCAATTGATGGCACTGACGCCAGTAATGCTGCCAGCAACAGGCTTGAAATAAGGGTTGAGGGCGATTTGGTTGTCGGGAATACAATAAATGTTTCTCTGGTTCACCCTTTGCTTGGCAACATAAAAAATGCTGATTTTGTTTTTTTGTCTGGCGGAAACAGGAGTGAAATGAATTCTGGCGCCAGTGGGACAGTAAGATTTGAAATTTCCAGTGCCGGAATGCTTGTGATTGAGGCAAGAAAGGGTGATTTTTTTCTTTCCAGGGAATTTTATCCTGCTTGTTCTGTTCAAGCCCCGATAATGGTTGCTCTTTTGCTTCCAATAACCCTGCTTTCCTTTTTTGCCATTATTGTGATTGTTGTTCTTTCGTTTGCTGGCTTTAAACGCCTTTTGATTGCAACAGAATCAGATTACCCGCTCAAAAAACACGCTTTCCCGATTTCTTTATATGTTGGTTTTTCTTGTGGACTGATTGCTTTTTTTCTTTACAATGCTTTGGGCACTCTTTTGGGCATGATTGTGCTTTTTTTCATGATTTTATTGTTGTTGGTTTCAATATGGCTTTTAAGGGAGGGCGGCTTTATAAAGCCGGTTCGGGAAAAGCCTTTGCCTAAAAAGGCAAGGCAGGCTGTAAAAAGCCTTGCCTTTCCAACGCTTTTAATTGCAGCTTTCCTTGAAAAAATTGGTCGCAAGAGAAAGCAACCTGAAACGGAAAAAAACCAGTTTTCGGAAATATGGGAGTTAAAGGAGGGAATTGCTGAAAGCCTTGACCGTTTTGAGGATGCTAAAAAGAAAACTGCAGAGGCAAAAGACCAAGTGGCAAGACAGGAGGCAATGACTGAACTAAAAAACGAGGTTTTTGCCTTAAACAATTATTTTAAGCGATTGCTTGGCTTTAAAGAGCCAAAAATTGAGCCAGTGAAAGCCGAGCGCCAGAAAACCCTTGCAGAGCTAAGGGAAGAGAAAAGGATTCAAATAATGGTGGATGACCTGCTTGACCAGATGGCTAAAGAGCTTAACCTAAAAGAATTGCCTGATGTTGCTCCACCCAAACCAAGAGAGGGCAAAAAAACAGCAAAGGGCTTGACTGGACTGCTTTATGCAATTTTTATTGGAGGCAAAAAAGAGCCTTCAGCTGAAAACGCCAATGTTGAAATAAACCTTTTTGACGAGTTTGGCAATCCCTTGCAGGCAGAAAACGCTGAATTTTTTGTTGAAGGAAAAAAAACAGAGCCCTTGCTTGTAAAAGAAAACACTGCCTTTTTTAAACTGAAGGCCGGCGAACACCAGGTTTTTGTGAGATTGCTTGGCTTTGCAGACAACTTTTTAGAACTAAGGGTTGAAAAGGAAAAGCGCTCCTTTAAAGCCAATCTTTTGGCAGACCTGCGGTTAACCATAAAGGATGAAAAAGGAGAAAGCCTCAGGGATGCCTTTGTCAATATTGTGGATGACAAAGGCAAAAGAGTCGAGGATGTCCTTCAAAACATTATTTGGAGAACGCCAACGCCAAGCAATGCCCCTGACGGAGTAGTGGCAATTCCCTTAAACCCCAAAGAATTGCGTTCAGAATCAATCCATGTTAAAATTGTCCGAGCCCAGTATGCCTTAAAGGAAATAATAATTCCAGCCAGCAGGATTTCCACTCAAAAAGTTTTGGAAAAAACTGTTTCACTTGAAAAACTGCAAAAATGAGTTTTCAAGCAAAGGAAACAGTTTTATATTATAAAAGCATTAATTTTAATGGTGGTTTGAATGGAGCCGGCTGATTGGGCGGTAAGCTCAGCGGTTTTTGTGGTGGCAGTGGCAGTCACTCTTGCAGTTGCGCCATCGCTTTTGCCAGAAAAACCACCGGCTTTTTCAGAAAGCCAGCTGGAAGCAATTCTGGAAAGCGTTTCAGAAGAAATACAAATAAAATCCCTTATTTTGAAATCAGACTGCAATCAGGCACAATACGATTGCAATCGCGAATACCCGATTGAGGTTGACGTAAACCAGTCAAAGCACAGCATGTTCAGCCAAGCCTACACTCAGGACGGCAACAAGATTTATTCAGTAATGCCTTTGGGGGCAGTAACCAAGCTTTACTCTTTCACCCAGCAAAAAATAACCCCTTCATACAATACTTCAGCTTTCACAATCTCAGTTTCGGGAGACACAAACTATGCTTTTTCCCACATAAATGTCAGCAACCAGTTTCTTGATGCAAACATTACTGACTGGAACGCCACAATAGATTTCCGTGGTTCAAACGAGCAAGACATAATAATAGGCTATCCAAAAATGAAAATGTTAAAACTCAAAGAAACCAAAACCGCAGTTGTTGTCGGCAATGACGCCAACAAGTTTTATTTGCGTTTTTTCCCGAATTCCGCAGAATTCTGGATTGATGTTCCAGAGGACATCAACATTTCAATAAAGCCAATGCACGCCAACTGGAAAAAGGACGAAAACATCGGGGTTTGGAATAATGACAGCTGGTGGGACAACGATGCCACAGATGCATATATCTGGCATTACCGTCTCCCAATAACAGTTCATTCAATAGATTATGCAAGGCAAGACCTTGCCTTGCGCCTTGACATAAACTTTGCCCTTCAAAAGGAAAGGCTTGGACTGCAAGGCTTAAGCATTTACCCTTACAGTTTTAGGTTAATCGAATACAGGGACGGCAAGCCCTATGATGCTACAACCCAAACCTATGATGGTTCCTTGGCTTTAGCAAACCAGCCATTTAAAGTAACCTATTTCAGTGGAACCCAGATGGCTATTCTTGACTGGATTTTGAAAGGTTTCACTCCGGCAAACTCGCACAGGGTTTACTATCTATATTTTGATTTCAACAATTATCCAAAACCAGCCTTTTCTTATTCAAACATAACCTATGTTCCACCGCAATACCCTGTTTATGTGACAACAGCGTACCCGCAGGGACAGCCAAAGCCAACAGTGATTGACACAAACAAATTGTTTGTTTATAATCCCAACACAATACTCATTAATACAGTGAACCAGCTTTCCAGGGTTTGGCAGTATAGTGCAATAAATTATAGAAAGCCGCTTGTTTTTGATTCTGGAAAATATCCAAGGAGTGCAATGCGCGCTTCTGTTGACATCAATTTTGCTTTTGAGTTCTCTTTGGTTGGTTGCAACAATTGTGACCTGAATTTGGACTCGCTTTCCTTTGTAGAAGTGAACAACTGGAATGAGGGCACAATAATTCACGAGTTTGTGAAAAGCGATCAAAACACTCTGAATTCTTACAATTATTCTTACAATCCTTACTCCAAGATTATGACCCTTTCCTGGAGTGTCCCTTCAACTCCAGCAATGACAAAAAGACACTATTTCCTTTACTATAACAACACTAGCTCATAAAATTTCTTGATTCCATAATTGCTTGAACAAATCGCTTGCAGCAAAACCAGCGTTATCGCACACCAAATCTATTGCTGTGCGCTTTCTACTGGTAACCCTTAAACCATTAACTGTTTCTTCCTCTATTGGCAAATCCTCAGAGTAAAGCCACACCTGGCAATTTTCTCCTGCAAGGGACTCAAGCTCTTCCAATAATTGTTTTTTTTCTTTTTTTGAAACATAAGCGCAAACCCTTTTAGAGGAAACATTTGGCTGGAATTGTTCCAGAGCTGAATCCAAGCAAAGCACTCCCCTGCTCCCCAGCAATTTCAATACCTCTTCTTTTGAAAGCGAAACACTCATTTTCCCAATAAGCGCACTCTTCATGTTTCTAAAAGAAGCAATGCATTCAATTATTCCATAAGGGTTGGCTAAAGCATAAGCCCCTTGCTCTTTGCCTATAAGGTTTCTTTCAGATAAATATTTTGCAACCTTGTTCACTTGCCCCAGAGAAACACCTTTCTCTTTGCTCAAAGAAAGCTGAGTGAAAGCCTGTTTTTCCAGCATTGCACTCAAAATAGAAAAAGTCACTGGCTTTGAAAAATCAATGGATTTCATGTAAAAATAAAACGCCGGTAATTAATAAAAACCAAATCGCTAATGGTTTGCAACAACTTGCGTGCTTATAATTTTTGAAACAGCAAATTTTGACCTTAAAGATAGCACTAGTTATCCCATTGCAAACAATTCCATAAAACCCTTTATCGCCAAAACCTTTAAATTCAATGAATGTTTAATAATAAAGAAAAACAATAATTGTAGTGGATGGTTTCTGTGAAGAAAGTTCTTAAATTTTCCATATTCATTCTTTTGTTCTTTTCTTTGTTTTATTCGCCAGCCTCTTCTTTTCGCTGTGATGCAGGTTCTCTTGAAACCACTTGCATTCTTTCCACTTTTCAAAACCTAGACAACAATTTTTCAGTTAGCGGAACTGGAAATCTGGTGATAGAATCCACCGCTTCCCTGAACACAAATGGAAACGACTTAGGCATTTCCATGACTGGTTTTATTGAAAACCGTGGAGACATAAACACTAACCTTAGTCCGGCAACAGTGCGTTTTAAAACAGGAACAGCAGAGCCCTTTACAGATATTGGCCTTGTCGGTGACTGGAACTTTAATGAAGGCTCTGGAAATATTGCTAGAGATGCGATTAATGGAAACAATGGAACTGTTTATGGTGCCACTTGGCAGCCTTCAAGTGTTCAATTGCCAAAAAAGAGCGGTTCTGCTATTGCATTTGACGGAAATGATGACTATATTGATATTGGTGATATAAGCTTACTTGAAAATTTTTCTTATTTTTCTCTTTCTGCATGGATTAAACCGAGCAAGCTCTCAACCCCACCTTTTTTTAGTGGTTTTTCTTATTTTCGTCCAGTTACTGTTTCGAATTCTGGTTCTGCTTTAACCGATTATCAAGTTTTAGTCACCATTAATACTTCTATTTTGGTTTCTGCTGGAAAAATGCGCTCTGATTGTGCAGACATGCGGTTCTCTGACAGCGACAATGCAACCTCTTTAAGTTATTGGCTTGAATCAGGTTGCAATTCCACTACAACCAAGGTTTGGGTGAAAATCCCCTCAATTCCAAATGGAAACAAAACAATTTATTTTTATTATGGGAATTCTTCTGCAAGTTCTGGAAGCACCACTTCCACTTTGGAAGCATACCAAAACACTGGCGATCTGGATTCAGAAATAAAATCAGTTTATTACCCAAACAATAATTATGTTGGTGATCTGCATTGGACAATAGGTGGCTGGGGAGACTACTATTATGCGCTTTTCAAAGTACCCAGTTCTCTAAGACCTTCATCAGTCACTTCTGCCAACATTAATACAGCCACTTTATATTCTTACGGGTTTTACCAGAATGAAAACAGTGGCAGCACTCTAACGCAAACAGTGAATCTTGCATATATCACTTCAAGTTGGAATCCCTCAACTGTCACTTGGAACACAAGACCATCACAGGGAAGTACTTTTTTCACTGGTTCAACAGTGCAATTAGGGCCTTCACAGTCAACTAGTGCAACTTGGCATACTTTTAATATTACAACTTGGGCAAAAGATTCCTCTGTTGGCTGGTTTGGAACAAACCATGGAATTTATGTGATTCCCAGCACTAATAGTGGGATGTATTATCGTGGCTATTCTGCTAATCATAATCCGCCATGGTATATAGTTATCACTTATGATACAAGCAAAAACATTATTATTGAGAAAGATTCGAATGGCTTTATTTGGAGAACCAGAAAGTATTCTTCTCCTGAACCAAGTGCTTCCATTGGAAGCGAGCAGACTACTGGAAGCGCTCAATTTGTTGTTGGAAAAGAAGGAGTTTACAAAATTGAAGCTTATGGCAACAATATAAGGTTTTTTACTGGCAATAATTGGTCTGGCGCAATTCTCACCTCTCAATCAACGCTTTCCACTAATGCATGGCAGCATATTGTGGCAACGTATGATGGTTCAACCAAAAAATTGTATATTAATGGGGTTTTGGATTCAAATACTGTTTCTGTTTCTGGCAGTGTGGGGCAAAATTCCAGAAAATTCAGCATTGGTGCTTCTGACACTGGCACTGCTTGGGCAAATTATTTTAATGGCTTTATAGATGAAGTGCGCGTTTATAACCGTGCTTTGTCAATTGAAGAAGTGCAACAATTGTATAATTCTTCAAAGCCAGAGGATGCAGTATTGCACTTAAAGTTTGATGAAGGCACAGGGCTTATTGCAAGTGACTCTTCAGCTTATGGCAACCATGGACTGCTTTACAATTTTCACGCTCCACGCTCTACGGGCTGGACAAGCGATGCAATTGACGGAAATGCTCTTGAATTTGACGGAGTTGATGATTATGTAAAAGTGTCCGATAGCAACACTTTGAAAATTACAAGTAGTTTGACTGTTGAAGGTTGGTTTAAGCCAGATTCTTCAAAAAAAGCGCCAATAAAAGTTCTCTCAATATATCCTTGTAGTACTTGCAGAATAAATGACATTCTTGGCTCGTATGGTTTAGGATTGTTTTCTGTTGAATGTATGAGCTATACTGCCTTTAATTCAGGTGCGTATAATTTGGCAAAGTATGATGTTGTAATTTTGGATGGGGCTGATTGTTGGGCTTCGGCAGCAAATTTGGATTTAGAGGAAAGAAATGCAATTGTTAGTTTTGTTTTGAATGGGGGCGCCTTTATTTCTACTCATGATACCATTTGCCAGAAAAGCTGGCCAGAATTCCATCAAATTTTAGGGTATGACTGTAATGGGGGTTATACTGGGTGTTATCCGACTGGTTGTGCAGCTTTGACTCCAGTGAATAGGACTAGAGTGGGAGCAATAACAACTTACCCTTATGTTTTGCCTGCAAGCATATCGGTGCAAAACACCCACACTACAAATGGGCAAATTCCGAAAACTGCTATTAGATGGTATGAATTGACAGCTGATGATTCTGGTTATGATGTTTATTTGGCAACCAACACTTATGGGGCTGGCTATGGTAGAACGGCAATGCTTCAATGGGGTCACGGAGCATATAATTGTGATTGCACGGGTGGTTCTCTGCCTGGCGCTGATGAATCAAAATTGATAGTAAACACCTTGTATTGGGCAGCAATGCCAAGGACTATTTTCAAGCAAAACTCTTATGGTTTATATGTTGATTCAAATTTTGCAGTGGGATATATTAATGAAACTGTGGTTTCAAGCAATCTTTCTTCAACAACTTGGGCACATGTTGCTTTAACATATGATCTTTCAAATGTAAGCCTCTATGTCAATGGTGTGCTTAAGTCAACCCAAACCCTAACAGACACCATTGCCCTCAATGCAAATGATTTGTTTGTTGGAAAAAATTTTTTTGGCAAAATTGATGATGTCCGCGTTTACAATCGCGCTCTTTCACAGGCTGAAATTGCTGCAGATATGCGTGAAAATGCTTTGGGCAAAAAGATTTTGCACTTGAAAATGGATGAAGAAAATGCTTCAATAAGGGATTATTCTTCTTTCAATAATCATGGCTGGCTTGGTGGCAGCACCAGCCTATTAATGCGTTTTGATGAAAACTCTGGCTATATTGCACAAGACAGTTCCGGTTATGGAAATACTGGCACAATTTATGGCAATACAGTGCTTTTAATGAATTTTGACGACAACACTTCCAAAACAATTAAAGACCTTTCTAGCAGAAACAACAATGGCATTTTGTATGGTTCAACTCGATTATTAATGAACATGGATGACAGTCGCAGTCAAACCATTGTTGATTCAACAGGTTATGCAAACAATGGAAACTATCGTGGCTCGAGTTTGTTTTTTGATGGACTAAGTGCATATGTGCAAAGGAGCAGCCCGTCTAATATTCCAACTGGCAACACGGTAACCGTGACTGTTTGGATCAAACCAGATTCCCTTCAAGGTGATGCCTCTTATAATGGTATTGTTTCATGGGGTCCTCGAACTGGCACTGGGACAAGTTTTTTGTTCAGTTTGCAGAACAATGGGCGTCTTAGTATGGGGACCTGGAACAACAATTTTGTTCCTTCTTCTGGTCCTACTGTTAGATGGAATGAATGGAATTTTGTGGCAGTTGTTTTGGACGGACAGAGCGTGACACTTTATGTTAATGGAGAATCTGTTAATGGAACTCTTTCCTCGACACCAGCCATTCAATCAGGGGTTTTGAATGTTGGTTCAACTGATAACCCTGGACGCTACTTTAAGGGAAACATTGATGAGTTAAGGATTTATAGTCGTGCTCTCAGTTCGACAGAAATACTAGAGCAAATGCGTGGCATTTTTTCTAATAATGCTGGCTTGAGGGTTTTATGGTATTTCAAGGAAGGTTCTGGCACTAGTGTGGCAGATGACTCTGGAAATGGCAACACAGGAACTCTAATGGGCGGCGCTAGTTGGCAGGATGTAATTGTTAACTGGAACACTCCACACTGCTATGCGGATAGTGCAACATATAGTTCCGGTTCTTATAATTGTCCTTCTGGAACAACCACCTTTAAAGTCTATCATTATGTTGCAACAGAAGGTTGTTGTGATAGCTACTATATTTACTCGGGTGGAGGAGTGAAGTATTCTGGGGCGGGTTGCCTAACTGGTGGAACTTGTTCTTCTGGTAATTGCAATGCTCCATCTGGGGCGTGGTCTGCAGAGTATTCATATAGTGGACCAGTCAGTTTTACTTTAACAACTGACAGCAGTATTGTCTATTATGGGGTAAGAGTTGATAAAATTTCTTGTTATGTTCCTGGTTCGCTTCCAACTTGGAGCACTGAAAGCCCCGCAATATGGCAGTCAAGCAGTGCACTTGCAAATGAAGGCGGTTCGGCTTTAGCGTTTAATGGAATTGATACATATGTTGAAGTTCCACATACTGCTAGTTTATATTTGAACAATCAAGTCAGTGTCGAGGCATGGGTTAATCTTAAATCTTTCAACAGTTCTGATTGGGGGTCAATGATTGTCAGCAAGTATGGCGGAAACTGGAAAGGTTACAATTTATATCTTGCCAATACCACTGGCAAACCAGCATTTAGTATTGCAACAACCACGCCATCCAATGCAATTTATTCAGTAATCAGCGATGATGCGATAAGCCTTAATTCTTGGACTCACATTGTTGGGGTTTGGGATGGTTCAACAGCGCATGTTTATGTAAATGGCGTTTTGAAAAAATCAGTTTCTGCCCCTTATATTACACAGGACGCAACGCCGTTATACATTGGAAAAAATGCATGGTCAGGATATGGGTTTTTAAATGGCTTAATTGATGAAGTTGCGATTCATGGTCGCGCTTTAACTCAAGCCGAGATCTTGGATCACTATACTTCTAGGAAAGCAAAGTTTTCTGACTGGAATGCTGGAATGTCAGGCACAGCATTGCAGTTTGACGGTAATAGTTATGTTTACATCGGGGATAGTTCTAGCCTTGATATTACTAACAAGATTTCAATTGAAGCCTGGGTTTATGCTAACACTTATGGCAAGAGCAAGAGCACTATTCCTGGAAATTTGGAGTCAGCTAATATTTTGAGCAAGATGGACACTCCCACGAGTTGCACTGGGCCCTTTTGGTGGGAGTACAGAAACAATGGTATTTTGGATGTCTATTTTAGAAACACCTCGGGCAGTATAATTTATGTTCGCACTAACTTGCCAATCCGCCAATGGTATCACATAGTTGCAACTTATGATTCCAGTACTGGAACAGCCAAGGTTTACTTGAATGGTGTTGATACAAATACTGTTGTTAGTTCTGGTTTTGGGCAATTAAGAAATGGCATGGAATTATTGCTTGGCACTGGAAAGGGCATCAATTATGGAAACTCTTTTGATGGCAAACTTGACGAGTTAGTAATTTATTCCAAGGTTCTCTCTCAAGCAGAAATTTTTGAACACTATATTGCAGGCAAAGCAAGGCATGCAGACTGGGTTTCAGGAAAGAATGGTTCGGCATTGCAGTTTCCGGGTTTGGGGGAATATGTTGAGGTTGCCACAAGCACCTCTATAGCGCCTACTGAGCTGTCTTTATCTGCTTGGATTAATGTTACACAAACAGCTAGTTATAATATTTTATTTGCAAAAGATTATACTTCACATTCTTATCCTTACTATTCATACCAATTAAGGACTACCCCAAGTGGAATTGAATGGTGTTGTATAAACCTTTGTCTCACTTACAGTGGAGGTGCGCTTCCAACTAATTCTTGGCAGCACATTGCTGCCACTTGCAAGAGCGGAGAGCAAAAAATTTACTTGAATGGGGTTGCAGTTGCCAGCAGTTCAACAACTGGCTCTATTGTTTATTATAATACAAATCTTTTAATTGGAAAAGCAAGAAATTTTGATGGAAGATTTTTTGGAATAATGGATGAAGTTGCCATTTACTCTAAAATTCTTTCCGCCAACGAAATATCCAAATTATATGTTGAGGGAAGAGCCCGGCATTCTGATTTTAATTCAGGAATTTCTGGAAAAGCAATACAGTTTGATGGAGTGGATGATATTGTTTCAATTCCAGATTCTGATTCTTTGGACATGAAAAATGATAGTTTTTCCATTTTTGCTTGGGTGAAAAGAAACAAGTTTAATGATGAGCAGCAAATTGTAGCCAAATATGGCAGCATAGCATATAATGGTTATAGGTTTGAGTTTGGAGCGGATAACAAGCTTGGCTTTTTTGCTGGCGATGGCGGAAGTTGGGACATTTACTTACAGTCTTCTTCAACTATTACTGATTCAGGCTGGCATCACGTTGGAGTGGTAATCAACAGAAGTAGCGTAGGCCAATTATATATTGATGGCAAGCCAAACGGCAATGCTGCAAGTGCCACTTCAATTGGAAACATAAACAATGCAGATCCTGTTTACATCGGTTCTGCGCAATGGTCAACCAAGCGCTTTGGTGGCATCATTGATGATGTTCGCATTTACAATTATGCCAAATCTGCTCAAGAAATTGAAGCGGATTATAATTTTGGGGTTAGAGAACATAGTGCTCATATTCAAATCACTGACCAGAACTTGGTTGCTTTATGGCATTTGGATGGAAATGCTATGCAAACAACAGCCTTGGACTCAAAAGGAAGCAATCACGGAACGCTCGCCAACTTTGACTTTTGGCATGCTGATTCTGGCTGGGTTGAAGGCAAATTTGGAAGAGCTTTGAGATTTGATGGAAATAATGATTATATTGCAGTTAATGACTCTAGTTTGTGGGATTTTAGGGGAAAAAATGTTTCAATTGAGGTTTGGTTTAAAGCAAGTTCAGTGCAAATTGATCCATGGCCAACTCTTTTGGATCATTTTGTTGGTGGCACTCCTGGCGCGGGATGGCGCCTTGGTTTTGACTATAATAAAACCAAAATAGTGTTTGCGCACCGACATGATGGCACTGGTGACCAAATTTACCTTGTTTCAACAAAAGATTATGCTGATAATCAATGGCATCACGTGGTTGTGGTTTTGGATAATGGAATTGCAAAACTTTATTTGGATGGTTTACTGGACAAAACAGACTCTTATGCCAATTTGAATGACCATGATGCGCCATTATATGTGGGAGGGCAAGGTATTAGCTATTCCTTTAATGGTAGCATTGATGAGATTGCAATTTATCACAGGGCATTATCTGAAACCGAAATAAAGGACCATTATTACTCTTTTGTGGACAAGGGAATGATTTATTCAGCTGGAACTATAAAGGGCTATGGTGAAAACCAATGAAGGGAATGAGAAAAAAGCACAAGTGGTTTTTATTTTTGCTTTTCATAGTTTCCGTTTTTGCCCAGGCTTTTGCCACTTTTGGTTCAAATGCAACAATTTTTAACCAGGGAAGCTCTCCAGTGACTGTACAAATTTCTTGCACTTCAGGTCAGGGCTATACTTGTTTTGCCATCAAATATAGCGTTGATGGCAATTCTTGGCAAAACTATTATGGTGCTGATTTGAATGTTGTTTTGACTGAGGATGGCAATCACATAATTAGGTATTATGCAATAGGCCGCGCTTGTTATAGTGAAAAATGCACGCATGTTTTTGAGCCAATGAAATATGTGTGGGCATATGTAGTGACTAGAGTATCTCCAACAATTATACTTAATTCCCCTATTGGGGGGGAATTGTGGCGCGGCATTCATGCTATTGATTTCAATGTAAGACAACCCCAAAACAATGAATTACACCTTGCAATTTATTATTCTTCTGACAGAAACAAATTCCAAAATGTTATAGTAAGCGATTTGAATTTGAACAATTATCCTAATATTGCAGCCTTAAATTGTGATGGTTCTAACTGGTCAAACAGCACCAGGTGCACTTATGACTGGAATACTGCAATCATTCCAGACGGAAACTGGTACATTGACTTGAACATATGGGAGAGAAAATATTTTTTGAGTGATTCAAATTCAACCTTTTCGCATTTAATGATAGACAACAATCCGCCTTTTACAAACCTTGTTTCTCCAACTGGTTGGCAAACTCAAGATTTTAATGTTGTGCTTTCTTGTTCTGATGCCAGTGGTTCTGGGTGTGCTTCTACAAGTTATGGGTTGAATTTTGGGCCTTGGGAAACGTACGGTCAAGGTGTGTCAGAATGGTGGAATTCTTCTTGGCAGTACAGGCGCAAAATATTTTTTGACAATTCCAATCAACCGCTAAAAACGAATCATTCTGTTTTGCTCAGGCTTAATTCTGGCAATTTTGATTTTTCAAAAGTGCAATCTGCTGGTCAAGATTTAAGGTTTAGGGATGTCAATCAACAAATTGCTATTGAATTCTTTTTCGACTATTTTAATGCAGCATTGCAGAGTGCAATTGTTTGGATTAAAGTGCCACAAATTGATGCAAATTCTAAATCGGACTATGTTTGGATGTATTATGGCAATCCTTCAGCAACTGATGCTCAGTCAACCAATTGGTTTGGCTAGTGTTTTAACTTTATTTCTTTTGAGGGGTTGTTCATTTCGCTTTCAAAGCATTTATCACAACACCATTTTGCTTTCAGGTTTTTTGAGGAATCGATTTTTTTGCATTCGGTTAACTGTACTGAGGCTGCTTTTTGTGGTTCCAGTGGTTCGTTGATGGTGGCAATGTCTGTTCCTTGAATTGTTGGAATGGTTATTTGAACTGATTGGATTGTTTTTTCTCCACCATTAAAGAATGGAACAGCCAGTCTTTCATTAATGCATTCGCTTTCCCCGTATTCCAGCAAGCAGCCATTTCTCATGGCTTCACTTAGGTTTTCGGCAGGCGCATTAGCAAGATTTGTTATGTAGAAAAAAATCCCATATGCTGCCATAAAGAGAATGAATCCCGCCGGCAACAGCCACTTGCTTTCAATTTTTTTTTCCATTCAAAAATCTTTTGCAATGATATTTATAAATCCCTTTTCAAAGTTGCTTTATTTATGCCAGAGCGCTTGGACTTAAAACTTGGCTTTTCCTGCAATAACAATTGTCTTTCCTGTCCCCAAGCACATAGGCGACACTTGGGGGATTTAACAACTGCACAAGCCAAAAAATTCCTGCTCGCAGGCTTAAGAGATGGTGCCAAAGAGCTTGTGCTTACAGGTGGCGAACCAACCATTAGAGCTGATTTAATTGAACTTGTTGAATTTGCAAGAAAAAAAGGCTTTGAAAGAGTGCAATTGCAAACCAATGCAAGAATGCTTTCCTATAAATCGCTTGCATTAAAACTTGTTGAAGCAGGAATAACAGAATTTTGTGTTGGCTTGCATTCCGACAAAAAAGAAACACAAGAATTTCTCACGCGCTCTCCAGGTTCTTTCACTCAAACAATTCAAGGAATAAAAAATTTGGTTGAACTAAACCAATACGTTACAATTAACTCTGTTATTCACAAGCTTGACTTTGAAAGGCTTCCTTTGCGAGCAAAAATGGCTGTAGAGTTGGGCGTGCAACAATTCCAGCTTGCCTTCATTCACTGTGCTGGCAATGCCTTCGAAAACATGGATTTGTTGTGCCCAAAAAAATCCAAAGTAATGCTTTTCGTTCACAAAGCCCTTGAAATTGCCGCCAATGCCGGCTTAACAGCAATGGTTGAAGCCTACCCATTTTGCTTTATGCAAGGCTTTGAAAAACACTGCTCTGAACTATACATGCCCTCAGCTGAAATAAGAGACGCAGAAGGCCTAGTCAAAGACTTTGACAGAGTGCGCAAAGAAAGCGGAAAATTAAAAGGTCCAAACTGTTCAAAATGCAAGTTTTTTTTGGTGTGTGAAGGTCCATGGAAAGAATACCCGCAAAAGTTTGGCTGGACTGAATTTAAACCAGTGAAAGGCAAAAAGATTGCTAGTGCCAGAGAATTTTTGGGTGAAAAATAAATGGCAAAATTTAAAAAAAAGCATTGGCTTGCTTTTATGGTTTTATTTTCATTAATTTTTATTATTTTCTTGGTTTTGTTTTTAAAAGAACTGTTGTTCATTGATTCAAATCCAGTTATTAAAAAAGAAGCCGCGATTATGCCAATAAAAAGCGAATCAATGGAAAAAGATTTTTTGGGAGTTAGCGTTTTCAATGCTTTATCAAAAAACAATATTAAAAACTGCGGGGATTTTAACGAATGCAGGCGTCTTTTCCTTTTGGCTGAAAAAGAATGCACTGGCAACATTAACGAGAAAATCTTTTGCTTGGCAGTAATTGACGAAAATTTGAATTATTGCAAGTGGATTGATTTGAAATGGTATGCTATTACTTGCACTGCTTTTTTGGAAAAAAACATTGGCAAGTGCATGGAAATAAGAGATGCCTTTGAGATAGCTCCTTGTATTAAGGACTTTGTTTTAAACAATGAGGACGCTAACTGTGGTGTGCTTTCAAGCGACTGGGAAAAAGCCTGTGAAGCCTTCAAAAACAAAAGCAGGGCAAAATGTGACATGATTGATAGTGGCACCATCAAGAAGGCATGCATTACATTTTTGGAATAAGGGTGTTTGCATTTGCAAGAGCACTTAAATTTTTACACTTTAGTTTTGGGGCATCACTGCAACAATAATTGCATTTTTTGCACTCGTCCGAGTGATCCTTCTATAAAAAGTGTTTGGGGTTTTGTTGAAGAAAAATCCTTTGCCACGGTTTTTCGAGAAATTGCGAGTGCAAGGAAAAGGTTTGACTCAATAGTGCTTTCTGGCGGCGAACCAACAACAAGAAGGGATTTTTTCAAAATCCTGCAAGCATGCTGTTCCCTTGGTTTTGAAAGAATTTCAGTGCAATCTAATGCAAGAAAATTTTCTTCAATGGGTTTTGCAGAAAAAACCTTGTCAATTTTGGGTTCTCGAAGTGACTTTTATATTTCATTTCACGCTAAAAGGGAAAAATTGTTCAACAAGCTAAGGGGCACAAACTCATTTAAAGAGTCCTTGAGTGGAATAAAAAACCTGTTATTGCTGAAAGCACCAGTGCGCATCAACATTGTTGTTATGAAGCCAAATTATCGCGATTTGCCAGAAACAGTGCGCTTTTTGGACTCTTTGGGGGTAAAGGCAGTGGAGTTTTCTTTTGTGCACCCCAATGGCAGAGCATTTGCCAACAGGGAAACAGTGGTTCCCCAAATAGAAAAAGTAATTCCCTTTGTTGAAAGAGCAGGCGAGTTTTTAGAGAAAAAACAAGTATTTTTTTCCTTGAACGATTTTCCATTATGTTCGCTGAATAAATGCAGGAAAAATGCTTCTGAACTTTTTTTGAATGAAAAACTGGCATTTCAGAGCCCAAAAATAAGTTTTAAGGCAAAAGAGTGCCAAAAATGCCTTTATTTTGACAAATGTCCGGGCATTTGGGCTAATTATCTAAAAATTTTCAAATTTCATTTTTCTCCAATAACCAAACTTTGATAAACTGTCCAATATTTAATTTTTTGGAATATATTTTCCTTTTTAGAACGGGTGTTTTTTTTGGCTAAAAGCTTTTTTGGCTCAACTGCAACTGAAGAGCAATATGTTGCAAATTTTTATCACGTAAAAAAATTTGGCGAAGATGCATTCCTTGTAACCACTGAGCATGGCTCTTGGGCTCTTCTTTCAAAGAAAGAATTCGAATTGCTAAGGCTTGGCAGAGTGCAAGCAAACCCAGCCTTGTTTGAAGAACTAAAAAAACAAGGCATTATTTTGACAACTGAAAATATTGAAAATGTCATATCTGATTACAGGCAAAAAAAGTCTTTTTTGTTTAGACCGCCATCGCTTCACATAATCACGCCCACCCTGCGGTGCAACCTCAAATGCATTTACTGCCATTCCAGGGTGTGCGCTGACCAAGAAAAAGGCTATGACATGGACAAAGAAACAGCAAAAAAAACAGTGGATTTCATAATGCAAACTCCCTTGAATGAATTGAAAATAGAGTTTCAAGGTGGGGATTTTTTGTTGAATTTTGAAATAACAGAATTCATTATAGATTATGCTTTGGAAAAAGCCAAAGAAAAAGGAAAAAAAGTCAATTTTGCAATGGTTTCAAACCTTACTTTAATGAATGAAAAAATCCTTGAAAGCTTGAGCAAGAGAAAGATTATGGGTTTGGCAACATCGCTTGACGGTCCCAAAAAAGTGCACGACCTCAACCGAAGGCATTTGGGAGGAAAAGGCTCTTATGAAGATACTGTTTACTGGATCAAGAGGATTAAAAGCGAGTGGAAGTACAAGTTCAACCTTAACGCCCTTTGCACAGTCACAAGGCATTCTTTTGGTCATGAAAAAGAGATAGTGGACGAATACATTAGCTTGGGCTTTGCGGGTGTTTGGATGCGGCCTCTTAACAATATCGGTTTTGCCGCAGATGCTTGGCAGAAAATTGGTTATTCTCCTAGAGAGTTTTTTTCCTTTTGGAAAAAATCCTTTGAATACATTCTTGAAAAAAACCGTGCTGGGGAAAACCTGATAGACTATTTTGCCCTGATTTTCTTGAAAAAAATACTTCAAAAAGAAGACCCGCACATGGTGGACATAATGTCGCCTTGTGGTGCTGGAATAAGCCAGTTATTGTATAAGTACAATGGTGATATTCACACTTGCGATGAAGGCAAAATTTTTTCTGAATTCAAGCTTGGCAATGTAAGAGAGTCCAAATACGAGGACATTTTCAGAAACGAAACCCTTATTCCAATGATTGACATTTCCAGCAAAAAAAACTATCTTTGCGATAACTGTGCTTGGGACCCATATTGTGGGGTTTGCCCGATTTATTCTTATGCAGCACAGGGTTCAATTGTTTCTATTCTCCCGCTTGATGACCGATGCAAGGTTTATGGAAAAATCATAGAAGAAATTTTTAGAAAAATCCTTTTTTCTGAAGAGGATCGCCAGGTAATGCTTGGCTGGCTTGAAAGCGAAAGGCTTTTCAAAAAGGAGCCGGAAAGTGCTTGAAAATGCTCGCTTTTTTCCTTTTTCCTGCTTTCCTGATTGGCTTGATTGCATCAATAGAGGACTTCAAGCAGGGCATTATAAGAAATCTTTATGTTTTAACCCTTTTGATTTTGGGAATCACATTCCAGTTTTTGTCAGGGGCTGATTTTTTTATTCTAGCTCCAGTTCTGGCTTCCGCTTTTGTGGTTTCCTTTGCTTTTTGGCTTTCTGGATTATGGCCTGCAGGTGATGCAAAGCTTTTCTGGGCATATTTTTTCTTTTTTCCTCAAACCTTTTTTTTGGAAAAAGAGCTGGTTTTGGCTTTCCTTTCCAACATTTTTGTTCCAATTTTTTTCTTTATGTTTTTTGTAGTATTATGCAAGAGCCGCCTTGGAGTGATCAAAGAAGCCTTAAAGTATTCTCTTGACCCTTACCGGCTTTTCATGCTTGCAGTAATGCTTTTGGGTTTTGTCTGGATTGTCATGCTGCCCTTAGCGTTTTTCAGGATTGAAACTGGCTTGCTTGGCACGCTTGCAGTATTGCTTTTAGCCTTCGAGTTGCTTAAACGGTTTTGGACATTTAAAACCGAGACCTTTTTCATTCTCTGCGCTTTTGCCAGAGTCTTGCTTTTTCCAGCAGAAATTTATTCAATTCCATTTGCCATAAATTTTTTGAAAACACTGGCGGTTTTTGTCTTTTTCAGGTTTTTCATTTTGTATTTGGCTTTCAAGCTTTACGCTTCAAAAGTTCTCATAAAAAACCTCAAGGAGGGGATGATTCCAGCCGAAGGAATCAAAAAACAAGGCAAAAAATTTGTAAAAGAGTCTTTTTTGAATTCTGGCTTTATTTCATTCGTTTCAAGTGAAAAAAAGCGCTTTGAGCATAGCAAAAACTGCCTTTCAAAAAAAGACATTGCAAAACTGCAACGCCTTGAAAAGCGTGGCTTGCTGGAATTCGATTCGCTTTTGGTGCACCAAACACAACCTTTCGGGTTCTTCATTTTATTAGGTTTCCTGTTAACTCTGCTTTTTCAGGGCAAGAATTTTTTGCTTGCAAACCCGCTTTTTTAAATTAGTTTCCCAGTTTAATTTCCCTTATGATCAAAGTATTGAAGACCGGGATTTTGCTGGGCTATCGTTGCAACAACAACTGCCGGTTTTGCTATTGTGCTGACAAAAAAGGCGTTATTGCCCCCATGAAAACAGAAGAGGTGAAAAAACAGATTTTGGCTGGAAGAAACCGCGGCTCCAATTTTGTGGATTTCTTGGGAGGCGAACCCACGCTGAGAGCAGATTTACCAGAACTAGTTGAATTTGCAAAAAGAGTTGGCTTTGAACAAATTGGCATTACAACCAATGGCAGGGTTCTTTCCAAAAAAGATTACACCAAACAACTTCTTGATTCTGGCTTAAACCACGTGATTTTTTCACTTCACGGTCATAATGCCGAGCTTCATGATTATTTAACGCGGTCACCAAATTCTTTTGTGCAAGCAACAAAAGGCATCAAAAACGTGAAGGAATTGAACCCAAAAGCCTATGTTTGCATTAACACTGTTTTGTTGAAGCAAAACCTAAAAGTTTTGCCGGAAATCGTAAGGCTTGCCTTTGAACTCAAAGCCAATGGCATGGAATTGATTTTTCCCCATCCAAGAGGCAATGCTTGGCATAATTTTGAAGAAATGGTGCCAAACCTTGAAGAATTAATCGGGCCATTGCATGAAGCCCTGCATTTAGGGCATTCGCTTGGCATCAAGCACTGTTTTGCAAGATATGTGCCTTTTTGCTATATGTACGGCGACCTGGCATTCATAAGCGAATTTTTTTCCAAGGATTTTTTTGCAGAGCACCATATTGCTCCAGAATACCAAGACCTAGAAGTTGCAAAAAACCGTGCCGCTTATGGGCGAGTGAAAGGACCACAGTGCTCTGCATGCAAATACTTCAAGGAATGCGAAGGCATATTCAAAGAATACGCGCTCAAAAGGGGCTTTTCAGAGCTAGTGCCTGTGCCCTAATTCTGATTTCTTGAAGTTTATTGTAGAGCACTCGCCTATTTCAAGAAAAACTGCTTTTTTTACTTCGTACTTTTCTGCTTCCAAGGCAAGTTCTTTTCGAGCTTTTTTTATTGCGTCTTTTTTGGAAAAAGCTGAAATATGGCCGAGCACTTCATAGTGTTCTTGGCTTTTATAAACCGCCAAAAAATCTTTAATCCTGCTTTTGATTTTTTCCTTTTTTTCTGGCAGTCTTTCAAACAAGCGCCAGCATTGTGGGTCTGGCGCAAAAGGTGTTCCAAAGTATCCAAAGGAAAGGCATTTTGCGCCACCCTTACACTCTTGAAAGAAAAAGCATTTTTTGCAAATTTCTGAAGCATTTTGATGGCTGCGGAGCTTTTTTAGTTCCATTGAATTGTTGAATATTTCCAAAAGGCTTTTTTTCAATACATTGCCTGCAAGAATTGGCAGTTTCCTGCAAGGATAAATGTTGCCGTTTGGAAGCACTGTTAGGGAGCCAAAACCAGCAGAGCAACCAACTGCCATATAATGTGGGTTTTGTGAAAGAATGCCATCCTCGCAACCCAAAAAGATTGCCATTTGCCCTTTGCCTCTTTTTTGTGATTCAGTGAAAACAAATTCGTAGAGCTTTTTTGTTTCTAAGGGATCAAGCATTTTTTCTTTGATTTGCAGGCCTCTGCCTGCAGGCACAAACCTTCTCACACCCAATGCTTTTGCTCCAATGGAATCACAAAATTTAACCATTTCTGGAACATCACGCCAATTAGCCCTATTCACAGTCATTGAAACAATGAATGGAATTCCTTCTTTTGCCAGAAAATCCATCCCCTGAACCGCTTTGCTGAAAGAGCCTTCTCCCCTCAAAAAATCATTGGCTTTTTGCATTCCATCAAGGCTCACTTGAACATAATCCGGCTTTATTTTTTTCAGCTGTTCAGCCTCTTTTTTTCCAATCAATGTTCCGTTTGTTG
>JAVYME010000009.1:0-30079 GCA_038736825.1 Candidatus Iainarchaeum sp.
TTTTGCTGAAAAAAAAGGCGTTGCAGAAGAATCAATTAATTCTCCGTGTTTTCCTGAATCCATTGAACCAGAAAAGGCGTTCCTTTCAAACCTCTTGCTTTCACATTATTCCAAACTGTCAAAAGAAAGGGAAATTGGCAGGATTTTTTTGGAAAACGCTGCTTTCCAAAATTTTGCCCTTTTGCCATGCAAGCAAGAACAGAAAAAAAGAAACGCAAAAAAAGCAATTTGCCAAAACCTCATAGAACTGGATTTTTCCAGAGCAATACTTGAAAAAATTGCAAAAACAAACCTTGGCCCGGAATCCTTGAATTGTGATTGTTGCCAGCCAACATCGATAAATGCTGAAAATGTTTTGCCAAATTCTTTGGTTGAAGTGGAATTTCTTGAAAACGGTTTTTATTTTGATTCCAGCATTCCCCTTTTTGCAAAGAAATTTCATGAAAGCAATAGCGGAAAAAGCTCAAGGCTTGCAAGGAAAAAAGAGTTTTTTCTTGAAAGCATTCCAGTGGGACCATTTTATTTTGGTCAAAGAGCAGTTGTTCCACTTGCTGACGCGCATTCCCTTTACAGGAATGGTTTTGTGCGAATTGCGGGTGAAAAAGGCCTTAAATGGCATTGCATTAAAAAACCGTCTTTTTTGGCTGAATCTGTTTCAAGCATTCTTTCTCTTGAGGATTCTTTGAAAAAAAGGGTTTTGGAAATTGAAAAAAAAGATGTTTTGGAAAAAGGATTGAATGCGTTCAATCCTTTTTTTTCGAATCCTGAAAAGGCTGTTTTGGAGGCATTCCTGAAAGCCTGTTCCAGCATAATAGAGTCTGTTTCTCTTTGCCTTGAAATTGATTTTTTTTCAGAAGGCGATTTTGCTGAAATCCTTGAAGCATTGAATTCTGGGCTTGTTTTCAAGTATAATGAATTGCTTTGTGAAAGAAATTCTGAACCAATTTATTGCATTTCAGGGCGAGCTTTTGTTAAGAGAATGGAGCTTTTCACTGACTTGGCAGTAATTTCAAGGGATTTTGGCATTCCACTTCCTTGCGTGTCAAAACAATGTGTTCCTCTTTCAGGGAATGGTTTTTAATTCTTTCCAATGAAAATTCCATATTGTCTTTTTTTAGGACTGCCTTGATTGAGCGATAAATATGTCCAAACTGACAAAGTTTGAGTTGACGCGCCTTATAAGTGCGAGGGCATTGCAGCTCTCTTTTGGAGCTCCGCCTTTGGTCAAGCCATTGGAGGATGACACGCCGTATTTGATTGCAAAAAGGGAGTTGGCTGAAAAGGTTTTGCCAATGGCTGTTTTAAGGCGGCGTCCTGATGGGACAGTTGAAAAGGTGGAAATGGAGTGATTTGATGGGCAAAGCGGTTCCAAGGATAATCAAGCAGCGTTGTCTTAAGCTTTTGGAAGCATATCCTGAAAGTTTTTCAAAAGATTTTGCAAAAAACAAGGCTTTCCTTAAAGGATTGGGTTTGCCTTTTTCTAGAACTGACATCAATTTAATGGCTGGTTTTATTACGAGAAAGGCTGCAGGCAAAAAAGAATAAGCCTGGCAATGATTTAGGTTTGCTTTAACTTTAATGGATTTTTTTTGCTATTTTTGAGTTTTTTTTTTGTGCAACCACTTTTTTTGGTTAAATTGCATTTCGCCAATCTCTGCCAGCGAATTGGTTATGGTTTGCCAAAAATTTTTTTATTCTTCGATTGGTGCTAGTGTTTGAACTCTTGTAATGCCGTCTTTTTCTTTTTCTCTTTCAAGCAAGTAGAGTGAGGCGCTTGCGGCTTTTTCCATTTCAGTATTGTGTGTGATCAGGAATACTTGGTCTACTAGGCCTTCAAGCCGGTTGTGGAGCATTTCTGCTAGTTTTGAGATTGCGTTTGAGTCAAGGTTGTGTGTTGGTTCGTCAAGGATGAGGATGCCAAGGTTTCTGGCGAGCACAAGGGAAAAAGCGATTCTTAGGGTGAGGGCTACTGAGCTTCTTTCGCCTCCGGAAAGAATTCCCTCTATTTTTTCCCATTTTTGGTTTCTGGTTAAAACCTCTAATTCGTAGTTTCCCTCGCTTATTTGCATTCTTGCGCTTTCGTAATCACCATAAGGGTAAAGCCTTTTCCAGACAATGTTCATTGCTTCGTTGATTGTTTCAACCAGGGATTCTCTTAGTTCTGCTTGGGCTGCCTTTAAGGCGTTCACGAAAACTGTTGTTTTTAGTATTGCGAATTCTAGGTTTTCAAGGCTTTTTTTTGTGTTTTTAATGAGTTCTATTCTGGCGTTCATTTCGCTTTCTCTTTTTTTCTTTTCTTCTATTAGTTCTAATAGTCCCTTTATTTCTGTGTCAATTGCTTCAACTGCTTTTGTTTTTTCTCCAATTTTTCTTTCTAGTTCCATTGCTTTTTCTTCGTCAAAGCCAAGGCTTGCAAGGTTTTTTTCAGCTTCTTCCAGTTCAGTGGTTTTTTGGTTGTGCTCTTTTCTTTTTTTAATTCCTTCAATTATTTTTTCTGCTTTTGCAAGTTCTTTGTCCAATTTTTCGATTTCTTCTTCAATGTTTTCGGCTTTTAGTTCCTTTAATTGTTTTTCCAGTGCGATTAGTTTTGAGGTTATGTCGTTTTCTCTTTCAGTGTTCTCTTCAAGCCTTTTGAGTGGGGTGCGCAGGCTTTCAAGGAATGCAGTGAGTTCAATGAGGGCGCTTTTTTCTTTGGAGATTTTTTCCATTTCTGTTTCAGTTTTTTCCCTTTCTTTTTTCGCTGAATCCAGTTTTTGCATTGCTTTCAATTTGTCTGCATTCAAGCCTTCAATTAGGGTTGCAATTCTTTTTTCCAAATCCTGTCTTGCGTTTTTTGTCAGTGGTCTCTTGCATAAAGGGCATTCTTCTTTTTGTCCTATTTTTTCCAGAATTGCTTGTTCTTCGCTTTCATTGCTTTCAAGAATGCTTATTTCTTCTCCAGCCTCTTTTTCTTTTTTTTTCAGTTCTTCAAGCCTTTCCTTTAATTCTTTTTCTTTTTCTTCGAGTGTTTTCTTTTTTTTGTTTATTTCGCTTAATTCTTTTAATAGTCCTTCTTTGCTTGATGCTTTTTCGGGAAGGCTTTTTTTTGCAGACGCGTTTTCTTCCTCAATTGATTCTTTTTTTGCCTTTAGAGAAGCAATTTCGGATTCAAGGCGTGAGGCTTCTTTTTGTTGTTCCTTTAGTTTTTTTATTTGTTCCCTTATTTTTTCTGGTTTTTCCCTTGTTTCTGTTTCTTTTGCTTGTTCAAGCAGGATTCCTGTTTCAGTTTCTGTTTTTTTGATTTCCCTTTCAATGGATTCTATTTCTTGCTTTAAGGAGACAATTTTTTCCTTTAATGCATTGAACTTTTCTTTTTTTTCTGCAAGATTTTTTGCGGTTTTTTCAATGTCTGAAAGCTCTTTTTCTAGTGCGGTTTTTTCAGCTTGTTTTTGCCTTGTTTTTTCTTCTGCATTCCTTATTTCTGATTTCAGTGTTTCTAATTCTTTTGGGTCAGTGCCTTTTTCTTGTTCTTCAAGGAATTTTTTCTTTTCCTCAGACAGTCTTTTCATGGTGTTGGTGACAGTTACTGCATTCTTTCTCACTTCTTCATAGCGGTTAAGCCCCAGCAATTCGTCAAATTTTTGCTTGCGCTCGCTGGCGTTCATTTTTATGAAAAAATCCAGCTGGTTTTGCTCTGAATAAACCGCTCGCGAGAAAAGATCTAAATCTATTTCCAAGATTTTTTCTATGCACTCGTTTGCTTCACCCACTTTTGGTCCAGCTCGAAATTCTCCGTTTTCGTATACTTTTGCCATGCTTGCCTTTTGCCCTTTGTAGATTTTTCTTTCCACTTTATAGTTTTTGCCACCATAATCAAATTCCAGCAAAACACTTGCCTCTTCCATTTGCGAGGGTTTTTCCATTATTGTGTCTTCAATTCTGGCTTCCTTTCTCTGCAATTCGGGGAAAGAGCCAAAGAGCGCAAAGCAAATTGCATTCATTACACTGCTTTTGCCGCTTCCCATTCTGCCGACAAGCACATTGGTTCCAGGACCGAACTCTAATTCTGTGTGCTTGTGAGAGCGCCAGTTTTCCAAAACAATTCTTCTAATCATCTAGATAAATTATGGCTAAAATGGTTAAAAAGAAAAAGGTTCAAAGAAGGGTTTCGCCTTCAACTGAAACGCTTTCAACGCCTTTCAAGGACTTAACTTCTGTTTCAAGCAATGCCACTTCCCCTTCCCTTTCATTGGGAATAATGACGCCAGCCCTTATAATGAACATTCCAAAAGCAAGCGGTTCTTTTCTGGCTTCTTGGAGCCTGCCAGCCTTTATTTTGGAAAGCTGTGCAATTATTTTGTCCTCCAAGCCAGGCGCTTCAGGCATTATTTTCAAAATCACCATGGATTCTCCCATTGTTTCACCAGCTTTTTTTTTAAGGCCCGCTAAAACCGCATTCAGGGCAAGTGTAGGGCTTGCTTGAGCTCCTGCACGTAGTGCACCTTATTATTTTTGCATTCAAGCATTTCGGGCACTTGAATTCCACATATTCGGATACAACCACTTTGTTGCAAGAACTGCACTTCTTCAAAAAATTCACCCCAAAAAAGCAAATTAAAACAATTTTAAACAATAAGCACTAATAATCCTTTAACGCAAGCTTTTAAAGGCTAACAGCTAATGGCTTGCCTGGCCCCGTAGCTTAATGGACAGAGCACCCGGCTTCGGAGAGCCTTTTCTTTTTTGAAAAAAGCGTTTGTTGAAAATATAGCAAAAAACTAAAAGAAAACAGGAAAAGGCACAATTTTTGTCGAAGCCACCGGGCGATTAGGGGTTCGAGTCCCCTCGGGGTCGTTTAAGTGCACGCCTTCTTCAAAAGCAACAGGTTAATTTTTTTAGGTTTTCAAGCAATTGTTTCCAATTTTTTTTACAAGAATATTTCTTTTCCTTCCAAAAACCTTGAAAGCCCGTATTTGAAGAATTCGTCCTTTTTTGCAATTGCAAGAAATTCGCTTTTTTCAAGGAATTTGGCTTTTGAGAGCGCTTTCCTGAATGGTTCTTTTTCCAGTTTTTTTCTTTCTTGCAGGAAAACCTTTGCTAGTGCCATGGCATTCACATACTTTCTTGGCTCTTCCACAATCCAGCGCCCGTTTTCAATTCTGGGCCCGGTTAGTGGGCGCGAGTGCTTTGCAAGGAATGCTTTTGAATGCGGTTCATCCCAGGCAGGCGGTCCAGTGAAAATTATTGTGGGATTCAATTCAATGGATTCAAGTTCCACGAAAAAGTCCATGCTTTTGCCCTCTTCTGCAAACAATTCCACTCTGCGAGGAAGAAAGCCATACAATGCAAATCCGTTGTGCAAGTGCTTTTTGAATTTTCTCATTTGCCCCCATATGACATCGCTTAAGGCGTTTTTTGGGAAAGGCATTCTCAATGCAAACATTTGGTCTATTCCAATGAGTTTTTTCATTCTCTGCTTTGAAATTGGTTTTGGCTTAGAGGGATAAAAAAATTTTCTGTCAGGTTTTTCCAAGAAAGCCCTGCTTGCAGCAACAAATCTTGCAAACTGTTCAATGCTTAGGGCGGCTGCAACATTCCTGTTCTTGTCAGTTGGATCCAAGAAAACCAGGGGCGCATTGAATTGTTTTGCTTTTTTTGAATCAACCTCTTCCCCTATTGCAAGCGCAATCCCGGGTTTCCAGTTGCTTGCTTCAACAAGGGTTTTCTGCAAAGAACCAAATTTCAGTATTAACAGTTCTGCAAGGTATCCTGAAAAGCCCTCTTTCTCTATTTTTGCACCATAACAGTCTATGCCTTTCAAGAAGGCTTTTAAGAGCCTCACTTCAGCGCACAACTCTGGTTTTAAGTGCTTCAAGAGATAACGATTGTGAAATGGAGACCGGTCAACCGCGCTTTTCAACTGGCTTGCCTTTTTAACATTGTAAGATGGCACTATTTCGATTTCAAAGCCGTTCACTATGCCGCGCGTGTAAGGGTGCTCGCTGTATTCAAGCCACCACTTGTGCCCCTTGAACGCCTTTCTGCCAATTGCGAGGCCTTCTTTTTCAAATTCTGCGCGCGGCATTTTTGCCGGAAATAACACAAAAATATCTATGTCGCGGTCGTCGCGCAAGTGTGTGTTCCTTGCAATTGAGCCAGCCAGTGTCACTCCCAAATGCTTTCCCTTGGCTTTCTTGATTTTGGCCATTATTTGTTCCGCTGTTTTTTTCTCTTTTTCCCTTTCTTTTTCAGTAGGGGTTACTTTGGCTAGAACTTCAGCGAATATTTTTTTCATTTTCATCGCCATTGCCTAAGCGAGCGACAATATTAATAATTAGTTCTGGTTAATATAATTTGTCTTTTTTGGTGTTTTGATTGTACAAGGCAGGAATAGAGGAAAAAAAGGGCAAACTGCTGGAATCATATGGCAGCATAAAGGTTTTTGATGGGTTTCCCTACAAGCTTTACGAGGTCAACGAAGAGGATTTTCCGCCAGCGCAAAAAAAGATAGCTGACTTGCTGGTCAGCTCAATAAATCGCACTTATTCCCTTGACGAAATAAAAGAAGCAGTGTCCATAGACAAAGCAGTGGAGTTTGTAAACCATTTCAATACTGAAATAATTCAAACAATTGAAATAAACGAGCTTTTAGTGAAATTTCCCTCCATCCAAGTTTACTCTGACCTTAAAAGCAAAATAATAGACTTGTTCAAAAAATACATGCCCAAAATAACAAAGCGCGAAGAAGTGGCTGACTACATTTTAAACAATTCAATCGGTTATTCCAAAATTTTTCCACTAGTGCTGGATGATTCACTGGAAGAAATAATGATAAACGGCGCTAAAACCCCTGTTTTTGTCTTTCACAAAAGGCACGGCATGTGCATGACAAACATTGTTTTTGAAAACGAGCGAACCCTAATCAAGCTGGCTTCAAAGATTGCCCTAACAGTTGGAAAAAAATTCGATGAAGCCAACCCGCTTTTGGATGCCCGAATGATGGATGGAAGCAGAGCCAATGCAACCTTTCCAAATGTCACACCAATAGGTTTAACCATAACCATAAGGAAATTCAACAAAATGCCGCTTTCCATAGTTGAGCTTATAAAAAGCAACACGCTTTCAAGCGAGGTTGCTGCATTTTTGTGGCTCATGGTTGAAGGCTTAAACATAGAGCCAATGAACATAATAATCAGTGGTGGCGCTGGAAGCGGAAAAACCACGCTAATGAACGCTCTTGCCACCTTCATTCGCTATGATGACCGCGTAATCTCTATAGAGGACACTTTAGAGCTTGACTTGGGTTCAAGAGAAAACTGGATTCAAATGGAATCCAAGCCAAAAATTCGCAATTTTGAAGAAGTAACCATGAATGATTTGCTTAAAAACTCTCTTAGAATGCGGCCTGACAGAATAATTGTGGGCGAAGTCAGAGGCGAAGAAACCCAAACCTTGTTTGTAGCAATGGACACAGGCCACAGGGGCATTCTTGGAACCTTGCACTCAAACACTGCAAGGGAAATGATTCTCAGGCTTCAAAGCCCTCCAATGAATGTTCCAGAGCACATGCTGCCCTTGCTAAACCTTTGCGTTATAATGTTTAGAATGTATGACAGGCGCTTTGGCCTTATTCGCAGGGTGAAGGAGATTGCGGAAATCCAGAGAATGGAGAACAAGGTTTTGCTTAGCAATATTTATGAATGGGATAAAAAGGCAGATTTAGTGAAAAAAACCGATGTTCCATCGCATACACTGGACGTGCTTGCGGAGAAAACCTCTCTCTCAAAACAGGAATTAAAGGACGAAATCTTGGTAAGGAAAAGAATACTGGACTGGATGATTGAAAACAATATTTTTAGAGCGCCAGAAGTGGAGAGAGTCATACAAGAATACTATCTTGACCCTCGAGGCATACTGGAAAAAATCTCTCAAGGAAAGAAATAGTGCAAGCTATTCAGAGAAAAATATTTTTTCCAGCAAGGAGTATTTTGGGCCCTGTGGTGTCAAAACTGATTGCATGACATCAAGTGATTCCGCTTTTATTGCCTCGCAAAAGTTTTTCTTTTCCAGTCCTGCAATTGTTTTTTCAAAATCAGCGCCCTTCATCCATTTGTTTCTTGCCAGGGTTATGTGAGGGTGAAATTTTTCATCTCTTAACCCCAGTGCGTCATCTATTTTGTATCCCAACTCGCTTAATTCTCTTGCCCCTTTTCCGATGCCAAGCCATAAAACCCTTTTATGGAAATGCCCAATTCCTTTCAATTCTATTTCAAATTTTTTTGTTTTTTTTGCAAACTCCAGTTTTTTGATTGTTTCCTCCAATGCTTTTTCTCCCAAGTATCCCAAAAATTTCATGGTAATGTGCAGGTTTTCTCTTTCCACTGCTTTAATGCCCTCGCTGGGAAGCCATGACAGCAATTCGCTTGCAATCCTGTCTTTTGTTTTTTCAGGCAAGTTCACTGCAATGAAAACCCTTATTGGCTCGCTCATTTGCATCTCACAACAATTCTTTTCTTACAATTTTTTCAAACTCTTTCACTCTTGCATAATTGAAGCCTATTTTTTTGTCGGCTTCAAGCACTGTTTCTTTTATGAATTCTTCAGGGGCAAGTATTTTGTTGCCGCGTTTTACGAGCACTGCCAGTTCCTCGGTGCCTATGAGTTCCACAATGAATTTTCCGGGTTTTGCGGTTATTATGCCGCCTCTTTTTATTCCGCTCTTGTCTTTCAATGAAAGAATTTTTTTAGCATTTTCAAGCGAGTTTGTTCCAATGTGGATTATGAATGGCTCCATTTTCAGCCATATTTCGCCCTTGGTTGGCTCTTTTAATGCTTTAATTACTTCCAAGGGTTGCACTTTTTCATGCCATTTTCTGTGAAAATAACTGTTTTTTTTGCTTTTGTCCAAAAGCCCCAGCAATAGGATTCTTCCACTGCAACCTGAAGAGGTGAAAAAGTTTTTTCTTGACGAAATATAGTCGCATAATCCAATCATTTCTTTGTCTATTTTTCCCTCCTCTTTTGCTTTTTGGAGAGTGCCAGCATGCCGTTTTTTAACCATGGAAAAGCGAGTTTTTGTGGTTTTCCTGTTTTCGCTCATCAAAAAAGCTCCGCTTCAGGTTTTTTTCCTTTTTCAATTTCGACAATTGCAGCGCAGCCCTCTTTTGCAGGGCCAGCGTTCACGCAAAGCGTTTTTCCAATCCATTCTGTGTTGCGGGATTCGTGTGCGTGCCCGCACAAATGCAATGCTGGTTTTTTTTCAAGCAAGATTTTTCTTATTGCATTGCTTCCAATATGGCGTTCGCCTGCAATGTCTATATGGCTGTTTTTTGGAGGCAAGTGTGTTACAAGAATGCAGTCCTTTAATGCAAGCGGTGTCAGCAAGCGCTCTATTTCTTTTTCAGTGTACTTTGTTTCGCCAGCCTCTCCTGAAAGACCGCCACCAATTCCTGTAAAGACAAAGCCCTTGAATTCCCTTTTTTTGCAGTGCAGTGAAGCGTTTATTTCTTCCATTGCTGAAAGTGTTTCCAGAGAATCCATGTTTCCGGGCACTGCAAAAATTTCCGCAAAGGAAAGGATTTCAAGGAGTGCCAGGGCTTCCTCTTTGCTGCCAAGGGTTGTAAGATCGCCTGCCACTACAACTGCGTCTGCTTTTTTTGCCAGTGGTTTTTGCACTATTTCCCTTAAAGCGCTTGTTTTTCCATGAATATCGCTCAAAACAAGAATTTTCATTTTTTTTCCCTTTTTTTGCTGCGAAGGTTTTTATTACTTTTTTCAGGTTAATGTAATTGGGGGAGCCATTTGTTTAAAAGGATTTTATTTGCATTATCAATTCTTTCTTTTCTGGCTTGCGCTAATGCAACAATAGTCATCCTCAAACCCGTTTATTCTGTTGTAGAGCCAGGGCAAACAATCCAAGTTGGTTCTGTTATGAGGGGAGAAAGGCTATTGCTGGTAATAGACAGAAATGCTTATTTTCACACTTGGACTGATGCCTTTGTAGACAAGGGCTTGCTTGGCAAGGATTGGACTGTATTGCCAGCAAGAGTGGAAAGCACTTCTATTTCTATTGAGGTTGTGGTTCCATCAAATGCAGAGTTTAGATCGCAAACAATATCGCTTACCTTGTCAGACAAACAGACAGGAATAGAGGAAACAGCCGCCATAGCGGTGTTGGTTGAAAAAGGACTGGTTTCAGTGCAACTGCCAGTTCAAATGAAAACAGCAAGGGTTGGCGAAACAGTTTGCTATCCAATTATTTTGCAAAACTGGAGCGTTTCCTCACACAAAGTTTTTGTTTCAAGTTCCCTGCCAAGCTATTGGTTTTCAGGAATTGAAAAAGAAATAAAGCCAAAGGACTTTGCAGAAGTTGAAGCCTGCATTGAGGCCAAAGTCATAGGTTCAAGGGATTTCGATTTCTTTGTTGATTCCCTGGAATCAAGTGAAAGACTGCAATCAAGAAAAGCCTCAATAGAAGTGCTGCCAACAATTCAAGGAAAGTATGCGGCTGCCTTGAACGGCTTGCCTTTCTACATGCCAACCCTTTTGCCATACTTTCTCTTAGATTCAATTTTTTCCTTTTTGCGCTAGACTGTAGTGAAAAAAATGGGTTTTCTTGGCTTTTGCCTTGAAATTGTTTCCCTTTTAAACAAAGGAAAAATTTCAAGCCGGCATGAATTAAACAAGTGGAAGGCAAAGCTTGCTGAAAAGCATGGCTTGAAAGAAATGCCTTCAAACCCTCAAATTCTTTGCAGTGGCATTCCAATTTCAGATAAAGCCAGGGCTTTGCTTTGCAAAAAACCCGTGCGAAGCATGAGCGGCATAACCGTTGTGGCAGTAATGGTTCCACCCCACAAGTGCCCTGGCGAATGCATTTATTGCCCGTCCAGCCTTGTTGACTCGCTTACCCCAAAAAGCTATACTGGAAGAGAGCCAGCCACAATGCGCGCAATTCAAGCCAACTTTAAACCATCATTGCAGGTCAGAGAGCGCTTGAAACAGCTTGAAGAAACAGGGCACACAATTTCAAAAGCCGAACTTATTGTAATGGGTGGAACCTTTTTCTCTCAAACAAAAAAACAAAGAGAAAAATTTGTGCTTGAAACAATAAATGCAGTAACCGGCAAAAAATCAAAATCGATTGATATGGCAAGACAAGCAGCAGAAAAATCAAAAACCCGCATAACCGGCATGACCTTTGAAACAAGGCCTGATTTTTGCTCTAAAAACCATGTCAGCGAAATGCTTTACTATGGTGGCACGCGCTGCGAGCTTGGAGTGCAAACATTGGATGACGCGGTTTATGAAAGAATTAAGCGGGGGCACACCGTTAAAGATGTTGTTTTGGCAACCAAAAACTTGAAGGATGCTGGCTTTAAGGTATTGTATCATGCAATGCCAGGACTTCCATCAACATCTCCAACTGCAGACTTTGCATCTTTCAAGAAAATGTTTTCCTCTGAAATGTTCAAGCCAGACATGCTGAAAATTTATCCTTGCCTTGTAATAAAAGGCACTCCTCTTTACAACGATTTTCTTGAAGGAAAATTCAAGCCGATGACTGAAAGGCAAGCTGTTAAACTTATATTGCGCGTGAAAAAAATTATTCCAAGATGGGTTAGAATAATGCGAGTGCAAAGGGATATTCCTGTTTCCCTTGTAGAGGGCGGCATAAAACACAGCAATCTCAGGCAGATTGTGGAAAGAGAAATGAAAAGGAAAGGGCTTGAATGCAATTGCATAAGGTGCCGAGAGGCTGCACTAAAAAAATACAAGGAAGGCATTTCCATTAAAACAGAAAACGCCAAGCTTTTCAGGGAAGACTATAGGGCAAGCGATGGAACAGAAGTGTTCCTTTCTTTAGAGAACCCTTCAAGAAAGGCTCTTTTTGGTTATTGCCGGCTTAGGATTCCAGACAATTCTTATAGAAAAGAAATAGGTTCAGATGGGGCAATTGTGCGCGAACTAAGGGTTTTTGGAGAACCCTTGGTTTTGGGGGAAAGAAAGCCTGAAGCACTCCAACACAAGGGTTTTGGTGCAAGGCTTTTCAGTGAGGCTGAAAAAATCGCCAGCGAGGAATTTGATAGAAAAAAATTGCTAGTGATTGCCGGCTTGGGTGTTCGCGAATACTATAGAAAAAAATTTGGTTGCAAAAACGATGGCTTTTATGTTTCAAAGCCCATTTAAGGCAAAAACTTGATTGCAAAAAATTTAATATAACAATCCATTTATTCTATTTTATGAGCGAGCCTAATGAAGAGCTAAAAGACGGCAGTTCAAGCGTTCCCACAGAACTGGTTAGTTTTTTAGAGCAAAATCCAGCATATTACCCTGTTTTTAGGTCAAACTTGTGCATTCTCTTGTTGAAGTCTATTTCTGAAAAGGCAAAAAACCTCACAATGCTCAAAGCAGAGTTTCCAAAGCTTAGCCAAGAAGACCTTTCGGATTTGGTTCACACTCTTGTTTCTGTTGGAGCGGTTTCTTATTTTGATGCCGGATCAAACCGCTTTTTTTACATAAACGATAGTGGAAGGTTTTTCCTTTCAATTTATGAACACGCCAAGGAAGAATTTGTTGGCTTGAGCACAGACTGAACAATTTTTTTCAAAAAATGCTTTTTTTTTGGGTTTTAGTATGCCTTTTAAGGGTTTCCATATAGGTTTCAATAAATATATTAATTTATTGGAGTGGTTTTATGACAAGGGTTTTTGTTGCTACTTTGGGAAAAGGGAGAGGCACATGGGGGCATGTTGCAAGGCTAATACAAGAAGAGCAATGGGATAAAATCTTGCTGATAAGCAATGAGTTTTGTCAAGAAAACTTTAAGCCAGCAAAAGAGGTTTCCTGGGTTTTAGTGAACAGTCGCACTGGTTTTGAAGCAATAAAGGATTCCATCAAGGCAGCCTTGCCTGAAGGCGAAATCCTTATATCGCTCATTTCAGGAATAGGGAAAGAACACATGGCTTTGCTTGCTGCATTAAGAGAAGCAGGCAGGGACTACAAGGTTGTAACCCTTACTGGAAATGGCACAAAAACCTATTAAGCCATTCCTCCCCCTGCACTAAAACCACGTCTCTAAGCACTCTGCTTTGAGCTTTGCTCGAAGTCTCGCCAAAACCTTTGTGGTTTTGCCGATGTTTTGAGGTGTGGTCTTGCGTTGCTCCTAATAAAATGCAATTTTCTTTAACAGGCAAAAAACACATTGTTTTTTTTGTTTTTTGCAGTTTTTTTTGCTTTAATGCTTGAAATATTTCTGGCATTAATTGCCTTATTGCTTGCGTTTTTTCTTTTCCTTTTTTATCGCAAAACGCAAGCCCTTCAAGCAGAACTCGACGAGCTTGCATCAAAAAAGCAGTCTATGAGCACGCGTTATGGGCAGCTCACAGAACAATGGCTTCCTCTCATGGACTCCTTTCCCTATGATCCAAAAAATTTTCGCTTTTTGGGTTCGCCAATAGACGGCATTGCATTCAACGAGGACAAAATTGTTTTTTGCGAGTTCAAGTTTTCAAGTTCCACTCTTACACCCAAAGAAAAAAACATAAAGCGCTTGGTGGAAGAGGGAAAAGTGGAATGGAAGGAATTCAGCGTAAAATGATTTTTTATTCAACTTTGTAGCGAAGCAATGCCGCTATTTTTCCAATTCCTTCCAGTTTTTTTCCCGGATCATGTTCTGAATTAAAGATATGGATTTCAGCACGCATATGCTCTGCTTTTTCCAATAATGGTGATATTTTGTCTCGTTCCTCGCCCAAAAACCTGTCCAATACAAGCAATTCCTCCACAGCACCCAAATCCACTGCTTTTGCAACCTCTTCCAAGCCGTAAGCGGCTTTTCCAGTGTTTTTTCCAATTGCCTCCATTACCTTTTCAATGAGCATTGCTTCCTTTGTTATTTCCGCGTCTTCCACTATTTTTGCCAGAGCGGTTCCTTTCAGCAATTCGTTCACTCCAGTCAAGCCAGTGGAATTAGTGTTTTCAACAAATATTTTTCCAGCAAAATTTTTCTCCTTTAAGAATTCCTGCACTTCGTTTTTTGTAAAGCCAGGGCCTGCCAGGACAACAGTTTCAGCGCCAGAGTCAATTATTGTTTTTGCAATGTTTCCATAGAATTCCTTTTTCCAGTTTCCTTCCTCGAATTGTTTTCCTGCCTTGCCTGAATGAATGCTGCCTTTTTCCTCAAAGCCGAATTCTTTCATGAGTGCAAAGCTGGCGCTCTCGTCATCCAAAACTGCGACAAGCACTGGCTTTTTGTGGGATGCCTTTTGTGCCTTTTGCAGCCTTTCAATCTGGTCCTTGCGGAACTTTTTTTTCTGCAAGTGAAGTTTTCTGTTTTGCTCTATTTCCAGGGAGTGCATTGCCCCCAATTCTATTAGTTCTTCTGGTTTTCCGCTCTTGATGATTCCCTGCACTCTCAGCAAGCCAGAAAATTTGTCAAATTCAATGCTTTTTACCTCTATTTCAATGAAAAGGTTTTCTCTTCTTGTTTTTTCCCCTTCTTCGCCCTTTATTTTGCGCGTGGTCCTTCCCTTTACCAAGTCACCGCGCTCTATTATGTGGCTCAAATGCCATAAATCGTCACGGCTTTCTGGCATTATTTCAGCAATAGAGTGAAAGCGGTCCATCCTCAAGAGTTTCATACTAATCGCTTTGGTTGAAAAGCAATTAAAACCCTTTTACCACTGTTTCATAGTATGATAAAAAAAGAGAACAGCGAGCAAATTCGCATAGCAGTAATAGATTTCAAAAAATGTTCTTCAGAGAAATGCAACTGGCTTTGCTTTCGCTTTTGCCCAGTGAATCGCTTGGACAAAGAATGCATTGTAAAAGCTGAAGACCTAAAGCCAAGGATTTCAGAAAAATTATGCACTGCTTGCAAGATTTGCGTGCACAAGTGCCCTTTCAAGGCAATAAGCATAGTTAATCTTTCCCCGAAACTTGGCAACGCAGTTCACTCTTACGGTCAAAACAAATACCGCTTGTATGGTTTGCCGGTTCCATCCAAAGGCGCTGTTGTCGGCTTAATTGGAAGGAACGGCATAGGCAAAACAACCGCGCTGAAAATTTTGTCTGGAAAATTGGTTCCAAGCATTGGTGAAGGAAAAGACTACAAGCCAGCAATAGATTTCTTCAAAGGCTCTGAATTGCAAGCATATTTTACAATGCTTTCGCAAGGCGCTCTCAAAAGCTCTTTCAAACCACAAGACATAAACTCGATTCCGCAAGCATTTAAGGGGAGCGTGAAAGAACTCTTAAAGAAAATGGATGAAACCGCTCGTTTTAGTAATGCAGTCAAAGAACTAGAGCTTGAAAAAATTTTGAACTCTGAAATCCACCTTATTTCGGGAGGCGAACTCCAGCGAGTGGCAATAGCTGCAGCAATGCTAAAAGACGCTGACTTTTATTTTTTTGACGAGCCTTCCAGCTATCTTGACGCCAGAGAGCGCTTGCGAATTGCAAAAATAATTCGTTCCCTTGCAGAACAAGGAAAATATGTAATGGTTGTAGAGCACGACCTTGCAGTACTTGACTATTTGAGTGACTACATTCACGTAATTTTCGGGGAAAAAGGCGTTTTCGGGGTAATAAGCGGGCGCATGAGCGCACGCAATGGAATCAACCAGTACTTGGAAGGCTATCTTAAAAGCGAAAACATTCGCTTTCGCGACAAAGAAATCAAATTCCATGTTAGTGCGCCAGTGGAATCAAAGGAAAAACCAGTTTTACTGGAATTCCCTGCCTTTGAAAAAAAATTCAAGTCATTTCACTTGGAAGCCGAGGGAGGCTATATGCGAAAAGGCGAAGTCTTGGGAGTGCTTGGCCCAAACGCAATAGGCAAAACGACTTTTGTAAAAGTCCTTGCAGGAGTCCTCAAGCCAGACAAGGGAAAAATTGATTTGGGGTTCAAGGTTTCCTACAAGCCACAGTACTTGAAGCCAGAAAAAGAAATGAGTGTAAGAGAGTTTTTTGACTTGCAAAAACTTGACAGGGTTCTCTTTGAATCCGAAGCAATGCACAGGTTTTCCTTGAACGAGTTAATGGAAAGAGATTTAGGGGAATTAAGCGGTGGAGAACTCCAAAAAGTGGCAGTGAGCGCTGCAATGTGCCGGGATGCCTCGCTTGTATTGCTTGACGAACCATCCGCATTCCTTGACATAGAGGAAAGACTGAATGCAGCTGACTTCATTCGCTCTGTCACCAACAAAAAAGAGAACGCTTGCTTGGTTGTAGACCACGACATTCTTTTCCAAGATTATTTGAGCGATCGCTTGCTGGTTTTTGAAGGAACTCCAGCAGTTAAAGGAAAAGCAATACAGCCGCTTCCAATGCGCGAAGGCATGAACAGGTTCCTTTCATCGCTTGGAATCACCTACCGGCGCGATCCAGAAACAGGCAGGCCTCGCGCAAACAAGCAGGGCTCAACAAAAGATGAAGAACAAAAAAAGGAAAACAAATACTATTATGGTTAAAATGGAGAAAATGGCTTTTTTCAATAAAAAAGACACTGCTTTCAGGAAGTGCATTCCCAAAAAACCATCCATTGAGGCGCTTTCTTCAGCCTTTCTTTCAGCTTGCAAAAAAGATTCATTGGGTTTAAAGGAATGCGCTGTTCTCTTTTCGGGAGGCATTGATTCCTCGCTTGTGGCCTTCTCTCTTAAGGGAATTGTTCCAAGAGTTTTTCTTTATTGTTCTGGTGTTGCAGGCTCGCCTGCAATTAAAAGGGCGCGAGAAAATGCAGAATTGCTTGGAATGGAATTAAGGGAAGTTGAAATCAAAAAAAATGAAATTCCGGTTCTCTTAAAAAAGGCAAAAAAAGCGATAGGGTCTGATTCTCTTTTGCAATTGCAGATTGCTTTGCCGGCATTTGTTGCAATGCAGGCAATAAAAAAAGACGGCATTCGCACGGTTTTTTCTGGCACTGGAGCTGATGAATTGTTTTGCGGTTACAAGGAGTTTTGCTCTGTTTTGGAAAAAGGAGGGCATGAATCTGTTGAAGCGCTTATTTGGGAAAAACTTGAAGGAATGCGTGAAAGAAACCTTGAAAGGGAATTCGCGCTTTCAAGGTATTTTGGCTTAAGGCTTGCAATTCCATTCCTTGAAAAAGGCTTTGTTTTGCAGGCAATGGCTTTTCCTGCAAGTGAAAAAATTCTTTGCTGTGAAGACGCTTTGAGAAAGCATCCTTTGCGGGAACTAGCGCGCTATATGGGTTTGCCTGAAAAAATCTGTTTGGAGAAAAAAAAGGCAATACAGTTTGACAGCGGCACTGCAAAAGAAATTGAAAAAATATTTAAGGCGGACAGGGTTTTGAAAAAGAAACCGTTTTAGTGATTTTTGCCTTGAATTTGGTGTTGCCGCCAACTGCAAATATTCTCTCACAATCAATTGTGGTGGAATAGGAAACACTTCCTGCCTTGTTGAAAGTGCTGCCGGAAGTTTGGCATCTTATTGTTGTTGCACCAGCCGGAAAAACTGAATTCATTGCATTGCTTATATTGCTGTCAATATGGTTTTGTGTTAGTGCAGCGCACTTGCAGTCGTTTACAACATCGCCTATAATGGAATCAACCAAGACGACTGTGTTAGCCCACGCCATTTTAACGTCACCCATTACTGCCAAATAGTCTTCGCTTTCCTCTTCCCAAAATGCTGATTGTGAAGAAAAAACTGCAACTGCAAGAAGCGCTATTGCCATTGCCCCTATGGATAGAGCAAACAAGCCGCCTTTTTTGTTCATTGTTTCACTCCCTTGCAAACGCTTTTTTCACTCACCTTGTTGTCTATGGCGCTATAAAGATAATATTTTTTGCAAAAAATCGTGTTCATGTCAGCGTTGGCGGCAGGCGCTGAAGTTGTTTCATTGAATGACTGGTTTCTGTAAACTGCCACTATTGCCCTGTCTTTTGCCTCTTTTGCAGAAAGCACTGGCCAAGTGGAGTTTGCGTGGTGCAGGAAGAGAACCCATATCGCTCCAACAACCAGAACAATTGCAATCGCGCCAAGCGCATCCATTGAAAAAATAAAGCCTTTTTTCAATCCTTCCACACCTGCAATTTTATTGTACCTTCAGACAGCCCGGATAGAGCGGATATTGTTGCAGGAGAACCCACAACAACTTTTCTTTCCTCTGAATAAATGTTTTCCACTGTGGAGGTGGCTATCGGGTTTGCCGCTTCCCCTGCTTGCAAAGCCCCATTCAATAGCAAGCGGAACTTGTATTGTGGTGGAATTCCCAGTTTTTCTTTTGTTGCTGTTGAAAGTTTTGCAGCATTAGTGCAATTCGGGAAATACTGTGTTGTGCCTGCTCCGCCAGTGTTTATTTCGCAAGTGAATTCTGGGCTTGATACTAGGAGTTCGGATGCTGCAGTGCCAATTCTTTGCAAGTCCCTGTAAATTTCTTCTTCTTTAAGAGAGTAATCGTTTGCTTCTGCAATCCTGAAAGTGTATCCTATTGCAAGCACAACCAGTATTAAGGAGAAAAGGAAATCTATTGCTGCTATTTGCCCTTTTTTGTTCATTCAATCACTCATGAAATTGTTATTTTTGCTCCACACTTTGTGTTTGCCGGCAGGTTTGGCCCATCGTAGGGTATTGATCGTGATATTGTGTTGCCTTTGTATTCTGCAGAGATTTTTAGGAATTTGTTTCCCCCAATTGTTTCAATTGAAATGGTGCAAGGCATGGGTGCTTTGTTTCCAAGCAGGTAGAGTTCTGGGATTTGGTATTCTATTGTGCCACCGCTGGCTCCAGTGAATGCTTTTGATGCCACCATTATTTTTGAGAGCGAGTTTGCTATTTTTGTTTCCTGGTTTCTTAAATGGATTTCGGCTTGCCTTTCAATAAAGCTTTCAGATATTTCAAAAATGATGCTTGTCACTATAAAGAGAAACATTATTGTGAAAAGCAGTTCAACCGATAATTGCGCTCTTGCATTCATGGTATTGAATAATAAAAAAAGTCATATAAAAACATACCGCTGGCTTTTTCAGGTTCGCTTTGCTTCTTTTAGCATCAATTTCATGAGGTTTTTGCCTTGAATTATGCCAAGGGCGCCCTTGCGGCAGGAATTTTCCCCAAAGCAATTTGTTTTATCTGGTTTTATTTGGTTTCCAAAAAAGAGCACTGGCACTGGGTCTGCTGAATGGTTTTTTTTCGAGCACGGCGTTGAATGGTCTGCAGTGATTACCACAAGGGTGTTTTTGAGTTCAAGCAGTGGTTCTAATGCAGTGTCTATTTTTTCAATGAATTGTTTTTTTTCAATGCATTTTCCATCGTGCCCGAAGACATCGCAGCCTTTAATGTGCACAAACACATAGTCAAAGTTCTCTAATTCTCTTATTGCTCTTGAAATCTTTGCATTTATGTTGGTTTGCGGTGTGCCTGTTGCACCGCTTACTTCAATTATTTCCATTCCCACAAATGCTGCAACTCCCTTGTAAAGGCCAGCGCCTGCAATGCAGCATGCCCTTAACCCAAACCTTTCCTTTATTGAGGGTGCTTTTTTCATTTTTCCTGCTCCGCGGAGCAATAGATAGTTTGCGGTTGGCAGTCCTTTTTCTTTTCTTTCAAGGTTTAAAGGGTGGTTGTCCAAGATTTTGTGTGCTTTTTCAAGGAATTCGTTCAGCACTTCCGCAGTAAACCTTGCTTCTCTGGATTTATCCAGTGGCAGTATTTTCAGTGCTTTTTCGCCTGTGTTGTGCGGGTCGCCATCACTTATCTTTTCACTCAAGCCATTGCCGCTCAATACCACTGTAGCACGGTGCTCTGTTCCAGGTTTCACCAAAAAATGAACCCCTCTAATGTGCATATTGTTGAGTTTTTTGGCTAATTCACTGCAGTTTTCAATCCTTCCAGCCCTGCGGTCAGTTATTCTCAAATCTGAATCAACAGTGGCAAAATTGCTTCTAAACGCGATATCACCATGCTTTAAATTGATTCCAAGCCCTAAAGCTTCAAATGGACCGCGCCCAACATAGTGTTTTTTTAAATCATAGCCGAATAATGTGAGGTGGGCGCTGTCAGATTCAGGGATAACGCCCTTGCCAAGCACTTGCATTATGCCTGTCCTGCCTTTTCTAGCCATTTTGTCCAAATTTGGCTTTTTTGCTGCTTCTAATGGGGTTTTGCCGCCAAGTTCTTGGCTTGGAAGGTCTCCCAGTCCATCACAAACTATTAGCAAAATCTTTGATTTTTGCATTACACTACCGTCCATTCAATTTTTTTTCCACTGGAATCAACCACGTTTATGTTTCCAATATTAAACGGGTAAGAGATTATAAAATGCACTTTGCCAAAGCGGGAGAACGCCACCAGGTCTTCTTGGCTTGGATTGTTGTCAGGGGATGGATGCGAGTGCACGCTTCCAACAATCCGGAAATCCACTGGCAGGCGCCCTCTGACAATTGCGTGCTCTCTGCCAAAAACCGCTGGCACTATCACCACTTCATCTATTATTTCATTGCGGTTCTTGCTTCCCAGCAATGCAAAAAACTCGTTTGGGTAAGTGTTTTTTGATGCCTCTAAGATTCCTTCAACAATGGCTTTCTTTATGCAAAGCATAAAATAAAGGGAAAAGAATTGGTTAAAATAAGAATGGCGATTTTTTTTTCATTTTCTTGTTTTGAAATCTCTCTTATTGGAAAAGATTTTTGCAGTTGCCAAATGCAACTATATTTAAAAATGCAAAAATAGCTGGAAAAAGTTTTAATCTGCCTGTTTTGCTTTTCCAATAATGCAGTCTGGCGTTTTTTTAAACCACTGTCTTTTAAGCGCTACTCTTACTTTTTCGCCTTTTGCGTATTTTTTGTCAGCTTTCACAAAATATTTTCCAGTGTTGAGGCCGGCGAAAAGGTCAAAGCTTATTTCAACTGTTGCGCTATCTGAATCACTCAACAGCACAATGCCTTCTGTTTCTTTTTTTCCCAAAAAAATCCTGCCAAAAACTGAAACGCTGAGCAGTGCAAGCACTATTCCCATGAACAGTGTAATGCCGGTTTCAAGCGGGTTTAGGAATAGAATTGAGAATGTGGCTGCCTCTATTACTATTAGCAGAATGGAAAAGAAGATGAAATGCCTTTTCCAGTCTTTTTTGAAAAAATGTTTTGCCTTTAAAATAAAGAAAGCGAAAAAGATTGCGGTTAAAACCAAGTCTGTAACCAAAAGCGCTTCTATGGAAATCGTTGATTTTAAAACTGGCAGTGCGGCTATTAGCACCAACAAGAAGCCTACAAGTAACACTCCTTGCTCTGTTTTTGCTTGAAACATGCTAACCAACAGATTTAGTGTAAAACTATTTATTAATCATTTCCAAAAGGTTTTTTTCCAAGAGCAAGGCTGCTTTTTCAGATTCAACTATTTTTTCCATTAATTTTTGGTTTTTTGAGCCATATTTTTGCTTTATGTATTCGAGTCTTTCATTTAGTGGCACAATTTTTTCTCCTAAAACCCTTTTGTCAGCATAATAAACGATTTTTTCTTCTAGTGTTGAAAGCTCTCCAACTTTTTCAATCAAGTGTTTTTTTGCAATTTCTGCCACTCCATAAAAGCCTTTTTTTCGCAGTTTTTTCCAGCCTTCAATGCCGTGTTTTTTGCTGCTTTCCAGTGTTTCAAGTTTGTCTATGTCGTGCAATAAGGCTCCAGCCCTTACTAGTGCAATGTCAATTTTTTCTCCTTTTGCATCAATTTTTTGAGCTAGTTCAACTGCAAATTCTGCCACTTTTTTGGAGTGCCTTACAATGTTTTCTGGAACCCTGTTTTCGCGCAATATTTCAATGCATTTTTTTTCCGAGGGCACTATTCCATAGAGTTCTTTTTTGAATGCAAGGAGGTCTTTTTCAGAGAAAAGAACAATTTTTAATTTTTCTATGCTTTTGGCTTTTTCCTCGAAAAGCCTTATTTCTGTTAAAATTGCTTTTGCGCCTTTTTCGATTTCAAGTCCTGCTATTCCGCATCCAATGGCTGGGATTGCAATGCTTTTGCAACCCAATTCTTCTGCTTTTTTTAGCGCATTCCTTGTGGCAATCCTTACTGATTGTGTTGTTGCTTTAAAGGAACCATGGTGTGGTTGGGCGGCTGCATGAAAAACGTATTTTGCTTTGAGTTTTCCTGCTTTTGTGACCACCACTTCCCCTAATTTGGCTGGCGCGCTTTTCAAAGCCTCTGTTTCAATTTCTTTTCCTCCTTTTCTTTTTAGTGCGCCTGCCACTCCACCACCCATGGAGAGAGAGGTGCCTGCAGCATTCACTACTGCGTCAGCTTCAATTTCTGCAATATTGCCTTTCAATAATTCAATTTTCATTTTTTTTCCCAATAATGGATTTTTCAAACAGGTTTAGGGCGATTTTTCCAGCTTCTTCAATATTTTTGCCCATTGCAATAAAGCCATGGTTTTTCATTTGAACCAAATTGTTTTTTCCAAGGATTTTTAGGACTTCGTCGCGTAATTCAAGGGTGCCATAGGGCTGTTCTTTTTTTGTTTCAGGCACTCCAAATTTTTTAGGGTTTTTTGTCACTATATAATTGTGTCCGTGCATTATTGCGTTCACGTCTTTTCTTGCATGGTATATTGCAGCATGAAGAAAGGATTCGCTTGAAGGGTTTTGAATGCCGATTGCTTTCAGTTTATGCTCTTTTTCGTTGACTTCAATTACTTCAACCAGCTGTTCTGGAGTTATTTCTCCAAGTTTTTGCCCCGTTGGAGTAATCAAAAAGCCTTTTTTTGTTCTCACGGACAGGTTTCCGGCAACATTTCCATTGCATGAAACCAGTCCCCTGGCATAGAATTCCTTGCACCATTTTATTATTTTTTTTGCATTTTTTGTCTCTCTTTTTCCTTTTTGCAATTCAATTTTGTATTTTATTCCAACGTATTCTTCATTCATTGAAAAGCCTCTTTATTTCCTTGCGGTTTGGTTTAATTATGCCTTTTTCAGTAATAATGCCGGTTATGTATTTTGATGGCGTTATGTCAAATGCGGGGTTCAATGCACTGCTTTTTGTGTTTGCAATTCTTTTGCCTTCAAGGAAGAGCACTTCTTTTTCGCTTCTTTCCTCTATTTTTATTCCTGCGCCTTTTTTGCATTTCAAGTCAATAGTGCTCTTTGGGGCAGCCACATAAAAGGGAATCCTGTTTTCTTTTGCGAGAACTGCTTTTTCGTAAGTTCCAATCTTGTTTGCAATGTCGCCATTTCTTGCAATTCTGTCAGCGCCAACAATGCAAAAATCAATCGCTCCTTTTTGCATGTAGTGTCCTGCAGCATTGTCTGCAATTATTTTGTGTTTTATTCCTTCATTTGAAAGCTCCCATGCTGTAAGCTTTGCCCCCTGCAGCCTAGGCCTTGTTTCATCCACAAAAACGAATGCGTTTTTTCCTTTTTTTTTAGCCCAATAAATTGGTGCCAGAGCGCTCCCCCAGTCCTGCATTGCAAGCCATCCTGCATTGCAATGGGTTAGCACTCTTGTTCCATGCTTGAAGAGGACTAAACCGTTTTTGCCAATTCTTTTGCCGTTTTCAATATATTCTGTGCTGATTTTGTTTGCCTCTCTTATGGCTGCAAGTTTTGCCTCTTTTTGTTTTTTTTCCTTAATGGAGTTTTCAATTCTTTCAATTGCCCAAAACAAGTCTCTTGCAGTAGGCCTTGTTTTCCTTAATTCTTCAAATCCTTTTTTTGTTTTGCCTTCCATTACTGCTTGTGTTGCGCCGAATGCAGCCGCAACCCCTATTGAGCCAGCTCCCCTTACAATCATTTCTTTGATTGCTTTTGCGGTTTCATGGTGGTTTTTGAAAGAGGCGATTTTGAATTTGTGTGGCAGCACGCTTTGGTCTATCATTTTGACTGTTGAGCCTTCAAGCCATACTGCAGTGAACCATTTTTTTCTGCCAGCAATTTCCACATTCATTTCCAGCCCTTTTCTAAAAATTCACTGAAAAAGCCCAGTTCTTCTTCGGGTTCCTTTCCAGAACCAACTATTTTTATTTGCAGTTTTGCTTTTTTTGCAATTTTAAACAATGCAAAAAACTTTTTGAAAAGTTCTTTTCTTTCCTTTTGACTGCCTTCAAGGAATTCTTCAAAGGAAATGTAAAATTCTTTTCCGCTTTCTGCAGCCTTCTTTAATGCTTGCAAGTCAAAGCTTTTCTGGTTTTCCGGTCTTAAGAGAACTTTTTTTGTTTTTTTGTCCTGCAACAAGCAGGCGAGTTCTTTCAGGTTTTTTGCTTCCCTGAATTCTTGTAATGCAGTGGTCATTGCAAGAATTAGATTGAAAAAGGTTTAAAGGGTGTTATTTTAGCCTGTTGCCGTGGGCTGCTGCGCTTGGCCTGGCTTTTTCGTAGCCTTTGCCTTTGCCTCTTAAAGCGCGGGCTTTTTTGCCTGCACTAGTGAGTCCGCGTTCAACCCTGCCTTTTTGTTTGTTTGAGCAAATCCAGTTTATTGTTTTGTCTGCAATTATTTCTGGCGCGCTTGTGTCAACCAAAATGACTTCAAAGTATTTGTGTTTGCCGTCTTCTCCAACCAAATAGGAATTAAGAACTTCGCAATTCTTGAATTTGTCGCTTGCTCTTCCTTCTGCAATTGTTTGAATGTTTTTTTTCATTGTCAGTTTTTCAATTCCCTGCTTTTTTGGTTTTCTTCTTGAGCGCGCTCTTTCGTGCTTTCCACCGCCTTTTCTTATGCGCACCCTTGCAATCAAAAAGCCTTTTTTTGCCTTGTAGCCTAATGCGTGGGCTTTCGGTGGATTTGTTGGTTTTTCCACTCTTACAACAGCGCTTTTTTCTTTACGGTATTGCAAAAGCCTTTCGCGCTTTATTGCTTTGTAATTGTAATTGGCGTCTTTTTTGCCAGCCATTTCCTTTTCAAAGGTTTCTTGAATGTATTTTCCTGCACCCATAAAAACCACAAAAAAAGAGCATTAAAGCACTTACGATTAATTAATCCTTATAGGCAAGAAATTTAAAGGTATTGGCATGGCTGCTGGTTGTGCTTATTCAAAGCTGTTCGGGCTGGAAAGAGGGATTAAAAAAGGCGACAAGTGCCTCAAGTGTGGCTCCAAGGCAGCAATCCTTTTGCCTTATGGGCCTCAAAAATTTTGCGAAAGGCATTTTCTTGATCTTGTGGAGCGAAGGGTCAAAAAGACTATTCGTGCAAACTCGCTTTTCCAAAAAGGCGACAAGCTTGCGGTTGGGTGCAGCGGGGGCAAGGATTCAACGCTTGCACTCTACTTGTTGCAAAAATTTTTTTCTAAAACCAATCCAATAACTGCAATACTAATAGATGAAGGCATTCCCGGGTATAGGGATAAGGCGCTCCAGGTTGCAAAAGCAAACTGCAAGGCGTGGAATATTCCCTTCAAGGAATGTTCTTTCAAGAAAGAGTTTGGCATTACAATGAAAGAGGTTGCTTTAAAAATAAAAAAAGCAAAAAACCAAAATTTTGGCTCTCCTTGCACTTTTTGTGGCACCTTCCGCCGTTCTCTTTTGAATCGTGCAGCGCGCTCCATTAAGGCTGATTGTATTGCCACAGGGCATAATTTGGATGACGAAACCCAAAGCATTTTGATGAATATTTGCGATAATGACTGGAAGCGTTTTCCAAGGAGTGGAGCGAAAAGCGGTGTTGCCAACAGCGATGGGTTTGTGCAAAGAATAAAGCCCTTGTGTGAAATTCCAGAGCGCGAAGTGTTTTATTACCTTCAATTTGCTGGCATTGAAGCCTATGCTGGGGACTGTTGTCCTTTTAGCAGTCAAGCGAAAAGGAACGATTATCGTGCCATATTAAACCAACTGGAGGAAAAATATCCTGGCACTAAATATTCTTTATGGAAGTTTTATACCGCCTTAAAACCAAAAATATCTTTTTCTTTTAATGTAAAAGGTTCAAAGATAAAAAAATGCCGAAAATGTGGAGAGCCCTCTGCTGGGGAAAAATGCGAGGCTTGCGCCAAAACTGAACTAATAAAATCGCTTTAGTTTTCTTAACCCAATTCCAGTGCTTTGCACTGGCTTTTCGCGCCAAGTTTTCGTCCTATTCTTTCAAGCCTTGCAATGCTTTCCAAAGCCTTTCTTTTTGGAATTCCCAGCCTTTTCGCAATTACGCTAACATTCAAATTTTCGCTTTTTTCTTTTTCTAGGGCATTCAATACCCTTAAATCCTGCCAAGCCTTTTCCCGCGCTTGGGGATTGGAATGCAGAGTGAAAACAACAATAGTGGATTCTCCAGCAAAGCGCTTTTCTTCGGGCCCCAAACCATAAGTTTCTAATTCGTATGCTGTTTTAATCCTGCATTTTTTTTCGTCCAATGGCGCCCTATAAATTTTTGCAATTTCTCGCAAAGCACTGTCAATCAAACTGTTTGTTTCAATGCCGCCCCTGACAATTTTTGCCCCAAAACGGTTCAAGAGAGACCTCACCAGGGCAAGCTGGAGTGCCCCGTCATGCAATGGAATTGGTTCAAAACTGAAAGACCAATCGTAAATTCCAGTGCGGCGCGGTTGAAGCGATGCCTCTCTAACCTTAAAACTTTCAATTTTTGGGTTTTTTCTTTTTGCTTTTTCCACCATGCCTTTTGAAACATCCGTAAAGGTTACTCTTGAATTTTCTGAAAGCGCTCTAGCCCAGTTTCCATGGCATCCTGCAAAAACCAAAACCCTTGCATTTTTTTCAATTCCAAGCTTTTGCAAAAGCATTGGATCGCGTGGAACAATTGACTGTCGGCCATCTGATGTTGTAGGCCAAGAATTCAATTTTGCCCATTCAAAGATTTTCCTTTTGCTTGGAATCTTAACCCAGTGCGATTTTTTGGCTGGTTTTGCTGGCTGCATTCATTACCACTTTATTCAAAAGAGTTTAAAAAAAAGAGTTGTATTGCACTCAAGGAGGGGTTGTTGTTAATTCTCGATAAACCGCAAGGAATGCCAAGTGTTTCTATTGCACTGTTTTTTGGGCTTTAACGACATTTTAAAACTTTTCCGCTGGAATTCTTATTCTATTCTTGCAAGGGCCTGTAGTCTAGTGGTTAGGACGCGACCCTGACACGGTCGCAGCGGCGGTCCGATTCCGCCCGGGCCCATTATTCGTTTTTTTTTTGAAGAAGCAGTTATTGCTTTATTTTTTTTCTTCTTTTGGTGCTTGCTGCATTTTTTCAAGGCTTGCGCCTATGGCTTTAGAAAAGTTTTTCTCGAAGTGGTCTAATTCGTCCATTTTTTGGTCTATCATTTTCATGCGTAAATTGAATTGTGCTTCCATTTGTTTTGTGCTGGCATTGAATGCTTGAATGCGCTGGTTGAATTTTTCTATGTTGGAGTCGATTGCCTTCAAGAACTGGTCTTTGAAAAGGTTTAGTTCTTTTGCTCTTGCTTGTAATTCTTCTGCGCCAACCGCTTTTAGTGCTTCTGCTCTTGCTTGTTCTTTTGCTTTTTCCATTGCTTCAAGGTGGGCTTTCATTTTTGCAGTCATTGCTGCGTCGACTTCTTTTAATGCGGTTTGGGCGAGCCTTTTTCTTATTGTGAGCAAGTCCATTGCTGCGTATGGTTCAAGTCCTTTTAAGAGGGCTGCTTTTTTGCTTATTAGTTCTTCTGCTTGTGCTGAAATTGCTTTCAGTTCTTCTTGTGTTGCTTTTTCGAATTCTTTTAGTTCGCTTTTTGCTTTGATTATTTCAGAATTGGTTTGTGATATAAGGTTGCCTTTTATTGAGTTCATTTCTTCCATTTTTTTGTTTATTTCTGCTAGTTTTGCGTCATATCCTGATTTCATTTTTTCTATTTCTGTTTCTTTTGGTTTTATTTTTTCATTGTATTCTTTTTCTATGGCGTTCATTCTGCTTTTTATTTTTTCATCGATTTCTTTGTCTATGCCTTCAAGTTCTTCGGCTTTTTCTTGTGCTTTCCTTATTGCTTCTTCAAGTTTTTTGTTTGCTTGAGTGCTTTTTTCTTCTATTTCAGCCAAGCGTTTTCTTATTTTTTCACTGTATTCTCTTTCAATGCTTGCCACTTGCGCGTTTATGGTGTTGCTTATTTCTGCCCTTATCTTGTCTTTTGCTTTTTCTAACTCTGCAAGCCTTGCTTTCACTCTTTCTGGGTCTATTTTGCTTACTAGTTCGCTGAATTTTTTTATTTCTTCGTTTATTTTTGCTTCAAGTTCTTTTTGGTTTTCAAATTTCACTCTTTCAATTTTTTCCCTTGCTTCATTCATTACGTCTTCTATTACTTCTGATTCTAGTTCCAGCGTTTTGGTTACTCTTGAGTCCAAGCGCTTTATTTCTGCTTGTGCTTTGGCGATAAAGTCTGCTGTTTCGTTTCTTGATTCTTTGAGTGCTGCTTCTACTTCTCTGAAGAGTGATTCTTTTAATTCGGCTGATTCTTTTTGTGCTTTGTCAAACTTTTCAGCCAGCACTGAATCCAGTTCTTTTATGTAGGCAATTCTTTTTTCTTCAAGGTCTTCTTGCAGGGTTTTCAGCCTGCCTTTTTGTTCTTCCCTTATTTCTTTTCTTGCAGTGTCTTTTGCTTTGGCTATTTCTTTTAGCGAGGATTCTCTTGCAATTTGCAGTTCTTTTGTGGTTTTAGCCAGGTTTGCTTCAAATTCTTTTGTGAAGGCCGAGATTTCGTTTTCTAGTTCTTTTTTTGAATTTGTTGCCTTTTCCTCCATTTCTTTTCTGAAGGAGGTGATTTCTTCTTCTAGTTCTTTTCTTTCCTTTTCAACGAATTTTCTGAGGCTGTCACTGTTTTCTCTTGCTTTTTCCAAGAGCTGTGTTATGCCTTCAGCGCGAGTGTTTTCTATTCTTTTGCTGATTTCCTCTATTTCCACTCTCAATTTTTCGTGTTTTTTCTCCCATTGCCCGAGCTCTTCAAGCCCGCGATTCATTTCCTCGTTTATTCTCCTTATTTCCTTTACTCTTTGTTCTAAAATTTCGTCCACTTCTTCCTTCTTTTTTTCCATTTCAGAGCTTATTTTTTCGCTTAAAAGCGCGCTTTTAGAGGTAATGAGTGTTGAGATTTTTTTGTATTCTCGGTCCAAGCCGTCTGTTATTTTTTTGTCTATTGTTGCATCCAAGTCTTCCTTTATTGCCTTTATTTCTTCCACTTTTTTGTTTACTGTTGCCATTACGGCTTTTTCCCATGATTCGCGCTCTCTTTTTTTGTCAGATTCTTCCTCTAAGCCTTCTGAGAGCCTTTTCATCAAGTCTTCTTCTGCATCTGGCAAGATTTCAGGTATTTCCTCGCTTTCCGGTTCTGGTTCAGGCATTGGCATTGGGGCTGGCGGCTGTTTTTGAACTGCTGCTTTTTTTGGGCCTCTTACTTCTTCCAGAATTTGTTTTGCTTCTTTTTCTTGTATGCCAACGTCTCGCAAGTTTTTTATTATTTCTTCGTCGCTTAAGTCCAGTGCTATCAGTTTTCTGACTGATTCCAAGATAATGCTTTTTTTGTCCTGCATTCAGGCTCACATTCCAAATCTATAATAGCCTATGTGCTATAAAAACCTTTTCAAATGCAGTTTTTTGTAAAACTTTTGCTTGTTTGAGTTCAATGAATTGTTTTTTTTCCAGCCGTTTCCCTTTGTGAGTGGACTGGCTGGGGCTCGAACCCAGAGCCTCGTCCATGCCAAGGACGCGATCTACCATTGATCTACCAGCCCTTTATATGAATAAGTGGGCGCTAAAATATTTTAAACAATCAGATTGGTTGAATGGGCTTATATTGCTATTAGTATTATGCTGTCGCCTCTTACCATGATTTTTTGGTGTTTTTCCCTTTCTTCAGTGCCATCGTCTTTTTTTGTTGTTTCTTCTGCGTTTTCTAGGACGAGGTTTAAGTGGATGTCATAGGCTTTTAGTATGCCGCTTATGGTGCGATTGCCCTTTAATTTCACCAAAACTTGCTGGTTTGTTGCTTTTGTCAGGTCGTCGAAAGGTCTAGCGCTCATTGAATTGCCTCCTTTTTTTTGCCAAACAGTTTTCCAAATATTTTTCCAAAGAATGATGGTGGTCTTTCTGGTTTTATTTCTATTTTTGTGCCGCCCCCTAGTTTTGCTGCAATGTCAATGACTGCTTTTGCTGCAGGCGAGTCTGGTTTGCGCAAAATGAAGGGTTTTGCGTCTTTTGCAATAATGCTTTTTCTC
>JAVYME010000010.1:0-29586 GCA_038736825.1 Candidatus Iainarchaeum sp.
AAATAACGCTGTTCAGCTGTTTTTCCAATTCCACTGACTGGTTCACAAAATTCAATGGAAAAGCAGAAATGGAATTGAAAACCGAAAGCGGGAAAACCATTGGAAAAGCAGAATACTCTGGGGAAATCACTCCAAAAATAATTGCAATCAAAAAAGAACTGACAGCAGACAACGAATACGACAAGCTTTTCCTTACATCCAAAATCTATGGCTCCACAGGCAGTCTAGATCAAGAAATAACCATTGTGTATGATTTCTCCAAGTTCAACACCAAGGAATCCTATAAAAAATACGTTTTGCCATTGATAGACAAGGATTTGGACGGCATTTTAAACGAAGAAGATGAATGCCCTGAAGCAAAAGGCACTATTGAAAACAAGGGCTGCCCTACGGCCACTCAAACACCAACTCCTGTTCAAACACAGCCTCCCAAGCCAACTGTGACTCCAGAACCCAAGCCAGACCTTTTGCTGCCAGTCCTTGCAATTGCAGTCCTAGCAGTCCTTGTCCTTCTGGCCTTTTCAATGATGAAAAAAAAGAAAAAGGAAGTGTGAGAGAATGAAAAAGGCGGGTTTGGCCCTTATCCTGGTTTTTTGTTTTTTCATTTTTGCCCGAGCGTTTGCAGTGCAAACCGAAGTCGTGCTGGCATATCTTGGCCGCGACTCACCAACGATGACAAAAGTTTTGGAAAAACAGGTCAGGCCTATAAACGAGATTTTTGGCCTTAATGCAGACCTGTCGCCCTTGGAGAAAACCGCCTCCATTGACCAAGAGCGGCGGTTAATTTTACAGGAAGACACTTTTGCGGTAAAACTTTCCACAAGCGTTCCGCAAACGGATTTCTCCTATTCCTTGCTCAGGGACGGGGTGGTTCTTGATTCGCAAAGCACAACCATACAATTGGGGGACACGATCCAGTTCAAGCCTAAAACCGATGATGTTGAAATCGACTGGTTTATCCAGGGCTCCGCAGCGGATTCGCCGCCAATAACAATACTGCCGCGGAGTGAAGCGCAATCCCTTTACCGGGAACTTTATCTCAGTTATTTGCGAAAATATCCTGCAGCCCAATGGGGGAATTCGGCGTCGGCGTATGCTGCCTACACTGCCCCCAAGTTTTCAACAAAAATAACCGATTTCAAGGCATCAGGCAATTATTATATTGCTGACAACGGCTACCCTGCCTACTTGGTTCCCATGGCGGGCGGGAAAAAGGCCGGTTTCCAAATGTTTTACTCTCCCGATCTTAGAACAGACAGCACTGACTGCAAAATAAGGAATGGTGTCCTCGAGTGCGTTGTCACCAAGAGCGGCAGCCTGCCGATAACCGTTTCCGGGGCAAGCTTCTTGCACGTTGACAAAATAATAGACGGAACCAAGGCAATCGACGCTGGGTGGGTTGCTTATTTGGGAAAGAACGCAACAATCGAGGGAACAACTGACCTGCCATATTCGTCCACAGAAAAAACCCTGCGGCTCCAGGTTGTCCCCAGAGGCAAATCTGCACCAATGGCTGAATTCGAATGCAAGGCAGTTGTCAGGGGCACACCCTCTAAGGCTTATGTTGAATGTGACGCTTCTGCATCCAAAGACCCTGACGGGGAAATAAAAAGATATGATTGGTCCACAAATAACAAATCTTTTACACAAATTTTTGCTTCAAGTGCCAATACGTCCAAGCCAGTATTCACTTATGGTTCTTTCGGAAACCTTGGTTATGCAAGAGGCGGGTTTGAAGGCCTTGGCTCTCTCACGATTTCACTCAAAGTAACCGACAACGACGGCTATTTCGGGGAGAAATACAAAACCTTTGATTTGACTGGCGAAACATTAAGGGAAATAAGTCCGGCCAAAAGGCTGTCTTTCGCAGCCTACTACAATCCTTCCACTAAAAAAGCTGATTTGACTCTTTCAAACTGTCCTGCCGGTTCAACCCAAGCTTTTATTGACATTGACTTGCTTGGAGCTGACTCCAAGCCGACTCTTTCGGTTTTGGAAAAGCAGTCGATTGCCTGCGAGCAAACAACCGAGGTCGGGCCGATTACTGCAAAAGGTGTTTACCAGGCAACCGCAAAAATTGGGAGCGAAACACTGACCGCAATCTTTTCTGTTCCCTGAACCGGAAAGAGTCCACCTTAAAAGGCTCCTTTCCTCTGAAAATCCAGTGGTGAAAGGTTTAATAACAAGTTGCGCTTTTATTTTTTGGCAGGGGATGCGAAATGCCGGAGAAAGAGGAAAAGAAGAGTGCGCTTTCTGAGCTAAAAATAGAGTTTCCCAAAATAGAGGTGCCTGCTGAAAAAAAAGGCGAAACCAAGACTGTGACTCTTACAGAAAAGCGCCAGGAAAAATTGCGCGAGATTTTGGATGACATGACTGAAGAAATGGAGCGCCTTGAAAGGATTAGGGAGCGAGTGCGGGCTGAAAAGATTTCCTTTTTCACTCCAGAGCAAAACAAGAAGATTTTGGAAGAGATTGAGATTCCGCCTTTGAAGCTTATAAGGGATAAACCCAAGAGAAGCTGATTTTAGTGTTGCGCAATAAGACAAGAAAAGCGGTTATTGCGAGAAAGGTTCGTTTTGCGAATTCTTTTTTTCTCAAATTGAAGGGCTTGATGTTTGAGAAAAGGGATTGTTTTGATTATGCTCTTGTTTTTCCATTTGAAAGGGAAACAAGGTTTGGGGCAAGCATTCACATGCTTTTTGTTTTTTTTCCGATTGCTGCGGTTTATTTGAATGCGGATAAGAGAGTGGTTGATGTTGCAGTTTTGAAGCCTTTTACCCTGAATTATACTCCAAAAAAGCCAGCAAAATATTTGATAGAGCTTGCACAGGAAAAACTAGAACTTGTAAGGATTGGAGACTTGCTTGAGTTTTGATTTTTTTTTATGTTGTCCTTGCAAGCCTTTTTTTAAGCCCAGAGTAAAAATTAGAGAGGAAAGTTAGGATGCGCCATAACTTTCCTCCTTTGCCTTCTTTTGCCTTCTTGTTGCAGAATTCGGGGTGATATACCCAACCAGTATATAATACGCTTAGGTTATATATAAAACATATGCATTTGAAAAGGAAATTCATTTATGGCTGAAAGTTGGCTTTCTTAACCTTTCCGCTTTTACGATTAATTTGTTACAATTTTCAATTTTGCAGTTTTTAAGCCTGATTCCCTCGCTTTCAAGCAGTTTTTTCTTTTTTTTTAAACCTTCAAAAAAGCCTCCCAGTGAAGAGTCTGATTTCACTATGCGATGGCATGGCACGATTGGTGCAAAAGGGTTTTTGTTCAAGCAATTTCCAACCGCCCGGCTTGATTTTGGTTTTTCCAATGCCTTTGCAATTTCACCATATGTTGAAACCTTTCCTTTTGGCACAAGCATTGTTAGCCTGAAAACTTTGAGTGAAAATTGTTTTTTTTCAAAGTAAAGCCCTTTCTTTAAAATGTATTCTGTCACATTTTCAGGCAAAAGCCCTGCAATTGTTTTGCCTTTTCTTATTTTTTCCCTGATTTTTCTTGAAGAAATGTTTTCAACTGCAGTGCTTTGCGGGAGCACTATTGCGTTGTTTTGTTTTAGCCATGCTTCTTTTCTCCATCCTTTTTGCCCTTTTACTGGCACTACAACAAACCGTATTTCTCTTACAAGTTTTTCAAAACTGCCCCATTTTTTTATTTCTCTGACTAGGTCTGAGCCTATAACCCAAAAAAACTCGTGTTTTGGAAATTTTTTCTTGATTTCTTTTACTGTTTCAATTGTCCTGCTTTCCCTTCCTGTTTTTTTGCCCAACTCTATTTCGAACAATGAAAGCCTCATTCTTTTCATGTTTTTGAGGGCAATTTTCAGCATTTCAATTCTTTCCCTTTCCGGTGCAAAATCTTTGTTTTTTTTGAATGGGTGCAAATGGCATGGCAAAAACCATACCTCTTTGCAGTCAGTGTGTTTTAGCACCAGTTCTGCTGCTTTTATGTGCCCGTTGTGGACTGGATTGAAGGAACCGCCAAACAATGCGATTTTCATTGAATCACGCGTCCACTATAAATGGTTTTTTTCTCTTGTGATTGTTTGTTTCAATCCTTGAAAAAACCCTTGAAACAGCCTTTTTGCCGAATTTTTTTTCAAGCGCTTTTCTGTCTTTGTTTTTTTCAAAATGGTTTTTTAGAATGCTGTCAATTGTTTTGTATTTAACTCCGATTTCGCCTTCGTCTGTTTGCCCTCTCCACAGCCCGGCGGTTGGTTTTTTCTTAATGATTTCTTTTGGAATGCCAAGCCATTTTGCCAATTCAATTATTTCACTCTTGTAAAGGGAAGCAACAGGCATTATGTCACAAGCACTGTCCCCGTATTTTGTGAAATAGCCAAGCAAGAGCTCTGTTTTGTTTGAAGTGCCAACCACCAGGGCTTTTTTTGAATTGGCAAAAGAGTATAAAACCAGCATTCTTGCTCTTGCCCGCAGGTTTGCCCTTGCAAGCCTGCTGGGTTTCCAGACTGTTTCGCTTGCAGCATTACAAATTTTTTTTATTGGAAAAACGCAAAAATTGATTTTTGTTTTTGCAGCAATTTTAAGTGCATCCTGCAAGTCCCCGCCTTTTTCCTTTTTGTCATAGGGCATGAACAAAGCGAAAACATTTTTTGAACCAAGCGCTTTTTCCAGAACGTGTGCTGTCACTGCACTGTCAATTCCACCGCTTAAACCAAAAACTGCTTTGTTGAAGCCGTTTTTTTCAAAATATGCCCTTGTTTTCAACACTATTTTTTCAAAGGCGTTTTTGCAATCCATTATTTTCCCCATTTTTTTAGGGCAACAGCAAGCTCTTTGTGTTTTACGGCAAATTCTTCCAGTGGAATGCCTTTTAGTGCAGCCTCAAGAGCTTGTCTCATTGCCATTGCGCCCTTTATCGTGCCTTGCGGGTGGCCATGGATTCCTCCACCGCTTTGGATTATTATGTCTTTGCCTAAAGCGTTCACTAGAGGGGGCACTTTTGAAGGATACAAGCCGCCGGAAGCAACTGGAAAAACGCTCTTTAAAGGCCCTTTTTCTTTTAGTGCTTGAACAATGGTTTTTACTTCGCTTTCTCCGCCTTCCATTTTTCCAAAAACAGCGCCTACATGCAATTGGTCTGCTCCCGCAAGCCTTGAAATTTTTGCAAGTACAAGCATTGAAATGCCGTGCTCTTTGTTTCTGGTGAAAGCCGCGTGTCCTGCACGGTGTGCGTGAATTATTAAGCCAAACTCTTGGTTTCGCAGGGTTTGCAGCGATGAAAGTCCTGCTGCAACAATGTCAATCATTGCGTGTGTGCCATTGCATTCTTTCACAAACTTTGCTCTTTTAAGCATTTCAAATGTTTCAGCGGTCACGTTTGGCATGTATGCTTTTTTTTCACCGGTTTCTCTTTCAGCTTTTTCAAGCATTTTCAAGGTGAGGGAAATTCTTTTCTTGAAATTGTTGAATTTCATGCTTGTAAGGTTTTCGTCATCCTTTACAATGTCACAGCCGCCAAGCCATGCCTCATAAGCGCATTTAGCGTGGCCTTTTTCGTTCAATCCAACTTTTGGCTTTACAATTGTTCCAATGAGCGGCCTGTTCTTGACTTTTAGTTTTTTTCTTACTCCTTCAATGCCGTGTTTTGGGCCTTTAAAGGATTTCACGTATTCTTTGGGAAAGTCAACATCCTCTAGCCTTAAAGCCTGTACGTCGCTCATTCCATAAATGTTTCCGCAAATTCCAGACCAAAACTGTGGAAGGTTGCCTTTTTCAAATAGTTCTATTGGGTAAGCAATGCTTGCTTTTCCTGTGTTTTTGTTAAAATCAAAAATTTTTGGTCCAAGTTTTTGCGCGATTTTTTTTTCAAGTGTTATGAGTTCAGTCCAAGTGCCAATTGAGGATTCTCTTGCAATGGAGTCAAGGCATTCTTCAAAAGACAATTTTTCTGATTTTTTGACGCTGAAATGCGCCACAATTTCGTTTTTTGCTGGCTTGTAGCCTTTTCTTATGAAAGAATCCATGCAAATCAATAAAGAATAAAGAGAATAGGTATTTATTCTTTTCAACTCCTTTTTAATTGGTTTTTTTTATGATTGTCATTGTTTCAGGTTTGCCGGGTTCTGGGAAAAGCACTTTGGTTGAAAAAATTGCAAGAGAGTTCAATTTAAAGCCGGTTTTTGCTTCTGGCATTCTCAAGCAGATTAGGGAAAGGGAAAGGGTTGATTTTGAGAGTGCTGAGAAGGGCGCTGGGTTTTGGGAGAGCCTTGAGGGAAAAAATTTCACAAAACAAAGGGAAAAAGAACTGGATTTTGACAAAAAGCTAGACCAAGAATTGTTGCGCATTGCCTCTTCAGGTGACAATCTCGTTTTTGATTCCAGGACAATGCCCTGGCTTTTCAAGGGCAAAGCCTTCAAAATATGGTTAAAGGCATCGCTTGAAACCTGTGCAAAGCGCATTGCCAAGAGAGACAAAAAAAAGGCAAAAGAAATCCTTGAAGGCTTGCGGGAGCGCTTTGAGGCTGACAAAAGGATTTACAAAAAACTTTACGGTTTTGAATTGGATGCTGATTTTTCGCCTTTTGACTTGGTTTTGGATACTGAAAAAATGAATGCAGAAAAAGTGTTTGAAAAAGTGAAGGCAGAAATAATTAAATGGCAGGCGCTTTAAGGTTCTACTTTATTGCCAGCCTGATGTCTTCTGCAGTGATTGTTTTTCTTTTCGCGTGATTGGAAAAAACCCTTGCCTTTTGGCAAATTTTTATGCCTTCTTCTTCGAGCACGTTTGCAAGTTCTTGGACTGCATCCTCGCTGACTCTTTCTCCTCCAGCTTTGCGGATAATTCTATCAACAGCAGCCAAAGGCAGTTCTCCCATAACCAAATCACCACTAAAAAGTAAAACCCAAAAAGATTTAAACATTTGCCTTTTTTCGGCTTTTTTGCCAATTTACAGCCCTAAAAAGGCTTTTTAAAGCAAAAAAAGAATGTTTCGGCTTTTTTTCCAAACGCAACCTTTAAATATTACAAAGCCCCAATTCATAACAATAATTTTAAAATGGAGGTGTAAAAAAATGGGAGAAAGACCTATCGGGGTAACAATAGTTGGCGCTCTTTACCTTATTCGTGGGCTCTTGTTATTGGGAGTGGCTGCAATTGTCCTAGGCGGGGCAGGAGCAACCATGGTGACTGGACTCCCAGCTACTACAGGCAATCAGACTTCAAGTGCAGCCGCAACAGGAGGCATTATAGGGCTGATAGCAGGGATTATCGGCATAGTCCTTCTGGTTGCTGCAATTATCAATTTGGCTATAGGCTGGTTCATTTTGAAAGGCAACAACATTGCAAGATGGGCTGCAATAATCTTTGCAATCCTTGCCCTTCTCGGATTGCTTATGCCCTTCAACATCATAAGTATTGTTTTCGCAGTGATAGTGATCTACTTCCTGTTAATAGACAAGGAAGGCAAAGCCTTCTTTGAAGGCGCAAAAGCTTAAACATGCACAATAACAGGGGAAATCAGCTCCCCTGTCTTTTTTTATCCCTTTATTCCTTTCTTCACTATATGTCTGCCTTTATAGAGCACGCTTTCATCAAGGAAAACACAATCGAAGCCCGCGATTACCAAGCCAGCCTTGCCAAAAGCGTTATTGAAAAAGGCTCTTCCCTCATTGTTGCGCCAACCGCTTTGGGAAAAACTGTTGTTGCAGCAATTGTAATTGCAGAAATGCTTGCCCAAAAAAAAGGCAGAGTGCTTTTTCTTGCGCCCACAAAACCGTTAGTCCAACAGCACTCCAATACTTTGAAAAAACTCTTAAAAGTTGAACCAGAAAAAATTGCAACAATCACTGGAACCATTAAAGCAAGGGAAAGAAAGCAAGTCTTTGACAGTGCTTTAATTGTTTGCTCAACACCACAGTGCACCAGAAACGATCTTGCAAAAAAAAGGATTTCTCTTGAAGGGTTTGCCCTTGCTGTCTTTGATGAAGCGCACAGAGCGGTTGGGGATTACGCTTATGTGGACATTGCCAAAGCCTTCAACTCCCAAAACCCGCTGGGTCTTGTTTTGGGAATGACTGCCTCTCCAGGCCATGAAAGAAAAAAAATAGAGGAAGTGGCAAACAACCTGTTTGTGAAAAACTTTGAAATCAAAACCTTGGAGGACAGCGATGTTGCACCTTATGTAAAGAAAGTGAACCTTGAATGGCGTTTAATAGAACTGCCAAAAGAATTTGAAAAAATCTCCTTATTGCTTCAAGCATACTTGAAAAAAAACCTTTCAGACTTGAAGCAGGCTGGACTGGCTCCAACAGACAACCCAAAATATTTTAGCAGGAAACGCATTTTGGACTTGCAGGCAAAGGTAAGCGAGCGCATTAAAAGCCATGGCCATAAGGCGCCCTTTCTTTACGCAATTGCTTCAAAAATTGCTTGCACTTTAATGGCATCCCATGCCCTTTTATTGATTGAAACGCAGGGCCCTCAAGCCTTAAACGACTATTTTGAGAAAAACCTTGCAAAGCCAAGGGAAGGCAAGACATCTAGGGCTTTAAGCATGTTTTTAAAGGATGAAAGAATAAAGCATGCCATAGTGGAAACGCGAAAAGTGGCGGTTGAGGGAACAGAGCACTCAAAGCTAACTGAATTGAAAAAAATTGTTTCCCTGCAATTTGAAGAAAACCCATTCTCGCGAATAATTGTGTTCAATCATTACCGTGATTCGGTTGCCTTTGTTGCAGGCAAGCTTAAAGAACTGCCAAAAGCCAGAGTGCAACAGTTTATAGGGCAGGCAAGCAAGGGCAAAAGCAAGGGATTAAGCCAAAAGGAACAAGCGGAAATAATAAAAAAGTTCGAGGAAGGCGAGTACAATGTGCTTGTCGCCACATCGGTTGCAGAGGAAGGACTTGACATTCCAGCCTGTGACTTGGTTGTATTCTATGAACCTGTTCCAAGCGAAATAAGGCACATACAGAGAAGAGGGCGCACTGGAAGAATAAAAAAGGGAAGAGCCATAATTTTAATGGCAAAGGGAACTCGCGATGAAGCGTTCTATTGGAGTGCGAAAAGAAAAGAGGGCAAAATGACGCGCACACTGAAAAGATTGCAGTCAAAAACACAAGAATTGCAGACAAAACTGGGTGATTTCAATGCCAGAAACTGAAAACCCTCAAAAAGAAAAAAAAATAATGCAGAAAACCCTGGCTTGCGGGAAAGAAAAAATAATTGTTTTCGCAGACCACCGCGAGCGCGACTGCAAAGTAACAGACTTCCTGGAATCCATGGGGTGCGAGGTAAAAAAAATGCAGTTAGAGATTGCAGACTATGTTATTTCCAATACAGTTGCCATAGAGCGCAAGCAAGCCCAAGATTTTTTGAACTCCCTTTTGGACGGACGGCTTTTCTCGCAACTCGTTTTCCTGGCAGAATCCTACAATCAACCCCTTCTCTTGATAGAAGGGCGCTCTCACGAAATATTCAGCTTAAGCAATGTTCACAAACACGCAATAATCGGCGCACTCACATCAATTGCACTCAACTACCGCATTCCAGTGCTGTTTGCTGAAACCGAAAGGGAAACAGCAGAATTCATTTATGTGATAGCCAAGAGACTGCAGGAAGGCAAAGACAAAGAGATTGCGTTGCGCAAGGGCAGGCCAGGCCTCACCTTGGAAGAACAGCAAAGGTATGTGGTGGAATCGCTTCCACTGGTTGGACCAAAAACCGCCAAGAGACTGCTTGAACAATTTGGCTCCATTAAAGGCGTTTTCAATGCCTCTGAAAAAGACTTGGAAAAAGTGGAAAAAATCGGACCAAAAAAAGCGATAAGGATAAGAAAACTGGTTGAAGCAAAATATTCTGGTGGAAAAAAAGGCTCTTGAATTTTTTATTGAATTAAAGCAAGAGAACGTTGACGCCATTAGGGCAGCATTGATTAAAGTTAAAATTCAAATTCCTTCTGAAGAATTTAAAAAATTTGTCAAGAGTATTAATATCCAGCAATGGTTTGCGTTTGTCGGCCAGTGGTTAGGCCTCGAGCTTCCCAAGCTCGCAACCCGGGTTCGAATCCCGGCAAACGCATTTTTGCATTAACTGTTTTTTTTCTTGTTAGCCTGAAACCGAACATTAAAGAAAGCCTTTTTTAAACTTGAAGCGAAATATATTGCAGGCAATAATTTTTTTTGCGGGAGGTTTTTTTCGTGAAACCGGGAGAAAAAATGAAAAACGATTCAAAAAAGGCAGTTTTTTTTATTGCAGTTGTTTTGATTGCCTGCATTGCAATGATTGGATTGTTGATATTGTCTGTCAAACCAAGTGATTCAAACGGAGACAGCGGAGCAAAGCCAAGCAACCTGCAGCGCTTTAAGGATTATGCAGAACTGTCAGCTTATTTTGAAAAAGCAAGGAATATGCCAGCACGCTATTATGCTGGCGATATTTTTTCAATTGGAATGCCGTTAATGTCATCCCCGCAGAAAATGGTTCAAGCGGAATCCGCTGTAGTTCCATTTTCCGGCGAAGCAGTTGAATATTCCACTACAAACATTCAAGTGGAGGGCGTTGACGAGGCGGACATAATAAAAACCGATGGCAAATACGCTTACGCGATTGCCAGAGGCAAGCTTTACATAATCGAAGCATATCCAGCGGAAAGCGCAAAAGTGGTTTCAGAAACCACTTTTTCAAGCGAAACACCCAGAGAATTGTTTGTTTCAGGAAACAAACTGTTGGTTTTCTCTGATTCTTATGGTGGTGGCTATAAATGCCCTCTTACAGCCGGAACTGCAAAAAAATGCTTTGGTTATTCCAGTGGAATTGTTTCCGCAAGACTTTACAATATTTCAGATAAAGAAAACCCAGTACTGGAAAAAGAAATGGAATTCGAGGGCTCCTACCTGAATTCAAGGCTTATAGGAAAGCACGCCTATTTCGTCATAAACTCTTATTCAAGATATTATGACTATGAAAAAGACGCCAACTCTGACATTATCCCGCAATACAGGGTTGGCGGAGAAAACGGCACTGTTTCAAGGATTGCAGAGCCAGAACAAATAGGCTATATTCCCAACATCAGGCCTGAAAGCTTTGTGACAATTGTTTCGCTCAACCTTGAATCACAGGAAATGCAAAAAGAAACAATTGCCGCTTCAGGCAGTGCAATTTATGCTTCACAGAAAAACCTTTACATTTCAGCGCCCGTCTGGAATTGGAGGGAAGAGCCAGTTCCATTAAAAAGCGGTGGACTGGTAAGGGAAATAGTTTGGCCGAGGCCTTCAGCAATAGAGCAAACTTCAATAAGCAAGTTCAGCCTTGAAAACGGCAAAATTTCTTTTGTTGCTGAGGGAATTGTTCCAGGGCACATTTTAAACCAGTTTTCAATGGATGAATTTGAAGAGCATTTCAGGATTGCCACCACAATTGGAGAGGTTTCAAGGGGCGGCTCTAGTTCAACAAACAACATTTATGTTTTGGACAGTGAAATGAAGCTTGCCGGCAAAATTGAAGGCCTTGCTCCAGGCGAAAAAATTTATTCTGCAAGGTTTATGGGCAAAAAGGGCTATCTTGTAACCTTTAAAAAAGTTGATCCCTTGTTTGTAGTAGACCTTTCAGATCCAAAAAACCCAAAGGTTTTAGGAAAACTAAAGATTCCGGGTTATTCTGACTATTTGCACCCAATAGATGAAACACACATTATCGGCTTGGGAAAAGAAACAATTGAATCAACTTATGGCGACTTTGCATGGTATCAAGGAATAAAAATGGCAATATTTGATGTTTCAGACCCAGAAAACCCAAAAGAAATGTCCAAAGTGGTTATTGGTGACAGGGGCACTGAAAGCTATGCATTGCATGATCACAAAGCATTCCTTTTTGACAAAAAAAGAGAGCTTTTAGTGATTCCAGTAATGCTGGCAGAAATACCTGAAGAACAAAAAAGCGATATTGAAAGGGAAAGGGTTTCGCCAACCTATGGCCAGCCTGTTTTCCAGGGCGCTTTTGTCTTCAAAGTGTCCCTTGAAAGCGGCATCACTGAAAGGGGAAGGATAACGCATGTTTCAAAAGAGGAAGAACTGAAAAGAGGCTACTATTATGGAGACAATTATTCGGTTAAAAGGTCCTTTTACATTGGAAACGTGCTTTACACCTTTTCAGACAGCATGCTGAAAGCCAACAATCTTGACACTCTGGAAGGCATAAGCAGTGTTGCTTTAAGCCAAGGATATTATTATGGCGGCTACTATGAATAAAAGTTTTTCCAGGAAAGGGTTTGTTTTTCAGCAAACCCTTTTTAATTGTTTTCCATGAAAACTGCCTTTATGCAAAACGCGGTTTTGAAATGCATTTATGAAAGGCGCTCTGTTCGCGATTTCAAGGACAAGCCAGTGCCAAAAAAAATCGTGCAAGAATTGCTTAATGCAGCAGTAATGGCGCCTTCTGCCAGAAACTCGCAACCCTGGCATTTCACTATAGTGCAAGACAGGCAAACAATTGACAGGCTTGGAGAAAAAGCAATGCAATTGCAAGGACTTTTTGGCAAGTTTGTGAGGGCTGGCGTAAAAGTTGCCGGAAAAGGCACAATCTTTTACAATGCACCCCTGCTGATTATTGTTTCAGGTAAAAGCGATTACGATTACTTGAAGGACGATGTGAACCTTGCAGTGCAAAACATGTTTTTGGCAGCCCACTCTTTAGGCCTTGGAAGCTGCTGGATTGGCTTGGCAAAACCACTCAACAAAGATCCTGAAACCTTGAAAGAACTCGGAATTCCAAAGGGAATGGAAATAGTCGCGCCACTGATTTTTGGATACCCAAAAAAGGAAGACAAAAGCATTCCCAAGCGAGAGCCAAAAATCCTCAAATGGATTGAGTGAGCCTTTGGAGCGCCAACAATGAAAGGCATTTACATACTGTTGATAAAAATATGCAGGACTTCAAGAGCGCGAATTGGCTCTTTGGGCATAATAAATCTCAAAAAAGGTTTATACACTTATGTGGGTTCTGCGCAAAACAGCCTTGAAAAAAGGATTGCAAGGCATTATTCGAAAAACAAAAAATTGCACTGGCACATAGACTACATTCTATCACTGAAATCTGCAAAAATAATCAGGGTTTTTTACAAAAAAGCCGGAAAAAGAGGGGAATGCAGAATTGCCAGAAAAATTTCCAGAATTTGCATTCCTGTTCTTGGCATTGGATGCTCGGACTGCAAGTGCAATTCTCATTTTTGCATGGTTGGCAACCAGAAAACGCTTTTGAAATTGGCTGGATGCGAGAACTTTAAGTGCTATACTTCCACTCCAAAGAAAAGAATTGAAGGGCTAAAAATTGTTCAAAGCTTGCAAACGAATTAGGCTTTTCAATTTGCACTTCCCTTTAAATCCCTTTTCCTGCTATTTCCTTGCCTTATGAGCGAAGATTTGTTTTCACTGCCAGAATTCAAGAGCGTGCTAGCAAATCCCTCAAGGCAAAAACTGCGCGAACTTGCAAAAAAAGATGAAACCACCACAGATTATGGCGCTCCATCCTATATTACGAGAGTTCGCTCCCGCTCTGCAAAATTCACAAAAAACTCCATAGACCAAGGCTTTTCACAAGAAGACCTTGAAGAAATGAAAAAACTGCGCTCATATTTAAAGGAAAAAGGGGAAATGCTGCAAATTGACAGAAAAATGGGGCGCACAGAAGCCTTTCATTGCCGCTTGTATGTTTCAAAAGAGTTTGCAAGAATTGGTTTGGGTTGGAGCGAATTGCTGGAAGAATGGAATGGCAATGGCAAACCAGACATGGTAACCGTAATGGTGCCAGAATGGCCTGTTATAAAAATTTTGGTTGAAGCTGAAAAGGCAATCACTTTCATAATGGGTTCTGATTACACTGGTGAAGCCAAAAAATCGTTTTTGAGAATGTGGATGTATTTGGTTAAAAAAAAGGGCTGGCTTGGATTGCACGCTGGAAGCAAGTTATTGCATTTAAAGCAAAACAATGGCTCAATCCACAAAATCGGCCAGCTTTATTTTGGCTTGAGTGCCACAGGCAAGTCCACTCTTACAGGGCACGGTTTTTATTTGAGGGAACCTGAAAAGGCTGAACTCATACAGGATGATGTTGTTGCCTTAAAGCCTGACGGTTTCTGCATTGGCACTGAAGGCAAAGGCCTTTACATTAAAACTGAGGGCATTTCAAGAGAAGAGCAACCCGAATTGTATCACGCGGTTACACAGAAAAGCGCTTTTCTGGAAAACATTGCGGTTGACAGCAAGGGAAAAGTGGATTTCAATGATTTTGCCTTAACCTCTAATGGGCGTGCTGTAGTCCAGCGCTCTGAATTGTGCAATGCTGCAAAAGAAATTGATATGGAGCGCGCAGACCAGTTGTTCTTCATTACAAGAAACCCTATAATGCCGCCAATTGCAAGGTTGAACCCGAAAAAGGCAGGTGTTGCCTTCATGCTGGGAGAAAGTGTTGAAAGCTCTGCAGGCGATCCCACAAAAGCGGGACAGAGCGTGCGAGTGGTTGGCACAAACCCGTTCATTATGGGAAAACCGGGATTTGAAGGAAACCTTTTGGTTGAAATCCTTGCAAAAAACCAGGCAATGGAATGCTATATAATAAACACTGGTTTTGTGGGGGAAGGCAGTGAAAGGGCAAAAGTCAGGGTTCCAGACACTGTTGGCTTTATTGAACGGGCTGCGCGAAAGGCAATTGAATGGGTTGAGGACAAAGAGCTTTTGCTGGAAATACCGAGAGAGATTGTTGGTTCTCCTTTTGACCCGAGAAGCCATTACTCAAAAGAAGAGTTTGCAGAAAAAATTTTGAAGTTAAGGTTAGAGCGAAAGGAATGGCTTGAAAGGTTTCCAGAATTAAAGCCTGAAATAAAAAAAGAAATATACTGATTTTTTTTATTTTTGGATTTCCATGATTTTTTTTGCAGGCCCTGTTATTGTTGCCTTTTCGTTTTCAATGTCTGTTCGCAGGTCCCCTGCTACAATGGATGCCTTGTTGTTTCCATTGAAAAGAAAAAAGGCAACCTGTTCAAAGCTTGAGGCTGGAAAGATAAGGCTTTCGCCTTGCATTGTGCCCCCAAAGGATTCCTTTAATTGCTTTAATTTTTCAGGTTCACTGCACTGCACTAAAAAATCCGCAGAAACCTTTTTTGAAATTCCAAGCACTATTTTTTTTGATTTTTTTTCCGAAAGCCTTACTTCCAGGGAATCCTTGAAATCCATTGCCCTCAGGGCTTTGACATTGCTTTCTATGATTCTTGCAAGGTAGGCGAGTTTTCTGCTTCTCTCCAGTGATTTTTCAGCAATCTTTTCCAATCTTGAAACCGGAAAGGAAAGACTGGTTTTTGCTATTGCCTGCAAATCCGGTTCCTGTTTGGATCTTTCCACTAAAACTGTAAGGTTTTGAACCAGGCTTTCAGGGTTGGCATAATCCGCTTCCTTTACAAGCCCTTCAACCTTCAACAACAATTTATTTTTCATTTCTGCTTGGATTTTTAGAATGCCTTTGTCTGTAAGGAAAAGGCGGTTTCCCCGCTTGCAAATTAAACCCAAGGCTTCAAGGTTTTTTATTAGCCTGCTCAGGGCAGCACGCGAAGAATTAATGTTTGAATAGTCCCCCATTATTTTTGCCAGCAGTTCATGGTATTGCATTCCAGGATTCTGTTTTAAGACAAGCAGCACGGAATTCTTTGAAGCCATAAAAAAAGAATTAGTGCAAAACAATTAAATGTTTAAATAGTCCAAGGCTTCATCTTTTGCGAAACCAAAGCGCTTGCAATTTTTTCATACAAGTTCTGGTTTTTTCATTCTCTTTGGAATGACAAAATAGTGCTTTGCCTTGCAAACAGAGCATTCAGCCAAATAGGTTGGCCTCTTGTTTTGCTTTTTGACTATTGCAACAAACTGGTATCTTCCACCATAGCCTTTGGTGTGGGCTTCGTGCCTTCTAGTGCCTTTAGCCAGCGCTCTAGCCTTGCCTGGCTTGAACTCTTTGAGCTTGTGCTCGGTGTGCTTTTTGCATTTCTTGCAATATGTCTTGATTTTTTTAGGCAATTTCATTGAAAACACCAAAAAAGCAAAAAACAAACAAGAACTAATAATTAGCAAAAGAAAGGTTTAAAAAAGCGGGCTTTTAAAGCCTTTCTAGAGCGCCATCATTGCCTGCCTTTCGATTGCAAGGGCTTCAATTGCCTTTTCTTTAGGCAAATGCTTTAAGGCAAAAAGCTCTTTTTCGGAAATGCAAAACTGTTTTTGGAACACTTCAAGGTTTTTCCTGAAATTTTTTCCAATAATTCCCTTTTTTTCCTTAAAGCCAAGCCTTTTTGCGATTTCAAGGCATTCTTTTAATTTTTTTTTGTCCTTTGCAGCAACAACCAAAAGACAGCCTTTTTCAGTTCTGGCTGCCTGCATTATGGCTTTTTCCAGTTGCAGAGTGCAATAAAGCCATAAAAGGAACAACAAGCCCTTGTTTTTGGTTTTTCCAATGCTTTTACTGCAAAGAGTGTTTTCCAAAGCACTCCTTGCAAAAGAAAGCGATGGAACACCCTCAATCGAACAGCATTGCAGAAAACCACTGCCGCCTGCAAGCAAACCAGTTCCCTTTTTAATTATTGCTTGCGAATTATTGGTAGGGATTGTTCCCTCAAGCAATATTGCTTTGAATTTTCCAATTTCTAAAAGCATTAAAGAGTTGGAGAATAAAGGTTTTTTCAAACTTTGCAGGTGAAAGAATGACTGAATGGCATTTGAAGTCCAGGAGAAAAAAAACCGGCGGAATAAGGCATTCAAGGAACCGTTGCGACAAAAAACTGGCATGGATGGGGGGCCCTGCAGCACTAACCCAGATTTCCAGCAAAGAAGAAAAAAAAGTGCTTCCGGGAAGAGGCAAAACAAAAAAAGTAAAGCTCACCAAAACACCCTTTGCGCTTGTTTCCGACAAAGGCAGGACAGTCAAAGCAAAAGTGGTGAATGTCAAGGAAAACTCGGCTGACAGGCATTTTGCGAGAAGACAGGTAATGACAAAAGGCGCTCTGATAGAGGTTGAAATTGAAGGCCAAAAAAAGCTTGCAAGAGTGACAAGCCGACCTGGACAGCAAGGGGAAGTCCAAGCAATACTGGTTTCAGAAAAAACTGAAAACATTCAAAAAAGCAGTTAAGGGTTCAAAAGCCTTAACTTCCAAAAAACTGCTTTTGAAAGCAATAAAAAGCCAGATTTCACTCTTTTTTAAAACCAGCCCTCGCATGCAATTGAACCGAAAGATTTAAATAATTGCAGGAGGGCTATTAATATTATAAAGATATGCTTTTTTTCTGGTTTTTTTGATTTTGTGGGGAGAGTTCAATTTACTGTTTGAAAAGGGAAGGGTGGTTTGATGGAAACACGTAAATGCCCAGAATGTGGTTCTGAAAAAATAATAAAAGACGAAGCAAGAGGCGAAATAATTTGCAAAAAATGCGGTTTAGTCATAACCGACGACCTGATTGACACAGGCAAGGAATGGAGATCCTTTGATTCAGACCAATTCGAAAAAAGAGCGCGCACAGGCAGCCCAAAAAAATACGTCAAGTTGAACAAAGGCCTTGTGACAATGATTGACAGAAAAGGCCGCGACTTGAGGGGCAACAGGCTTTCAAGCAAAAGCAAGGCCCAGATGTACAGGCTGATAAAATGGCACAAGAGAGCCTCTGTCAGCTCTTCAATGGAAAGAAACCTGAGCATTGCGCTTACAGAAATGAGAAGGGTGGCTTCCTATTTGAACATTCCAGAATCACTTGTGGAGGCAGCTGCATTGCTTTACAGGAAAACCGTGGAAAAAGGCTTGATAAGGGGGCGCCTTATTGAAGCGGTTGTTTCAGCAATCCTGTACACTGTTTGCCGCACATACCATGTGCCAAGAACATTGAACGAAATGGCTGAAGCCTCAGGTCTCACAAAAAAAGAAATAGGGCGCACTTACCGTTTCTTGGTGAGAGAATTAAAGCTTGATGTTCCGCTCACAAACCCAATACACTACATTCCAAGGTTTGCCTCAGAATTAAACCTTAGCGGTGAAGTTCAAGAGAAAGGCAGGGAAATAATCAAAAAAGCAATAGACCAAGGGCTTATAAGCGGGCGCGGCCCAACAGGGGTTGCTGCAGCAGCAGTTTATATTGCCGGGCTCTTGAAGGGCGAGAGAAGAACCCAGAAAGAGGTAGCCAATGTTGCCGGCGTTACAGAAGTGACAATCAGGAACAGGTACAGAGAACTCAAAAAAGAGCTTGACATTGAAGTTGCGGCTTAAGGCAAGCCGCAGTTTTTTTTCTATTGCATTAATTTTTTAATCTGATTTTTACAGCAATATTTCATGAAATTAAAGGAAAGCGACGAGCAGAGAAAGCAAATACTTGCGCGCTTGAAAAGAAACTGCCTTCTTTGCACTGCCAGAAGGGGAATAGATGCAAGGGACAAAGAAAAAAAGGCTGTCCTTGAAGACCTTGAAGAATTGAAAAAAACCTATGAATTCCTTTACGACGAATACCGTAAGAAAAACAAGAGCGGGGACGAAATCCAGGCAATGCTGTACAATAAAAGGGTTTGCATGGATGCCCTTGAAATCTGTGGCAAGTGCGAAAGAGAGCTTGAAACAGTGAGCAGGTTCCTTTCAAGCAACTAAAAAAATAAAAAAAGCACTCTAGCCCTGTTGCCAGCGCAATTGAACAAATCCAGGAAAGCGCTTTAAAGCAAGTTAAACAAACACTTGCCTTTTTTCCATTCACTTGCAAGCCAAGACTATTTTTTGCTTTCAGGCTTTTCTTTGCCTGCCTTTTTTGCAACAGGCTTTAGTTCAGGTTGAACTTTGCCTTTTTGAGGCCTAATTATTTCAACCTTTTCCCCAATGCATTGCCCGGGCATGCCCTTTGAAAACATTGCCCTGACAGCGCCATTGCTGCCATGGGCTGCAGTGATTTTGCCAATAAAAATTTTGCCAGCCGAGTTTTTCCATTTCACTTTGCAGCCTACAAGGCTGGCTGCCTTGTACTTGTCAGTTATGCCGTTTGGCTCTATCACAAGCTGCCTTTCATTAACATGTTTTCTTCCCCTGCGATAATTCTTTACAATGCCTTCCATGCTTTCACCTAAAACTTTAAAAGAAAAGTATCCCAAAAAACAGGATAAATAATAACGTTGTTGAATGTTTTTATTCCTTTCCTATACGCTTTATTTCATGCTTGTGGCAGGCGTTGACGAGGCAGGCAGGGGGCCAGCACTGGGTCCAATGGCTTTAGCCTTGGTTGTAGCCACAAAAGAACAAGAAGAACTGCTTTTGGGAATGGGGGTTAGGGATTCAAAGGAATTGCAGCCAAAGGAAAGGGAAAGGCTTGAAAAAAAAATACTGGATTGCATTGAAGAATACAGGATTGTTTTGGTGGAGCCAAAAGAGCTTGATGCCTTAATGGAGCGAAAATCTTTGAACGAAATAGAGGCAATGAGGATTGCTGAAATGCTTAATTCCTTGAACTCCTGCCCTGAAATTGTTTTTGTGGATTCCCCTGACATTATAGAGAGAAATTTTGCCAAGAGAATCAAAAAATACTGCAGCAAAAGCGTTTTAATCCGTGCAGAGCATTTTGCTGACAAAAACTATGCGGTTGTTTCAGCGGCAAGCATTCTTGCAAAAACTGCAAGGGATAGGGCGATTGAAATGCTTAAAAGAGAGTTTGGTGAAATCGGTTCAGGTTATTCCAGTGACCCCATTACAATTGAATTCTTGCAAAAATGGGTTAAGGAAAAAGGCTCGCTTCCGCCTATTGCGCGCAAGAACTGGGAAACCAGCAAAAGGGAATTGGACAAAAAATTCCAGACAAGGCTTTCTTGAAGGCTTTACTGTTTTTCTTTTCTCCATTTGACTCCTTCAGGAGTGTCAAGCAAAATTATGCCTTTTGCTTTCAATTCTTCCCTGATTTTGTCAGCTTCAGCGAATTTTTTTTCTTTTCGCAATCGCTCTCTTTCAGCTATTTTGCTTTCTATTTCACTGTCAAGGCTTTCTTGGATGTCAAAAGAAAAAACCTCAAAAATGGAATTGATTTCTTTTAGGAAAGAAATGGCTTTTTCTGCCTCTTTTCTGCCAACTTTGCCGGCAGCAATGAGTTTGTTCATTTCGGATTCAAATGCAAAAATTGCACTCCAAGCGTTTGGAAAATTGAAGTCATCATCCATTTCTTTCAAGAAATTGTTTTTTGCCTTTTCAATTGCCCTTTCAACTGCTGCTGGACTGCCTTGCTCTGTGCTAATTTCCTGCAATCGCCTGATGAATTCGTTGAATTTTTTGAGGGTTACAGTGTATTTCTGCATTTCTTTTTTTGAAAAATTTATCCTGCTCTTGTAATGGGTTGAAGCAATGAAAAAGCGAAAAGAGGCTGCATCAAACTCTTTCAAGAGTTCTGGAATTGTTATGAAATTACCCAAAGACTTGCTCATTTTTTGGCCTTCCACGTTCAAAAAACCAGTGTGCAGCCAGTATTTCACGAAAGGCTTTTTATCAAAAGCCGCCTCGCTTTGAGCAATCTCGTTTTCGTGGTGTGGAAAAACCAAGTCCATGGCTCCACCGTGAATGTCCACTGGCAAGCCCAAATGCCTTGAACTCATTGCAGAGCACTCTATGTGCCAGCCAGGCCTGCCTTTGCCCCAAGGCGAATCCCAGGATGGCTCGCCTGGTTTTTCTTTTTTCCAGAGAGCAAAGTCTTGCGCTTGCTTTTTTTCATATTTGTCTGTTTCAACCCTTGTGCCGGTTTTTCCTTTTTTGTGCTTGATGCCGCTCAACAAGCCATAGCTTTCAAATTTTTCCACGTCAAAGTAAACGCCGTCCTCTGTTTCATAAGCAAAGCCTTTTTCTTGGAGTTTTTTGATTGCTTCAATTATTGCGGGAATTTCTTGTGTGACTCGCGGGTTTGCATCAGCAGGCTTTATGTGCAAAGCCTTCATGTCTTCAAAGAAAAGCCTTATGTTTCTTTCACCCAGCTCGAAAATGGTTGTGTTTTCCTCGTTGGCTCTTTTAATCATGTCATCATGGACGTCAGTGATGTTCATTACAAATTTTACCTTGAAACCGCGGAATTCAAGGTATCTGCGAATAATGTCAAAGGCAATGTAAGTGCGCGCGTGACCAATGTGGGCTGGCCCGTAAACAGTTGGACCGCATACATACATGCGCACTTTTCCTGGTTCTACTGGTTTGAATTCCTCTTTTTTTCCGCCCAGTGTGTTGAAAACTTTTAGCATTGAAGACAGCCTTTTAAAGCTTTAATCGTTTTTTCCAGTAAGCGCAAACCTTGGCTGTTTTTTTTGCAGAGATTCCAGTGTAAAGCTCTGGCTTTTCCAGAATATTTTTTTCTTTTTTTGAAAAATTTGCAATAAACGGGGCAAGCGCTGGAGTGGACAGCGCTTCTGATAGGACTGTTGAATTGTTTTCTATTGCTTTTAATGCGATTCTTCTGGCGGCTTCGTGGGCGTTGGGGTGCCCGTGTTTTGCCAAGAGAACATACAATGGTTCTGCAGTCAGAGAGCTTTTTGCAATTTCAAGGTTTTCTTTCATTTTTTTTCTGTTCACTTGCAGAGTGCTTATTGTTTGCTCCATTTTTTCACTAGCAATTGCTAGTGCCACAAAGGTTTCTTGGTAAAAGCGGGCTGAGGCTGAATTTGTCAGGTCGCGCTGGTGTTCGCTTATTTGGTCCATGTAGAGCACTATTGCGTGCGGCATGAATTCTTTCCAAAGGCTTTTAATGTTTTCAAAGGTTATAGGGTTTCTTTTTTGCGGCATTGTGGAGGAACCAACCTGGTTTTCGCCAAAGGCTTCTGAGACTTCAGAGATTTCGCTTCTCTGCAAGTGCCTTAAATCGTCAGCAAGATTGGCGATTACTCCAAAAGCAGAAATTATTGCGTGCTCTAAGTCAAGCATTGGTTCTCTGGGTGCAATCTGGGTTGAATGCCTTGCACTCTTAAGCCCAAGCCTTTTCATTAGTGTTTCCTCGATTGCTTCAGGGTTTGAGTGCACAAGCAACAATGCATTGTATGCGCCGACTGCACCGCTTGCTTTTCCAACAAGGTTTTCTTTTGCTTTTTCAATTGCTTCAATTCTTTCTCCAAGTCGTTCAACAAATTCCGCCATTGCAAAGCCAAAGGTTATGGGTTCAGCGAACTGTCCGTGAGTGCGCCCTATTTGGAGAGTGTTTTTTTCCTGCATTGCCAGCAGTATTAGTGATTTTTCCAGTGCTTTGAGTTTGGGCAGAATGGCTTTTTCGGTTCCTTTTTTGAATCGCAATGCGTTGGCAGTGTCCACTGTGTCATAGCTTGTAAGCCCCAAGTGAACAAACGGTTTTTCTTTTTCTCCAAGGTTTGCGCAAATACAGTTAACCAATGCCTTTATGTCGTGTTTTACTTTTTCCTCTTCAATGTAAACATCCTCTGGCTTCACTCTCAATGCAGCGCTAGCGATTTTTTCAGCCATTTTTCTTGAAATCAAGTGGTGGTCTGCAAGGGTTTTTGCGTATTCTGCTTCAACCAATGCTTGAAACCTGATTTTGGCGCTTTCAGAGAAAAAGGCGGATAATTCCCTTACAAGCCTTTTGTTTCTGCCATAATAGCGGTAATCCAAAGGGCTAACACAGTCAAACAAGTCAATGGTTTCGCTCATGAATGCTCCCTAATAATAGCGCCAAAGAAATATAAATTAGTTTGCCTGCTCTGGCTTTTGCCTGTTAAGCCGTTAATGGTTTTTTTGAATGCGTGTTGTTTTAAAGGCATAAGAATTTATTTGCGCTCCCACAAAAATATTCTTATGGATTCCAAAGCAGAGGAATTGCTTGCCTCTTTTGACTTGCACAGGGTTGACTTGGGCTTGGAAAGAATAAAGGCTTTCTTGAAAGAGCAAGGCAATCCTGAAAAGGATTTAAACTATGTTCATGTAACTGGAACCAATGGAAAGGGTTCCACGAGCGCTTTTATTGCTTCAGCGCTAAAAGAAGAGGGTTTCAAGACAGGGCTTTATTTGAGCCCGCACTTGAAGAGTTTTGGGGAAAGAATTCAAATAAATGGCGAGCAAATTAATGAAAAAGAATTGGAAAAACTGGTTTTGGAAGCAGGCGAACTCAAAAAAAAGACAGGCATTGACTTGTCCTATTTTGAATTCATTACAGCGATTGCCTTCAAGCATTTTTCTGAAAAAAAATGCGATTTTGTGGTTTTAGAGGTTGGAATGGGTGGCAGGCTTGATGCCACAAACGTTGTTGTCCCAAAAGCCAGTGTTATCACTCCAATAAGCATAGAGCATTCAAGGCATTTGGGTGACACTATTGGAAAAATTGCAGTGGAAAAAGCCGGCATAATAAAAGAGGGCGTGCCAGTGGTTAGTGCCTTTCAAGAAAAGGAAGCCTTGGAAGTAATTGAAAAAAAATGCAAGGAATTGAATGCTTGGCTGTCCCTTGCTTCAAGGGATTTTTCACATATCAGGCGCTCTTCAAGCCTTGAATTGCAAGAATTTGATTACATTTCGCAAGAAAACGAATTCAAGGGCTTAAAGATAAGGCTGGCTGGAAGGCACCAGTTTGTGAATGCAGCTGTTGCAACAAGGGTTATGGAAATTTTAAAGTTAAGCGAAAAAGCCATAAGAAAGGGCTTGGAAAAAGCGTTCATTCCAGGGCGCTTGCAAGTAATAAAAACCAAGCCACTGGTTTTAATAGATGTTGCCCACAATCCGGGGGCTGCAAAAATCCTAAAGGAAGCTTTAAGGGAATTGTTTCCAGAACAAAAAGCACTTTTTGTTTTAGGGGTTTCTGAAGACAAGGACATAAACGGCATTGTTTCAGAGCTCGCCTTTGTCGCAGAATCCTTTGTTTGCACTCAAGCAAAGTTTAGGGGAATGAACGCTGAAAAAATAAGGCTTTCAATTCTAGAAAACGGTTTCACTGGAGAAATTAAAGTTGAACCAGAAGTCAAAAACGCTGTACTATTCGCTCTCTCTAAAAAAAAGCCCTTGACAGTATTCACAGGCTCTTTTTTCAGCGTGAGCGAGGCATTACAGGCAATGGAATGAGTTTTTTTTTGCAAAAATTGAACCCAAACCCTTAAAAACAAAACCCGCTCTTATTTATTGAATTCAGTGTTTAGGGGGGCTTTAAATGAAGGTTTTTGGTTTTTTTGACGGAAAAAAGGCAGCCTTTATTGCAATATTTGCAGTTCTTTCTTTTGTTTTTGCAGGAATAAACTTTTCACCATTGCTTGGAGCGCAAAACCAGTCTTTCACTTATTTCCAGTTTTTTGCTCCAACAACTGGCTTTTTTTTGGGTCCACTTGCTGGCGCAATTAGCGTTCTTGCAGCCCAAAGTGCAATGCTGGTTTCAAAAGGCGATTTTTCTTGGTTCAGCATTGCAAGGCTGTTGCCAATGCTTTTTGCAGCATACTATTTTGGAGCAAAGAACCGGAAGACAATTGCATTTATTCCAATTGCCTGCATGGCTTTTTTTATTGCCCACCCAGTGGGAATGCAGTCATGGTTTTACACTTTGTTCTGGTTAATTCCACTGGCGGCTGCACTGCGCAAGGAAAACCTTTTCCTTAAAAGCCTTGGAGCCACTTTTACAGCGCACGCAATTGGCGCTACAGCCTTCATTTACTTGGTTCCAAGCACGCCTGCATTGTGGGCAATGCTTGTGCCAGTCACTGCAATTGAAAGGTTTGTTTTCGCTTGCGGCATTTCCCTTTCCTTTATTGCATTCAATACAGTGCTTTCATGGATTGAGGAAAAAATGCCCTTAAAGCACATAAACTTGGACAAAAGCCATGTGGTGAAACTAAGTGCCCAATAACAAAATGCACTTGGAAAAATTGAAAGAATTTGATTCTAAGGTTTATGGCTTGATTGAAAAAGAAAAGCAAAGGCAAATGTCAGGCATTGAACTCATTCCCAGTGAAAACCTTGTCAGCCAAGCAGTGCTTGAAGCACTGGCAACAGTGCCCACAAACAAATACAGTGAAGGCTATCCCGGCAAAAGATATTATTCTGGAAACGAATTCATTGACGGAATTGAAAACATTGCAATTGAAAGATTGAAAAAACTGTTCAAAGCAGAGCACGCCAATGTCCAGCCATTAAGTGGAGCGCCCGCAAACCTTGCGGCTTTTTTTGCCTTCATGAAACCAGGCGAAACCTTGATGGGATTGCGCTTGGACATGGGCGGACATCTCACTCACGGCCACAAAGTGAATTTTTCTGGCACAATCTTTAATTCAGTGCAATACGGTTTGGATCCAAAAACCGAGCTTCTTGACTTTGAACAAATAAGGAAAACCGCAATAGAGTCAAAGCCAAAAATAATTTTGAGCGGTTATAGTGCTTACCCTCGAGCAATAGATTTCAAGCAATTCAGGGAGATTTGCAATGAAACCGGCGCAATAGCAATGGCTGACATTGCCCATATTGCAGGGCTTTGCTGCACAGGACAGCATGAAAACCCAGTGCCATATTTTGATGTTGTAACAACCACCACTCACAAAACCTTGCGGGGTCCAAGGGGCGCAGCAATAATGTGCAAAAAAGAATTTGCAGAGCAAATAGATAAAGCGGTTTTTCCTTTTTTGCAGGGTGGCCCTCACGAGAACGTGATTGCAGCCAAAGCGGTTGCGTTCAAGGAGGCTTTGCAGCCTGAATTCAAAAAGTATGCAAGACAAGTGGTGAAAAATGCCAGAGTGTTAGCTGAAACTTTAATGGCAAAAGGCAATCGCTTGGTTTCAGGCGGCACAGACAACCACTTAATGCTAGTGGATGTTTCAAAGAAAGGGCTTACTGGAAAGCAGGCTGAAGCATTTCTTGAAATGGCTGGAATTTATTGCAACAAAAACACTATTCCTTTTGATCCCCGCAAGCCTTGGGATCCAAGCGGGATTAGGTTGGGCACTCCAGCTGCAACCACTCGCGGAATGAAAGAAAGCGAAATGAAGGAAATAGGGGAAATAATAAACTTGGTTCTTGAAAAGCCAAACAAAACAACAATCAAAAAGGCTCGCGAGAAAACAAAAGAATTGTGCAAAAACTTTCCATTTTATGAATGATTTTTGCATTTTATTATTCTTTTTTCTGTGACTATTTTGTGCACTTTTATGTCATGCTTTTCTGAAGGAATTTTTTCCACTAGCTGGCATTCAAAGGCAAGGCCTATAATGGGGGTTTTTTTTGGCAGTTTTGCAAGATAGCGGTCATAATAGCCTTTTCCATAGCCAAGCCTGTTGCCTTTTTTGTCAAAAGCAGTGCCTGGAACAATTATTGCGCTTATTTCTTTGCAGTCTTCAACTTTAATGCAACAGTCTTTTGGTTCAAAAAATCGGTTTTTTTTCTGCAAGTCGTTTAATGAAAGAATGCAGCGCATTTCCATTTCTTTTTCCAGCCATGCTGCTGGCACAACCACTTTTTTGCCTGCTTCAAGCAAGTCTTCTATTAAAAAATTTGTTTTAACCTCTGAGCCTGTGCCAACATAACAAGAAACTGTTCTTGCAGCCTGTATTTCTGGCAATGAAAAGGCTTTTCTGGAAATTGTTTTGCTTTTTTGCATTGCTTGTTCTTCGCTAAGGCACTGCCTTTTTTCCAGCGCTTTTTTTCTAATTGAGTCTTTCATGTAGGGAAAAAGAGCACAGTAATGCTTTTAAAGGAGGAGCGAATAATAATAGTGTTTTGGTGAGATTTTGAAAAAAAATTTTGCGGCAATAATGCTTTTTGCAGTGCTTTTCTCTAGCACTGCCTTTGGTGCCTATGTGATAACAAAAGTGGAAGCTGAAAATGTTGAAATGCCCAATCCTGCTGTTGGAACCAGTGCTAGAACAAGGGTTGCAGTTGAATGCTATGATGTTTGCCCTTGCCCGCCAGGCAGTGGCACAAAAACCAATGCTGCCACTGTGAACCTCCAAATTTTCACAAGCGCAGGCGCTCCAGTTGGCGCAGTGATTCCCAGAACCTGTTCAAGCAATTCAGCTGAAGTGCCAGTGGACATAACTCAACCAGGGGTTTATTACGTTGAAGCCCAGCTTGTTGGCGGCGGTCCAAAGGAAAAAGCCTGGTTTTCTGTTTCAAGGTTTTTTCCAGGCATAAACGTGCCTGAAGCCAATCCGCTTGCAGCACTTCTTGCTTGCTTTGCAGTTTTATTTATTGTTGGCAGAAAGAAAAGCAAGTGATTTTTGCATTAAAGTGCAGAGAAAACCATGGAAAAGAAAAGCATTATTGCAATAGAGCACAAATAAATGACAGTGCTTTTCAAAAAACCGCTTTTTGTTGTTTGCTTTACTGCAAGGAATGGAAAAACAATTAATGCATAAACGAGCAATACCAAGGCTATTGCTGCAACCAAAAGCATTCCAGGACCGCCTAAAATTTCCTCTCCTTCGGCTGGCAATAGCGTTGAAGCATCGGTTTTGATTCCGCGCTCTTTCAAGAATTCTTCAAGCCCGGTTTGGTCACGGTTTGCCACGAGGTCAGAAAACAGTGCTGTTTCGACAGCGTCAAGTTTTGCATCTCTTGCAATTCTGGCAAGCCCTAAGAGTTTTGGGGCAAACGCAATGGATGCAATGAAGCCAAGCAATACCATGAGTGCAAAAATCAGCCAGCAAAAGGAAAGAGAGGAATAAATTGCTGAAAAAGTGCCTTTCATTTGTTTTCCTATTGCAAGGAATGCAAAAAAATAGACTGCTGAGGAGAAAAGCATCCATCCCAGATAGTTTTTCAAAGTGTAAGAGGCAAGCCAAATCCAGTCAATTTCAAGCGAGACAGCCAAAAACGCTAAAACCGTTATTATTGAGGGCGAAAGCACTAAAAAAAGCGCTGTATTGAATGAAGGCTTTTCAATTGCCTTTTTCACTGTTTTGCCTGGAAAAAACAAAAGGTTCACTGGATTCAAGTCCATATGCACACCAAAAACTCTTTTTTTTTTACTGGTTTCAAGCAAGCCTGTTTAAATAAGAGCGCTCCCACTATTTATTTTTTTCCATTGGCGTTTTATTGCTGTAATGAGCTTTTTTGCCCCATTTTAATCCTTTCATATAACTCTTTTGCTTTTGTGTTTTTTTCAAAGTGAGACCTTATGGGAGCAATTATTTTTTCAATGTGTTGCGCTGTTGCTTTTTTTAAGTCCAATGGGTGTAATTGTTTTTCCCTGAAAGCGCTTTCCAGTTCAGCATAGTTTTTAAAGCAAATGTCGCCCCCGAATTTTTTTTCTCGCTCTATTTTCATTTCTGGAAATTTTTCAAAAACAATGTATTTGCAGTATTCCAGCACTGGATTGTTTTCTGTTTTTCCGGCTTCACAGTAAGCGTTCATTATTTTTGCCTCTATTTCTTTTTGTGAATCGTGCACGAAAATGCTTGACTCTGGTTTTGATTTTGACATTTTGAACTTTATGGCATCCTCTTCCTTTGCCCCTTGCAATCCCAACAGCATGTGGTGGTGGACTGCAACCGGTTTTTTTCTGCCAAACTTTGGAGCCAGCTCTCTTGCCAGAATGTTTGCCCTGCGCTGGTCAAGCCCTAGCTGGCAAATGTCGACATCCAGCATGAAAATGTCTGCCACTTGCATGCTTGGATAGAATTGTTGTGCCACTGTGAGTTCTTCTGTTTCCTCTCTTCCAGCAATCATCATTGCGCGCAGGTTTCTTTTTGTTGAAATGTTTCTCGCTATTTTCAGCACTGTATCCCAGTATTTTAGCGAGTCCATTAATTCTGAAGCCCAAACCACGTTAAGTTTTTTTATGGGAATTCCTGTTGCACGCCATACTTCTATAAAGTATTCTCCGCAAGCGTGAATCAATTCCATGTTGCCATTGAATTTGTTGTTTACAAATGCAAAATAGTCTGCCAGGTAGAGAGTGAAATCTATGCCTGCATCCATCATTTTTTGGATTGTAATCGAGCGGTATACTCCAAATGGCAAGTGCGCTAGCCCGCTTGGCTCAAATCCATCATATGCTTTCAGTTTTTTTCCAGAATCCAGCATTTGCACTAGTTCTTCCCTTGTAACTATTTCTTCAGCAATGCTTTCAATCAAGGCAAGCCTTTTCTCGGTTTCCATGAAAAATCACAATAATTAACAGGCTAAAAACATAAAAGCCTTTACTGGTTTCTTTTAGTTCATGCCAGAGGGAAAGGTTTTGGCTTTCGGGTGCTTTGATTTATTGCATCCAGGGCATCTCTTTTATCTTGAAAAAGCAAAACAACTCGGAAGTACCAAAGCTGAACAACTGATAAATGAATATTGTCGTTGATTTCTTAAAATTCATGTGTATTGAAGAATATTAATTTTCTGAACTATCAGAAATAAGTCGTGAATTTTTTACAAATTTGCCCTGATAAAATTCCATTTAAATGAAACTGACAAAAGAGGAACAGCAAATGCTTGCCGGAAAATACGGGAAGCAGAAAGCTGAAGCAATCGACTATATTATTCAATTGGGAGAAGCATTTGATGCAGAAAGGCTTGTGGATATAGTATATTGTCATTATCCGGCCGAAATGGCAATTTATAAAGGGAATGTGGAAGATGCAGTGGAATATGCCGCTACAGGAGCCAGGGTTTCAATCCCAACAACCAGTTCAACCCTGTGTGGTGAT
>JAVYME010000011.1:0-29103 GCA_038736825.1 Candidatus Iainarchaeum sp.
GCAAAAAAACCAGAAAAAAAGCCTGAAACAAAAACAACCGACTCCTTCAAAAAAATAGCACTGGCACAATGCTGCAATCCACTCCCAGGGGAAAAAATAGTTGGCTACAAGACAACCAAAAGAAAAATCACAATCCATTCAGCAGATTGCCGCTCGCTTGCCATGCTTCCAAAAAACAAAAAAATACAAATGGAATGGGGTTCTGGTGAAAAAAAAGCGCATTCAGTAAAGCTAAAGGTCAGAGCAGTGGAAAGAGCCGGCATACTGATAGACCTTTTAACTGAACTGGAAAAAAAGGAAGCAAAGATTGCATCAACAGAAACAAAAAGCGAAAAAGGCGGCACAATAAAATTCGAATTCAACATAATGCTGAAAGACACTAGGGAATTCCAAGGACTTAAAGAAGCAATTCTTGCAGTGCCGGCTGTTATAGAGGTTAGCCGCTAAAAACAAATAAAAACAACACTAACTATCAAATTTAAACCAATTGAATTAATCACTCTTCAAACCAAAAGCTCAACTGATTGAAAGGATTAGAAAAAAAAGGCAAAAATTAAACCACCCATTATTTTGGGTTTACCCTTCTCCGTACTCTTCCTCTATTCTGCGCACCACAATACCGCGCTGGGTTATTTCCAGTGGATGCAAGTCTTCTGAGTGCTTGGTTCCCCGCATTTTCCTTATATGCAATGTCCTGTTACTAGTCATTCCAACACCCATGTAATGAAGAACTATTACTCCGTCAACCAAATACTCTTCAACCCCATATTTGCTAAACCTGTTCTTGCCCTCGCCCAGCTCAGATATCAAAATGGATGTAACCCCAGCTTTTTCTAACAGATAACCAAGCTTCAATATAGCCCTTCTTATTTCATGCTCTGTTTTCAAATTATAGCCAAGCGAGGGAATTGAATCTATTACAACACGCTTTGCCCCATACCTTTTTATGGAAGAAAGTATTTCTATCAACAATTTGTCCACATCAAAGCCCGTGCTTGGCAATGCAAACTCTTCATCGCTTGGAATGCCAATTCTTGCAATTGAACCATCAATTATTTGAATCATGTTTTCTTCTTCAAGCTTTCTCAAATCCCACCCAAAAGTCAAACAATCCTCTCTTATCAGAGAAGGCCTTTCATCAAGCGTTACATAAATTCCAGGCTCACCATATTTTTCTGCACCAGCATAAATATATTGGACTCCGAAAGTTGTCTTGCCGGTGCCACAACCGCCACTCACAAGGATAGCGCGGCCTTCTGGAAAACCACCTTCAAGCAATTCATCAAGCCCAATTATTCCAGTGCGAACTCTCTCCATAAAACCACCACTATGTTATAGTGTTTATTTGTTAATATACTTTTTGCTGTGATTGAAAAGTTTAGAAGACAGCAAGAAAATCGTTCAGAAATAAAAAAAAATAGTGGGGCGGGCGAGATTTGGACTCGCGACACATAGGTCTTCAGCCTACTGCTCTACCGGGCTGAGCTACCGCCCCAGCCATAATAAAAATTATTGGTTAATTAATTTAACCCTATTGAACCACAATTAAAAGCCAGCCAGTGAGCCCGGCGGGATTTGAACCCGCGACACCTGGATTAAAAGTCCAGTGCTCTGCCAGGCTGAGCTACGGGCCCTAAAAAGCACTACTTGTACAAAGTAGGATAAATAATAGTTTTCTGTCAAGATATTTAAAGGAATGCTTCATTAAATACCAGAACTCCAATAATCAGCACAAAAAAACGCCTTTAATTTGCTGACAAAACAAGAAACCTAAATAACTTTTATTCCGCCCATTAACGGTTGCAACACTTTTGGCACTTCAACAGAGCCGTCTTCTTTCTGGAAATTCTCCAAAATAGCCCTTATAATGCGAGAAGTGGCCAATGCTGTGCTATTAAGCGTGTGCACAAATTCCTTGCCTTTGTCTTTCCTGTAACGGATTTTAAGCCTTGCTGCTTGATAGGAGGTGCAATTCGAACAAGAGATTATTTCGAAATACTTGCCCTCGCGTGGAGACCACGCCTCAATATCATACTTTTTTGCTGCAACAGTGCCAATATCGCCAGTGCAAACATTCATTACCCTGTATGGAATGCCTAACGCTTGAATAATCTCTTCAGCATTCCCCAATAACTCTTCATGCATCTTCCAAGAGTCCTCTGGCTTGCAGAAAACAAATTGCTCAACCTTTGAAAACTGGTGAACGCGGAAAAGGCCGCGCTCATCAATAGAGTGCTTGCCTATTTCCTTCCTGAAACAAGGGGAAACACCGCAATATTTTAGTGGCAAATCTTTAGCCTCAAGGATTTCATCCATGTGAAGAGCAGCAATTGGATGCTCGGAAGTGGCAATAAGAAAAAGATCCTCGCCATCTATTTTATACATAACATTTTCGAAGTCTGCAAGGTCAGTAACCCCCTCATAGGGCTTCCTGCGGAGCATGAAAGGCGGAACTACAACAGTATACCCGCGACGATTAAGAAAATCCACAGCAAAACCCTGCAAGGCAAAATCCAGCAAAGCCAGGCTGCCCTTAAGATAATAAAAACCAGCGCCTGCAACATTCACTGCCTTAGAAAAATTCGCAAGACCACGTGACTGGGCAAGCTCGCCATGATGCTTTAACGCAAAAGCGGGCTTTTTTGGCTCCCCCCAGCGCCGCACCTCCACATTTTCATTCTCATCCAAGCCATCAGGCACAGATTCATGCAAAAGATTAGGAAGCCTTGCAAGAAGAAAATCAACCCTTTGGCGGCACAAAGCGGCTTCAGCCTGCACCTTCTTAACCTTTTCAGGCAAAAGCCTTGCCTTTGCAAGAACCGCACTAGCATCCTTGCCCTGCCTTTTCAAGAGATTAACTTCATCAGAAAGGCGATTGCGTTCACATCGCAACCGTTCCTCCTCAGCCTTAAGCTCACGCCAGCACCTATCCTTTTCCACTAATTCATCAAACATTTCAAGAAAAGACTGATTACCGCGCCTGGCCAGATTTTTTCGCACTTCAAGAGTGTGAGTTCTCACAAAGGAAAGCTCAAGCATAAAAGCACCAGAAAAAATTATGCAAAAAGTCGTTAAATAACTATCACCCCACACTTAATTGGACAGGATATGCCGACAAAAGAAAAAAACATTACTGTCTTAAGATACGGTCATCGGCCATACCGCGATCTACGGGTTACAACCCATTGCTGCCTTGTAGCAAGGGCATTTGGTGCAGAAAAAATTTTAATACAAGGCGATGAAGACGCCTCCTTGAAAAAAACAATTGACTCAATAACAAAAAACTGGGGCGGAACTTTCCAAGTTGAATTCTGCGAAGGATGGCTCGAACAGATTAAAAAATTCAAAAGAGAAGGATATTATATTGTGCACTTAACCATGTATGGGAAGCCACTTAACAGGGAAATAACAAAAATACGAAGAAAAAAAAGGCTTTTAGTGATAATAGGCTCAAAAAAGGTTGAAATCGGAGTTTACCGGCAAAGCGACATAAATATATCAGTTGGAAAACAACCACATAGCGAAATTGCTGCTTTGGCAGTGTTTCTTGACCGATTATTTGACGGAAAAGAGCTCGAAAAAAAATTTCCCGGCGCAAAAATCATCCTTACCGCAAAAAATGAAAAAAAATAATATTGTTTAAATTAGTTTGCCAAGATAAATATCGTGGGGGGAGCCAATGAAAAAAACAAAGTCAAAGAAAAAACTAACATCATTCCAAATAGTTAACGAATTCCTCTCCCAAGTTGGAGGAGAAGGCGCCATACAACTCGTGACTCTTTATGAAAAAGGACTTTCCCCAATAAAAGATGAAGAAGCAGCAAACAAAATGAAAGTAAAAGTAACAGATGTGAGAGCAATTCTAAACAGACTGCACTATAGGGGAGTAGCAAACTACCAAAAGAAAAGAAACAAAAAAACAGGATGGTACTCATACACTTGGACAATTGACAAAAAAAGAATCCTTGAATTGCTTGTTGAAAAACAAAAGGAAGAAATAGAAAAAATGGAACAAAGAAAAGAACACGAAGAGACATACTCGTTTTTTTCTTGCAAAAAAAACTGCCATGAACTCCCATTTGAAATAGCTGCAGAATACCAATTCCGCTGCCCAGATTGCGGCAGCGAGCTCAATTGCATAGATGGAAAAAAGAGGACCCAAGAAGCAGCAGAAAAAATAGAACAAATGAAAAAGGAAATTTGGGAATTACAAAAAATAATTTAAAAAAAGACAAAAAAACACAAAATGTTGGACAAATAAGCATCCAACAAAAAAAGGTTTTTTTTGGAAAAAAAAAGTTTTTTTAGGGTTTTATTCTAAAATAAGGCTTTTTTATGGCTTTATTTCTAAAAAAAGCAAAGAAAAAGTTTAAAAATGTTTAAAAAGAATAATATTATACTTTAAACAATAGTTCATTTAAAGCGGGGTAGGGCAGCCTGGAGTGCCCGTCGGGCTCATAACCCGAAGGTCAAAGGTTCAAATCCTTTCCCCGCTAATTTTTCTCTTAAAACCCTAACTTACTTTTAACCAATAATAAAAAAAAGCACAAATAACCATCTTAAAGCAAACAAGAAGCGCAAACCATTAATGAAACAAAACCATTACTTTAGCTACTTAGCGTCAAAAAGAGCAAAAAAAACAAAATTATCAACCGGCCAGAACCACTTACTAACAAGTAACCCCCAACAGCCAATTGCAAAAAAAGCTAAGTAGAAAAAATAAAAGAAAAAACAAGATAAATTACTTTTTTTAGTAAAAGCTGTAATTAAAAAAGAACATGGCTGCCGGTCGAGCCAAGCCATCTTTTGACTATTAAAAAAACAATTACTTTTCATCTAAAGTCATCATGGTAATAATTACTAGTAATTACTATAATTAACCAACCTTACCGTAATTATTTTAAGAAATTAAGCCATATATTTTAACATGGTTTTTAGAGGAATGCTGGCAAAACTATTCAAAAAGTTAGAAAAACTAAGAGAATGGGCTGAATCTGAAGACAAACTCTACAGTCAATCAGTAGCTGTTGAAGAACCAAAAGAAAAGGCCATTGGGTCAATATGGGATTTCCTACAATTCACTGAAAACACCCAAGCTTTTCATTTAGTGAACGTGATTGGTTTTGAAGAGTGGGTCGATATGGAGGAAATACGGCGCCGCATAAGGGAGATTTTCTCAGTTGAATATAAAAACGAAAAAAGCCTTTACCCCTACTTGAAAACCCTCACAGATATAAATCTCTTTGAATCGACAAATATTGGCGGCAGAAGAAAATGGCGAAAAAAAGAGCTTCTTTTCGAGATTGAAAGAGAAAAAAGCCCAGAAGAAAAAAAAGAGAAGGGGGAAATAAAAATTCAATTAAGGGCGAGAAGAAAAAATTAGCAATTAGCAAGAAAGTTATTTTTTAGAGTCCACTAATTGCTTGAATTCTTTTAGTTTTGGGGATGCTTCATAGACACTTAAAAACCAAGGGTGCTTTGCAATATTTCTTGCAAGCAAAAGCACTTTTTGCTCATAGTCTTTGTTTAAACTGCCTGCTCCAATCCGCCTTAATTCTGAAAAAAGGCTGGCTCCCTTTTCTACACTGGCGCGATCAATTAAATTCTCAACCGCTTTAATCACTTTCTGTTCAGGCACTGTTTTTTCATCCATGTAATAAACAGCTTTCCAGTTTCCTTTAGATTCCCAATTGTGTGCCGGGTTTTTCCCGGTTTTAAAAAAAGAAATAAGGCTTTGAAAGGCGTCAGGGGCGATGACCACGCTGTTCTTTCCAACCCTCACATATGGAAAATCTGAAAGAACCCCCTTCCGGTGGTATTTGTAGTTTTTGCCATTGGACTTGTAAACTGCTTGGGTATACCCATAAAGGGCCCTAAAAAGCTTTTGATAAGAATAAGAGGCATGGTTTGTACAGTTTGGTAAAATAAACTTGTATTGAATGAAATAACCCTCTACTGCCAAACAGACCCCCCTCACTTCCGATATTCATCAAAGATAATAAACAAAGGAGTTTTATGTATATTATTAGGACATAAATTTAAAACATTGGTTTTTCTAGATTTTAAGAACCCAAGAATAAATAAAAAACAGAAAGGCCAGTCTTTCTTTTTTGTATTGACTAGCCGATCCTGCTTTTTTTTGTTTTAAAAGATTGTTCTTCTTATCTTTGTACGTCGCCTTTTGTTGAGATCAGGACTATGTTTTTTGCAGATATTACTTTGCTGTAAGGTATGCTTTTTTCACTGATTATTTTTTTTGCTTCTGCTTTAGAGGTTGCCCTTAATGGTTCTGTGGTTATTGTTTCAATTCTTCCTTTTTCCAGGTTTATTACTAGGTCGAAGACCTTTCCTTTTCTTTCTGCATCTGTTGTATAAATGTCCATCCCAAACAGCTCTGAAAGCCTCATTGTCACGGTATTACCTCCTGTGTAGTGTAAACCTTTGCAAATTGAACTATTATTAACTGCATTCTAGTATTTAAATTTATTGTGAATAGTGAAAATCTGTTTTTTTATTTGTCAGCTGGGTTTTTTTCAAGAAAAAGGGCGGGATAATTTGACTTAAACATAACGTTTTTTTGGCTTTTTTTGAAACCCAGTGCTTCACGAAAATATCGGAAGTGGGGGGTCACGGCTGCCGAGAAATTGTGGCTTGAGTTTTTTTGCAGTTTGTTTTGTGCCTAGCTTTGTTTTGCTTTTGCTTACTTGACAATCATGCTTTTTGCTTTAATGTGTCTAGCGGGCTTTTCACTTTCTTCAGTTCTTCTGTTGAAATCGTTGTGTATATTTGCGTTGTAGACAGGCTTGAGTGACCAAGGAGTTCTTGTATTTTCCGGATGTTCTCGCCTGATTCCAACAAGTGTGTGGCAAAACTGTGCCTGAACGAGTGGGGTGTTATGTTTTTTTGTATTTTTGCTTTTTTTCTGCATTTGCGCACTATTCTTTGGACAGTGTCTGCGCTAATGGGTTGTCCGTTTTTTTTGCAGAATACGAATTCGCTTTTGTTTTTTCTGTTTTCCAAGAATTTTTTGAATTCGTTTATCCATTCTTCTGAAAGTATCACCATTCTGTCCTTGTTGCCTTTGCCGCCTCTCACCACGGCTGTTTTTTCGTTTAGGTCTAGATTGGTGATTTTTAGATTTGTTGCCTCGCTGACTCTGAGGCCGCTAGAGTAAAGCAGTTTTAGTAATAGCCTGCTTTGGGGGGTTTTTGCAGCGTTTATTATGGCGTAAACTTCTTCTTTGGTCATTACTGCTGGCAGTTTTTTTGCTTTTTTTGGTCTCTTGATGTCGTCCATTATTTTTTGTTTGAGGTGGGAGTGAAAGAAGAATTTGAGTGCAGCGTAAATGAGCGCCAGCGTGGTTCCCTTGGCGTTTTCAGAGCTTTTTTTTGCCAAGAATGCAATGATGTCTTCTCTTGAAGTGCTTTCTGGGGGCTTGTTTGAAAAATCCAAAAACTCTTCTACATAATAACGGTACATTTCAATAGTTCTCTTAGAGTACCCTGCTACAGACAATTCATTCTCAAATTTTGCCAAAACTGCTTCTTTTTTGTCTTTTAGAGCTGTTTCCTGGCCCATGTTTTTAATTATACAACTGATAAATTTAATTTTTTCGGTAATAAATCTTTACTTGGCAAAGCGATCTGGTTATTTATTGCCTTTCCAAGGCATCCAATAGGTTTTTAAATAACAGGCGCAGTATATATTATAGAAGCTATTTTTTTGGCTTGATATTTTTTTGAAATTGATTTTAGGGGGTTTTTTGAATGGAGTTTCCTTTTAAGGCAACAGAAGAGTTCAGACTCAAACTGCTTGAGGAGGAGCGCAAAATGAGGGCTAAGCAGCCAGAGCCTTGGACTAAAACAAAATATCGCAAATATGCTAATTTTGGTAAGGTAAAGCCAAAGGTGAAAGCAGGCGAAGCAAAATAAGCCTGCTTTTTTATTTTTTTCCAACCAACTTCTTTCAATGAAAACAGTTTTGCTTGATAATGGCTTGACATTGGCGCTAGTGCATTTTCCTGGAAGCACTGCGGGTTTTGATTTTTGTGCAAATTACGGTCCAGCCTTTGAAGGAAAAAAAGAGGCTGGAATTGGGCATTTCCTTGAGCATGTTTTTCTTTCTGGTTCAAGAAAGTATGGCAGAAAAAAACCATTCAGTCTCGTGGAAGGCAGGGGCGGCGAACTAAATGCTTTTACTTCAATGGAAGAAACGCATTTTTACAGCAGAGTGCGTTGTGCTGATTTCTCCCTTCCTGCAAAAATCTTTGGAGCTTGTTTTAACGACTTTTCTTTCAAAGAAAAGCATGTTGCCACAGAGAAAAAAATAATATTGAACGAGATAAAGGAAGTGAAAGACCACCCTGTGAAACGGTTGTTTGACGAATTCTGGGAAATAGCCCTTCCAAAGCCATTCAACAGGAGCATACTCGGCACAGAAAAAACAGTCAGTAAAATAACTCCAGCAATGCTTGAAAGGTGCCTTAAAAAAAACTATTTTTCCCAAAACTGTGTCTTTGGGATTGCAACTTCTCTTCCTGAAAAAAAAATATTGGGTGAAATAGGGAGCGCCTTTTCTTTCAGGGCCGGCAGAACAAAAAAAATCAAGGCAAAAGCTGGCTGGCGCAAAGCAAGGGAGCGCGAGTCTATTGCAAAAACAGAGCAAGCGCACTGTTGCTTAGGGTTTCCAGTAATGCCGGCTAATAGCGAACCTTATTTTGCAATGACCCTTATAGATTGCTATCTGGGGGGCGGAATAAGCTCTAAACTAATGCAAGAAATTAGAGAAAAAAGGGGCCTTAGCTATCAAGTGGCAACTTATCTTGATGTTGAAAAGGCACACGGTGTTTTTGCAGTTTATTTTTCCACCAAACCGGAAAAGGTTAATGAAGCCAAAAAACTGGTTCTCAAGGAATTTGAAAGGCTTCAATCAAAAAAGCTTGGAAGCCAGGTGCTGTCCAAACTGAAAAACCAAGTCATTGGTTCCAAGTCATTAGAATTAGAAAATTCTTATAACAATGCCAGGTTAGCAGTGGAATGTCTTCTTTATGGGTGGGGCTCTCCAGAACAGTTTATTGAAAAAATAAAGGCAGTAAGTGCAGAAGAAATAAAACAAGTGGCAAGAGACTTTTTACAGACAGAAGAGTATGCGTTCGCCAAACTTCTGCCGGAAAAATCCGCATCAAAATAACTAACAGCGGGCCTTTAGCAAATATTTTGCAGAACCACTGAAAAATATAATATTATACATAACAGGGCGGTTGTAGGCTTTTTACTGAGCACTGTTGCTTTTAGTTGTTTTTGAGGTGCAAATTTTACAAAAATGCGGCATAACAGATATTATGCTGCAAAAGGCAAAAATGCAAAATTTTGCACTCTGGAAGGCCTTAAAGTGCAAAAAAACGCATTTTTCCTAGGGGTTTTTTGAAGTTGCTGGGAATGGCTTGAAATGGCTCATTATGTATAAAACTCCAAAAAAGAGGCAATTTGTTATGTAGCAAACTTTTAGCGAAATGGCTTGGAATGCCTTTTCCAAAACACCAAATCCGGGAACAGCAAAAAATTTTCAAACCAGCGTTGGCTGCGGGATTTCCAGAGCGCAAAAAAATTCGGCACCACCATACAAAAACCCAGCGCAACAATGGTGCGGCCACAAAAAATCCCAATTTACGAAAAGCCGGCAAAAGGCAATAAAAAAATAGTCAAAAAACAAGAGAAAAGGTCCAAAAAACCTAAAAAAAGCCTAAAATAAAATCCTCTTGAAACCGCGTGCGAGAGAACAGTTGTCCAAGATTTTGTGTAAAAATTTTTGGCTAGCACCAGGGTTAACATGCCTTGGCTTTGGCTTTTTTGTTTAGGCGGCCAGTGGGAGACTAACCAGTTAATTATGTATAAAGTTGATACATAACGGCTATTTTTGTCATTCTTCCTTAAGCATCCACCTTCAAAGTGAAAGTATTCTCATATTGCTTGTCTGCAAACTGATAATTTGAAAGGTGCTCTTGCACTCTAACCCCTATTTCTTCTTCCCCTGGATCTGTGCTGGCTTTTGGGAAGATTTGAAAGTAAAGAGTTTTTTCCTCGCTTGGCTTTATTGAGTCTATTCTCACCAGTTCGCTGTTCTTGAAACCCCCTTTAGTGAATGCAAGCTTAGGAGACAGCATTACCTTTACAGTAAGCTTTGTTTCCTTGTCATTCTCATTTCTTATAAAGAGGGCCATTTGTACAGGCTCTCTCCTTGAAAGGACCATGCGCAATGGCGTGAAGCGGCAGTTTACAAAGATTGCCATTTTCTCTCCTCCCTCTTGACAGGCTTTTTGTTTGCTAAGTTAACCCTATGCAATGAAACAGATTAAAAACAATGGTTAAAAAAACTATAGAATATTATTTTTCCAGTGGAAATAGTTTTTTGTCAATGTTTTTTTTTTTGAAACTGCAAATTGGTGTTATTTTGAAGCATCCAGAGTCAGAGCTTGTGAGAAAATCCTTCACTTTCCGTAGAATGGATTTGCCACCACAAGTTTTTCTTACAAAGAAATCGCTTTTGCGCTGGCTTTGCCTTTCCCTTGGCCTAATGAGCGAAAACGAGTCAAGATCCACAGTGGTTGAAATCCTTGATGCTTTTTTTTTCTTTGTTTTTTCTAAAAAAGAAAAGCCGTCATCTCAACAAATAAAGGCTTTTCTTGAAAAAAACCGCGGCATTTCTGTTTCCGAAAAACTTGTCCGATATCACTTGAACCGCTTGTGCGATTTGGGTTTTGTGGTTCACGAAAAAGGCTTTTATTCCTTGAATCCTGCACCGGATGCTGAACGCGATGATCTTCCAGCGGCTTTCAGGCACTGGTATCGCAGGGAAATAGAGGATTCAACCCAAATCATGGAAAAGGCATTGGCAAAAGTGCAAGCAGCCTACGAGAAATAGGATTTGTAGAAAAATTATTGTGAATAGCAGTTTGTTCTAAAAACCGAGCCATCAATGTATCGGCCGTCGCCTTGCTGGAATTTGCACCCGTTAACCACTGTTCCACAATGATCACATTGTCCAACGTATTCTCCTGGGATTGCTGGCACTATTTCTCCATTGTATGTTGTTTGGATCATGGCTGGGGCTGGTATTCCCCACTTGGATATTATTTGTTGTTCCCATGCTTGTTTGCATGTTGTAAAATCCATGCAAATGCAGGGCAATACTGCCATGCAAGAGTTTGGAGTGGTTATAAGTACACAGTTTGTTATTTGTGGTTGAACTCCTTGGCAGTTGGGCTTTGGCTGGGCTGGTGTCTGGGTTGTTGTTATGCAGTTTGTTCCACTGCAATTTCCAACTGTTGGGAGTTCGCAACAGTTTTGCTGAGTTAGTATTGTACCCCCGCAACGGTCGCATATTTCGACTGGTATGGATTTCATTGTTCCTTGCACGTATAGTGCTGTTTTGCCGTTGTAGGTTCCTTGCTGGAAGTTTTTTGGTCCAACTGATGCTGTCCATGCGTCAATGCATTTTTGAATGCTTGCTCCTTGTTCGCATTCGCATGGCAGCCAGATCCTGCAATTTTGCAGGTCGCTGGCGCAGGGTTGCAAGGTGCATTTTGTTTCTGGTGTCGGCGTTTTCACTGGCGTGGGCAATGGCTGGCATTCGCCTTCGCAATTCATTGTTTTTGTGTCACACCATGCCGGTATTGTGTTTGTTTCATACCTGAGCACTATTTCTTGTGTTTCGTCGTTTCTGCTTTCCACTTCGATTTTTTCTTCTAGTCCGAGTTCGAGTCTTTTTCTCCAGTGGTTTTCACAGGCTAAAATGCTTTTGCACTTGCATGGCAATAAGTAAACGCATTTTTGTTTTTCCTGCACTGGCAGGTTTTCTTCTATGCATTCTCTTGTTTCCACTTTGCCGAATGCATTGAATTCCAGTGTTTTGGTTCTATAGTTTGTTTCGTCTGTTTTTTCCACGGCGGTTATTTCTGCTTCGTATTTTCCGTTTTCGCTTATTTCAATTTCCAGTTCTCCGCTTTTTTTTTCTCCGGTTTCAAGTGGGAATTCTGTTGAGAATTCTTTCACGAATTTTTTTTCAACTGTGCCGTCGCTTCGCTCGAGTTTTCTGAAAACCTTTGCTTTTACTTGCATTGAAACAATGTCTTTTTTTCCAGTGTTTTCCACTTCAAAGGGGATTTTTAGCTTGCTTGTTTCTGCAAGGTTCAATTCTTTGGTTGAGAGCTCGAGCTGGTTTATTTGGATTTGCGCTGGCTCTGAACCCAAGTATACTTTGCAAATGTAAAGGTTTTCATAACGGCATCTGGCTGAAAAAGGCACTGTTTTTTCTTGGTTGAAGGAAAAATACCTTCTTGTGCCAGTATTGTCCCATTCTATTGTTTTGCTGCAATCTTTGCCTTGTTCGCAGCAAAAAAGGGAATTATTGCAATTGAACACTACTGCGCGGTCTGGGCTTTCAAATCCTGTTGCGTGAACTGTGTGGCCTGCTTTGAAGGTGCCTTCTTGGGTTGAATAAACGCCGAGTTGCTCTTCAGCTCTGTCCAGGTTTTTTTTGACAACCTCTATTGGGTTTTCTTTCCAAAGATAGTTTGGTCCAAAATGGAAAAGGAATAAATAGAGCAATGCTGCTGCCAGAATGCCGTAAACTGCAAGCTTGAAAGTGCTTTGTTCCATGGATTAGAATATGCGGTTCCCCATTATTATTTCTTTTGCTTTATTTATTTGAATTGATGAAAACCATTGTTGTTTCAAGGGAAGATATTGGCGGAATGAACATTTATGCGAGACTGATTGAGAATTTTGATTTTGTTGAAACCAGTGCTTCCTATAAGGGCAATTCTTTTTTTGAATCAAAGAAAACAGGTCTTTTCCTTGTTTTGATTGATTCCCTTCACATTTTTTCAGAGCATCTTGACGAACTCAATGCAGAATTCATAATTTTTGCCTCTCGTCATTCTTCCAAGTCTGGAACTCCCACTTTGAGTGTTCACCCTGTCGGCAATTGGGGCAAGGCTGAGCTTGGCGGCATTGATTGTTCTCTTGGAAGAGCCTCTGCTGCCTTAATGAAAAACTATTTGTTGGGTTTAAGGGAAAAAAGGGACTCTTTTGGGTTAAAATTTGAGGTTTCTTATGAGGCAACCCATCACGGTCCTTTCCTTAAAACGCCTTGTTGTTTTATAGAGGTTGGCAGTTCGGAGAAGCAGTGGAGGGATGAAAAGGCTGCTCTGGCAATAGCTGAAACCATAATGGAGCGCTCTTTTTTTTTGCCTTGCAAGCCAGTGATTGGTGTTGGGGGTTTGCATTACAATCCCCATTTTACTGAAATAGCGCTTTCAACAGAGTTTGCTTTTTCCCACATGTGCCCAAAATATGCTTTGCCTTTTTTCAATATGGAAATGCTGGAAAAGGCAATTTTTTCCTCTATTGAAAAGCCAGAGGCGATTGTGGTGGAGTACAAGGGGCTTGGAGAGGAAAAGCACCGCATTTTGTCTCTTTTGGAGTCACAGTCTTTTCTGCCAGTGAAAAGAACAAATGAGGTGAAAAACAGCAAAAAATAACACTTGTTATGTATAATTAATTCTTTTTTTTCTTTAAATCTGGAATTTTTTTTGCATTCAACAAAAACATTCCAATCCTGATTTCATTGATTCTTTTCCTTAAATATTCTTCCACTCCTTTTTCTCCGCCCTCAGCCTGCGCTTTCAGCACTGGCAATCCAATGCCGCCCAAGTCAGCGCCCAAGATTATTCCCTTTATTATGTCTAAGCCGTTTCTTATTCCGCCACTTGCAATTATCTGACCCTTGAATTCCTGCCGGCACTCGTAAATGCTTATTGCTGTTGGTATGCCGAAATCCCAAAATGTTTCCCCTAGTTCGCGGTTGCCTCTCAATGATTCAAGTCCAATCCATGAGGTTCCGCCTGCTCCCTGCACATCTATTGCCTTTATGTTTGTCTTTGCCAGTTTTCTTGCAACCATCCAGCTTATGCCATGCCCTACCTCTTTCACATAAACTGGTTTTTTGAGTTTTTTTGATATTTCTGCAATTTTTTCAAACGCCATCCTGAAATCCGGGGTTCCATCTGGTTGCACTGCCTCTTGTGCTGCATTTAAGTGTATTGCTAGAGCGTCAGCCCCAACATCCAATAATGCTTTTTCAATGCGGTCAATCGAGAATTCCATTAATTGTGTTGCCCCAATGTTGCCTGCTAAAAAAATGTCTGGGGCTACATCCCGCACATAATAGGTTTCCTTTAATTCTGGCTTTTCAATCATTGCTCTTTGCGAGCCCAAACCCATTCCCAAGCCGAGTTTCTGGCAGGCTTTTGCAATATCCTTGTTTATTTTTTTTGCCCTTTCAGTGCCCCCAGTGATAGCGCTCACAATCAGGGGAGCACTGAGTTTTTTTCCAAGAAATTCTGTTGAGCAATCTATTTCTTCCAAGGAAATGTCTGGAAGGCAATTGTATTGCAATTGCACTTTTTCAAGCCCTGTTGTCACGCTTTTAAAGCAAACATTTTCCTTTAATGCAATGTCCAAGTGCTCTTCCTTTCTTTTCTCGATGCCCATATTCACCACAATGTTGCAAAAAAGTTAAAATTGGACGCCTGTGTGCTCTGAAATTATTCCAAGGATTTCCTCTTGCTTTATTGGCCTTATGCCTTTTGTTGTCGCTATTTTCCACTGCATTTCCTTTGAAAAACCCCAAGTGCTGATGTAAACCTTTACTCCAAGCCTTTTTACGTCTATTGCGTTGTAAAGAGTGTCCTCAAAGAAAACCATTCTCGGAAAAGGGGTTTTTGCTTTTTGGGCTAGCAATGAGAACTGCCGGTCCTTTTCATGTGATACTGTTTTGTCTATTATTTTTTCTTGCTCTAACCATATGCCCTGGCTTTCCAAAAACAAAAGGATTGATTCGGCATCCCTTGTGCTCACAATCCAAGTGTCTATCTGTTCCATTGCCTTTCCAAATGCATCTATCACCTTTGCGTGCGGTTTCATGGTGTTAAGCCAGGCATCCCTGTCTTCCCTTAAAACCGCTTTTCTCTTATAGTATTCGGCTTCAAGGGCAAGCACTTTTGCCTCTCCCATTTTTTGCTTTAACTTGTTTATCTGCCATCTTCCCATTTTTGTTGTGTCCTCTCCTTGCGCTATCAAGCCAATGATTGGCATTACGTCCTTTCCAGTCCTTATAAGGTGAGTGGAATTCGCAAATTTTTCAAAAAAGAATTCAGGCGCATAATCCGTGTTGTTCATTTCATTAAAGGTTTTTGTTGCAGCTTGCACGACTTCTTCAAGCGGGTTGACGAGCACGCCGTCAAAATCAAACACTGTTAACCAATTGCATTCCATTCAAACCAACTCCTGTCAAGAATGCTATGCATTCTTTTTAACCATCATTTGATAAAGCAAGGGCGACTGGGTTGAGTACACAGTGTAAGGCATTGTTTTTTGGCTTATCAGTCCAGCCTTTTTCATTGCCTCGTGATAGAATTCCGGAGGCGTGTGCCCTTCATAAAATTTTATTTCCGCTTGTTTTTTTCCCTCTTCTAGGGGTGCTTTTTCAAGTTTTTCCAAGTATTTTGCAAGGTTTATTGGTTCGCCTTTTTTTGCAGCCCTGTCAAACCAGGACAGGAATCTTTCTTTTTCTGTTGGAGGATAATTGAGCAAGCCAATCCATGTTGAAAGCATTTCCCTTGTTGCAGCCAGTTCTGTTGGAGTCCAACCACCAGAAACCCCTTTTTTTCCTTTCAACCCCTTTTGCTGGAAAACAACAGGCATCAGTTTTTTTCGCGTGTTTTTCGGTTTTGCAGGCAAAATTTCACCTTATTATTGTGCCAGTTTTTTTGCCCAAAAGCGCTTTTTCTAGGTTTCCTTTTTTTTTTCCGCTGATTATGCTGCATTCCACTCCTTTTCCAGCCAATTCAACCAGTTCTTCCACTTTGTGCAGCATTCCGCCAGTGACATCTGTTCCATGCGAGCCTTTCAGCATTTTTTTTATTTTTTCAAAGTTTTTTCTTTCAATCAAGGGAATGAATTTTGCTTTTTTGTCTTTTAAGGGGTTTGAAGTGAAAACCCCTTTGGTGTTTGTTGCAACAATGAGTTTTTTTGCTTTCAATTTTATTGCTAGTTCTCCCAGTATTTGCTCTGTGGAGACAATTGTAATGCCTTTTTTTGAATCCAATACTGCATCCCCATATGGCACTGGCAAAAAACCTTTTTCCAAGTATTGCTTGAATTGTTCAGTGAATGCCTTCCCGATTTTTCCATTTTCTGCCAAAAGCCAAGCGGATGGTTGCACGCTCACAGCGTTCTCTCCACTTTTTATTAGTTCTTTTACAACAAGACGGTTTAATCTTGCAGCAGCATCGCTTGTAAGCGCAAAGCCTTTCAATGAATTTTTTCCAGTTATTCCCTCTTTTACCTTGTACTTGTGTGCTGGATAGTGTGGAAAAGAGCCTCCTCCGTGTCCGACAATCAAGTCAATTTTTTTCTTTTTTCTTGCTGAATGGATTTCCCTGCAAAGCCTTGCAAGGGTTTTTTTGTCCAAGCATTCCCTTTTGGTTTTGTCGGTTATAAGGGAGCCGCCCAGTTTTACTAGCACTAAATTCAAATTTCCACTTCTCCCTTTGTTGCGTCAACCTTTACTTTCATGCAGTTTTGGATTTTTTCAATTTTTATTTTGTCCATGCAAGGAATTTCAGAAATTATTGCTCCCACTGCAACAATTGTTTCGCATTCTTTGTTGAGTATTGCGGCTGGCGCTTTTCCTGCTTTTTTCAACCTGTAAATTGCATAGCTTCCCACAGTGCTGCCTTTTCCGTTTGGAAAAACCAGGATTTTTCCAGCAATGCTTTGTCCTTCCAGGCAATGTCCTTTTTCCACTACAATTCCTTTTTCAAGGTCAATGCCACCATAAAAGGAAAGCGGTTCCTTGCTTACCAGGGCTTCGCCTTCTGCTTTTCCTGCATAAATTGTTCTTCCCTTTAGTTTCATTTTTTTTCACCTTTGCTTTATTTTAGGGCTTCTTGCACGCATTCCTCCAGCGTGCGAATCCTTGTTTTGATTCCGTTGTGGCCGCCAGCATAATAGCATGCTTTTGCTGAATCTGTTACCATTCCCTTAAATCGTCCCTTTATGGGTGCGACAGCCATGCAAGTGTCGCATGCAATTTTTGCGCCTGCTTCCTCTATTGCCTTTGTGTAACCCATTTTGTCAGCCAACTGCTTTGTCTGCCTTGCAGTGCAAATCCAGAACTCTTTTTTCACTTTTTTTCCGTTTAACAGTTCGGCTGTTTTTTGGATTTCGTTGATTGAAGCGTGAGGACAGCCTATTCCTATAAAGTCTATTTCCTCTGCAACATCAAATTTTGCCAGTGCTTCACTGAGTTCTTTTTCAGTAATTGTCATTTTTTTCTTTGGAATTATTGTTTTTGAAGGGGTTATTCCTTTCACGTGAAACATTGCGGTTCCCCCATATGTTGCTATTGCAGCGCAAAGGCTTTTCAGTTCTTCAATTGAAGCACTGTTTATTCCTTCAATTAAGGGGATTTTGTTTCCGATTTTTTCCCCAATGATTCTGCCAAGCGCTCCAAATTTTGGCAGAGTGTCTATTTTTGCTTTTACGATTACGCGCACTTGGGCTTGCCTGTTTTTTTCCAAGTGCATTCCGTATTCTGGTGTTTTGCCGGTTAGAGCTGAAGCAATGGAGCTTGGGCCTCCTTCCCTGTTGGTTTTCGCGCCAATCACTGAGTTTGCAAAGCATACTGCGCTTGATTCGCTCCAAGCAATGTTTTCGCCAAACCTTGGCAGGTTGCCAATCAAATAGGGAGTGCAAGTGCACGTAACAGTTACCCCCATTTTTTTGAATGCTTCAATCACTTTCATTTGTTTTTCAGCAAAGCCTGTTTCTATTCCGAGTTTTTGCCATTCCTCTAAATCCATTCCCGCTGGATTGAGTGTTGTGAGCACTTTCACTTTTCCGTCGCGGCCCATTTCTTCCAAGAATTCGAGGCCTGCGTCGCCAAGGTTGTGATAGCTTACGCCTGCAATTTGAACGCTTTTCACGTCTATGAGCCTTTTTGCGCCATAAATTTTTCCCAGTGCTATAAGGATTTCCATGCTTTTCTTTACAGCGCTTCCCTGTTTTCCTGAAAGCATTTCTTTTTCTTGAAGAGTGAGTTTCATTTCAAGCCCTCCTTCTAGCAAATTTTTTTGTTGTGCCAGCAATCCTGTAGAGATCCCTGTGGATTTTGGAAGAATGGCCTTGCCTGATGATTTTTGGGTTTTTTCTTTTTCCTAGAAAGCTTGGTGCTTTTTCCATTGCTCCGTATGCATCAAACCTTATGTGTGGCGGCAGCCAGTTTTCTTTTTTTGCTTGTTCTAGGGCGCTTTTGGATAACAGGCAGCCTGTTTTTGGTTTGCCGCCCAACAACCTTAGTGCAGTGCAAATGTTGGCAATGTTTTCTCCGGTGTGCACAAATTCTTCCAGTACAAACACTTCTGGTTTTACTTTCAAGATGTCTGCGAGTTTTTTTCTGTTTTTTGCTATTTCTTCAGCCAGTTCTTCGGTTTTTTTTTCATTTTTTTCCTTGAATGCTTCTTCTTGCGAAAAATCTCTGGCTCTAGTGGGCATTCTTCCAAGCGAAAAAATGTTTGGCGGTTTTTCTGTTGGAAATTTTTGCCGCCATAAAAGCATGAAAAGTTTTATGGCTGGCCTGGCGCTTGTGCCTCCTGCCACGACTGTTGGAATTTTTTGTGCGTGGACAAATTCAATCATTGCTTCAACTGATTCCCTGAATTGTTTTGCTTCTTGCGGGTTGAAGAATTCAAGGCTGTTTTGTGCAATCTCCAAGGATTCACCCCAAAAATTTTTTCAAGTCTGTTTTAGGGTATTTGACTTTTTCAAAGTCTTTTTTGTCCCTGTTTGCCGGAATTGTCAAGTCAAAGCCTGCCTTGCAAGTGTTTCTAGTGCTTTGGTCTGCGCTTGGATCCAGTGAAGAGCCTTTTTGTCCAGGGTATAAATGCAATTGTTTGTCTGCTTGAAACCTTGTGCTCATAGCCCATTCAATCTCGTTCGAGTTCAAAATATTGATGTCTGAGTCCACTACAAATGCATGTTTTAGGGATGAGTGCCCTTTAAATGCTGCTTCTATTACTTTTTTTGGCTCGTCATCGCTTTTTTTGTCTATTTTGATTGCTGCATGCAGCCAAGAGCAGCCCCCATAGGTTACGTTCACATCCAATACTTTTGCTACCTTGCTTGTTTCCCTGAAAATTGTTGGTTCGCGCGGCATTCCCATTAAAACCCTGTGTTCTCCGCCTGCTGGCAGCAATGCGTGCCAGATTGCGTTTTTTTTGTGTGTTATTTTTTTGACAGTGAGCACTGGCTGTTCTCTTACAAAATCGTAAGTGCCGGTCAAGTCCAAAAAAGGGCCTTCTTTTTCCAGTTGGTTCATGCTCAGCGTTCCTTCCAATACAAATTCTGCTTCTGTTGGAACCGGCAAATCCGCTGTTTTTGCCCTCACTGTTTCGAATGGTTCAAGGGAATTAGCTATTTTTTGTTCTGATTCTCCAAGCGCTGGGCTTGTGGCTGCCGCCAGCAATATGTTTGCCGGCAATCCAATGCAGACAGCAACATCTATTTCGCCATTGTTTCTTTTCATGAATTCCATTGTGTGCCTTTCCAGAACCCTTACAGAAAACCTTGTTTTGTCCAATTGCATGCAGCGATGGAATGCCATGTTCACTCCCAGTTCTTTGTCTCTGGCAATGAACACTCCTGAAGTGATGAAATTGCCTCCGTCTATTTCTGTGTATTTGGTGATTGGCAGAGAGTCTAAATCCACTTTTTCCTCTATCACTTGCTGGCATGCTCCCTTGCTGGCTTCTTTTGGCTCGGATGGTTTTTCCAGTGCTTGAATCATTTTTGGAACAAGCTCTTCTGGTTTTATGCCAAAATATTCTGCCACTAGTTCTTTTGATGAAAAAGCGTTTCCCAAAACCTTGAACTTGGATTCCTTTATTTTTTCAAACAATACTGGTGTTCCATCCAATTCTTTCATTATTGCAGAGCACTCGTATTTTTTTGAAACCGGTTTTTTGATTCTTGCAAGTTTTCCTTTTTTTTCCATTTTTTCAATGAATGCTTCAAGGTTCATCTTTCCACCTCTTGTAAAGCGAGTTTTTTATTCCAAACAAGTCCATTATTTTTCCAGCCATAAACAATTCCAAGTCTTTTATTGTTTTTGGTTTTTGATAGAATGCCGGGCTTAATGGCATCACGATTCCGCCATAAAGTGCGATTTCTTGCAGGTTTTTCAGTGTTGGTGCACTCAAAGGGGTTTCTCTCACGCACACCACTATTTTTCTTTTTGTGCGAAGCATTATGTCCGCGCACCTGCTAATGAGGGTGCCTGTGTGTGCTGTTGCTATTTCTGAAACTGTTTTAACGCTTGCCGGCAAAACTATCATTCCTTCGCATAAAAAGCTTGAGCTTGCAATCCTTGCATTCATTTCGTTTTCACTATAACAGTAGTCTGCCATTTTTTCAAGTTCTTTTCTGCCAATACTGCATTCTTCTCTTGCCAGTTTTTCAGCCCAATCGCTTAAAACCAAGTGGGTTTCAATTTTTCTTTTTTTTAATTCTTTTAAAAGTGTTATTGCATAGTTTATGCCGCTTGCACCGCATACTGCCACTATTAGTTTCATTTCAACCAATCCTTGTCCTGAATGCAGTTTTTCCAGTTTTTTCTATTGCTTTTGCCACTTTTTCCTGTAATTCTTTTCCGGGAGTCAGTGCAACCATTAAGCCGCCGCGCCCTGTGCCTGTGAGTTTTGCCCCTATTGCGCCGTTTTGCCTTGCAATTTCTATGAGTTCTTCCAGTTCCTTGCATGAAACCCCTATTTGTTTTAACAATTCCTGGTTTTCGTTCATCAGTTTTCCTATTTTTTCAAGGTTGTTGTTTTGAAATGCCTTGATTGCGTTTTTTTCAATTTTGGCGTATTCTTTGAAGATTTTTTCAAATTCTTTTGGTTTTTCTTCTTTTGCCTTTTTCACTTCTCCTACAACCTTTGCAGTGTCGCTTGTTATTCCTGTGTTGCCAAGCACTATTTCAACTGGTTTTATTTTGATTTTTTTTATTTGAATTCCTTTTTCTTCTTTTTTGAATCTTATCAGCCCGCCGTATACTGCGGCTGTGTTGTCTATTCCGCTTGGCGTTCCATGATAGCCTTTTTCGCCTTCAAATGCTGCTTCGTTTATTTGTTTGTCGTTCAAGCCCAAACTGAATTCTTCGTTTAATGCTCTTGCTATTGCTGCGCAGCTTGCAGCGCTTGCTCCAACGCCGCTTGCTGCAATTAGGTCTCCGCCGAGAGTGATTTCAACCGGTGTTTTTTCCGGGTTTATGCCGAGAAACCTGAAAATCAGTTTTATTGATTCTTCTTGCTGGCTTTCCTTTTGTTTTTTGTAGCCTGGTGTTTCAGGGCGATTGTCTATAATGCGGTACTGGCTGCCTTTTATGCGTTTTACTTGTGCTGTTGTGCTGCTGGTGATTGCTGAAGCGATTGCCGGCAAACCGTAAACGACAAAGTGTTCTCCGAACAAAATGGTTTTTCCAAACCCTTTTCCAAAACCCATGTTTTGCCCGCCAACTATTGAGGAATTAAGTTTTTTTAAGGCGTGCGGATTGCTGAAAGCCTCAATCCATTACTTTGAACTTGTATGCATAGTTTATTGCACCGTATTTGTCAGCTTGCCCGATGCGCCTGAAGGCAAGTTGCACTTTTGCCCCGATTTTGATTTGTTTTTCCTCTGAGTCCACTATTTGTGCTAACACTTTTGCCTTGTTTTCCAGTTCTATTAGGGCAAGATAGTATGGGGTTTCATGGCTGAAACCGGTTGGCCCTACATGCACTCTAGTGTAAGAGTGGATTTTTCCAGTGCGAGGCATTTCTTGTTCGACTAGTTTTCCTTTTCTCCTGCAATTCGGGCAAACCACCCTGGTTGGAAAGAAAGCGGTTTTGCATGTTTCGCAATAAGTGCCTTTCAAGCGGTATCTTTCAGGAATTCTTCTCCAATTCATTGGTGCAGAAACAGTCATTTTTTTGCCTCCGCTTTTTTGAAAATGCTTACTATTGCTGTTGCGCCTGAACCGCCAACATTGTGGGTTAAGCCGATTTTTGCATTTTTTACCTGTCTTTTGTCAGCTCTTCCCATTAACTGGTTGAATGCTTCAACTGCTTGTGCCACGCCTGTTGCTCCCACGGGATGGCCTTTTCCTTTCAGTCCACCGCTCGGGTTTACTGGAATTTTTCCGTTTATTGCTGTAAGCCCTTTTTCTGTTGCAGTGCCGCCCTCGCCTTTTTTCACTAAGCCCAAGTCTTCTATTGCAAGGATTTCTGCAATTGTAAAGCAGTCGTGCACTTCTGCGAAATCAATGTTTTCTGGTTTTAGTCCTGTTTTGCTGTAGGCTTTTTGTGCAGCGATTCTTGTGGCTTTTAATTCTGTCAGGCTTTTTCTTGATGCCAGTGAAATTGTGTCGGATGCTTGTTCTGATGCCAGCATTTCAATGTATTTGAGTCCAAGTTCTTCTGCTTTTTCTTTAGAGCACAAGATTACTGCGGCTGCTCCGTCTGTAACTGGGGAACAGTCTAGCACTTTTACTGGGGTTGCAACATAGCCTGAATTCATTACATCTTCTATTGTTATTTCTGACTGGAATTGGGCGTTGGGGTTGTTTGCTGCGTTTTTGTGGTTTTTCACTGCAACCATTGCCATTTGTTCTTCTGTTGTGCCAAATTCTTCCATGTGTCTTCTTGCAAGCAAAGCGTAAAGGCTTGGAAAGGTTGCTCCATGGAATAGTTCTGTTTCTTGGTCGCCTGCTCCGCCTAAAGCGAAAGAGGCTTCCTCTGTGCTTACATCTGTCATTTTTTCAACTCCGCCTACTGCAACAATGCTGTGTTCTCCGCTTTTCACTGCCAGGTAACCGCTTCTCAGTGCAACTCCGCCTGAAGCGCATGCTGCCTCACATCTCGTGCTTGGAATCGGGTTTAAGCCCAGCTGGTCTGCAATCAGTGCTCCAATGTGCTCTTGTCCTATGAATCTGCCTGAAGCCATGCAGCCTCCATAAATTGCCTCTATTTTTTCTCCAGCAAGCCCTGCGTCAACCAGTGCTTTTATTGCTGCGTCTGCAATCATTTGCCTGAAAGAGCTTTCCCAGTTTTCCCCGAATTTTGTCATTCCTGCTCCGACTACAACAACTTCTGTCATGATTACACCTACAAGCTTTTGATTTTTCCCCTGTGTTTAAGGTATAAAGCGTAATCCACGTATTCTTTTTTTTCAATTTGTTTTAGCACTGGAATTTTTGCTCTGCGCTCTTCAATGTTTTTTGTGACTGTGATTGCGAAAGCGTCAGCTCCAGCGCCTGAACCATAACTGACTGCAAGGATTTTGTCTCCAGGTTTTGCTACATCAAGTATTGAGCACAATCCTATGGGGGTTGCTCCAGAATAAGTGTTTCCTATAAATGGCGTTATAAGCCCTTGCTTGACTTTTTCAAACGGAATGCCTAGCGCTTCAGCTGCTTTTACTGGAAATTTTCCGTTTGGTTGATGGAATACAGCCCAATCAAAATCTTTTCCCTCTAACCCGGTTTTTTTCAATAATAGTTTTGCTGCACCCAAAACGTGCTTGAAGTATGCTGGTTTGCCAGTGAAACGTCCAGTGTGCTCTGGAAATTCTGCTTTCGGCCTTCGCCAAAAATCCGGAGTGTCTGTTGTGAAAGAGCAAGTGCAATCTATTTCTGCAATTGTTTCTTTTGGGTTGGCGCCTATAAAGATTGCTGCTGCTCCACTGCCTGCAGTGAATTCTAGTGCGTCATTTGGTTTTCCTTGTGCTGTGTCTGCTCCTATTGCAAGCCCGACATCAATCATTTCTGCGAGCGCTTGTGCCATGCAAATCTGCATTCCAGCAGTGCCTGCCTTGCATGCAAATTCTAAGTCCACTGCAAAGTATTCATTGGTGGTTCCAAGGGCTTCTCCCACAATGCTGGAGGTAGGGTTTACTGCGTAAGGGTGTGATTCAGAGCCAACATATATTGCTCCAATTCTTTTTGGGTCAATGCCAAAGTCTGTGATTCCTTTTCTTGCAGCTTCAATTGCTAGAGTGCAAGAGTCCTCGTCTTGTGCTGCAACCGCTTTCTCTTTCACATTGAGGCTTTCGCCTATGTGCTCTCCGTCTTTGCCCCAAACCCTTGCTATTTCTTCCACTTTGATTCTGCGCAATGGAATTTGCACTCCATAACCTATTATGCCTGCTTTTTTTTCCTTCATTTTGCTTCCCTCATTTTTTTCAAAATGTTTCTTGCTTCGCCTTCGCTTATTTTTCCCATCCTTATCATTTGCTCTGCAGTTGTTTTTATTTCTTCTCCTTGGGCTCCTGCTTGGACTGCAATGTTTTCTGCGTGCAATTTCATGTGGCCTTTTTGTATTCCTTCTGAAACAATTGCTCTTAGTGCTGCAAAGTTTTGCGCCAAGCCGACTGCTGCAAAGCACTCGCATAATTCTTTTGCATTTTTTGCCCCCAATATTTTCAATCCAAGCCTTGCCATCGGGTTTGATTTGGTTGTGCCTCCTACAATGCCTGCTTGCACTGGCAATTCTATTTCTCCAACCAAATCCCCGTTTTTGTTTTTCCAGTACCGTGTGAGCGGCTTGTATTTTCCGCTTTTTGCAGCGAAAGCGTGGGCTCCTGCCTCTATTGCCCTGAAATCGTTGCCTGTTGCTATTGCGAGTGCTGTTATTCCGTTCATTATTCCCTTGTTGTGCGTGACTGCCCTGAAAATGTTTTTTTCTGCGAATTTTTGTGCTTTGATTATTCTTTCAATTGTTTCTTTTCCCAAGTCTTCTTTTTTCCAGACAGCGCTTGCTCTTGCAATTCGTTTCACTGCGTGGTTGGAGATTATTCTCATTAGGGCTTTTCCTTTTGTGATTTCTTCTATTTCTGGCGCGATTTTTTCGCACATTGTGTTTACTGCGTTTGCTCCCATTGCATCTAATACGTTTACAACCAGCCTTATTTCCAAGAATTCGCCTTGCTTTATTGTTTCCAGTGCGATTGCTCCGCCGCCTTTTTCTTTGAGCACGCTGTCAACAGAGCTCGCTTTTTCCAATAACTGTTTTTTGTTTTTTTTGATTTCTTGCACTGCTTTTTTGTTTTTTATTCCAGTGAGCACTATTTGCCCTATCATGTGTTGTTCGCTTGCATTTGCTTGGAAGCCGCCTGCCTTTCTTGCAAGTTTTGCTGCCTTGCTTGCTGCTGCCACAACACTGGCTTCTTCTATTGCCATTGGAATAAAGAAATCTTTTCCGTTGATTTTGAAGTTTAGTGCAATGCTGAAGGGCAAAGCGAATTCGCCTAAAACGTTTTCGCTCATTCTGTTCAATGTTTCAAATTTGTCTTGCGGGATTGATTCCAGCAGTTTTTTTTCTTCTTCTGAAAGAGCGCATTCTCTTGCAATTGTTTCAATGCGTTCCTGCCATGGTTTTTCATAAAATTTTTCAATTTCAGAGTTCATTTTTCACACCAAATTTTGCACAAATATAACTCTTTTCACCCCACTCTATTTAAAACCTTCGTCTCAAGGTGAACCATATTACGACAATTGCCGCAGTATTTGTTTTTTTTTGTTGAACTCTTTTTAATCCTTTTTTACTCTCTCCATAGTGTGAGAAAAAATGCCTTATTCAAAAGAAGATTCTGAAATCCTTTTGCGGCATGTCACCAACCTAGACAAAAACGTTTATGCCTTGAAAAACCTTCCACCTGAAGTGGTTTCAGTTTTATTCGCTTATGTTTCCCGTTCGCCCGCTTCTTTTAGGGACAACCTTTTAAAACTCCTCAGGGAAGGAGAGCTTTTGCCAAAAGGCTCTTTTACCGAAGCAACCGATTATTTTGCCTCAGCACAACAAAAAGCCTCTGCCTTTCACGAAAAATGGGTGGTTGGCTTTGGCCACAACAGTGTTGCAGAGCACGCTGTCTGCAATCTTGCTTTAGAGAATGTCAGCATTCTGGCTTCAAAAGCCATTGAAGATGTCCGCCTTGCGGCTTTTACAGAGAAAAGCACTCGCTATCAGTTGTTTGACAGAACAAAGTACTTGAAGCCTGAAAAAATAATGCGTTCAAAGCATGGCGTGGAATACGAGTGCATTATGAACTCTCTTTTTGATTTTTATGTTGACAGCACCCCCAAAATGCTGGAATTCATGAAAAAAAAGCACCCAAAACCGGATTCAATGAATGAAAAATTTTATGAATCCCTCACCAAATCTCGCGCTTGCGATGTGCTCCGCTATGCTTTGCCTGCAAGCACTCTCACCAACATTGGAATGACTGCAAATGCTCGCTCTCTAGAGCACGCAATAATAAAGCTTTCTTCGCATCCCTTGGAGGAAATGCAAAGCCTTGGCGCTCAAATAAAGGAGGAATGTTCAAAAATACTGCCCTCTTTGCTTAAAGCCGCAAAGAAAAGCGATTACATTGCAAGCACTGAAGAGCGCATGCTGTCTTTCTCCAAAAAATATTCCTTGAAAGCCGAAAACCGCAAAGAAGTGGAATTGGTTGTTTCAGACAAAAACCCTGAAGCAAAACTTGTGGCGTCAATAATTTACCGTTACTCCAGTCATTCTTTTGCACAATGCTTAAAGCAAGCTGAAAAAATGCCAGACAATGAAAAGGAAAAAATAATTGACGAGTTCACTAATGGAATAGGAAAAGAGCAGCCCTTGCGGGAATTCGAGCACCCCTATTTCACTTTTGACATTTTAGTGGACTTTGGCGCCTTTCGCGACATTCAAAGGCACAGAATGTGCACTCAAACAACCCAATTGCTTTCAACAGACCACGGTTATTCGATTCCACAGGAAATCATTGAATGCGGTTTGAAAAAGGAATTTGAAAAATGCATGTCTTCCGCCAAAGAATTGTTTGATTCAATGCGCCAAGAAATGCCATTTGAAGCCCAATACTGTGTCCCATTAGCCTTCAAAAAAAGGGTTTTGTTCACTTGGAATTTGCGCGAATTATGGCATTTCATAAAACTGCGCAGCAGCCGTGCAGGGCACGAATCCTACAGGAAAATCGCACAACAATGCTATGCTGAATTAAAGGAAAAACACCCGCTTTTGGCAAAATATTTGAGCGTTGATTTGTCCTGAGTTTTTTGCCTTTCAATAAAGCCAACTGCACGCTATGATGACAGCGAGTGGTGTGCGGGAAACATTAAATATAAATACTCAAAAAGAGTAATATTTACTGAATTTTTTTGTTGCTTTCGGGGTGTGGTGTCCTGTGGGAGAAATTATTTCAATTATTTCTGGAAAAGGCGGTGTTGGCAAGACAACAATTGCCTTGAATGTTTCTTCAGCCTTGAAAAAACTAGGTTATGATTCCATTGTGGTGGAGGGCAATGTGACCTCGCCCACTGCATCGCTTTACCTTGGCTATATGCCTGCACGCAAGACAATAAACAATGTTTTGAACGGAGAGTTTGCTTTAGATGAAGTCATCCTTGAACACGATTCTGGCGTGAAACTGGTTACTTGCTCGCTTGCCTTGCCAGAACTTGCAGCCAACTACAATAAAGCGTTTACCATGATAAGGCATGGCTTGAAGGACAAAGCAGACCTGGTTTTTATTGACGCTGGCGCTGGCTTGGGTGAAGAGGCAAGAAACGCAATACAAGTAAGCGATTTTGTTTTGGTTGTCACAAACCCAGAAATGCCTGCAATAATTGACGCCTTGCGAGCCGTGCGCCTTGCAAGAGCCATGAAGAGAAAGGTTTTAGGGGTGGTAGTCAACAAGGTTAATTCTTCCATGCAAAGGGTTTCAAGAAAAGAAATAGAAGACATTGTGGAAGCACCAGTTCTGGCAGAAATAAGGGAAGACAGGGCAGTCCATGAATCCTTTTCCTATAATTTTCCAGTAACCCACTTTAGGCCGAATTCAAGGGCAGGCAATGAAATAGCGCACCTTGCAGCGCTCTTGGTTGGAGCAGAGCACACTTCCAAAGAAAACTCTTTCAAGGATAAACTGAATTTCTTTTTGCACAAGCTCGGAATCCGCTCTCTCCCTTAAAATCGCTTTCTGCCGTAATTTTTGCCTTTTTTTCACCAAGTGTTTTTAAACCCTTTACCACGACATTTTCCTTACGCTTTTTTGCATTTTTTTTCTCTTTTATGGAGAGATTTACATGGTTTCCAGGGAAAAGTATGTTTTCCTCTTTGAAGAGGGAAGAAAAGAAAACAAGGCATTGCTTGGCGGCAAGGGCGCCAACCTTGCAGAAATGGCCTTAATAGGGCTTCCAATACCGCCTGGTTTCACTATAAGCACTAGAGCTTGCAATTATTATCTTTCAGGAAAAAAAAAGTTTCCCCCCAGCCTTAAAAGGGAAATAGAGCAAGCATTATCTGCAGTGGAATCCAAGACAGGCAAAAGGTTTGGTGACAAAAAAAACCCGCTTCTTGTCTCTGTCAGAAGCGGTGCCCCGGTTTCCATGCCTGGAATGATGGACACAATTTTGAATTTGGGCTTGAACGATTGCACTCTTGAAGGCTTGATAATCCAAAGCGGAAACAAGCGCTTTGCCTTGGATTCATACAGGCGCTTAATTCAAATGTTTGGCAATGTTGTTACAGGAATACCTGAAGAAAAATTTGAGGAAATCCTTTCAGAAGCAAAGAAAAAGCGCAATGCAAAAAGCGATGTTGACTTGCAGGAAGAAGACTTAGAAAAAATAATAGAAAAATTCAAAACACTTTACAGGGTTCACGCAAAAAAGCCTTTTCCGCAAGATCCAAAAAAACAGCTCTTTCTTGCAATCAGTGCAGTGTTTGATTCTTGGAACACAAAGCGAGCCATTACTTATAGGAAAATCCACAAAATCCCTGACTCGATTGGAACAGCGGCAAACGTGCAAGCAATGGTTTTTGGCAATATGGGTAACGATTCTGGAACAGGGGTTGCTTTTACAAGAAATCCATCAACTGGAGAAAATAAATTCTATGGAGAGTATCTAGTAAACTCTCAGGGAGAAGATGTTGTTGCAGGAATAAGAACTCCA
>JAVYME010000012.1:0-16835 GCA_038736825.1 Candidatus Iainarchaeum sp.
CCTGAAAATGTCTGCAATGCTGGTGCATACAACGCGAATGGGTATGTCTATGGTCAGAATATTGGACGCTCGCTCAGTCTAATTCCTTTTTCTTTTGGTGGTCTAAAGTTGGCAATGCTCTCCGGTCTTTTCATACACTTATTTAATTTTTTTATCATTTTGCTTATCTTTAAAAAAATGAAGGTCAATCCTTCATTTGCCCTGCTTTATCTTTTCTATCCGGTTATTTTTTGGGAAAGCCGCACACTTTACGCAGAGTCTTTGGTTTTGTTGGGTTTCCTTTCCGCTTTCTATTTTTTGATTTCAGGAAACAGAAAACACTGGTTTTTTAGTGGAGCACTAATGGGGCTTGCAGTTATATCTCGCTATGATGCTGCTATTGGTGTTGGTGCAATGCTTTTGGCAATGCTTGCCAAGGATAGGAAAAAAATTCTTTTTGTTAGTTTGGGGCTTTGGCCATTGGTTATTTCAATAGCATTCTTCAATTTTATTGCATATGGGAGTCCGCTGAGCACTGGGTATGGTCATTCAGGAATTTCGCTTTTTCACTCTTCAGTTGTGGGGGCACAACTGCTTAGTATTCTCTTTTACGCAGTCCTGTTAATTGCATTGTATCCACTAATGTTGGCAAGCCCGTACCTTTCCAAAAAATTTCCGTATAAGCTTGAATTTGCGCTTTTATCTATAGTCTATCTTTTTCTTGCTGCAAGATATCCGCCTTTTGCTTTCAATAATTCTGTTTTTACGATTCTGTTAAGAATGCGTTATGCAATCCCTCTCATTGGCATGCTTTTAGTTCCCTATGGGGTTTTTCTACAGGAATTGCTTGAAAGGTTTAAGTTCAAGGAAAAAACCATTATGGCTGGTTATTGGGCGATAATTGCATTGCTTTTTGCAGGTTCGATTTATGCTTCTTATGTGCACTCTGAATTCCTTAACAGCCGAAAGGCTGTTTTTGACCAGATTTATTCTCACACTCCAGAGAATGCTCTTATAATCGGGGGAAGCGATGATTGCATGTATTTTTTGAATGGATTGTTTCCACAGCGCAGGTATCTTTCAGTGGACTTAAACCAACAGCTTGCTGGAAACCCGCAGGGTTTAAGGTTAGAGGATTACTTGGGCAAAAACACTTATGTATTGGACTTGCAGTACTCGAATCGTGAACCTGGGTCAGGCGGAAGGCAGGATGTAACGGATGCTGAACGGAAAAAGGTTTTGGATTTCATTGAAAAAAACAGGGCAAACCTTGAGCTAGTGTTTGAGACAAGAGCACCACATTATCTTAAAATCTATAAATGGGTTGGTGAAAACATTTGAAGCCAAAAATCAGCGTGGTGATTCCTGCACATAACCGTCCTGTTTTTTTGGAAAACACTTTAAAGGCTTTATTGGAGCAAACCGAGAGTGATTTTGAAGCCATAATTGTTGGATTTGAAGGAAATGATACAATAAAAAAAGTTCAAGAAAAATTTTACGATAAAAGATTGCACTTTTTTGAAATTAATTCGCCATTTCCAGACAAAAAAAGAAATTTTGGTGTCAAGCAAGCAAAAGCCAAAATAATTGCTTTCACGGATGACGATTGCCTTCCGGAAAAAAACTGGCTTGAAAAAATTATTGCTGTTTTTGAAAAGGACAATTCGCTTGCGGGAATTGAAGGCTTGACTTGGAACAACAACAAAGAATTGTATTGTCATGCAACTGAAAACCTTTCAGGTGGCAAGTTTCCAGCTTGCAATTATGCTTTTAGAAAAGAATGGCTTGAAAAGGTTAGAGGCTTTGACGAATCTTACAATTTCTTCCGCGAGGACACTGACCTTGCGTTCAACGTGATGGAAGGCGGGGGCAAAATTGTTTTTTGCAAAAATGTAAAAGTATTCCATCCGCCGAGAAAACTCCCCTTGCACTTTCCATTGAAGGAATTGAAAATGGTTAAGGGCGATATTCGCTTGTTCAAAAAATTTCCAGGGCTTTACAAAAAGCATTTTGGCTTTTTGTGCAAGGGTTCCTTTAAGCAAACAGCAGTTTCCGCCTTATTGCTTTGGGTGATAGCATTAGGGGTTTTTTTGCACCAAACAGTTTTGGCAATAATGGCTGTGTTTGCCTTGTTTTTTTTGTTCAAGTATGTGGTTGAAATGAAGGGCAAAAAATTTGGTTTTCTGCAAGCGCTATCTTTTGCTTTTTTTTCTTTTTTGCGCGATTTATTGTTTCCAGTGTTTTTTCTTTTCTATTGGTTTAGAATTCGGCTTGAATAATTAGTGCGATTTTTTTAAGGCAATTTCTTCAACAGTCCTGTTTGCTTCCGCGAGTTCTTCTATTGTGCCTGCATCCATCCACTGTTTTTTCAATTTGCTTGCTTTGAGAGAACCCCGCTTTATGTAAGTGTTGTGCACATCGCTTATTTCCAGTTCGCCGCGCGCGCTTGGCTTTAAGCCTTTAATCACTTCAAAGACATGCGGAGTGTACATGTAAACCCCAATCACAATCCAAGGGCTTGGCGGATTTCTTGGTTTTTCCACTACTCTGACAACTTTGTCGCCTTTCAATACTGCAACCCCGCTTTTTTGGCATTGCTCTTTTGAGCCCTTGTACAGCAAAACTCTTGACTCTTCACTGCCATTTTCAAATTCTTTCACGAAAGGCTTTATGTTTTCAAACAAAATGTTATCCCCGTTGATGGAAACAAACTTGTTTTCTCCCACAAACTGTTCTGCTAAAGCAATTGCTTGGGGAATGCCGCCGGCCTCGTCTTGCACGCGATAAGTGAAGTGAACTCCGAATTTTTTGCCAGAGCCAAGCAATGAAAAAATGTCGCCTGCATGTGTTGTGCCAGTAATGACTAAAATCTCTTTTATTCCAGCATCAATCAAAGTCTGCAAAGGGTAATAAATCATGGGCTTGTTGTAAACCGGCAACAAGTGTTTGTTTGTTACTTCAGTTAAAGGTTTTAGCCTTGAACCAGTTCCTCCTGCAAGAATTATTCCCTTCATTTCTTCACCAGTGGCTTCCACCACCACTCGTTTTCCTTATACCAGTTAATTGTGTGCTTTAATGCTTTTTCAAATTCCCATTTAGGCTTCCAACCCAAGGACTCGATTTTTTCAGTATTCAAAGCATACCTTTTGTCATGCCCAGGCCTGTCTTTCACAAACTCTATCATTTCTTCGCCTTTCCCCAATTCTTTCAACACAAGCCTTGTTATTTCAATGTTTGTTTTTTCATTGTGCGCTGCAACATTGTAGGCTTCGCCTTTTTTGCCTTTTTCCAAAAGCAATTCAACTGCGGCACAATTGTCTTCCACATACAGCCAGTCTCTTTTATTTGAGCCATCGCCATATAATGGGACTTTTTTTCCTTGCAATAAATTGGTAATGAATAAGGGAATGAGTTTTTCTGGAAACTGGTTTGGGCCAAAGTTGTTTGAAGAGCGATGGATTGTTATGTTCAAGCCGTAAGTGTAGTAATAGGAAAAGGCAAGCCTGTCGGCTGCGGCTTTTGATGCAGAGTAAGGCGAGGAAGGATTGAGTGGAGATTCTTCAGTGCTAAAGCCTTTTTCCACTGAACCATAGATTTCATCTGTTGAAATGTAAACAAATTTCTCTATGTCCTGCTTTCTTGCTTCTTCCAGCAATACTGCTGTGCCCAAAGTGTCTGTTTTCAAAAAAACAAAAGGGTCTTTTATTGACCTATCAACATGGGATTCTGCTGCAAAGTGCACAATCTTTTCACAGCCGTTCATTGCTTTTGCAACACTTTTTGGATTGCAAATGTCGCCTTTAATGAATTCATGGTTTTTGCTGCCCTTTAATTCTTTCAGGTTTTCGATTCTGCCAGCATAAGTGAGCTTGTCTAAGTTTACAATTTTGTCTTGGGGGTGCTTTTCCAAGTAATATTTTATAAAGTTTGAGCCAATAAAGCCGCACCCGCCAGTAACCAGCAATTTCATTTTTTTCTCCCCATAAATCTTCTTTGCAGAGACTTTAAATTGAATTGGTACAATTCCTATACAAAGAGATTTCGTACCAAAACAGTTTTTAAAGCGTTTTCCAGAGATTTTTATATTCTGGTTTTGTGTTTCTTATGAAGATTTTAATGCACTACAATGGCGTTTATTCTGAGACTGCTGGCGTGAGCAGGGTTGTTCTCGGATTGGGAAAAGCCCTGCAAAAAAAAGGCGTTGGAATAGAATTCCTTTATGGTTATAGCGCGCCAAAGGGAATGCATTCTTATTTGAATGCATTAAAGGGATTCTTTCACTTTTTACACCACACGCCAATTACTTTGTTTTTCTTTGCAGGTTTTGTTAAAGGAAAAAACTTTGATGTAGTGCATTCTCATACCCCGGAAGCCGCATTTGATGCGGTTATGGCTCGCTTTTTTTTGAGAAAAAAATACAAGGTGGTAGTGCACTTGCACGGCTTGGACAAAGCAGTAAGGGAAGAATGGAAAAAAGAAATAAAATCAGGGAGAATAAAATATTGCTTAAAAACAGGCCTTTACCTTTCAGCCTCCATTTTCAAGGCATGGTTTGCAATGAAAATGGCTGACTCTTTTATTGCAGTTTCGCATGCAGTTCAAAAAGAAGCTGAAAAATTCTATGGAGTGCAAGCAAAAGTGGTTCCAAATGCAGTGGACTGCAGTGAATTCAAAAAAATTCCAAAAAACCAAGCACGAAAAGACCTATCCTTTAAAGAAAAAGACTTCATAGTGTTGTTTGTGGGCAACGCTGGATGGGTTAAAGGGTTGCACTATCTTGCTGAAGCCTTTAGCGTATTGAAGGATGCCAAGCTCTTGATTGTTGGGCTTGAAAAAAAAGAATTCGATTTAAATTTTCTTAGTGAAAGGGTTTATTTTGCAGGACATGTTAAACACTCAGAGCTATCAAAATATTATTCGGTTGCAGATGTGCTTTGCGTTCCATCAATATATGAGGCATTTGGCTTGATGTTTGCAGAAGCCCAATGCTTTGGCTTGCATTGCATTGGCTGCAATGGCACTGGCGCGGAAGAAACAATCGTTGACGGAAAAAACGGTTTTTTGGTGGAAAAAAGAAATGTTTTGCAGTTAAGGCAAGCAATTGAAAAAAGCAAAGATTATTTTTCCAAAAAAGCAAATGAGGGAAATACGCTCTCGGCAGCGAAAAGCCTTTCCTGGAAAAAGAATGCAAACCGAGTTTTAAGAATATGCAGGGAATTAGTAAATGGGGCTAAAAAATGATTCTTGTAACAGGTTGCGCTGGCTTCATAGGCTCTCATTTGACAGAACGCCTTTTGGCTGAAGGACAAACAGTTGTTGGAGTGGATGATTTCAACAACTATTATGATCCAAAAATAAAAAGGAAAAACATCTCTTTTGCACAAAAAAACAGCAATTTTTTGCTTTTCAAGGCAGACATAAGGAACAAAAAGGCATTACAGAAAATCTTTGAAAAAAACAAAATAGACAAAATAGTGCACCTTGCAGCCCGCGCAGGAGTGCGCCCGTCACTGGAACAACCAGGATTGTACCTTGAAGTGAATGTTCTTGGAACACTCAATTTGCTTGAACTTGCAAAAGAATACTGCATAGAACAGTTTGTTTTTGCCTCCTCTTCAAGCGTTTACGGTTTGAACAAACCGCCTTTTAGTGAAAACCAAAAAATAGAAAAAACCACTTCGCCTTATGCTGTCTCCAAGCGCTCCGCAGAACTTTTATGCCAAGCCTATGCACACAAATACAGCATTCCCACCACTTGCTTGCGATTTTTTACAGTTTATGGTCCAAGAGGCCGCCCTGACATGGCTGTACACAAGTTCACAGATGCAATCGCCAATGGCAAGCCAGTAGAACGCTATGGAAAAGGCGACATGAAACGAGACTTTACCTACATAGAAGACATAGTATCTGGCATAATGCTTTCCTTGGAAAAACCGTTTCCTTTTGAAATAATAAATTTAGGCAACAACAAGCCAGTGGAATTAAACCGCTTGATTAAAATAATAGAAAAAAATCTTTGCAAAAAGGCAATTGTTTCTGAAAAGCCTGTGCCAAAAGGCGATATTCCAATAACCTATGCAAGCATTTCTAAGGCAAAAAGGTTGCTTGGCTGGAAACCATGTACAAGCATTGAAAAAGGAATTGAACTTTTCGTGCAATATTATAAGGAAAACTTTTGAGGGCTTGAAATGAAAATTGCAATAATTGCGCCATATGCTGACCCAGAATGTGGTGCTGCAGTGATAAGGGTGAACGCTTTCAAGGACTATTTTTTGGAAAAGGATTGGAAAGTAAGCATATTTGCCCCCAAAAGGCATGGCACTGGAGAGGCAAACGGTGTTAAAAGATATGGCTCTGTGTTAGATCTTTTTTGGATATTATTCTCTAGCGATTTCAAAGTAGTGCTTGGCACATCCCCTCCACTAACCCACAATTTTTTCGCCTTGCTTGCATGCAAGCTTTCAAGAAAAAAATTTGTTTTGGATGCAAAGGATGACCCGTATGTTTTCGAACAAATGCCTTCTTTTTTTTCGGTTAAAGGGCTAAAGAGACGGCTTTATTTTTTATTAAGAAGCCTTACTTACAAAAATGCTGATCTTTTATTCTTCCTTACTGATTGGGACAAAAAAGAAGCAATGGAACGCTACAAACTAAAACCGGAAAAATGCTTGTTAATCCCAAACGGAGTGGATACCTCAATTGTTTATTTTTCAGCCAAAGCCCGCGCAGAAACAAGAGCAAAGCTTGGCATTCCTGAAAATGCAAAAGTGCTTGCTTATGCTGGCGGAATTGGAGATGAAGAAATACCTGAAATGCTTAAAGCAATTGGCTGCCTAGAGAAAGAAAAAATTTTTTTGCTAATGATTGTATCAGTTGAAAAAAGCCAAGAGCAAGAATTTGACTCCTTTTTGAAAAAAAACCAGTGCACAGAAAAAATAAAAGTTGTAAAAAACGCAGCCTATCAAGAAATAAGCCATTATCTTTCAGCTGCAGACATAGGCATCGTGCCATGGCCTGAAAAATACTACACAAGCCTTCCAGTAAAGGTATTTGATTATTTGGCTTGCGGGTTATACCTTGCAGTCAAAGGCCCAAAAAAAGGAGCACTCAAAGAATTCTTTCATAGAAACCCATTGGCTGGAGATTATGCTGAAAACTGGACTGATTTCAAAAAAAACTTGAATTTGGCAGTTTCAAATATCAATGGTGTTGAGAAAAACCGACAAAAAAGGATTCAAATAGTTGAAAAAAAATATGATAGGAAAAGATTTCTCGAAAAGGCTTTTCTTGGAATCAAAGGCATGGTGGAATAAATGAACTGGCAAGAATACAACAAGTATAGGAAGGAAAAAATTGAATGGCTTGATTTTCGCAAAATCCCGATTTCAACAAAAAAATCACTAGAGTTGTTGTTAGAAACAATTCCAGAAACTGCCAGAGTCATTGAAATAGGTGCTGGCGAGAAATGGCTTGAAAAAGAACTTGCGAAAAAAAGATGCATTTACAAGTCAATGGACATAGATAAGACATTCAAGCACGATTTTTACAGCCTTTCCAGCATAAAAGGCAAGTTTGATTTTGCAGTAATGCTTTCAGTTGTAGAGCATCTTTCACTTGAAGAAGCACTTGCATATTTTTCCAAAATCTCGCGATTGTCAGAAAACCTGATCCTTACAACAAATAACCCCTATTTTCCACTAGGCTTCTTTTTTGACGATGCAACCCACAAACAGCCTTACACTCCAAGAACGCTTTACGCGCTTCTTCGGCTCAGCGATTTCAAGGAAATCGAAATATACAGGATTTCACCTTCAAGACTGAACAGCTTAAAGCATGCGATTTCGCTTTTCACAAACCTTGATTTTGCCCCAGAACTTTTCGTTTATGCCAAAAAGCGTTGACTGGTTTATACCAAAACCATTTTTAAGCAGGCAATCACAGTTTATAATGGTAATATGTTGGATGATGAATCCTGGCTTTTCCTGAAAAGCGGGGTTTTCTCATATTCTGCAAAAGCAGCCATGCTTGCCATGGGCTTAATTTACACTTACCTTATCGCCAATGCTTTGGGTCCAGCAGAATACGGCAAGGCAATGTTTGTCTTAGCGTTCATAGGAAACCTGGTTTTCCTTTTCGGAACAGAGGTTTTCGGCAACGCACTAACAGTTTTCACCCCCCAGTGCGGTTCAAAAGTGCTTTTTTCAAGGTTTGCTAAAATCCTTTTTTTTGGCTTTTTGGTACTTTTTGCATTTTTCTATTTTTGCTCTCAAGCAATTCTTGAAATAATTGGAAGAGGAGACGCAACATTATTCCAGTATTCTTCCCTGCTTTTTCTTGTGTTCCCTTTTTTTCTTCTTTTTGAAGCCCTTTTCAAGGGCATTAAAAGCTTTGGCAAGGTTTTAAAGGTTTCCTTGATTGAAGGAATTGCAAACCTTATCCTTGCAACACTCTTCGTGATTGTTTTACGCCAGGGCGCCAGTGGAACAATTTCTGCAAAAATAATTTCAGTGGCAATCGCTGCAATTGCGTACTTTTATTTTTTCAGGCAATGCAGGTTTGAAGAAAAAAGAATTGATTCAGGACAAGTCAACAAATACTTGAAAAACACTTTTGCAATGAGCGTTTTCAAAAAACTTAACTCGCAAGCAGTATTGTTTTATATGGGGCTTTTTTTGCCAGCAACAACAATAGGATTTTACTATATAGCTGAAAAAATTGCAACCTATGCAATAGAAATGCCGACCTCTGCCTTATCTGAGGCAATGCTTCCCTTTGCAAGCGGAAAAGCCACAGACAAAAAAGCCCTAAGCCGGCTTGCATCGCTCAGCATAAAATTTTCACTCTTGCTTGGAGCATTTTTAGGATTGTTGGCTCTTTTCGCAGGACGCTTTTTGTTGTTGTCCTTTTTCCCAGAATTCGTTGAAGCCTACTCGCTTTTGCCTTTTTTCCTCCTGCTTTTCATGGGAAGCTCCATCAATTTTTTAACAAACACCTATAGGAGCATAAACCGTGCAGACATTTTGGCAAAAAGCATGCTTTTAATGCTTGCAGTGACACTTTTGACTGGCTATCCCTTGGCTTTCGTTTACGGAGTGTATGGCTTGATTTTTTCCCAAATAATTGCAGTTGTTGCTGCCTTCTCTTTTTTGTATGTGAAGCAAAAAAGCATGGGACTTGAAATAGAAGTGCTGCCAAGGCCAAAGGACATAAGGTTTTTTGCGTCTGTTTTATGGCATGGCGTAAAGCATTCGTTGGGCAGAAAATATTAAAACAATCACTGCCTATTTTATTGATGCAAAAACCTAAAAGTGGGATAGTTTCTGCAATTCTTTTTGCAGCTCTTATTTTTGTTTGTGTTTCAATATTGGTTTCTTATTGGATGGGCTTTGCCTTTCTTTCAATCCCTGTTGTTGTGGGCATATCCTTGCCTGTTTCTTTTTTTTTATGGAAAAAATTTTCTTTGCCTAGCGAAAAAATTCCATTGCCTGTGCTTTTTTCAGCCTTGCTTGTTGCAGCAATTTGCGCGTTTCCCTTGCTGTTGGTGACGCCTTATTATATGGGTTCCAATGATGCCTTTCATACAATTACTTTACGCACGCTTTCAATGGCTGGAAGGATTCCTGAAACTTATGCTCCCTATTCTGGGGTTTCTTTCACTTACCAGATTGGCTTTCACCTTTTTGCCAAAATTTTAACTGGCTTGTTTTTTTTTGTTGAGGATTTTTTAGTTTTATGGGCTTTTGGGGTATTGCTTGCTGCAATTGAAGCAATCTTGGTTTTCTTGGTTTCACGAGAGCTTTTCAAGTCGGATTCAACTGCAATTTGGGCTTCAATTCTTTTCATTGGTGCAAAAACAACTTACATAAACATGTATTTTGGCATGTTTCCCAGAATGCTGGGCTCTTGCCTTATTCTTTTCTTTTTTTACTTGTTTTTGAAGAAAAACAAGCTTGCCTTTCTTGTTGTGCCAGCCATGCTTATGGTGCACATAGCGTGGACAATAAATGGAGTGCTTTTATTGCTTGTTTTTGTTGCTTTCAACAAAGACCGATTTTTTGACATGTTGAAGACAGTGCCCTTTGCGGCTTTAGCGTTTCCGGCTTTTTTGATGAACCTAAAAATCTATACGGCCCATTTTTCAAGAATTTTAATTGGAAAAACCACTTCAATTTCAAACCCAATTCAATCAATTAACATGCTTTCCTTTACTTTTGCTTATCTTCTCAGCATGGGTTGGGCAATAGGGTTGCTTTTTGGAACAGCCTTTGTTTATAGCATAATCAAAAAGCGGGTTAACAAAATAATGCTGTTTTCATTTTCTGTTTTTCTTGCAGGCAGTTTAATGTACTATTTTGCTGCACTCGCTGGCCTTACAATAGAAAACGAGTTGCCGTGGCTTTTCACGCTTGGCGCAATATTCTTCACTTCAATAACGCTTGATGGGGTTCAAATCAAAGCCAAAAACTTGAAATTTGTAAAAATAATTATAGTGCTTTTATTGTTGTTTGGCTTTGCTACCTCTAGTTATGTTACTGCAAGGATTTCTGGTAGCAAGATTTCACGAGATGAAGCTGCCTTTGCCTTCAAATTTAAGGAATTTGATCCAGAACTCAAAACAGTTGTTTTTCTGGGAATGGCGTCAGCAAAAACCGCTGAGCTTTCAAACAAGATTCCGTTCAATGCAGGGCAGGGCTGGTTTTTGCCATTTGATGAAAGGCTAGTTGTTCATGACAAGGCATATTATGATGAACTGCAAAAAATACAAGTCCAGAAAAAAATAGTTGAAGAAAAATGTGCAGAGTGCGTGCTGGACTTAAATGTGGATTATGCCGCGATAAACACTGAAAATTTTCCCGCGCTTCCTGGAAGAAAGCCTGTTCTTGAATATGGAAGCATAAAGCTTTACAGGCTTCACTGACTATTTCTTTTCTGCAGTAATGCAGGTGTTTTCTCTCAGCGAATTCGGCAGGAAAATGTGTGCGAAGGCGCGCACTGGCATGAACCATTTGTGCTTGGAACCCTCGCTGGATTCCATGGTGTATGGAAGCATTTTTACTGAAATAATTTTGAAGGAATGCTTTTCCAGCAGTGCCTTGAGTTCTTCAAGAGAGAAAAGCGAAAAATGCAGTGGCGCTTCATAAGAGTGAAATAGCCGGTTAATCCAGCTTTTTTTGTTTGGAGTGGAAAGTGCTAGCGTTCCGTTTTTTTTGAGAAGGCGCGAGCATTCTTTAATGAAGGATTGTGGTTCTTGCAAGTGTTCTATGAGTTCTCCTGCAATAATGCAGTCAAAGCAGTTGTTTTTGAATGGCATTTTTTCAGCGCTTGCTTTAACAGTGTTCGGGCTTGCTTTTTCCACAACCGTGTCAATTGCTATAACTTTTTTTTCACCCAGTTTTGCCACAATTGCATTGTGCAGTGTGGTGTCTTTTGGGTTGAAGCCGACATCCAGGGTTTTTCCTTTGGCGGCTGAAACAAGGAATTCAATGCGTTCCAATTCAATCATCTTTCATTATTTCTTTAACGCTTATTTTTTCAAAAGCCATTATTGCAATGCCTGCAAGCGAAATCAGTGTTGAATAGAAGAGCACTAGGAAGGAAAAGGCGACAGCGCTTTCAGCTGGAATGCTGCGAAGGGAAAACAATGCTATAATGAGGGCATCCCGTGTTCCAATGCCTGAAATGCTCAATGGCAGTAATGATATCAGGGTTGCAAGTGAAACAGCGAGAAAAACAAATGAAACTGGCAGTTCAATTCCTAGGGACAAAGCCAGCAAGTATTCTGCAAACACTTCGAAAAGCCAGGAAGCAAGGCTTAGGAAAACAGCAATTGCTAAAAGAGAACGGTTTTTTAATAATGCTTGAACTGAGTCCATAAAAGAATCAAAGCCACTGCTCAGTTTTTCTTTGAATTTTTCTGGAACGAGAATGCGATAAAATGGCTTGAGGGCTTTTTTCAACAAGCGCTTGTTGAATAAAAGGTAAAAGCATGAAGCCAAACCGACAACCATTGCAATAATCACTGTGATCGAGATTATTGTGGTTTGGTAAATCCAGAGGAAAATGCAAAGCGAGAAAATGCCAAGCCCGACTAGAACGCTTAAGTCAATGAGCCTGTCAACCAGTACTGAGGAAAACGAAACCGGCAATGATTTGATTTTTTTGTTTACAAAAATTGCTTTTGCGAAATCGCCGATTCTGCCCGGGGTGAAGGAACCCAATCCAATGCCAATAAAATAATACTTGAAAATTTTTTTTAAGGGAAAATCGTGGCCTTGTTTTTTCAGCATTAAATGCCATTTGAGCGAGCGAAAGAAGACTGCTGGAAGGCTTAATAGTGTGGCTGAGAAAAAAAGGAAAAGGTTTGTTTTTGCAAGGGTTTCCAAGAGCTTGCTTGTGTCAATGAAAAGAATTATTGTTATGAGAAGGAGAATGCCAATGAATGCAATTTGTTTTTTCATGCAAGAATAAGGGTGTTGAATTGTTTTATTCTTTTCTTTTTCTTGGAATACTGCAACCGAAAGCGATTAATACTGGTTTTGGAAATAATTTGTATGCAAGGGGTTTTGGCGGAATTTTGATGAATGGTTTTCTGGATTTTGGTTTGATTGTTGTTTTGCTTTTTTTCATTGTTTTATTGCTTGCCTTGGCTTATTTTTTTTTCAGGTTTAAGCCGAAAAAGCCGAAGCCTGTTGTGGTTGAGTCGAAAGACTCGAAAAGGCTGGCTTTCAAGATTGCTGGCGCAAAATAGGCTTTGCAAAATCATTATTTTTCTTTGAAGAACTCGATTGTTTTTTTCAAGCCTTCTTCAATGCTGGTTTTTGGCTTCCAGTTGAGTTCGCGTTCTGCAATTGAAATGTCTGGTTTTCTTTTTGCGGGATCATCTTCTGGCAGTTTGGTGAAAACAATTTTTGAATTTGAGCCTGTCAGGGTTTTGATTTTTTCAGCCAGTTCTGTCATTGTTAGTTCTTCTGGGTTGCCCAGGTTTACTGGTTTTTGGTAATTGGAGAATGCCAGCTTGACTATTCCTTCAACCAAATCGCTTACATAGCAAAAAGACCTTGTTTGTTTTCCGTCACCATAAACAGTTAAGGGTTTTCCAGCCAGTGCTTGTGTTATAAAGTTTGGAATGACTCTTCCATCGTTTTTTCTCATTCTCGGGCCATACGTGTTGAAGATTCTTGCAATTCGTGTTTTTAGGTTGAATTCTTTGCAATAGTATGTGCAAAGCGTTTCAGCAAATCGTTTGGATTCGTCATAGCAGGCGCGTGGTCCTGTAATGTTGACGTTTCCATTATAGGTTTCGCTTTGCGGGTGTTCTAATGGGTCGCCGTAAACTTCTGAGGTTGATGCTTGCAAAAAAACTGCTTTTTTTTTGAGGGCAAAGTCCAGCATGTTTTTTGTTCCAATAGAGTTTGCCAGGATTGTTTGCATTGGGATTTTTTGATAGTCTACTGGCGAGGCTGGCGATGCAAGGTTGAAGACAAAATCTGTTTTTTCTTTGATTGTTATTGGTTTTACAATGTCTTTTTTTATAAAGCAAAACCGCTTGTTTTTCTTTAAGTGTTCAATGTTTTCCTTGTTTCCGGTTATAAGGCTGTCGATTGCGATTACCTTTAAATCCATTTCCAGTAATGTGTCGCACAAGTGTGATCCAATGAATCCTGCTCCTCCAGTGACAATTGCTGTTTTCATTGCCTCACTTTTCCTTGAACTCTGCTCTTGCTTTGTCCAATTGCTCGAAAGAGCCTATATCGAACCATTTTCCTTTAAATGTAAAACCGTAAACTGGTGTTTTTTTGTAAAGCCATTCAATGAAATTGCCTGGCGCGTCCCTTGAATGCCCTTCCTTGAAATAGTTTTCAAACAATTTGATTGTTTGAGCAGTGTAAAAATAGACTCCAATGGATGCAAGTGTTGAGGCTGGATGCTCTGGTTTTTCTTGAAAAGCGGTTAATTTGTTTTCAGGGTCAATTGAGACAATGCCGTAATGCCTTGCAAGAAACTTGTCTTTTACATCGTAAAGCCCAATAACTGGGGCTTTTTTTTGCTTGAAAAAATTAAAAGCGTTTTCCAATCCAAAATCGAAAAGGTTGTCAGAGCTTATGTCGAGCACTTCTTCTTTTATTTTGCCTTTTTTTATTGCCAAGTGCTTGTCTCCAATGGCTCCCAAGCGGTTTTCATTGGAAGTGGTTTTGTCGTTTATTATTTTGATTTCCAGTTCGGTTTCATACAATTCAAGCCATTCAATGAATTTGTTGTAATAAACTGCGTTTGTTACAATGAAAACAGAGTCTATTTCGCTTAAAGCCTCTATTTTGTCAAGCACGTGTTCTAAAACCGGTTTGCCGCCTATTTCAATCAATGCTTTTGGGGTTTCTTTGGTTAAAGGGTGCAGCCGGGTTCCATAACCGGCTGCTGGAATTATTGCTTTCAAGCCTTTTCCCTTCAATCTGTTGATTTTGAGAACCTGGATTCAAGTTTTTTTAGGACATCTGGCAGCGTAGTGTATTCCAGTTCTTTTTCGTCAACCCTGTGCGGTTCAAATGGACCGTGCGCTCGCATGTATTCCATTGCCTTCAAGCATCTTTTTCTTGTAATGTCAAAGCTTGGGTCTTCAAAGAGGTCTTTTGGTCCATAAAGTTTGCCGTTCACTATTTGGAATCCCAAGCCGACAACTCTGGGTGGCCCGTCAAACCTTGTGGGGGTTGCATCTTTTTGGGATACTGGCATTAGTGGTCCGCGGTGTGAGCCTCTCATCCAGCCGCTTACAAGGTGTCCTAATGCAAAGCCTTCAATTACTTCGCCTGTTGCTGGAAAACCGCTTTGGGATCTAACCAAGCACACTGGATCGTCTTTGCCAACGTATTTGCCTGCTGCCATGCTTAGTTTTTCAGTGCAAACTTCTGCAGCAATTGCTTCTTCTGGTGGCAGGTTTCCGTTCTTGAAAACCCTTTTTATTGCGTAAGTGCTTGTAGTGCCAATCAATGCAAGCAAAGAGTACATTTCTTCAGGGCATTTAAGGGCTATTTTTCTGTGTTTGTAGACATCAAGCACTTCAAAGGAAAAACCAGCGGTTGTGTTTGGGTCTATTACTAGGCCAGCGGTATTGAATGGGTCTGCGAAAATCCTGAACAATGGAAGGTTGAAGGCTGATGGTTCTGTTTTGTCGCAAGCGAAAACCAGTAATGGATCGGATTTTCTTTCTTTTATTGTCATTTCTGCAACTCCAGGTCCTTGTCCTTTTACGTTTCCAGAGAAAGCGTCTGTGAGCAGGTCTTGGCCTGCACCGTATAATTTGTTTTTTTTCGCCCACTCTGCGCATAACATGAAGGTGTCCCAGGCGAGCTTGTGGACTTTTTCATTGTTTCTTCCATTGTAGTGTGTCATTAGCAATTCCAGGTCGTCACCGCAATTGAAAACATGAAAGTCGTTTATGATTTTTTTGTCCACTCCGTTTTTTTTTCAGGTTTTTTCTTGCAAGTTCTTTCATTTCTTCGGGCACAATTATGTGTCCCGCCAGGCTTCCCACATCTGCTTTAATGCAGGAAATTGTTGTCAAAGACATTTCAAAATCCTCCTTTTCTTTTTTTTCTTGAATTATTTTCCTATTCCTTCGTAAGCAAAGCCCATTGCTTGCAAGCTTTTTCTATTGTAAATGTTTCTTCCGTCTATGACTAATGGTTTTTTCATAATCCTTTTAATTCTTTCAAAGTCCATTTCCCTGAATTCATTCCATTCAGTTACCAAAAGCATTGCGTCAGCGTTTTTCAGGGCAGTATATGGCGAGCTTGCGAATTCAATTCCTTTCAATGTTTTTTTTGCTTGTGTTATTGCAACAGGATCATAGGCTGAAATTTTTGCTCCTTCTTTGAGGAGTTTTTTTGCTATTTCAATTGATGGCGCTTCTCGCATGTCGTCAGTGTTTGGCTTAAAGGAAAGCCCTAACAATGCAATTTTTTTGCCTTTTAGTGTTTTAAAGTGTTTTTTGAGTTTTTTCACTGGAATTAGTTTTTGCTCTTTGTTTGTTTCTTCAGCCGCTCTAGGTATTTTCAAGTCAACACCGTATTTTTTGGCAGTGTGAATTAAGGCTTTTACGTCTTTTGGAAAGCAGGAACCACCCCATCCACAGCCTGCTTTCAAAAAGGCTGGCCCGATTCTTTTGTCCAAGCCTATGCCTTCCGCGACTGCCTCTATGTTGGCTCCAACTTTGTCGCAAAGCCTTGCAATTTCATTGATGAAAGAGATTTTGGTGGCAAGCATTGCATTAGAGCCATATTTTATCAATTCTGCGCTTTCAATGTCTGTGAAAAGGATTTTTGCGCCCAATGTCCTGTATAATTCTTCCATTGTTTTGCTGGCTTTTTCGTCGTTTGAGCCTATTACAATTCGGTCTGGTTTCAGGAAATCGTTTATTGCGCTTCCCTCTCTTAAAAATTCTGGGTTTGACACTACGTGAAATTTTCCCTTGTAGTGTTTTCCGATTATTTTTGCCACTTTGTTGCCTGTGCCAACTGGCACAGTGCTCTTGTTGACTATGATTTTTTCACAATCAAGTGCTTGCCCTATTGCGTTGGCTGCTTGCTCTACATATTTTAAGTCTGATTCGCCGTTTTCTCCTTGGGGTGTTCCAACTGCAATAAAAATTATTTGCGATTTTTTCACTGCCTCTGCAGTGCTTGTAGTGAAAGAAAGCCTGCCGGCTTTTATGTTTTTTTCAAGCATTTCTTCCAAGCCAGGCTCAAAAATCGGGCTTTTGCCTTTTTTCAGCATTTCCACTTTTTCTCTGTCAACGTCAACGCACACAACATTGTTTCCCAAGTCCGCAAAGCACGCTCCAGCCACAAGCCCGACATAAC